>CAYJER010000001.1:0-212163 GCA_964369225.1 uncultured Eubacteriales bacterium
GTTTTAAACAAAAATTCCACGGCATCTATTGTAAACTTTTAACTGACACAGAGTACATGGGCAGATTGAAGTTAGATGTAGGCTTTTTTTGCGGAATATTGAAAAATTTAGTTTGAAAAAAGAAAGGACATTATCATAATTATGAAAAAGACAGTTATTATCGGAGCGGGACCCGCTGGAATTTTCACAGCATTGGAGTTAATAAAAAACAAGACAGAGCAAGAAATTGTAATAGTAGAAAAGGGGAGAGCCATAAAAAATAGGTCTTGCCCAAAAAGTGTTACTAAAAAATGTGTGCAATGTAAGCCATATTGCCATATAACTACAGGTTTTTCAGGAGCTGGCGCATTTTCAGACGGAAAACTTTCATTAAGTTATGAGGTAGGCGGAGATTTACCAGATTTAATAGGAGCTGATTTTGCACAAGAACTAATAGATTACACCGACAAAATATACCTAGACTTTGGAGCGGACACAAAAATTGAAGGTGTTGGCGTAAATGAAGAAGTTAAGGCTATTAGAAAAAGAGCAATACAAGCCGGTCTTAAGCTTGTTGATTGCCCTATTAGGCATTTAGGCACTGAAAAAGCACAGGATATTTATTATGCTATAGAACAATTTTTGTTAGAGAATGGCGTTGAAATTCTATTTGGCTATTCTTGTGATAACATCATTATTGAAGATGGAGTATGTAAGGGTGTTTATATTTCAAACGCAAAGTCTAACATGGAGATATTAGCCGATAATATTGTAATTGCCACTGGCAGAAGAGGCGCTGACTGGCTTGAGAAAGTTTGTTCCGAGCATAATGTTGAACATTCACCTGGTACTGTTGACATCGGTGTAAGAGTTGAAGTTAGAAACGAGGTTATGGAGCAAGTAAACAATGTTCTTTACGAGTCAAAACTTATAGGCTATCCAAAACCTTTTAAAGATAAGGTAAGAACTTTCTGTCAAAATCCGGGCGGATTTGTAAGTCAAGAAAACTATGACAACGACTTAGCAGTTGTAAACGGACATTCATACAAGGAGCTAAAGTCTAACAATACTAACCTAGCTATTTTGTCTTCTCACAACTTCACAGAGCCGTTTGATGAACCTATTGAGTACGCAAGAAAAGTAGGCGAGCTTACAAACATGCTAGGAAAAGGACAAATTTTAGTTCAAAGATTTGGCGACATATTAGACGGAAAAAGAACTTGGCAAGAAGAATTACAAAGATCAAACATTAAGCCTAGTCTGCCTGATGCAGTGGCTGGAGACATAACAGCAGCCATGCCATACAGAGCAATGACTAATATAATTAACTTTATAAATGCAGTAGATTTAGTTGTACCTGGTTTCTCTTCAATAGAGACATTGCTTTATTCACCTGAACTTAAATTCTACAGTAATAGAGTTAAAATGGACACAAAACTTAACACAAATATTAAAGGTTTGCACTGCCTTGGAGATTCAAGCGGTTGGACTAGAGGCCTTATGATGGCTTCTGTCATGGGTGTACTAATGGCTAGATATCTAGGGGATTTTTATGAAACTTGAGATAAGAGAATTTGAAAACTCAGATATTTCACAGGCAATAGCAATTTGGAACAAGGTAGTAGAAGATGGTATTGCCTTTCCGCAAACTGAAAATTTAGATACACACACTGGTTTAGAGTTTTTCGGCGAGCAATCTTTTACAGGAGTAGCCGTTAACACGGAAACAGACGAAATTGTAGGATTGTATATTCTGCACCCAAACAATGTAGGTAGATGTGGGCATATCTGCAATGCAAGCTATGCTGTAAAAAGTGGTTTGCGTGGAATGAAAATAGGCGAAAAACTAGTTCTTCACTGCTTAAAAACTGCAAAGGATATTGGTTTTAAAATTTTACAGTTTAATGCTGTTGTTGCAACTAACGCCGTAGCACTTCATTTATATGAAAAATTAGGTTTTACAAAACTAGGTGTAATACCACAAGGATTTTTAATGAATGATGGATCTTTCGAGGATATAATTCCTCATTATATAAACCTTTAAATAAAAAAACGCCTCTCATGATTTAATCATGAGAGGTTTAAGTTTACCTTATTACTGATTTGTTAAAACGCACAAACTGATGTAGGGAACGGTCTTGACCGTTCCGAAAACTCGGAGTTTTAACTAGATTTCCTCGGAACGGTCAAGACCGTTCCCTACATCACTAATCGTAAGAGGCACCTCAATTTATCTATTTTTCCTTCTATCTTGGGTTTTATATTTATCATAATAACTTTGTTTAGCCTCATACATAATTTTATCGGCTAAATCTATTTTGTCTTCTAAGTCAATGTTTGAATAACTGCTTGATACACCTACAGAAACTACTAAATTTTCTTCCTTTTTCAGTAACTCATCCAATACTTGTACATTTTGATTAAATAGAGTCTTGTCTGAACTATCATCAAGCACTATAAATTCATCTCCACCAACTCTATAAACCTTGTCTTTAAAAACAGTTTTTAGAAGTTGTGCGCAACGCAGAATTATTGTGTCACCAAAATTATGTCCAAATTTGTCGTTAGCCTGTTTTAAACCATTGATATCAGCGAACAAAATCCCTACAAAACCTGAGTGATTTTTGCTTATTTCATCAACCGCCAATGTATAACTATATCTATTTTTTGTGCCTGTGAAATCATCAACAAGGCTTAATTGTTTAAATTTATTTAGTAGGTAATGCTTACAATTGTTTTTATGATTATGCCCTGTAGCCATAGAAACTACAAATTCATGACAAGTGCCAAAACCACAAGAAAAACAGTTAATTCTTCTGTCTTCCTCTGTGAATTTTCCTAACGAAATATAGGCAGACTCTAAGTCAATGTTTTCATCTTCTTTATAATCTTCGCTCTTATCGTCATATACTCTTATGAAATCCTTAAGTTGTAGTGTAGTATCTAATAAATTCATAAGCTTTTTTGTGTCATCAATTTTAATATCAGATTTCTTTTTATTTGTAGAGAAATCAACATTATTATATCTAGCCACTTTTGTACCACCAGTACCAAAATTACAACCATGCTCACAGTTTAAGGCATCAACTATAAGTGGAACTGGCTCATCTCTTTTTAAATCTTGTATGTACTGTTTAAAATAATCTTCAATATTTAGTATTCCCTCAACAGTTTTAATCCACACATCTTCACCTAAATGATATTTTATGTTTTCACTAAGACCACCAGGTCGAGGAAAAGCAAAACCTAGAGAACCATTTACCGAATCAAAACCAATATCCTCATAAGACATTAAATCAATATTATTATCTTTAAGGTATTTGACAATTTTCTCAAAGGTAATATTATATTCTAACAAACCATTGGTATTAGGCTCCATAACTTCACGTTTTTTGCCAATACATGGAGATATAAACGCTATTTTGTCAGTTGATTTTTTATATTTTTTAAGATACACTGCATGGCAAACCACAGGACTATGAATAGGTGATAGGTTTGGAATTAATTCTGGGTGATACTTTTCAACATAGCTTACAACCACAGGACAAGGCTGCGCAATCAAGCTTCTAGGAGCTTCTTTTTTTATATGCTTTAAGTGAGCCCACGTACAAATATCAGCACCGAACGAGACATCATGCACTTGATTTACACCTAACGACTTTAAGTAAGCAATAAGTTTGTTTATGTTGTCAATGTTAAAACGATATGATGGAGCAATGACTACAGTTATTTTTTCACCTTTTTTCAGATCGGTAAAAAATCTTTGAGTGTCGTCAATAAAGTCTCTGGCATTGTGGTCGCATATCTCCATACATTCTCCGCAAGAAATGCAGAAACCCTCACGCACATGAACTTTATTTTGATGATTTACATAAAACGCTTCATGTGCATTTACAGGACATTTAAAAATACATTTATTACATCCCAAACATTTATCTTCAATTGTATGTATAAAATTTACATTTTTCATTTTACACCTCAATAAATTATTTTGCCAATACTTTGCTTGATAATACTATTATAACATATTTATTAAAAAAGTAAAGAGATAATTGACCTAAGAAATATACATATAAATTATTAAATTGTAGAAAATTTATATACAGTTGTACGATTATATGCTTCTGTTTTCTTTAATAACGCAGAACCTAAATGTGGCATTATTTGGCAGTTTGGTGTAAACTGTGTTTCTAGACAAAAACCTTGACGCTTGTTGTACGCTGCTGAATTTTTGGCACTACATTTAGCTATATTATTCCCTGCATAAAATTGAACAGACGGCATATTAGTAAAAGTTTCCATCTTAATACCGCTTTTATCTGCTATTGTAACACACGCTAGAATTATATTTTCCTCGTTTGTGTTTAGAATAAAGTTGTGGTCATAACCTTTAGTGATTGTTTTGTCGGGAATATTGTCTATGTCGTCTGCTATAATTTTAGGTGAACTGAAATCATAGACAGTGTTTTTCACTGACAATATTTCACCAGTAGGACAGCAAAATTCATCTACAGGTGTATAAAAATCTGCATTAATCTGCATGGAATGATTTTCAATACTTCCACTTTCATGGCCGTTAAGATTAAAATAGCAATGATTTGTAAGGTTCATAATTGTATCTTTGGCGCTTACTGCGTGGTATTTTAGGCTTAGAGCATTGTCTTTGCTTAGAGCATATGTAACACTTATGTCTGCCTTGCCTGGAAAACCACCTTCACCATCTTGTGCAGTATAAGAAAAAATTAGACCGTTTTCTGTTTCAGTTGCAGTCCACATTTTTGTGTCAAAGCCATCTGGACCACTGTGGAGACTGTTATTGCCCTCATTTTTATTCAGTGAATATGTTTCACCTTTAAGTTTAAATTCAGCATTTGAAATTCTGTTTGAATTTCTTCCTATAACCGCACCAAAAAATCCGCCGTTGCTAACATACTCCTCTGGTGTGTCAAAACCGCAAGCAACATCATAAATTTTACCGTCGATACCTTTAGTTCTAATCGCTACAATAGTAGCACCAAAATTCATAATGTCAACTTCTGTATTACCGCTTTTAAGTGTGTATAAAAAATTTTCAATTCCATTCATTGAGCCGAATGGTTTTTTTGTTATAGTTTGCATTCTAATCCTCCAAAAAGGGAAAACCATCCGCCGAGGGTTTTCCCTAAATAATTAATTTATTTAACTACTATGTTTACCAATTTTGCAGGTACATAAATTTCTTTAACTATTGTCTTACCGCTAATTTCAGACATTAGTTTTTCATCTGCCTTTGCTAGTGCAATTGCATCTTCTTTGCTGATATCACGAGCAATTACAGCTTTTGATCTTAATTTACCATTGATTTGAAGAACTATTTCTACTGTATTCTCGACACATTTTGCAGGGTCGTATGTTGGCCATTTTTGGTCACATACTAAACCTTTACCCAATGTACAAGCCTCGTAAACTTCCTCTGTAACATGTGGTGTGAAAGGATTTAATAGAATTGTGAAAATTCTTAATTCTTCTCTTGTAATTTGTCCAGTTCTTGTTATGTCGTTAATAAGCGCCATTAAAGTAGCTATAGCTGTGTTAAATTTTAGTGTTTCACAGTCTTCTGTTACTTTCTTAATAGCCTTATGGAAGACAGTCTCAAGCTCTTTTCTTATGCTATTGCCCTCAACCATTATATCTTGTAATGCCCAGTATCTGTCTATAAATCTTCTTGAACCCTTAATGCCTTCTTGGCTCCATGTAGCAGCCTTTTCAAAGTCGCCTATAAACATTTCATAAAGTCTTAGAGTGTCTGCGCCGTAATCATTGACAATTTCATCAGGATTAACAACATTTCCTCTTGACTTACTCATTTTTATTCCGCCTTCGCCCAAAATCATACCATGGCTCGTGCGTTTTGCGTATGGCTCTGCTGTTGGAACTACACCAATATCATATAGGAATTTATGCCAGAAACGGCTATATAATAAATGAAGTGTAGTATGCTCCATGCCACCGTTATACCAGTCTACTTGATGCCAATAGTCTAAAGCCTCTTTTGAAACTAGTGCGTTCTCGTTGTGAGCGTCCATATATCTTAGGTAATACCATGACGAACCCGCCCATTGAGGCATTGTATCTGTTTCTCTTGATGCTTTTTTACCGCACTTAGGGCAAGTTGTCTCTATCCAGTCAGTGATTTTAGCTAGTGGTGATTCACCTGTGTCTGTAGGCTCATAGCTATCAACCATAGGTAATTCTAAAGGTAATTCGCTCTCATTAATTGCAACATAACCGCAGTCGTCACAATGAACTATTGGAATAGGCTCGCCCCAGTATCTTTGACGAGAGAAAACCCAGTCTCTAAGTTTAAAGTTTACCTTTGCTACCCCTAGTTTCTCTTGCTCTATATACTCTTTGATTTTAATTTTAGCGTCTTCAACTGATAAGCCGTCTAAAATTCCTGAGTTCACCATAGTTCCTGTGTAGCAGTCTGTAAATGCTTCTTTTTCTACATCGCCTCCTGCTACAACTTCGATAATTGGAAGATCAAATTCTTTTGCAAACTCCCAGTCTCTTGTGTCATGTGCCGGAACAGCCATAATAGCACCAGTACCATAAGAAACTAAAACATAGTCAGAGATAAATATAGGTATCTCTTTTCCAGTTAATGGGTTAATAGCATTAACGCCATCTAGTCTAACGCCTGTCTTGTCTTTTGCAACTTCGGTTCTCTCAAAGTCAGACTTTTTAGATGCTTCAACTTGATATTTTCTAATTTCATCTATGTTTTTAAGTTTATCTTGCCATGTTTCAATAAATGGATGCTCTGGTGAAATAACCATATAAGTAGCACCATAAACAGTGTCAGGGCGAGTTGTATACACTCTTAATTTTTCGCCTGAACTTGTGCCAAAGTCTAGCTCTGCACCCTCTGATCTACCAATCCAGTTAATTTGTTGAGCCTTAACTCTGTCAGGATAATTTACTTGATCTAGGTCATCTATAAGTCTTTGTGCATAGGCAGTAATTTTAAGCATCCATTGAGATTTAACTTTTCTTACAACCTCACTTGCGCAACGCTCACATACACCGTCTACTACTTCTTCATTTGCCAAAACGCATTTACAAGAAGTACACCAGTTTACAGCCATCTCTTTTTTATAGGCTAAACCATTCTCAAATAATTTTAAGAATATCCATTGTGTCCATTTATAATATTTTGGATCAGTAGTATCAACCTCACGGTTCCAGTCAAAAGAGATACCAAGTGACTTTATTTGCTCTTTAAATCTAGCTATGTTAGTCGCAGTTACATCTTTTGGATGCACATGGTTCTTGATTGCAAAGTTTTCAGTTGGAAGACCGAACGCATCCCAGCCGATAGGGTATAGAACATTGTAACCCTCTAGTCTTCTTTTTCTTGAAACAACGTCAAGACCTGTGTACGGACGTGGATGCCCAACATGTAGACCGTTTCCTGATGGATAAGGGAACTCTATCAATGCAAAAAACTTTGGTTTCTTGCTGTTTTCTTCTGCATTGAAAGAACCAGCTTCATCCCATTTATCTTGCCATTTTTTTTCTAATTTCTTATAGTCGTGCTTATAGTTGTACTTCATTCAATATTACTCCTGTGTATTTATTATTTTACCATCTTGCCATAGTTTATCTAAATCATAAAACAGACGTGCTTCATTTGTGAAGACATGAACAATTACTGAGCCGTAATCTATCAAAATCCAACCCTCTGAACGGTAACCCTCTACACTATGAGGATAAATACCCTCTTCTTTTAGCTTCATTTCTACTTTGTCAGCCTGTGCCTTAACCGCTGTTGTGCTAAGACCTGAGCTTATAACAAAGAAGTCGCCCAGTGAAGAAATTTCTTCAATGTTTATTACCTTGAGATCAACCGCTTTCATTTCGTCTAATACGCTTGCTATTTTAATAGCCATTTCATAAGAATTCATTACTATTCCTCCATTTTCATTATTGCCATGTTATAGGCATCTATTGTATCTCTACTAATTAGTTTCTTTTCATGTGATAGCTCTGTAAGTGTGTAAGAAAGTCCCTCTACCATTGCATCTTCTAAACATTTTTCCGCAAGTTTTCTCATTTCTTTAACACCGTTAAAGTCTCTGTCGTCAGATGTAAAATCTGCTATGAATACTACTTTTTCAAGTAAAGACATATTTTTTCTTCCGCTAGTGTGATATCTAACAGCATTAAGAATGTCCTCATCTTCAATTCCAAGCATTTCCTTAGCATATGCCATGCCCGCAATTTGATGCCAAAGTTTCTTTGTAACTAATTCAACTTCATCAAGTGTAATTCCCGCTTCTGCAATAACGCTTAGCTGAATATCTTCGTCTTGCTCTTTCATAATATCGTGGAGCAGTGCCGCAATTTCTGCCTTTTCTTCATCTGCACCATATCTTTTTGCAAGCTTTACAGCCTCTTTTGCAACTTCTAATGTGTGATTGTACCTTTTGTCACCTAAAAATTCTTTTAGGATTTTTTTGATTTCATTTGGTCTTGTCAATGAATTTCACCACCTATATATTTTGTTTTTATTTATATAATCTTCTACCTGTTTAGGTATAAGGTCTTTTTCACCATTTCTAACCTGTGTTGAACTAATTGGCATGAATTTAGTGTCTGTAATTACAAATTTAAAATTATCATGCCTCTTTTTAATTTCAGTAGCAAACTCGGTAAGTCTTTCTTTTGCTTCGTCGCTTCGTGGCGCACTGCAAATTGTCGCCAGTGAAAAAATCTTCTCACAGTCTTTCCAATTTTCAATTATTAAAAACATGTCTTCGCCCATTAGTAAAAATAAATCATCGTCTGGGTGATGTGTTTTAATCTGGTTTAGGGTATCAATTGTATAACTTTTGCCGTCTCTTAAAATTTCAATATCAGAGACCTCACAAAAATCATAATTCTCAAGTGCCAATTTGCACATATTAAGCCTATCTTTTGAACTAGCTAATTCATACGCAGTTTTATGAGGTGGGGTAGAGGTAGGTATTACTATAACTTTATTTAAGTTTAGGCTTTTTTTAAAGTCAAGAATTAAATTTACATGCCCATTGTGTATGGGGTTAAATGTCCCACCGTAAATACCGATTCTCATATCTTTGGGGCACGTGGCAACCTAATAACAGGGTCTTTTTTATTCTTTTTATAAAGAACAAATTTTGAACCTATAACTTGAACTACATCTGCACCGACTTTTTCAGCTATTTCATCTGCTGCTTCTCTAGGTGAGATAGGGGAGCTTTCTACAAGCACTTTACCCTTAATAAGTTCTCTTTTATTGATTGCATCTACTGCTTGCTTTATTATCTCGTCGCTCATGCCAGACTTTCCTACCATTAATATGGTGTCTAAATCTACAGCCAGACTTCTTAGGTGCGCTCTTTGTTTACTTGTTAGCATTAGTTTTCTCCTATATATTCTTTCAGTTGTTTTTCAAAATTTCTAAGAGCTTTTCCTCTGTGAGAAACTTCGTCTTTTTCTTCGTGTGTCATTTGTGCATAGCTTTTATCACCAACCATAAATATTGGGTCGTAACCAAAGCCATTATCGCCTATACATTGTTCAGCTATGTAGCCCTCACAAATTCCCTCTGCTTTAATGATATCACCATTCGGGAAGACACAAGCTATAGCACATATAAAATATGCCTCTCTGTCTTTAATTCCCTCTAGTCTTTCTAACACTCTAGCCTTTCTTTTGCCAGGCTCGGCGTGTCTTGCAGAATGAATACCAGGTTCGCCGCCTAGTGCCTTTACACAAAGTCCTGTGTCGTCAGCAACGCTTGGTAAACCTGTTTCATCACAGGCTGATTGCGCCTTAATTATTGCGTTTTCCATAAATGTAGAACCGTTTTCTTCGGCTTCAATTAATTCAGGATTAATAAGCTCTATTCCCATTGCAGAAAGTATTCTGTTAAACTCAATTATTTTATGCTGATTATGGCTTGCAATTACAAATTTCATTTAAAACTCCATTTCTGTTTTACTGTTAAAAAACTCTGTTAAGACTTTTTGCATATATTCTGTATCTTTTACTCCAGCGGTCTCTACGGCAGAGTGCATTGATAATTGTGGAATGCCTATGTCTATAGAGTTTAGCGAGACTTTTGTGTTGCTTATATTTCCTAGTGTAGAACCACCCGGCATATCGGATCTATTATGAAAAACCTGATATGGAATTTCTGCCCTTTTGCAAATGTTTTTAAATATTGCAGAAGATACAGCATCACTTGTGTATTTTTGATTAGCATTAAATTTGATGACTATTCCCTTATTTAAATAGTTTCTATTGCTAGAATCACTTTTTTCAGAATGATTAGGATGAACCGCATGTGCATTATCTGCCGACACCATAAAACTCTTGCTAAGAGCTATGCTGTAGTCTTCTTCATTCTTATCAGAGCAAAAACAAATCCTTTTAAGAACCGTATATAAAAAGTCTGATTCGGCTCCCTGTTTAGTAGAACTGCCCACTTCTTCATTGTCAAAAATTGCTATCATGTTTATTGTATCACTTTTTTTTGAATTAATCAATGCTTTTGTGCTAGTAAATACACATGCAAGGTCATCAAGCCTAGGTGACAGCAGAAATTCATCACCCAAAATCTTAGACTTGTCTCTTACATATAAGAATAAATCGGAAGATAAAATTTCGCCCTCGCCAACTTCACCCTTTATAAGTTTAGGCAAATCAGCAATAGGGGAAAGGGGGAGCATGTCTGTTTGCGGATTAAATTTATATCCTGAATTAATTTCTCTTGACATATGAATTGCAAGATTAGGTATTACAAATAAATCTTTATCTATATTAATTATTTTCGGTATGATTTTTCCGTCTTTCAAAATCATCACTCTACCGGCTAGTGAGAGTGGTCTGTCCATCCATGAAGACATAATCATTCCGCCGTAAGGTTCGGTGTTTAGCTTGATATAATTATTTTCAAGCTTAATCTCAAAATTTTCTTTTAGCTTAAAACATGGGAAATCACTGTGACTAGCAACTATAGAAAAAGAGTCAAAATCTTTTTTATTGTAGGTGAAAGCTATAATTGAACTAGAATTTCTAGTGACAAAATATTTTTCACCCTCTGTTAAGTTCCATTTTTCATTTTCATGAAGTTTAGTATATGAAGAATCACTAAGCATTTTAGCAACATTTTTAACTGCGTGAAATGCTGTGACAGAATCATTTAAAAAGTTTAACATTTTTCCTCCATTTGCAATTTGATTAAACGACTTCAATGTAGGGAACAGAAAATAGACGTGCCTCTTAGCAAATTTAGCCATGTAGGGGACGGGTTTTCCGTCCCGAAAAACTACAGGTTTTAGCTAAATTTACACGGGACGGAAAACCCGTCCCCTACAATTAAACCTTAAGATTTCTCAAGTTTCAATTATATTATCTGCATAAAGGCTGCATTTGAGCCTCTTCTACCCTTAGTTACTCTATGCGAGAACACTAAATCGCTGTTTTGCACAGTGCAGACATTTCCAACAGTTATATTCTCAGGTTTAACCCCAGATTTTAGCAAGAATTGTCTATTACACTCCCAAAGGTCAACTAAATATTTTTTCTTATGTTTATGCTCTACAAATTTTTCAAAATTATCAAGCTTCATAAATTCATCTGCGCAAGGTTCATCAACTTCAAAGGCTTTTTTCGAGATTGAAGGACCTATTGCCACCAATATATTTTCAGCAGAAGAAGAAAATTCTTTCTGCATTGTTTCAATAGCATTTTGTGCCATTCCATTAACAGTTCCACGCCAGCCAGCATGACAAAGTGCAATACACTCTTTTACGGGATCATAAAAATATATAGGAACACAGTCAGAGCAATAAATAACTAAGGTTACACCTTTTTCATTAGTGCAAAGCCCGTCAAAACTTTCTGTGAATTTAGGCTTACTTATTCCTGTTCCAAAATCAGAAGAGCTAACTCTTTTAATATTGCAGTGGTGATCTTGGTTTCCAGCTACAAGACTTTCAGTGCTACAGCCAAAAGCCTTACAAAACAGACTATAATTTTCTGTAACCTTTGAAATTTCATCTCCACAGCTAAATCCTAAGTTCATAGAGGAATAAATTCCGCTTGAAACTCCGCCTATTCTTGTAGAAAAAGCGTGACGAATTCTTTTAAAATCATTCCATTTATTAAATCTTAAAAGACCTACACTGTTACTTTCAATACAAAGTTGCATATTTCCAAGCTCGGCATTTTTTGCCTTGCGAGGTTCTTGAATTTTAGAGAGCGCTACAACCTTTTTGCTAACGACTAATCCATCATATTTTTCTTTTAACTGTATTCTTCCTGAAAATTCATATCCACAATCAGTGCAATGAAAATCAGCTACAAAACGTTTGTTTCTAAATTGCCACTTAGAGCGTCTTTTTGTGTTTCCAGAACATTTTTCACAGGTGAAAAATAGTTTTTTTTGGTTCACCAATGGGTGGCTCATGTCGCTTATTATTGATGTTTTAAATGTTATTTTCTTGTAAAATTCGGGATTTGTTGCGTCTTCTACATATTTATCTATAGATTGTTGTGTCCAAAGCCTTTTCATTATAGCTAATGACAGTAGGCTATCATCAAGCGCCCTGTGTTGCTTTATCTTACTTAAATCTATAGATAAAATCTCGGCTGCTGTGTTAAGCCCTAATTGAGTGTTATTCTCGGTCTTTAATAATGCCTCACAATACTTTTGTAAGTCAGCATACTTTTTTAGAAAACTGATATTTCCGTTGCCACTAAAATATTTATAGTTATCTATTAAGGCTAAAATATCAGAATTTCCCCATGTTAAAATAAGGCAGTCATCGCCAGTCCATTTCTTGAATTTGCTTGCTACATTCATAAATGGTTTTTCATGGTTTAAATGTTCATCACTTATGTGTGTAAGCTCACTTACAACAGTACTTAGTTTTTTTCCTATTTGATATTTTACAAAGGAAGAGAAAGTGCTGATAATATTAAGGTGTTCATCACACTTAACAGCACCAAATTCTATTATTTCATTGACATATCTTTTTAGTTTTTTACTGTATGAGGCGTTCCATTCTAAATCTAAAATAATATAATTCAATCAATTCACTCCTTAAAGCAAAAATCTATTGCTTTTTTAATTTCTTTTATTGGAAAATCAATATTGTCTTTTATATTCACACAGCCAACCCTAGAAATAATTCTAGGATCAGCATGTGCTATAATTTCAGTTGCGCCATATTTTGCAAAATGAATGCTTATATGGTTTTTCATGCTGGCAACACATACATATACATTGCCAATTTTAAAAGTTGGAAATTTAGTCTTAGGGGCATAGTCCATAGACTCTACCGCATTGCTATAATTCTCTCTTATATACTTAACAACTAAAAGAACTTTTTTCGCTCTTTCACTGTTAAGTGAAGATATATACTCATCTACACTTATCATTTTGCCTTTTTCATTCTAAGCTCTTTGCCAAGTATAACTTTTCTCATTCTAATTGACTTAGGTGTAACCTCTACAAGCTCATCATCTGCGATAAACTCAAGTGATTGCTCTAGGCTTAATACTGAATGAGGAGTAAGTTTTAAAGCATCATCAGAGCCAGAAGCTCTAGTATTTGTAACATGCTTTTTCTTGCATACGTTTACAACGATATCTTCATTTTTAGGGTTTGCACCTATAACCATTCCCTCGTAAACTGGGATACCTGTTCCGATAAACAGTCTACCTCTGTCTTGAGCTGCGAACAGACCATAGGCAGTTGTCTCACCAGTTTCGTGAACAACTAAAGAACCTTGATTTCTAACTGTGATATCACCCTTATATTCTTCAAAGCCTTCAAAAACGTGGTTCATTATTCCGTTTCCGTTAGTATCGGTTAGGAATTCTGAACGATAACCCATAAGTCCTCTTGCAGGAATTCTAAACTCAAGATGAGTAATTCCAGATTCTCTTGTACCCATGTTTAGTATCTCGGCTTTTCTTGAACCTAATTTTTCCATAACTGCTCCAACATAGTTGTCAGGCACTTCTATCATAAGTAGTTCCATAGGCTCTAATTTTTCGCCGTTTGGTCCTTGCTTATAAATAACAGATGGACGTGAAACTTGGAACTCATAGTTTTGTCTTCTCATTTGCTCTATCAATATAGAAAGATGAAGCTCGCCCCTACCTGATACTTTGAAAGTATCGGCAGAATCTGTCTCTTCTACTCTCATAGCAACATTAGTTTCAACTTCTTTAAATAATCTGTCTCTTAAGTTTCTTGAAGTAACATATTTACCCTCTTTACCTGCAAAAGGTGAGTTATTTACTATAAACATCATAGAAACTGTAGGCTCGTCTATCTTTACAAAAGGTAAAGGCTCTACACAATCAATTTGACATGCTGTCTCACCGATGTTAAGATCAGTAATACCCGATACACAAACGATATCTCCAACAGTAGCAGTTTGGTGTTCTACACGTTTTAGACCCTCAAATTGGAAAAGCTTAACAATTCTTGCATTTTTAGGGGCATTCTCGCCGCCACAAATTGTGATAGATTGTCCAACAGTTAAAGAGCCTCTCTCAACTCTACCAACGCCTATTCTTCCTATGAATTTATCATAATCTATATTAGAAAATAGAAGTTGAAGAGGAGCTTCGCTGTCTCCTGTAGGTGCTGGAATTTCACGAACAATAGCCTCGAATAATGGGTCCATGTTTTCGCCTTTTTCTTCTGGCTCATTCATAGCATATCCTTCTCTTGAGCTTGCAAAGACTACTGGGAACTCTAGTTGGTCGTCGTCTGCACCTAGTTCTATAAATAGATCTAGCACCTCGTCTACTACTTCATGAGGTCTTGCACCAGGTCTATCAATCTTGTTTACAACTACAAGTGGCTTTTTGCCAAGTCCTAAGGCTTTTTTTAGCACAAATCTTGTTTGTGGCATACAGCCCTCAAAGGCATCAACTAATAGTAGAACGCCGTCAACCATCATTAATATACGCTCAACTTCTCCGCCGAAGTCAGCATGTCCTGGTGTGTCTACTATGTTTATTTTTGTATCGCCATACATAACGGCTGTATTCTTTGAAAGAATTGTAATTCCTCTTTCTTTCTCTAAATCGCCTGAGTCCATGACTCTCTCGTCTACACTTTCATTTGTCCTAAATATACCACTTTGTTTTAGTAGTTGATCCACAAGTGTTGTTTTACCGTGGTCAACGTGAGCTATAATAGCTACATTTCTCAAATTTTCTCTAGTATTCATTTTGCCATCCTTTTGTTATTTTGTTATTTCCATTAACTGTTATATTATATCATGTTATTCTTATTTTGTGAATACATTTCTTGAAAATATTATTTTTTTTATTTTTCTAATTAATTATTCGATAAAATTTGAAAAAAATTGCTGTAATGTATTGAAAAAATGCATATTGTGTGGTAAAATATAGTAAAGTATGTCATAATAGTATTTTAATAATTATAATACGTTTAGTGACAATATGAAAGTAAAACCAACAAAGAGAAAGGTAAAGTCTTTTAGCATAAAAAGCTAAAATTTGACGAGGTTTCAAATGAAAAAAATACTCATATCAGTAGTAGCCATTATTCTAGTGGTAGCAATTGTGGTTACAAGTTTGTATTTAACTAGATCCAATGAATCACAAATCGAGATTGATTATGATATCACAGCACTTGAAGTGTATCCTTTGCTAGAAACAGTAACAACTGTTGAAGCATATGGAGGCTTCACAAATGAAGTTGAATACAGCGAAGAACCGACAGACGGAAATCAATTTCTTTTGGTAAAATTATTCTTAAATTTGACTGGCGAAGTGGAAATTGACTTTGATGATATATCTTTTGCCTATAACGGCGAAGAATATGATCGCATAAAAGAAGACGACTTTCTTGAAACCTATAATTACTCTGCTTTGCCTCACGGGACACACAGCACTGCAGATTCAGGCTGGATAATTTTTGAAGTTCCGGCAGGCATAAGTTTAGAAGAATTAGAAACAAACGGAAACATTGTTATAGCTAACGGTAGCTTAAAAGTGCTTTCAGATATTACTGAAAACAATGTTATTTACCAAACTGCATATAAAGGTTACCAAGAACGTCAAGAAGAATTGCGTGTGCAATATTCACAAGAATTCAGGAGTGGAGACTATGACGCCCAAAACCCTTACATAGTTGTTAATCCTTATGAAATAGCTCCTCTTAGTGCTATGCTAATGTTTGACACAGAAAATCCTGTATCTGTTACAACAATTATCGATGGTAGAGACCCAGCTTTAGATCTTACAACAATTACAAACACAATTGAAGAGAAAAAGACTAATCACGAAGTGCCTCTGATAGGTCTATATAGCGGTGAAAATCAAATCACAGTTATTTTAGACGACGGTGAGAATAAAACTGAATATAAGCATACTATCACTACTCAAACCGATGTAGATAATCAAGGATTACAAGAAGTAGAGGTAGTTATATCAGATTTAGAGCAAGTTTCTAATGGTCTATATCAGCTTAAAGATTCACAACGTACACTAGTGGATGTAAACGGCGATGTGCGTGGATATTTCACTATACCGGGAATTAGCGAAAGCGGTATAGACGAGGTTACAGCAAATGGTACAGTTTATGTAAATATAAACGCATATGATAAAAATCCTACAATGTATGAGCTTAACTATTTAGGCTACACATACAAGCAAGTAGATTTTAATGATGTAGAGATGCACCATGACGCATTTTTATTTAACGAAACTACTCTATTAACATGTTATGAAGCTGTAGACTTAACAACTTATACAGCCGAGGATTATATTGATTTTACTAAGATTTTCGATAATTCTCACAATCAAATTTTAGAGATTAGAGATAATCACGGCAGTGACTACTTCCACATGAACACCGTTTCTTACACTGGTGAAGAAGATTCAATTTTTGTTTCATTAAGAAACCAACATGCTCTTTTAAAATTAAGCTACCCAGATATGGAAGTAGAGTGGATAATGTCTCCTTATTCTGAGGGAAGCCTTGAGAATGCCGACAAATATCTAAAACCTACAACAGACGATTTTGAGTGGTTCTATTCTCAACACGATATTAGATTTGTGGGCTACAACGAAGACGGAACTTATGATATCACTATTTTTGATAATGGTGTTCATCGTGGATTAGATGATAGTGCAGACTATCCTTATGACGAAATGTACAGCAGAATAGTTCGTTATACCATTGATGAAAAAAACATGACAGTTACTCAAAATTATGAATTTGGTGAAGAATTAGGTTCAGACGGAATAAGTGTTGTGCATGGTAGTGCGCAGTACATTCCTGAAAGCGATACTTATTTAGGAGCATTTGATCAATCCAACAATAAAGTAGACTATGGAATAAGTGACGATTATAAAGGTCCTTCTAAGATAATTGAAGCTAATTCTAATGGAGAAGTAGTTCTACAGTTCAACCTTAGCAAAACAGCATACAGAACAGAAAAATTTGATTCTTCAATATTCTATGCAAGTTTTGAGGGCGAAAATGCCAGTGGTGAATATATATATAACGCTCCAAAAGCACAGCTTTATGATGATAGCCTAACATTTGAAGAAGAAGAGGCTTTATATCAAGTAAATGATGTTTTTGCAACGCAGAATTATTTAAGAATTGCTGGATGGGCAACTTCACAGAGCAATCCTGAAACTCCTGTTGACAGTGTAAATGTTTTACTTACAAACAAAGACAACGGATACAGCTATATATATGATGTAGATGCCGATAACGCTCAAATAAAAAATCAGAAAACTCCTGCTGAATTAGCAGATACACTAGATGAAAGTGCTGGATTTGCAACTCTTAGACTAGACACCATCAGTCTATTACTTGGCGAATATGACATCGATTTTATAGTTAATCAAGATGGCAAGCATTATTTTGCCGATACTCCTTACAGTTTGGTAGTAAGTAAAAGTAATCAAGAGATTGACAGCTTTACTTATACAGATGTTTTCGCAGACCAAAAATTAAAAGAAGAGGCAATTATTTCTCAATATCAAAGTGAGGAATATAAATTTAATAATCCATATATTGTAGTTAACCCTTATGGAAATTCACCTTTGACTGCTAATTTGATGTTTAAGACAGATAGTCCAGCTAAAATTAGTGTAGAAGTTCAAGGTTTAAGAGATGCTGATAATATTACTCATAGTTTTGAAACTATGTCGGCTGAGCATATAGTTCCAATATATGGCCTATACGCTGAAGAAGAGACTAAGGTAATTCTTACAGCAACTTATGAAGACGGCAAAACTGAAACAACCGAGCTAATGATAAAAGGTGAAGCTATACCAAACGGCTTTAATACACTTGAGATAGTTTCTTCTAATACAGAAAAAATGGCTGAAGGTCTTACTTTTATAATGCCATCAACTAATACAACTTACCCTCATGCTATTGATGATAACGGCGAAATTCGTTGGATTTTCTCAGATAACACAGGATTTTTAAGCTATTTCCATGTTCTTGAAAATGGAAACTTAATGATGATGAGTGATAAATCTACAGGAGCTATATATTACGTTGATTCACTTTACGAGATTGACTATAATGGTAAAATCTATAATGAGTATTTAATAAATGGTGCCCACCATGAAATCCTAGAGCTAGAAAATGGCAATTTATTGGTAGCTGGTAATGATATTACAGGAGCAGTAGTTGAAGATAGCATTTATGAGCTAGATAGGGAAACTGGTGAAATAGTTAAGGCGTGGGATATGGACGATTATTTCGCTGTGCCTAATGTGAATGAAGATGGCGTAAGAATTAGTGATCCAAACTACGGCAACGACCCACATGACTGGTTCCATAATAATAGTTTTAGTTTAAACGATACTACAAAATCTTTGGCTATTTCAGGTAGAGCCCAAGATGCTGTTATAGGAATTAACTATGATACTGGTGAACTAGAGTGGATAATAAGTAATCCTGATGATGTTTGGACCGAAGAGCAAGAAACTAAATTGCTAAAACCTATAGGTGATGATTTTGAGTGGCCTTATGGACAACACAATGTCCAATGGGTAAACGAAAACGAATTATTGATGTTTGACAACGGAAACTTTAGAAGTAAAACAGTTGAAGGTGTTGTTCCTCCAGATGAAAACTATTCAAGAATAGTAAGATACAAAATTGACCTTGAGAACATGACAGTAGAGCAAGTTTATGAATATGGTGCAGATTTAGAAAATCCTCTTCTTGCAGCATATATAAGCGGTGTGCAAATGATAGCAGATGACCATTATTTAGTTAATTTTGGTGGTTTGGTATATAATGCAGATGGCGAAATTTCTTACTCACCGTTTGACTCTATAACAGGTTCAGGCAAATCAGTTATACACGAGATAATTGGCGGAGAGCTTGTTTTTGAGACAAGTTTCGAGGGGCAAGGATTTGACCCTGCTGTGTATCGTGCAGAAAGACTAGATATTTATGAAAACAAAGATGAACTTGAGCTAGGCATTTACGGCAAAGTATTAGGCGAGTTAAATTCATTTGGAATATTAACAGAAAATGTAAGTATGCCAAACAATAATGATCTTGTAATCATGGATGCACAGATAAGTGATAATATGACATCAATTAATATTAACCTTAAAATACCGAATGCGGCGGCGGACGATGTAGCAAGTATTATTTTTGTAGGAGAAAATAGTAACTTTAGTGGCAGTTTAGGAACAGGGGATACAATTAATAAGATAATTTCAAAAGCTGAAATCCCTAATGGACAATATGATCTATATATTAAGAGTGCTGACACTTATATCGATTTAAAATTCACATGGGTAAATTAAATGTATTAACACATAGCATATTCTAAAATTTTGTGTAGAAGTATTGATAGTAGTTGATACTTCTACATTTTTTTTATTTGTACTTGACTATTTACTAGATTTTGTATTATACTTATTGTAATGGTAAATATATCAAAAATTAAAATAGTAGGTGTTCAGTATAGATAAAAAAAGAAGAGCTGCTCAACTTAGAAGAAAACGAGCAGGACAAATAAAAAAAAGATCTACAAATACTGTTACAGTAAACAAATCAAATAATAACTTAACAAAAAATTCAACTGTAAATAGTAGAAGTAAAATAAAGAAATCAAATCAAAATAATAAACCGGTTAGAAACCCTAGAAATAACATTAGAAAAATGACTGCCAAAAGCACTATAAGAAGGAATAAGCAATCTGAAAAAAGCATAAATATATATCAGATGAAATATATTTTTCCTGTTTTACAGATATTAGCTTCACTAGCTTTTTTCTCGACAGCATATATGAGTAATATGGTGCCAGATAATTATGTAGTTATGCTATTGTTTATTGTTATAGCTCTTTTTGCGTTTCCAGCATTACTTGTTCGTTCAAAATTAAAGTCAGTGAAAATATTTTCAGCCTTTTTGGCTGTTCTTATAAGTGCTGTATATGTAGTAGGCGCAATATATATTGGTGTGGCTACTAGAGCTATAGGCGATATTAGCAACGCTGAATATAAAATCAACAATATGGTTGTAGTTGCAAGAGAAGAGTTTAATGCCGAAAGTTTAACCGACGTTGCTGACTATAGTTTTGGCGTTCAAACGGCATCAGATACCGAAAACACCCATCTAATGATAGAAGAAATTAATACTAATCTTAATAAAGAGGTTAAAACAATAGAATATGCTGACATTTTTGAGCTTGCTAATGCACTATTATCAAGCGAAATAAGTGTTGCAGTTTATAATGAAGCATTTCTATCAATTATCGATGAAACAATTGAAGATTTTTCTTCTAAAATTAAGATCGTACATAGATATGGTGTGAAAGTTGAGCTTTCGACTGAGTCTGAAACTCCGTCTGAAAGTTCAGAAATTCCAACAACATACAATATTGAACCATTCACTATGTATATAAGTGGTATAGATGTTTCAGGTTCAATAAGCACTAACAGTAGAAGTGATGTCAATATCCTTATGAGCGTAAATCCAGAAACCAACAAAATACTACTAGTTTCTATTCCACGAGATTATTATGTTGTATTACCAGAGGTATCATATGGAACAAAAGACAAGCTTACTCACGCAGGTATTTATGGTGTGGATGTATCAGTAGCAGCCTTAGAAGAATTACTAGCTATTGATATAGATTGTCATACAAGAGTGAATTTCTCGTCATTGGTAACTATAGTAGATGCTGTAGGAGGAATAGAAGTTAATTCAGACTACAACTTTACTACAAAAGATGGATCTCATACTTTTGTACAAGGAATTAACTATATGGATGGAGAAGCAGCCTTATCATTTTCAAGAGAGAGAAGTGCATTTGTAAATGGAGACTTCCAAAGAGGTGTACACCAACAATTAGTTATAGAGGCTATATTAGACAAGGCAATGTCTCCGGCGATTATAACAGGAATAAATGGCATCATCGCAAGTGTTAGTGAAAATGTAGAGACAAGCATGACACAAGATGAAATAACAGAACTAGTTAAAATGCAGCTAGATTTATCACCTGCTTGGGAATTTGAGAATATTTCACTTGAAGGCACACCAGACTGGGGTGCATGTTATTCGCTTGGCGGAGCTGAAGCTTCAGTTGTAATGCCAGATTACGATTCAGTAAATGAAACTACAGCTATTATTAATGAGTTCTTAAACGAAAGATAGCCACGTGAAAACACGTAGAGTGAAGAGATATGATGTCGATAGATTATTATAAAATACAATAGTTTTTTCACTCTTGGCTCTTAGAGTTTAGTCGCTAGTGCATTTTGCACTTGTCTATTAAAGAAAGTGAGGAGATCATGACAAACAATAAAAAGTTACAACTTTTATCAGAAATCTACCCTACAATCGCAAAAGCGTCCACTCAAATAATCAATTTACAATCTATAATTAATCTTCCAAAAGGAACAGAGCACTTTATTACAGACATACACGGAGAATTCGACTCGTTTTCACACGTGTTGAAGAATGGTTCAGGTTCTGTTGCAAGAAAAATTGAGGAAGTATTTGGACATACTCTTACAAAAAGTGATAAGCGTTCATTGGCTTCACTCATATATTACCCAAAAGAGAAGATGGATATAATAATTAAAACCGAGAGTGATATTGACTCATGGTTTAGAATAATGCTATATAGATTAATAGAAATATGCAAAATTGTAACTTCTAAATACACCCGTTCTAGCGTTAGAAAAGCACTACCAAATGACTACGCCTATGTTATTGAAGAGTTAATTAATGAAAAAGCAGAAGTGCTAGACAAAGAAGCATATTATGAAGAAATTGTAAACACAATAATTAGAATAGGCAGGGCAGAGAGCTTTATAGTAGACCTTTGTGAACTTATTCAAAAATTAGTAATTGCTCATCTTCATGTACTAGGCGATATATACGACAGAGGTGACGGAGCAGTTGCGATAATGGACAAGCTTAAGAATTATCATTCTGTAGATATCCAATGGGGAAATCATGATGTTGTCTGGATGGGAGCTGCAGCTGGACAAAAAGCTTGCATCGCTAATGTCGTAAGAGTTTCGGCTAAATATGGTAATCTTGACACATTAGAAAGAGGCTATGGTATTAATTTGCTTCCGTTAGCTACTTTCGCACTTAACATATATGAAAATGATCCTTGTAATTGTTTTAAAATTAAGGTTAATTCAGAAACAACCAGTGCAGAAATTGAACTTAACAAAAAAATCCACAAGGCTATAACCATAATTCAGCTTAAACTAGAAGGACAATTAATACAAGATAACCCTGAATTTAATATGCAGGATAGACAGTTTATAGATAAGATAGACCACGAAAAATATTCAGTTAATATTGATGGAAAAGAGTATAATTTACTTGATAATAATTTCCCTACAATCGATCCGACAGACCCATTCAAGCTAACTACAGAAGAATTATTGATAATTGATAAACTTAAATCGGCATTTATTAATAGCGAAAAACTGCAAGGACATGTAGAGTTTTTATTTAACAAGGGCGGATTGTATAAAATTTATAACGGAAACTTGTTATTCCATGGCTGTGTACCTATGAAAACTGCTACAGAATTTGCGGAGATATCTTTATTCGGAAACAAATACAAGGGTAAAGGACTTTGTGATGTGCTTGAAAGCTATGCAAGAAAGGCTTTTTTTGCTGTAGATAAACACGAAAAACAAAAAGGTAGAGACATACTCTGGTGGATTTGGTGTAACAAAGATTCACCTCTCTTCGGCAAAGAGAAAATGACAAACTTTGAGCGTTATTTCATAGCAGAAAAAGAAACTCATAAAGAAATAAGAAATACATATTATGCCAATATTGAGAATGAGGATATGGTTAATCTTATACTCAGCGAGTTTGGCCTTGATGCTAAAAATTCCCACATTGTAAATGGGCATGTGCCAGTGCTACAAAGCAAAGGGGAGAAGCCTGTAAAATGTGGTGGCAAGGTACTTGTTATTGATGGAGGATTCGCAAAAGCGTATCAAAAAGCTACAGGAATTGCTGGATACACATTAATATTTAACTCTTATGGTTTGATTTTAGTAGCTCATGAACCGTTTGTAAGCACAGAGGATGCAATTAAAAACGAAAGTGATATTGTATCTCACACAGTAATGATAGAAAAAATGCCAAACAGACTTTGTGTCGGTGACACTGACACAGGACTAACAATTAAAGAAAGAATAAGAGAACTAGAAGAGCTTTTAGAGGCATACAGAAGCGGTGTAATAGTTCCAAAGCCTAGCATATGATAATTAAAAACGCCATAAACGGCAAAGATATAGAGATTATAAATGATATAATCGTCAGAATTGAAGAAAACCTACATTCAGCCACTTGTATTGATGCAAGTGGTTTGACTGTTTTACCCGGATTTATAGAGACCCACACTCACGGAGCAATTGGAGTAGACTTTAACGATGTAACAATAGAAAAAATTGAAAAGGTGTGTACGTTCTATTTAAATCATGGAGTTGCAGCTTTTCTCCCAACAATTTTAAGTGATACAAAAGAAAAACTTTTAGAACTAGTTAAGATTTGGAATAAGGCAAGAAAAGAAATTAAAGTAGGTGCAAAAATATTAGGTATCCATTTAGAGGGTCCATTTTTATCAAAGGAATTTAAGGGCGCTATGCCAGAGTCTTGCCTTAGAAACCCTAGCATTGATGAATTTTTTGAGTATCAAGCAAACAGCGACAATATAATTAAAATGATTACAGTAGCACCAGAGCTTAATGGCATGCAAAACTTTATTAAGGTAGTTAATAAAACTGGAGTAGTCGTTTCAATGGGGCATACTTCGGCAGACTACGAAACAGCCATGACCGCAATTGAAAATGGAGTTAAATGCAGTACACACACATGGAACGCAATGAAACTTTCGACCCAAAGAGAGCCAGCAGTTTTAGGAGCAATTTTCGAGAGTGATATATATGCAGAGCTTATCTGTGATGGACTTCACGTGCATAAGACAAATATACTAAATAGCATTAAACTTAAAGGGATAGATAAAATTCTAGCCGTTACAGACAGTATCAGCGCAACAGGATTGCCAGACGGAAAATACAAGTTAGGAATAAACGAAATAATCGTTAAGAATGGAAATGCTACTTTAAAAGATGGAGTAACAAAAGCTGGAAGCGTGTTATGCCCAGATGAATGTTTTAAAAATTTAGTTGAATGGACAGGTTTAAGTCCACAAGAAGCCATAAAGATGATGAGTGAAAATCAAGCTAGACTATTAAATATTTTTGATACTTATGGAAGTATAGAAGTTGGAAAAAATGGATACTTGTTAGTCAGTAGCCCGACAGGCAAAATATCACACATAGATAACATATTATAACTTTGACGCAGGCAATAAAAGTATATTCTACAACTAACTAGGTGTGCGAATTGCCTCCAGGGGCATCCCTGGTGCGACTTGACAGGTGGAAAATTTCATGATATAATTATACAAAATAAATATTTTGTATAATTGAGGGGATGGGTTTAAGAAAAAAATGAGAGATTTTGATATACTATTAGAAATGCCAGATATTGTTAAACAATACTGCATGTATCTAAGAAACGTTCGTGGCAGAAGCAAAAATACAGTTGATGAGTATTGTTTTGACCTTAGAACTTTCTTTAGGTTTATAAAAATGTTCAAGAAATTAGATAATAACACTGAATTTGATAAAATTACAATCACAGACATTGACTTAGATTTAATACGAACTATCTCTAGTATGGATGTCTTTGAGTTCATGAACTATGTTACTGACACTAATAAAAATTCTGCCTCTACTCGTCAAAGAAAATCTTCTGCACTTAAAGGCTTTTTCGCCTATTTATCTGTTCATGAAAAACTTCTCACAGAAAATCCTACGGAAAACTTGCGTACTCCTAAAAAAAGAAAAAAACTTCCTAAATTTTTAACTCTCGAACAAAGTATCGAACTATTAAAGGCGGTTGATGGCACTTATAAAGATCGTGATTACTGTATATTAGTGCTATTTCTTAATTGTGGATTGCGATTATCTGAGCTAGTTTCTATTAATATCAACCACATTATAAGGTCTAGTAACACTGTAAGGGTTGTTGGTAAAGGTGACAAAGAAAGAATTATTTACCTTAATCAAGCCTGTATCACTGCAATTGACGACTATATTAAAGTGCGCCCAACCGATAAAGTGAAAGACAAAGATGCACTATTTTTAAGTGCTAGACTGCAAAGAATTAGCCCTAAGACAGTGCAATACATTGTTAATACGTATCTTGAAAAAATTGGTCTTAGATCAGAAGGTTACTCTGTGCATAAACTAAGGCATACTACTGCCACACTAATGCACCAAAATGGAACCGATATACGTGTAATTCAAGACTTTCTAGGGCATGAAAACCTGGGAACAACTGAGATTTACACTCATATTTCTACCAAACAAATAAAGGAAGCCTCAGAAACTAATCCTTTATCTAAAATAAAAATAAATAAGACTTGAATAAGAGAGTCTTTTTTTATTGTATTATTTAATTATAATGGAGGTAATTTTATGATAAATATATTAATAGTTGAAGACGATGAAGAAATAAGAAAACTCTTTTACACAGTGATTAGCGAAAATGGATACAACGCAATTTGTGCTGTTGATGGCTTAGATGCCTTTGATGTGCTTGACGATAATAATATCGATTTAGTTATTTCAGATGTTATGATGCCTAGAATGGACGGCTTTGAACTTATAAAAAATTTGCGTGATTCAGGCTATGATATGCCTTGTTTGCTGATAACAGCTAAAGATTCTGTAGACGATAAAAGGCAAGGCTTTAGATCTGGCACAGACGATTACATGGTAAAACCTGTAGATGTGAATGAAATGCTGTGGCGAATTGAAGCATTGCTTAGAAGAAGCAAAATATCTAACGACAATGTGGTGTCAATTGGAAGCACAAAGTTTAATCAAGAAACATTGATTGTATCTAGTGAAACTGAAGAAATTGAGCTACCACAAAAGGAGTTTAATCTTTTATTTAAGCTAACTTCTTACCCAAATAAAGTATTTACTAGAAGACAGTTAATGGATCATGTTTGGGGTGTTGACACCGAGTCAGATTATCACACCTTAGATGTTCATATAAGCAGACTAAGAGTAAAATTTAAAAACAATAAAGACTTTGAAATTGCGACTGTTAGAGGGCTAGGATTTAAGGCGGTGAAAAAGAGTTGAAACGCAAACATAGCTTAAGTAAACTATTTACGGCTTCAATATTTTTTATATTGATTATCATGATTCCTGTTGGAATCTTAACCAGTAACTATCTGCCTTTTGACTTTGGTTTTAGGGGTACTCCTGTATTCAGATTTATCTTTACTGCTTTTTTATGTGCAATAATTGGTACTATTGTTTCAAAAATAATAACTAGAAATCCTATTAATACAATAGTTGAAATCAACAAGGCTACAAAAGAAATCGCAAGCGGAAACTATGATATAAGAATTGAAGAAAACAGTCCTTTGTTTGAGCTTGATGATATGGCACATAACTTTAATTTAATGGCTAAAGAACTTGCAATGAATGACATGATGAAAAATGACTTTATTAATAATGTTTCTCATGAATTTAAGACACCTCTATCCGCTATAGAAGGTTATGCTACACTTTTAAGAAATAAGCCTAACGATGCCCAAAAAGTAGCCGAATATGCAGAAAGTATAATTTTGAACTCGAAAAGACTTACTAAAATGACGGGAAATATACTTCTTCTTTCTAATTTAGACAACAGTAATATACATTTAGATAAAAAAACATATTCTATTTCAGAGCAGATAAGAGAAATTATTCTATTATTTGAAAGTGAATGGACTACAAAAAATATAGATTTAGACATTGATTTAGTTGAAATTAAGTTAAAAGCCGACGAGGGTTTACTCTCGCACGTTTGGCAAAATTTATTCTCTAATGCAGTGAAATTTTGCAACACAAACGGAGAGATAAAGCTTTCACTGAAAAAAGAATCTGACAAGATGAAATTCACAATTTCAAACACCGGAGCCTATATAAATCCGCAAGATTTAGATAGAGTATTTGAAAAATTTTATCAGTCAGACGTTTCAAGGGCATCTAAAGGCAACGGTTTAGGTTTATCCATAGTAAAAAAAGTAATTGATTTACACGGTGGAACTATCAACGTTTTAAGTGATCAAAATTCTGTAACTACTTTTACAGTTACAATATAAAAAAGAAAGTAGGGGTCGTTTGATTAACCCCTACTTTTTATTTTTGTGTTTCTTTGTTCCCGACAATAGTTATTATTATATTAGTACCTGCCATCTTTGAGCTTTGAATTGTTAGGTTTGATTCTTCTCCGTAAATCAGCCTAATACGTTGCATAACGTTCATAAGCCCGATATGTCTATCTGCCAAAACATTAATATTTGTTAGATTTTCTCGTTGCTTTTCAAGTTCTTCCGCAGTCATTCCAACGCCATTATCTTTAATGTTAATTATTAAGTTAGAGTCTTTCATATAGGCTCTGATATAAATACTTGGCCTATTTGGTGTAAATCTTAAACCGTGTTGAACCGAATTTTCAATTATCGGTTGCAGTAATAATCTTGGAACATTAAAATATTTTACATTTTCGTCGTAATCCCAAATTAGCTCTACTTTTTTTCTGTTACCAATATTAACTATATCTAAATAAAGATTAATATTGTTATACTCTTGTTCAAACGGAACCAACGGTGGATTAATTGAAAGACTATATCTTAAAAGCTTGCCTAAATCTTGAATATTTTTTGACACATCATTTTCAGAACCAGTAAGATCCATTGCGTTCCATTTAATATTTTCTAGTGTATTATACAAAAAATGAGGATTTATCTGTGTTTGTAGTGCAACCATCTGAGAATTTTGCAACAGTTGCATTCTGCTTGTAAGTTGCTCTTGCAAATGATAATTTTGAGCAATTGTTTTATGGACTTTCTCCATTAAATATTCTTCATTTTTTATATGTTTTTCATTGTGTGGGTTATTAGTGAATATTTTCAATAAGTTAAGAATAGGTCTAGCGGTCTTTCTTGCGATAAAAAATGAAATAATCAATGCCAATATAGTTACTACGAGCAAATTTATTATCATTGGCAATAAAAGATCCCTAAAGTCATCATAATATAGGCTTAAATCAGCTTCAAGATAATAATAAATATGGCTTGAACGTCCAGTTTTAACAGTATAAATACTATCATTTATAACCTTGTTTGTATCATTGCTATCTCCATTAACATAGTCAAGAAACAAATTATGAAAATCACTTTTTATATATGATTGCGCATCATTACTATAAACCAATTCATCATCTATAGTTATCGCAAATACATAATCGTCGTTTAAACTAAACATAGAACTGTTTTTTTCTATGTTTAAGTTTGAAATCACACAACCTATCACTACTCCATCTGATGAGACTACAGGCACATATGCAGATATTATTCCCGGTACTCCATCAGATGGAGGATTATAAAGGTATCTGTTTTCGTCTCCATAAACATTAATGCTCTCCCCTATCCATTCAAGAATATTCGCTTCATATCCATCTGGATATTCATCTGGAAAATTAAGTATTCTCTCATGTCTTTCAGAATATATCCAAATAGAATCCACAACTTCGTTTGTGTTTTCAAGTGCAACAATTTGGGTAATAATATTATTCATTTCATAAGCTGTCAACATTCCATGGTAACAGAACTTTTCTACATCATTATATACTGCTAAAAAGCTAGCAATATTCTCTCCATTTGCCAAGATATTGTCTGAAATCTCTGATAAATTGCTAATTGTCCTAGAATGTGTTTCAGTTGCTTTGTTGCTAATGTTATCCATTGAAATATTAAAATATGCTAAAACTATTATAATAGATGGAACAAACAGTACCATTATTATATTAACGAAGTATCTATAAAGAATATTGATTCTAAAAGATGATAAAATATGCGAAAACTTGTCTTTCATACTAATTCACAATATTACTCCTGATAAATTCATTTGGGGTAACCCCTTTAACGCACTTAAACACTCTAGTAAAGTATGAAGGACTGTTATATCCAACTCTCTCACAAACATCACTTATTTTATTGTTACAGTCAAGAAGTAATTCACAAGATTTTTCAATTCTCACATTTGTTAGGTAGTCTATAAATTTCATTCCTACTACTCTTTTAAAACATCTGCTAAAATATGAAGAACTTAAAAATACATGTTCTGCTACATCGTTTCTTGAAATATCCAGTGAATAATTATCGCTTATAAACACAAGAGACTGCTCCATTAATCGTTCTAAAGACGTATCTGTGTTATCAGGGAGTATATGAGATAATTGATCTATAAACTGCTTAACATAGATATTAAGAGTTTGTACATTATCATATGAACTCAATTTATCAATAAAATCATTGATATAATCGTCTCCTTCATCGAAATGTCGTGAAAGAATAGTTACAACATCTTTATAAACCTTTTTTATTTGTGACAGAGTTTTCCCTTTAATTGCATTCAATAACGAGTTAAATCTATCTTCAAATTGTTGATAATTTCTTTCAAGAAACGCAGAGTTAATCGCACTAAAGAAAGAAGTATATTCAGATTTTTCTTTAATCTCTATCGTTTTAACTACGTCATTAGTCTCTGTTTCATTCTTTTCCTCTGAACTATTATATTCACCATTTAAAGATACTTCATGCAAAGACTCAAATGTTGATGTCTCTAATATCTTGATAACTATGCTTGAAAGAGATTCTATAGATTGTATAGCAAGACTTAATACTGCTGAAAAAGTTTTATTATAATAGTCTAGTTGGGCATCTCCTAAAGCTAACGCCACAATATTAATTGCCATGCTATCATCCACAAAATCTATTAATTTAAATTCAGAAGTTGAATTTTTAAGATAGTTAATAATTGAATTATTCAAAGCCTCTTGTCTGATATTGTCATCGTTGTTCTCGCTACGCTCTACAATTATTTTTGTGTATATAAGACAGCTACTTATTTGTCCATAATCAAGACCATAGTTCTCGATATTGGCAATAGCAACATCAGCCGGAACTTTTTTTAAGAAAATATCAGAGAAACATTGTCTCCAAAGAGTATCTTTCATTAATCTATTAGTCTTTTCGGCTTCTTTATTTTTTTTCTGCGCTATATACTCTTCATCTAATTTATGCTTTAGCTTTGTAAACAAGCTAACTATATCCTCATTTACAATTGGTTTTAATAAGTAATCTTCTATTCCATAAGGAATTAATTGTCTTATGTTATTAAAATCATCATAGCCACTTATTACCACACAACGAGTCTTAATATTTTTTTCTCTAATGCCAGAAATCAGCTTAATTCCACTCATAATAGGCATATTGATGTCTGTTAAGAGTACATCAACATGATTTTCTTCTAAATATTTAAGTGCTGGAAATCCATCTTCAAATACATTAACTACCTCAAAACCTAAGTCTCCCCAATTGATGTAATGCTCTAAACCACATCTTATAGTATATTCATCATCGGCAATTATTAGTTTATACATATAAGCCTCCTCAATTCTATAAAATTTAGAATATTTTATAAAAAATGACACAAATTTATTAGTTGCTTTTCCTATTATACAATTTTTGTACTACAAATGTCAATAAAAATTACTATATTTTACATTATGCATAAAAAATATTAAATTTTTAGTATTAAATGACTATGATTTTATGCTGTGTTGCATTTAAATTCAAAATAATTTTAATTAATTGAAAAATCTAATGCAATAATAGCACTTTTTTTACATTTGCATACAACCTAAAAGTGCAAGTATGACACAAAATTGTCATTGTAATTTTTGGGAATAGCACTATAATTATAGTGAATGAGTTTTTATAGCTTTATTATTACACAAAATTATTACATAATTTAAAAGGAAGTACAAAATGGAGAATTTTTCAAAAAGAGTTGAAGAGCTTTACGAGCAAATGAACTGGGAAGAAAAAATATTGCAATTAGCATCTTTTTTTCCAAATGGAGTTAAACGTTTAGGAATTGCTAATATGCAACAAGGCGAGTGCTTACATGGTCTAGCTTTTGACGAGGCTACATCTTTCCCACAAGCTATTGCTATGGGTAGCACATGGAATCCTGATTTAATAGAAGAGGTTGCTTCTACTATAGCTAAAGAGTCAAGAGCTTTAGGCGTACACCACTGCTACACACCAATGCTAGGTGTAGCTAGAGACATTCGCTGGGGCAGAACAGAAGAAGCTTACGGCGAAGATCCACATCTAGTTGCAAAAATCGGTGCTGCTTTTATTACAGGTCTACAAGGTAAAGATGAAAATAGATACGGCAAAGATAAAATAGTAGCGACAGCTAAACACTATGTAGCAGACGCAGAGCCTTTATCAGGCAACAACGGAGCGAGTGTTGATATATCCGACAGACTTCTTCACGAAGTTCACCTAGTGCCTTTCAGAGAGGCTGTAGAGGTAGCTAAGGTTGGTTCAATAATGCCTGCTCACCATGCTTTAAATGGTATTCCTTGCCACATGAATGAATACATATTAAAAGATGTTTTACGTGACATGTATGGTTTTGACGGAATTTTAGTTTCTGATAACGGAGATATTCGTTGCATTAAGAACCTAATGGGAATTACAGACAACCTAGATGACGCAGCTGTAATGTGCCTAAAAGCTGGAGTAGACACAGAATTAGCTTGGTTATGCCCAATGGGTCCTAACAGAGCTTATGGCCCAGGACTTTTAGAAGCTTGCAAACAAGGCAAGATAGACGAAGAAGTAATTGAGACTTCTGTAAAAAGAGTTCTAAAAATGAAAGAGACTTTAGGTCTACTTGATGAGGACACAAGTAAGACTATAGAAGAAGAGTTTTTCTCATTCCAATCTGATGAGACAGGCGATGAGCATATCCACTATGCTGATACTATGCGTTCTTTTGGCGTTAAGGCTGATAACTACAAAGAAGTGCTTTACTGTGAAGAGACAAAGAAATTAGCATATGAGTGTGGCGTACAAGCTATAACACTTCTTAAAAATGATGATAAACTGCTTCCTATTTCACTTGATGACAATAAGAAAATCGCTTTGATAGGTCCTAATGGTAATACAAGACTATTAGGCGGATATTCAACAAAAAATCCAAGATATTTTGTTTCAGTTCTTGACGGTATCAAAGAGTTTGTAGCAGACAAAGCAGAAGTTACTTTTGTTGAGGGTTGTGATCCAAACGGATTTGAGGCAAAAAATATAGATGAAGCTGTAGAACTTGCAAAAGCTTCTGACATTGTTATTCTAGCAGTTGGCGGTAACGAGCAAACTTGTAAAGAAAACCAAGATGTTGACACACTAGATTTTGTTGGAGACCAACAAGAGCTAATTAAGAGGGTTTATGAGGCTAACAAGAATGTTGTTATGGTTCTAATGCACGGAAGACCTAACTCTATTGAGTGGGAGAGCGAGAACATTCCAGCTATTTTAGAGTGCTTCTACCTAGGACAAGAGACAGGTCACAGCCTTGCTGACTGCCTATTTGGCGTTAGAACTCCTGGTGGTAAACTTCCTCTTAGCATTCCTAGAAACGTTGGACAATGCCCAGCTTTCTATAATAAATATCCATTTGGTAGAGCTCAAGACTATTATAAGTCTTCTCATTTACCGTTATACGCATTTGGACATGGTCTAAGCTATACAGAGTTTAAGCTATCTGCACCAAGAATTGATAAAGTTGACTTTACTTTAGACGAAGACAATTATATCAGCATTGATGTAACAAATGTAGGCAACTACAAAGGCGACGAAGTAGTTCAGCTTTATGTTCATGATGTATTAGCAAGCTGTGTAAGACCTTGCAAAGAGCTAAAAGCATTTAAGCGTATTACTCTTGAAATTGGCGAAACTAAAGAAGTAAAATTCAAAATAGACGAAAAAATGCTAGAATTTTTCAAAGATGGAAAATTCATAACTGAAAAAGGCGCATTTGAGTTCATGGTTGGCACAAGTAGTGACAAAACAGAAACAATAATTGCTAATTTAATATAAAAAATTTACGCTCCAATTTATTTGGAGCGTTCAGCTTGTCGAAAAAGTGTTTCTCTTAAAAATATTGCACAAAATAAAAATGTTGCTTGTCATCTAGTGATACTTTTTAGTATTTATGATTTATAACAAAATGGTTAAAAAATACAAATTAATGTAGGGGACGGGTTTTCCGTCCCGAAAAAACTAGCGATTTTAGCTGAATCCTAACGGAACGGGGAACCTGTCCCCTACATTGTGTTTCATTAATTTATGTGTTTTGACAAAATATATTTTTAGATTTAGGTTTTTCTACTGTCAGTACGCTCCAATTTATTTGGAGCGTTTTTTAATATAAACAAGAATTGTTATCAATTGAGCTATTGTAATTTATAAATTAATATGTTATAATACTCTTATAGAATATATAAACATACAAATTCAGAAAGGTAGGATTATGGATACAATAAAAGAAATATTGCTAAAAGACAAGATTACTGATTATCGTTTTAAAGTGCCATGTTACGAACAGTTTTTGATAGATAATAGATATTATAAGTTCTCAAAACTATGTATGACCGAAATAGTAAATGCGGACATGATGATGGCAGTATTTGGTGAAATAAAATATTACAACAGTTGTGCTGATGTTTTAAAAAATGTATTGCTAAAAATACGTGAACTGGGTTTAAAAAAAGAATTTTTTGTTTATACTCACTCCTATAAAAATTTTATTATAACTGCAACTGATTGTATTTCAGATGAAGATTTTCAGAAAATGATGTATCAATTTTACTTAAACTACGAACTAGCCACCTCAGACAGAACTATGATGTCTGGCATATCAAGGTTTGCGTTAGTATTTGGTGGTGAAAATCTTATAGATAGGGCTAAAAGTTCGTTGTATGTTCACCGCCATATGCAAAAGAATTTCATTATTGTCGAAAATGAGCGAGAGCGAATTATTGAAGAAACTCAGGACAATTTTGTTGCATTTGAGCTTATTAAGTATGCAATAAATAATGACACTATCACACCTTACTATCAAGGAATCCGAGACAATATATCCGGTGAAATTAAAAAATATGAAGCTTTAATGAGAATTGTGGATTCAGACGGAGTGATCCATTCTCCTAATAGTTTTTTAGAGGCATCAAAAAAGTTAAAGCTATACAACACTATAAATAAGCTGATGATAGATAAGGCATTAAAAGAGTTTGAAGAAAGAGACTGCGAACTTAGTGTAAATATATCTATGTATGATATATTATCAGAGGAATTTAAACACTGGTTCTTAGCAAGAGTTAAAATTCATCCAAAACCAGAAAATGTAATAGTAGAATTTGTCGAGACCGAAAATTACAACGACAACAGTGAGCTAATCGACTTTTTAGAAGCTGTTAAAAAAATAGGATGTCAGATAGCAGTTGACGATTTCGGCGCTGGGTATGCTACATATTCTTCAATAGTTTCACTTAAACCTAACATAATTAAAGTAGATGGTGATATTATTAAAAATATTGCAAGCAATAACGAAAATAAGATAATACTAGAGTCAATTTGTTACATGGCAAAGCTGATTAACTCTAAGATTGTTGCAGAATTTGTCGAAAACGAAGAGATACAAAAAATAATACTAGCTAACGGAGTAGATTTTTCACAAGGATATCATTTTTCTATACCTACTTCATTATCTGAACTACCAGCATCGTTGCCTGCGTCATTACCAATGTCGGTATCTGAGCCTTTACCAGTGGCATTGCCTGTGTCGTTATCTGAGCCATTATCTATATCAATATTATCCCCTTGAGTGTCTTCTATAATAAATGGAGGTCTTTTTCGGCTTGCATCAAAACTGCGCCAAATGTATTCGCCTAGCACTCCTAGTGTCATCATAATTGTTCCAAATGAAAACAGATTAATTAAGATGAGTGTAGTCCACCCCTCTACAGTTATATTGTTTAAAAGCCAATTAACTATTATATATATTCCCCAAATTAGTGAACTAGCAAAAAAAATAGAACCGAATACTGAAACTAACCTAATGGGAAGGTACGAGAAGCCAATTAGAGAATCGACTAATAGCTTTATTTTTTTAGATAAGGTCCAGCGTGACTTGCCTATATTTCTTTCTTGCCTTGTATAATAAATTACATCAGTATTAAAACCACACCACAAAATCTGTCCCATGATTGTGGTGTTTTTTTCTTCCATTTTGCATAAAACATCAATAACTTTTCTGTCAATCAACGAGCAGTCAAAGCCACCTTGTGGCATGTTTTGAAGTGCAAATTTTTTCATCATTTTATAATACAATCCCGAAAAAACCTTTTGTGTGAAAGGTTCTTTTCTGTCTTCTCTAACTGCTAGGACAACCGTTGCTCCTTTTTTGTATTTTTCTAACATCTGCAAAATAATGGTAGGTGGGTCTTGTAAATCTGCCGAAATGCTCACAGCACAATCTCCGGTGCAAACGTTGTATCCAGCTAAAATGGCTGAATGAGAGCCGAAATTTTTCGATAATTTTACTAGTGTAATGTTTTTATCTTTTTTTGATAATTCTTTTAAAACCTTATAAGAATTATCCTTTGAGCCATCATCTACAAAAATTAACTCATAATCGCAATCTAGTAGTTTAAGCACATTTTTTGATAAATTATCGTATAAAGGATACAGGTTGTTTTCATTAAAATACACTGGAATTATTATTGATATTTTCACTTCTCTCCCCCACCTCCATTAAATATTCATCAAAGTCTCTAATATACTCCCTTGGGTTATAAGTTTTATTTGATAGCACAAGTAGTATACAGTTTTCAGAAAAATCATACATATCTTTCCAAAGCATTTTAGGTATATATACTCCAGTATGTGGTTTGTCAAGAATGAAAATCTCCTCTTCTTCACTGTTGGTAACTTTAATTTTTGATGTGCCACATATATTAATTATAACAAAATCGCTTTCACGGTTCGCATGTTTTCCCCTTACAACGTCTTTTTTTGAATCAAATATATAAAAAACTCGAGCTATTTCAAATGGGATTTCTTTTTTGTTTTCTATGATAACGATTTTCCCATTCTCGTCTCCCTTAGTTTCTAATTCAATTTTATACGCCCCACAGCTTTTCATATTCACTCCTGTTAATCTCAAACCATTCAAGTTTAAGTTTTTCTTTCCTAATTTCCACACTGCTATAAAGTCCGTCATAAGGCTTAAACCCAACCCTTTTATACAGTTTTTTTGCTCTTATGTTGTTTTCTAATACATTAAGATAAACCTTTTTTAAACCTAATTCATTAAAAGCCTTGTCTAAAATACTGATAGTAGCGTTAAAGCCAATTCCTTTTCCGAAAGCTTTTCTTCTTGTGACTATTGAGTACTCCGCACTGTTTGCATCAATATTTTTAAGGCTGATAGTGCCTAAATAGTCGTCGTTTTCATCTGCTATACATAAATGAATTGTAGTATCTGTTTGAGAGTTTTTAATAAACTCTTTTTCTTTTTCTACAGTTATTTTTTTAGGGTCAAAACTGAAAAATCTATTTATTTCATTGTCGTTTATCCATTCCATAATGCCTTCAATATCTTTTTCTATCAATGCTCTTAGATGAATTTTAGAAGAAATAAACCTATTAATTTTGTCACATATATATTCAATATGCGGTAAGCCTTCATACAAAGGCAACGAAAGAACCTCAGTTGCATATAGTTCAGCTATAGGAAAACCTCCCCTATTATAGCCTAGATATTCATAAGCCTGTGATAAATGTGGTGGTATAGGATAATGAATAAGCGTTTCTATCCCATTAGTTTTTAGATATCTTTTAAGCTCATCTCTATATTTACAACGTATGACAAAAAGATGCCAAACAGGTTTATTTTCGCTTGATATTTGGGGAAGAATAATTTCATCATTATTAATTTTTTCAAGATAAATATTAGCAAGCCTTTCTCTTTCTAAATTAAGTTCATCTAAATGACTTAACTTAACTCTTAAAAGACCCGCCTGCAATTCGTCAAGCCTAGAGTTTGCCCCCTCTAGCATATTGTGATATCTTTTTTCACTGCCATAGTTTCGGTATACTCTAAATTTTTCTGCGATTATTTCATTATCGGTAACAATTGCTCCAGCGTCCCCAAAAGCACCAAGGTTTTTAGATGGATAAAAACTAAAACAGGCAATATTAGAAAAAGTTCCGCATTTTTTCCCGTTATGGTATGCACCATGTGCCTGAGAACAGTCTTCTACTATGAATAAATTATATTTATCTGCTATTTTTCTAATTAAGTTCATATTACAAGACTGTCCATACATATGAACTGCCAAAATAGCCTTTGTGTTTTTAGTAATTTTTTCTTGGATTTTGTCCGCATCTATATTATAATATTCGTCAGGTTCTACAAAAACAGGTGTGGCATTATTTGCAGTAATGCCCATGACACAGGCAATATATGAGTTAGAACACACTATTACATCGTCGCCCTTAGTAAGCCCCAAAATTTTAAACGATAGAATTAGTGCATCAAGTCCACAAGCTAACCCGACACAGTGTTTTGTTCCGATATATTCTGCAAATTCTTTCTCAAACTCTTTTACTTCATTTCCCAAAACATAAAATCCTGAGTTTAAGACTTCAATCACTTTTTTTTCGTATTCATTTTTGAATTTATCAAACTGCTTCATTAAATCATTAGCCTTAATATTCAAAACACTCACCTCTGCTATATCATGCCATATTTTTTAGTAATAGTCAAGTGATTTTTCTTGTATATATTTATATATTATGTTATAATATTCTCAAGAAAGGATGATTACATGAAGTATATATTAGGAGTAGACATTGGAGGCTCCACTACAAAAATTGTTGCGTTTGACAAAAACGAAAAAATGATTGCTAGCTTGCAGGTTGGTGCAAAAGATCAAGTAACTGCACTTTATGGGGCAATAGGAAACTTGCTTTATCAAAATGAAATATCTCTTGACGATGTAGAAGCTGTTGTCCTAACTGGAGTAGGTGCTACATGGTCAAAGGGAAACATATATAATATACATACAATCAGAGTTAAAGAGATAGATGCAATAGGCCTTGGGGGTGCGTATCTATCAAATTTAGATAACATGCTGGTTGTAAGTATGGGTACTGGTACAGCCTTTGTAGAGGTACATGGTTTAGAATGTACACATATAGGCGGTAGTGGTGTTGGCGGCGGAACACTTTTAGGTTTGTCTGCCAAACTTTATAACGAGAGCAAGCCAGAAATGATATCAGAAATGGCACTTCACGGAGATTTAAACAAAGTAGATTTAACTATTTCAGATATAAGTAATGAGATTATTCCACTATTACCAGAACACGCTACAGCCTCAAACTTTGGTAAAATTTCTAACACTGCAAAACCACAGGATTTAGCCTTAGGTCTTATGAACATGGTGTATCAAACTGTCGGCATGATGGCAGTATTTGCCTGTAGAAATACAGAAATAGAAAAAGTGGTTGTAACAGGCTCTGTGGCTACACTAAACTTCGCAAAAGAATTATTAGGAGAAGTTGGCATGATGCACAATCTTGATTTTATTATACCAGATAACGCTGTTTTTTCTACTGCAATTGGAGCAGTAAAAATATATTTAAATCAAAACAAATAAAATAGGAGTGATTATTTTGAAAGTATTAATGTTAAACGGAAGTTGTCATCTTAACGGATGTACCTTCACAGCGCTAGAAGAAATAGGAAAAACTTTAGAAGAACTAGGAATTGAATATGACATATTTCAATTAGGTTCTGCACCAATAAGAGATTGCACTGGATGTCATGGGTGCACCGAAGATGGCTGTGTATTTACAGATGATGCTGTAAATGACTTTGTAGCTCAAGCAAAAGCAGCAGACGCATTTATATTTGGAACTCCTGTTTATTACGCTCATCCTAGTGGTAGAATACTCTCTTTCCTAGACAGAGCATTTTATAGCAGTAAATCAGCCTTTGCGTTTAAACCTGCTGCGGCAATAGCTAGTGCAAGAAGAGCCGGAACTACTTCTTCTATTGATGTGCTAAATAAATATTTCACCTTAGCTATGATGCCTGTAGTATCTTCAAGTTATTGGAACATGGTTCACGGCAATAGCCCTGATGATGTAAAGCAAGATTTAGAGGGTTTGCAAATCATGCGAAACTTGGGCAGAAACATGGCGTGGCTTATGAAATCTATTGAAGCTGGAAAGAAGTTATCTATTCCATTGCCTGAAAATGAGACAAAATTTAGAACAAATTTTATTAGATAAAAATTAATTTTGCCTGCTACTAGAATTTAGTAGCAGGCAATTATTATGGGTTTTATTTTGTGTCAATCATTCTTTTTCTAACAATCACCAATACAAAGGCGGAAACTGCAAGGAAACCTACTAATATAAATGTAATCATCATGCTGTCTCCTGTTTCAGGAGCTTCATTATCATTTGTAGTTACGCTTGATTCTTTGCTTGAAGTAGCACTAGATTCTTCACTTGAAGTTGGAGCTTCACTAGAGCTTGGAGTTTCACTTGAAGTAGGTTCTTCGCTTGAAGTTGGAGTTTCGCTTGAAGTTGGTGCTTCGCTTGAGCTTGGTGTCTCACTTGAAGAAGGAGCTTCGCTTGATTCCTCTGATGAAGTTGGTGCTTCACTTGAAGAAGGTTCTTCTTCCTCTTCAATCATATATGTCATAAGCTCTAAGCTAGATATATCAAAATAGCTAGGGAAACTAACTGTCATAACGTTTTGATTTTCCGAAACCGCTAAAACTTCGCCATCCATATAAAGAACTGCCCTGTCAACATTTTCGCTTAGAGGTATTGTTAGCATTACATCGCCAATTGTAGGTGCATATGAACCTGTATACGGTCTTGTAGTGTCTGGGTTCGCTGTGTTAGTTGAGCTAGTGTGTAGTACATCTGTTGTAATCATTGTTACTAAACCTAAAGAAACTGTGTTAGAGTTTAAAAGCTCATATCCTGCTAATTGAATGCCTGTTGTAGGAACTACTGATAGGCTCATGCTTGTTTGGTCTGGCATAGTAGCAGTTAGTGTTAAAACTGAATTCATGTCTTGAAGTGTTTTTTCGCTTGTTGAAATTCCTACTGCACGGTAGAACATTTCTGAATACCACTCGTAATATAATTCAGGTCTATAATCAAATGGGTTTTCATCATAGAAATTTGAAAGTGTAGCATCTGCTAGGTTAAAGTCAGCTAATTCATATGTGCTGAATGTATCTGTTGTGTAGTTTAAGTAAGGACTCTTTCCGTCGCCATCAAAGTCAAGATACTTATTTACAACTTTATCAGCATATGGTATGATTGTGGCACTGTCACTAGTATTTCCGTAAACTGTTGTGCCTAAAGCTGAATTAGGGTTTAATGCCATTGATACACTAGCTCCAGGGAATACACATGAACGTGCATCTAATAGTTTGTCATATTTTTCTGTCTCGCTATTGTATGAGAATAATAACTCATATAAATCTGTATTTTGAGGAACTAACCATGAACTTGTGATATCATCTTGTGTGTAACCTTTGTCTGCTAGGGCAGTAGCTAAATCTCCTGTGATTTCAGGGCCTTCATAACCTACTAGGTTTGAAGTAATCATAAAGTTATCATCTCTTAACATAAAGCTTTCTAGTCTGCTTTGGTAAGTAAGAGGCCAACCACCGTTCTCAACAGTTGTATTATTAGCCGCTCCAGCTGTAGCATTAATTACTATTCTGCATCCGCTTTCTGCAAAAGTTCTTTGTAGCTCTTGATAGTTATAAATATCAGCACAGATAGCTACACCAACCATACCGAAACTTGTCTCGAACATGCCATCTTGGTTCTCTGTTCCGTATGACGCCCAGTTAGGCTCTGGGTTTGCTAAGTTTACTTTTCTATATGTATCCATTAAGTCAGGGCCTAAGATAGCTACAGAGTTCCAATAAACATCAGGGTCGATTTCATCTTTCTCAGGTAAACCTATTACAACATACATTCCGTAAGACTCAGCTAGTTCTTGTAATTCAACCATAATCTCACTTGGGTTTTCACCTCTTACAGTTTGGGCTAAAACCTCTTGCATATATTTATCGCCATATTTTGCTTTGTCTTCTTCTGAATATGTTTCAGGTAATACTACGCTGTAGGCTGTTAGAGCCATTTCAGGAAAAACTAATAATTCAACACCATCTGTATAAGCCTGTGCCATTAAATCTTTAATTTGGGCTACGTTAGCATCTAAATCTCCCCATACTGCGTGGAAGTTTACAGAAGCTACCTTTACCTCATCTTCATACTGGCTACCCTCACCATATATAGGCATTTCTACATCAAGTAGATCTCCATACCAGTCAGCTGTAAGGTTAGTTCTCTTGTTGTCCATTGCATTTGTAGCATCATAAGAAGATGCAGGAACTGTTGCACTTTGAATGCCAGCTACTGTTGTTATTTCAGGTGAACTCATATCAGCAGTTCCGCCTGCTATCCAACCCTTTTCATACGCTGTGCAAATATGGCTTTCACCAAAATATGTTGTATCTGCATCACTTGTATAAAGGTTAGCTACTGCTACTGCTCTACCATACATTCTGTTATATGCGTAAGAGGCTGTAAACAAGTCGTATTGAGCTTGTGATAATCCAAAAGTACTGCCTGTGTCATAACCATAAGATTGCCCTACTAGAACCATTCTTACTGAGTTACCATAATAGTATTTTCCAAGTTCAGAAGTTTCAGCAAACTCATTTCCCAATGCTAAACCAAAATTACCAAAGTCAGTGGCTAAGATGTAAGGCTCATCTCCGGCACTAAAACCCTGTTCATATTGTTCGTCTGAAATATGTATTTTCTTATAAGCAGAAACTTCACCATCTGGGTCACAAACTACCATTGCTGAATATACTTTTTCGTCTTCTTCAATTACCGAACCGAAAAGTACATACATGTCGTTTAAATCTGCCTCTGTCTTAATTTTTTCTACCGAGGTGTTTGTATCTAAGTCTATTGCATCTTCAATATCTGATGTCAATGTGTATTCTGGGAACAAAATCATGTCGTCGCCTTCAGCCTCTGACTGTGATATGTAATCTAACATTTTGTCTAAATTCTGATTTTCTGCTCCAGTTTCTAGTACCGCATCAAAGTTTACTACAGCCAAATCAAATTCAGTGTCCGCCGCTGATACCGCTATCATAGCAGATCCAGCAAGTGCCGCCGCTAAGACTGTAGCCATCAGTTTTCTAAGTCTCTTTTTCATAAATTTACCTCTCTCTTTTGCTTGATTTTTATAAAACAAAAAGACGTTATGCAAACGAACTTTTTAAGCTCGTAACATAACGTCTTTGTCTTGCCATAATTATATGCCTGTAGTTTTAATTTGTCAATAGGTAAAATTTTATTTTATGTTTTAACTAAATATTATCCTCGATTTGTTGTTTTAACTATATTAATTTTAAAATTTTGTGCAAATTCACAGTGAAATCAAGGTGCACACCGCATGAGAAGAAATGCCCTCGCCTGTTCCAGTGAAACCTAATTTCTCTTCGGTAGTAGCTTTTACACTCACAAAATCTATGTCAATTTCAACTGCTTTAGCAATATTTTCTCTCATCAGCTCAATGTATGAGGCGAGTTTTGGTCTCTGGGCTACAACTGTAGCATCTATGTTATTTACCTTTAGATTTTTGGCTTTAACTTGTCTTATTACCTCTTTTAAAAGTTCTAAGCTGTCAGCATTTTTGTAATTTTTATCGGTGTCAGGGAAAAGTTTGCCTATGTCTCCCATTGCTGCTGCCCCTAAAATAGAGTCGCTAATTGCATGTAGAAGTACATCGGCATCTGAATGCCCAAGTAAACCTTTTTCAAATGGAATTTCAACCCCACCTAAAATTAATTTTCTATTTTCTACTAATTTATGCACGTCATAGCCTTGTCCAATTCTAAACATATTTCCTCCATCAAAAGCAGTTGCTATAAGTAAATCCTCGGCTGTTGTAATCTTAATATTCTTATAATCACCCTCGCACATATAAACTTTTTTTCCGAACTGTTCAAACAATTGGCAGTCGTCTGTAAAGTTAAATCCTTGACTGGTTGCAAGCTTAGCCATTTCTAAGTATAAGCTTTTATCGAAAACTTGTGGCGTTTGTACTTGCCATAAAAGGCTTCTATCCGGTGTATTTGTAACAAAATTATCTTTGTCAGTTTGTTTTATTGTGTCCTTTGCCTTTACAGCTAGGCTAGAAGCCTTGTAAACACTTGCTTTTTCACACACGTTAATTATATCAACATCTCTTACAAACGGCCTTGCAGCGTCGTGTATAACCACATAATCGCAATTTACAGCCTGGTTGATACCGTTAATCACAGAATCTTGTCTTGTAGCACCTCCATAAACTATTTTTTTAAGCTTTGTAATGCCTTGACATTCTTTTATCATGTCTTTTTCGTCTTCTTCTCTAATTACCAAAATAATTTCATCAATAATAGAGCATTTTTCAAAAACCATTAAAGTTTTATTTATTATTGTGTGCGAATTGACCTTTAATAATAGTTTAGATTTTTCAATTTTCATGCGTGAAGAAGCTCCAGCGGCAACAATTATTGAGCAATATTTCACAAAAAACCCCCTTATTTTTTATAAAGTAAAACAAATTTCAATTTACCTCTTGACAAATCGCAAAAGAGTAAATACAATGTATAAGTAACAACTTATAAAAATTGTACCATAGAATACAATTCTTGTAAATATGTTGGAAACAAAAAATTATCAAGGAGGCATAAACATGATTTTAGAAAAACTTAAATCTATTTTAAGTGATCAATTTGACGTTGAAGAGGATACTATCACAGCTGAAACTTCATTAGCTGATGATTTAGGTGCTGACTCACTAGATGTTGTTGATTTACTTATGTCAATTGAGGACGAGTTTGAAGTTGAAATTCCTGATTCGGAAGTTGAAAACATCAAGACAGTCGGCGCAATTGTTGATTACATTGAAGGTCATCAATAATTATATAAAAGTTCGGGCGGAATAATCCGCCCGATTTTTATTTTATAAGTCTTTATATTTTTCTACAATTAAGTTAGCACATTTATAAATATCTCCGCCGCCTAAAGTGAGTATTAAGTCTCCACTTTGGGCGTTTTTCATTACGTAGTCTGCGATTTCTTCAAATGAAGCAAAATGACAGCTACCCGGAATTTTGGTCTCTAAATCCATAATGTCTACTCCATAGGTGTTTGTCTCACGAACAGCCAAAATCTCTGTCATTACTACATGCTCTGGAATTGATAAAGCATCTGCAAAATCATCAAGAAGCAAGAATGTTCTTGAGAATGTATGAGGTTGAAAAACTGCCCAAACATTTTTGTAGTTCATTTTTGAAGTAGCCGTAAGAATTGCCCTAAGCTCTGTTGGGTGGTGTGCAAAGTCATCAGCAACAGTAATTCCATTAAAACTACCTAGAACTTCAAATCGTCTGTGAACCCCTGTAAAGGCATTTAATGATTTAGCTAAACTGTTTGACGGAACACCTAAATAAAGTGCCACACAGGCAGCTGCAAGGGCATTCATGCGGTTGTGAACGCCAGGCACGCTAAGTTCAACAACGCACACAAAATCATCCTTGTAATAAAGGTCAAAGCATTCACAGGCATTTTCAAGAACCTTAATGTTTTTAGCCACACAGTCACAATTTTCTTGTGTGCCGAACGTTAAAATTTTAGACTCATCAATACCTTTAATAGAGGCTAATGAATTTTCGTCGTCGCCATTAACAACTATTATACCAGAAGTTTGTGAAGAGAATTTATTAAATGACTTAAGAATGTTATCAAGATTTTCAAAATAATCTAGGTGATCTGCCTCGACATTAAGTATAACAGATATATGTGGATGTAAATGCAGAAAAGTATCAACATACTCACAAGCTTCACAAACAATATAATCACTTTTGCCGGCTAGTGAATTGCTACCGATTAAAGGTAATCTTCCGCCAATTATTGCGCTAGGGTCAAAATTAGCCTCTATAAGTATTTGGCTTATCATGGCGGTTGTGGTAGTTTTTCCGTGAGTGCCTGAAACCGCAATTGACTTTTTGTATCTGTCTGTCATTGCGCCTAAAACTACTGATCTTTCATACATAACTATTCCTAGTTCTCTAGCTCTTACTAATTCAGGATTGTCTTGTTTTACGGCTGCACTGTAGACTAGCATATCAACGTCTCCAACGTTTTCAGCCTTGTTGCCTATGAATACAGTTATGCCACGATTCTTAATTCTTTGTACAGTTTCTGAATCGCTGTTGTCAGAACCCGTTATTGTAAATCCGTCTGCATGAAGAATTTCTGCCATAGGACACATACCAGATCCGCCTATGCCCACAAAATGTATTTTATTTCTATTCGTTAGTATATTTTCCATTTTTTTGCTCCAATCAATATGTAATATCACCTTTTATTATATTACTTTTTTAAAGAAAAATAAATAGTAATTTATAAATTTTTTATAAGAACCAAAAAAAATAAAGTTCATATTATATATTAATGCCTATAGTTGTGAAAGGACGGTAAATTAATGAATAAAATTTTTGGTATTATAGGAGGAGATAAAAGGCAGTTGTATCTAGCTAAATCCATACAAGATGACGGCTATAAAGTATATATCTGTGGATTTGAATTATCAAGCGATACCGATGAACTCGAAGAAATTGAGTTTAGCGAAATCGCCGAAAAATGCAATAACATAATTTTGCCCTTACCATGCACCAAAGATGGTATAAACATCTTTGCACCATATAGTAGAGTGGACATTCCATTTGATGAAAACACAGTAAAATTGTTTGAAGATAAAATAGTTTTTGCAGGAGTTAAAGAAAATCTTGCAATAGAGAATAAAGACTCAATTTTCGATTACTACCTAAGAGAAGAACTTGCAATAAGCAACGCTGTGCCAACCGCCGAGGGAGCTATCTCGCTTGCTATTCAAGAGCATCCTAAAGTGTTATCAGGAAGCAATTGTTTAATTACAGGCTATGGTAGAATTGGAAAAGTCTTAATGAAAAACCTGCTTGCCTTGTCAGCTAATGTTGATGTCGCTGCAAGAAAATCTTCTGACATGGCTCTGATAACTGCCTTGGGCGCAAATTCAGTGTCATATAACAAGCTTACAAAGCCATATGATATAATATTCAATACTGTTCCAAAACTTGTGCTTAACAGTAAAAGTTTAAAGTATCAAAATTCCGACACTGTTATAATAGAGCTTGCTAGTCTCCCAGGTGGTATAGACAGAAAAATTGTTTCGCTTCTTGGAATAAGAGTAATCGACGCTCAATCACTTCCGGGTAAATATGCCCCAAAGGCTACGGCGTTCTATATTAAAGAAGCTATTTATAATATGATGGAGGAGATGCCATGTTAAGATTAGGTTTTGCACTCTGTGGCTCTTTTTGCACATTTGCAAAGGCATTGGAGCTTATGGAGACTATAAAAAAAGAATATGATATCCTTCCAATAATGTCAGAGACAGCGTATTCAACAAGCACGAGGTTTGGCAGTTGCGAAGAAATAAACAGTAAGATAATAGATATTAGTGGTAAAGAGATAATTCATACAATTAGTGGAGCAGAGCCATTAGGTCCAAAAAAAATGGTGGATGCAGTTTTGATTGCACCATGCACAGGTAATACACTTGGAAAATTAGCAAACGGCATTACAGATACAGCAGTTACTATGGCGGTTAAATCTTGCCTTAGAATTGGTATTCCTATAGTTATATGCGTTTCTACAAATGATGGTCTAGGCGCATCTTTAGCAAACATTGCAAAACTTTACAACACTAAAAATATCTATTTTGCAAGAATATATCAAGATGATTGCATAAATAAGCCTAACTCGCTTGTATGCAGATACGAAACAGTCGAACAGACACTGAAACTAGCACTCAATAAAAAGCAGATTCAGCCACTGTTCTAAATCTTTCATCTTGAGTATTAACTTTACCGACCAAATATGAGCTTGTTATTTAAGCCTTTAAGTTTTGGTCGGTTTCCTTTGGTGAATTTGATTTACATGTAAAATCAAATTTAACCCGTATCCTAAATTAAAAGGTTCAGCCTCTACATTGTTGCACAAAAAAACGCTAGTTTTCACTAGCGTTTAAATTATTATAGAAATTAAGTGGTTGAAACAACATTCATTAATGCCATTACATCTTGGTTATTAATGACTCCATCACCATTAACATCAGAATTTTCTATTATAACAAATGTTGAATCGTCTGAAATATAATTGAACAGCGCTATTACATCTCTATTGTCTATAACACCATCGCCATCAATATCACCAATAGATGGAACTACTACTTCAAAAACACCATCAACAACTGCTAAAGGCATATTCATTTCACAAAGATTAAATAAATCTTCTGCATCATAGTTTAGTGATATAGGATATTCACCTTTTGTTGCTGTATCACTAACTTTAAATGTAAGTGTAGCAAATAAGAAATCTCCGCCCCATGAATTTTCGCCATCAACCCAGTTTAGGATATGACTTCCGTCAACACCAACCATAGAACTAGTTAAAGAACCAAATTCTGAGTTAAACTCTGTAGAAACTAAAGTTAAAACAGATTGATCATAATCCATGTATAATTTCATTGAAGTAAGTCCAGGAGAGTTATCTACCATGATATCAACTTCAACTGTCTCACCAGGCTCAGCCATAACGTTTTCAACTGCAACCTCAGCACCGTTTACTACGTTTACAAACTCATAGAAAGCATACGCATAAACTTCTTCATCAGTCATTGTAAAACTTGTGTTAGGGTTAGTAGGATCAGCAAAATCTACATTGCCTTTCCATGTTTTAAATTGCATTCCTTCTGGAGCTACATCTGCACTTACAGAAACAGTATCGCCTGCATCATAGTTTCCGTCTCCGTCACCTCTGATAACTGTAACGTCTTGTCCACCAACCGCAAAAGCAGATACACTAGCTGTGATCATCATAGCTAATGAAAGTGACACCGCTAAAACACTTTTTAATAATTTTCTTTTAATCATATGTTCTTTCTCCTTTTTTTGTTTTATCGTGAAATAAGTTTCACTATTTATTGTTTTCATTATAACACATAAAAATGAAAAAACAAGAGTTTTTTTTAAATATTACACAAAAATTCTAATTTATAAATTATATAATGAGAAAAATATACTTATTTTTTTTTAAATCATATCTGAATTATTATATTTCTAGGACAAGCCTCTACACATTTTCCGCAGTTAGTGCATTTTTCAGAATCAATTGTAGCATTAAAATTAGTTACTGAAACGGCAGAACTTTCACAAACTTTAACGCATTTCATACAACCAATACAAGACACTTTACACACTTTCATAGCTAATGCACCCTTTTCACAGTTTGAGCATTTAACCACTGCTTGATCTTTAAATTCCACAATAGATATAATATTTTTAGGGCAAGCCTTAACACATAACGAACAAGCCTTACATCTATCTTTATTAATTCTTGCCACACCATTACAAACTTCAACCGCATCATAAGGACAAGCTCTTTGACAGTCGCCCATTCCCATACAACCAAAGCTACAGCTTGCAATTCCGCCTGCTAGTAAGTTAGCAGCTGCACAAGATTCTATACCATCATAATTCATTTTATCAGAAGTATAATCGTATGAACCCATGCAATTTACAACAGCTACCCTTTTTACAGAGGATGCAACAACGCCCAGAATTTCACCGCACTTTGTTGCACACTCAGCACCGCCAGGAGGACATAGACCAACCTCAGCCTCACCTTTTGCCATTGCATTTGCATAGCCTGAACATCCTGAAAATCCACATGCTCCACAGTTCGCTCCAGGTAAAGCTTCTGCTAGAGCTTCCGCCTTTTCGTCTTTAGGGACAGCCATTACAATAGAGGCAATAGCTAAGATAATTCCTGCCACAATTCCTATGACAGCAACAATTATTATTCCAAGTATAATCAAATTCATCTTTAAGCCCCCCTTAAACCAATAGTCCGTCAACTAGACCTGCAAAACCTAAGAATGCAACAGCAACCAAAGAGGCAGATACTAATGTTATAGGCAAACCACGCATGAATTTTGGAACATCACAAAGTTCTAGTCTTTCTCTAACTCCTGCAAAAAGCACCATAGCTACCATAAATCCAATACCAGAACCAAATGCATTTATAAGTGATTGTAAATATCCAAAACTTTCATCCACTGCGCCTTTTTCAAGAACTAACAATGTAACTCCTAGAACTGCACAGTTAGTTGTGATTAAAGGCAAGTAAACACCCAACGAATTATATAGTGGTGGCATATATTTCCTTAAGACTATCTCAAGCAATTGAACTAAAGACGCAATTATCAAAATAAATACAATTGTTTGTAGATATGTTAAATCGTTAGGAGCTAAAAGATAAGTAAAAATAGGCCATGTAACTGCTGTGGCAATTATCATAACAACAGTAACCGCACAGCTCATTCCCATTGCTGTGTTAAGCTTTTTAGAAACACCAAGGAACGGACAAATTCCAAGGAATTTATTAAGCACATAGTTTTCTGTAAGTATTGCAGCTAGAAAAATTCCAACTAAAATTCTAATTGTATCAGCCATTGCACTTTTCCTCCTTAGAGTTTATTTTAGAGCAGTTCTTAGCCATAGGACAACCTGAACATCCCAGTGCTTCCGGAGCTTTGCCCTCTTTAGATAATTTGCCAGCTAAGGCTATTAATATTCCGAACACAAAGAAACCACCTGGAGGCAACAAGAATATAATTATTGGATCCATCACGCCAACTAGCACAGGAATTTCAAAAATAGTTCCAGCACCAAACAATTCACGAATTAGGCCAATCGCAAGTAATGCGGCTGTAAAACCAACACCCATTCCAAGACCATCTACTATAGATGAAATAACCTTATTTTTGCTTGCATACATCTCTGCTCTACCCAAGATAACGCAGTTTACAACTATCAAAGGTAAAAACACGCCAAGGCTTGCATCTAAATCAGGCAAATACGCCTTTACAAGCATTTGAACTATTGTAACAAAACCAGCTATGATTGTAATAAAGGCAGGAATTCTAACTTTATCTGGAATAAATTTTCTCAAGGCAGAGATAACCGCATTAGAGCAAACCAATACAAATGTAGCGGCAAGACCCATGCCTATGGCATTAGTTGCACTTGTTGTAACCGCTAAAGCTGGACATGTGCCTAGCAATAACTTTAACACAGGGTTTTCTTTAAGTATACCTTTTGTAAATTCTTGTTTCAAACTTTTTGCCATTTAGCTCTCCCCCTTTACTGAATTATAAATATCTATTGCAATGTTTACAGCATCTGTAACTGCATCTGATGTAATAGTAGCTCCTGTTAGAGCCTGTATTTCACCCTCTCCAGCGACAGATTTTACCACTGTCAAAGTGTTAGCCTCTTGCTTGTATTGATCCGTGTATACTTCTTTCGTTGCGTTTGTTCCAAGACCTGGTGTCTCGTTCTGGCTTACTAAAGTAACACCTGTTATCTGGGAATTAACATCAATTCCAGTCATTACCATTACTGTACCGCCATACCCTTTAGACTCTGTTAAAAATACATAGCCTACTATTTCTTCACCGCTGTATGCTATGTGGTAGCTTTCGTCCTCTGACGCCTTAAAACTTTCGGCATTTGGTAAAACAATCATTCTTGATTGTTCTTCTTTTAATGCTTGAGCCTCGGCTATTACGTCTTTTGTAAGCTCATTTGTTAATGCTAATAATCCAGAAACCGAAAGACAGATTGTTCCTAAAATAATCGCTGGCATGATTACCGCTTTTAATGAAAGTTTCATGATTTCGCCTCCTTTATATATCCAAAAGGCTTAATCTTTACAGCTCTCTCAATTAGAGGAACTAATATATTCATGATTGCTATAGCATAAGAAACACCCTCAGGCAATGAACCATAAACTCTTATCAGCACTGTGAAAATTCCGCAACCTAAAGCAAAGATAATTCTTGCCTTTGTATGTATTGGGCTAGTTGTGTAGTCAGTAGCCATAAAGAAAGCACCTAGGAATAATCCACCTGCTAAAATCTCAAATACTGGATCTCTTCCTAAAAAGAATGAAAAAGCAAAAACTGTTCCTAAATATGTAAGAGGAATAACCGGACTAATAACTCTTTTAACGATTAGGTAAAGTCCACCAATTAGCAATGCTAGTGCAGAAGTTTCACCTATACATCCACCTATGTTACCAATAAACATATCCATATAAGATGGTAGTTCACTAGCTCCCTCTGCTATCATACCTAAAGGAGTTGCAGTTGTCATAGCATCGAAAGGACTGGTCCAAGTAGTCATTTGAGATGGATATGAATTCATAAGTATAATTCTTGCACCAAGTGCTGGATTTATAAAGTTTTGACCAATCCCGCCGAACATTTGCTTAATCACTACTATAGCTATTACGCTTCCAAAAGCTGCTAAAAAAGGATTAAACGAAACTGGTAAATTCATTGCTAGTAAAAGACCTGTAACAACAGCACTTAAATCCATAATTGTTTGTTTACGTTTCATTACTTTTCTGCTTATGTATTCTGCTAAAACAGATGTTCCAACGCAAACAGCTGTAAGTATTGCTGCGTTTATCCCAAAGAAATATATTCCCATTACTAGCGCTGGACATAGAGCTATTATTACATCCAACATAATATTTTGGGTTGTTATCTTGCTCCTAAAATGAGGAGACGACGAAACTCTTAATTTTTCCACTATTTACTCCCCGCCTTTCTTACGTGACTTTTACCTAGTCTAATAGCCTGAACCAAACGTCTTCCCGCTGGACAGCTATATGAACAACAACCACATTCCATACAGGTTAAAATATTTAAATTTGTTAGTTCTTCTGTGTTTGCCTTTTCGCTGTATTTTTCAAGCAAAGTAGGATACAATTTCATAGGACATGCCTTTACACATCTACCGCATCTAATACAATCACTAGGTTCTAAAAGAGTAGCTTCGTTCTTATCAAAACATAGAATACCATTGTTTTGCTTAAGTATAGGCACTTCGTCACTCACAACAGCTACACCCATCATAGGTCCACCCATAAGTATTTTTTCGGCCTCTACTTTGTACCCACCAGTAAACTCAACTAAATCTTTTATCTTAGTTCCAATTGGAACTATAACGTTCATTGGTTTTTTTATTGCTGAACCATCTACTGTTATTCTTTTCTTGATAAGCGGTATTCCGTTTTTCATGTATGAATGAACAAACGAAACCGAACCTATATTCATAACTACACATCCCATGTCAATTGGAAGTTTACCAGCTGGAACTTCTCTGTTTGTAGCCGCCTTTATAAGAACTTTTTCAGCGCCTTGAGGGTATGAAGCTTTTAATGACATTACTTTAATTGCTGTGTCTCCAGATTTTTCAGCTAAATTTGACAGATATTCTATAGCATCTGGTTTATTGTCTTCGATACCTATTATCGCATTCGGAATGTTGCAAATTTTCTTGACAAGCTTAATTCCGTCAATTACATTTTGTCCATTCTCTAAAGCTTCTCTGTGGTCGCAAGTTAAGTAAGGTTCACATTCAGCTGCGTTAATTAGCAGATAATCCACCTTTTTGCCGTCTGGTACATTAAGTTTAACATGGGCTGGAAAGCCAGCACCGCCTAAACCTACAAGTCCTGATTGTCTAATCATGGCAGCAAAATCTTTTAAACCAGATATCATCTCAGGCTTTTTTATATCAGGATGAAGTGTCATCTCACCATCTGACTTAATACAAACTGCATCTGAACTCATTCCAGATGTTAGAGTGAATTTAATTACATCTGTAACTGTGCCCGAGACAGAAGCATGAACAGGTGCAGAAACAAAGGCTTCAGAATCACCTATAACTTGACCTACTAATACAGTGTCACCTTTTTTTACAATCGGCTTACATGGCGCACCAATATGCTGTGCCATTGGAATTATAACTGTTTCTGGTATATTCATAAATACAGTTTCATTACCCGATGTATTTTTTTTGTGTGGTACATGAGTACCACCTTTTGTTTTAAACGGACGAATAAATTTATCCAAAGTATAACTCAGCCCCTTTTTAAGGAATTTAATGTATATCGCTAAAAAATCGACATCAACTAATTATAGCACTAAAGTATTTCTAATTCAATATGTTAACAAAAAATATTTATTTGCTTTTTTTGAAAATATATTGTAAAATATAAATATAAGGTATTAAAAGGGAAATTAGTTGTATATGTTTTATTTTCATCATAATTATGAAATATTCAAGCATATTATCAATTAAAAACTACCAATATTGAAAAGAGGGATTAACATGAAGTATGACGCTTTTACAGGAGGAGTAGAGCCTGGTGGTCTACGCTTCCAGAATGATATTAAAATTCTAGTTTGTTATATGATTAAGAATGTGCCGTCTGCACTTAACATTCAAATTATCACAGAAATATTACAAACTAAAGGTTTAGCAAATTATTTTGAGATAAACGACGCTATACAATCACTACTTAAATCTTCTCATATTTCACAAGATGAAAATTTACTTTTAAAATTGGAAGCTACAGGAGAAGAAATATCAAGTGAATTAGAAGAAACCTTACCATTAGTTGTAAAAGAAAAGGCATTAAAGGCGGCGTTTGAAGTCTTGAAATATGCAAAAATTGAAAAAGAAAATAAGGTAGAAATAGAAAAAACTAAAAACGGTTATAATGTGCATTGTCATGTATCAGGCGGAGACTTCGATTTAATGGAGTTGTCAATATTCGTGCCTGATTACAGTCAAGCTAAAATTGTCAAAAAAAATTTCCATAGAGACCCAGAGCAGATATATAAGCTTATGCTTAATGGAATTTTAGGAAATGATTTGGCATAAACCCAAATATTTATAGTATTACAAATGTCAAAAACGGTTAAACTACCTCTGGGACAATAAATTGAGGTGGTGAACTTCTCATGACAAACAATGAAGGATTTTTTCTAAATGGTCTACTGGTTGCTCCTTTGCTCATCACAAGAAACAGAACCACAGAATTTGAGCATCTACCCGACGAGATAAAAAGAAGCATAGAAGAGCATAAAGATGAATTCAGAACCGAGCGTGATCTTATTAATTTTGTAGAGGAACAAAAATTTAAGAGCTAAAAAAAGAGAGACCGAATTTTTTTCGGTCTCTCTGCTTGTCGAAAAAGTGTTTCTCTTAAAAATATTGCACAAAATAAAAATGTTGCTTTTCATCCAGTAATGCTTTTTAGTATTTATGATTTATTACAAAATGGTTAAAATATACAAATTAATGTAGGGGACGGGTTTTACGTCCCGAAAAAACTAGCGATTTTAGCTGAATCCTAACGGGACGGGGAACCCGTCCCCTACATTGTGTTTCATTAATTTATGCGTTTTGACAAAATAGTATTTTTAGATTTAGGTTTTTCTACAGTCAGAGAGACCGAATTTTTTCGGTCTCTAATTTTATCGATTTTCTTCTTTCACGTACTTAAAACAATAGGGAGCATGGTCGTTCATAATTCCTACTGCTTCTAAATAAGAAAAACAAGTGACTGTTCCCATGAACTTAAATCCTCGTTTCTTTAAATCTTTAGAAACCTTATCAGACAGTTCATTTTTTGTAGTAATTCCATCGAATGGATTATAAACCACTTTTCCGCCTGTAAATCCCCAAAGATATTTAGAAAAACTACCAAATTCTTCAACTACTTTTAGATATGCTTTTGCGTTTGCAATTGTTGCCAAAATTTTCGCTTTATTTCTTACTATATCTGAATTTAATAGTAATTCATCTATTTTCTCTTGTGAATAATTTACAATTTTTTCGGCATCAAAATTATCAAAAGCTTTTCTGAACGCCTCTCTCTTCTTTAAAATAAGTAGCCATGAAAGTCCACAATGAAAACTTTCTAGTATAAACATTTCAAACAAATAACTATCCTCATAAGAGGCTACGCCCCATTCATTGTCATGGTATTCTATATAAATATCAGAGGACTCAAGATTCGGCCATTTACATCTTTGCATAATAAATTCCTTTTTGGTTTTATTATAACATTAAATTTAAATTAGTCAAATATAAAATTTAAATAAAATTTGGAAATAACTATTGCAAAGTATACCATTTTGGTGTATATTATATATAGTATTAGAAATACTAATCAAAAACGCCTAAAAAGAAAGGGATCAATAATGAAAATGTCAGTTTATGCAGACAATGCCGCTACTACAGCAGTATCAGATGAAGTGTTAAATGCAATGTTACCTTATTTCAAAGAGGAATTTGGTAATCCTTCAAGTGTGTACCAAAGAGGAGCTAAGGCAAAAGCTGCAATTGATATGGCAAGAGAGCAAATCGCTAAAGAACTAGGTGCCTCTGCCAATGAAATATATTTTACAAGTGGAGGAACTGAGAGTGATAACTGGGCTATTTTCTCGGTTGCACAAAAATTTGCAGCTCAAGGCAAAAAGCATATAATCACAACTAAGTTTGAACACCACGCTGTATTACATCCATGCCAAAAGTTAGAGAAACAAGGTTACAAGGTGACTTACCTTGATGTTTATGAGAATGGTATTGTAAAGCCAGAAGACCTAGAAAACGCAATAACAGATGAAACTTGCCTTGTAACTATTATGTATGCAAACAACGAGATAGGCACAGTTCAGCCTATTGCAAAGTTAGGTGCAATCTGCAAAAAGCATTCAGTTCTTTTCCATACAGATGCAGTACAAGCGGTTGGAAAAGTTCCGATTAATGTTAAAGAGCAAAATATAGATTTACTGTCACTTAGCGGGCACAAAATTCACGCACCTAAGGGTGTAGGAGCTTTATATATTAAAAAGGGTCTGTTGCTACCAAACATATTAGAAGGTGGTGCTCAAGAGAGAAACAGAAGACCTGGAACTGAAAATGTGGCTTCAATAGTCGCCCTTGGCGAAGCGATTGAAATTGCTTGCGCTAACATGGAGGAGAACAACCGTAAGATATCAATGATAGCAGATAAAATTATAGAAGAAGCCTCTAAGATTGAAAGAAGCAGACTAAACGGTGACAGATACCAAAGACTTGCTGGAACTGTTAATATGTGCTTTGAAGGAATAGAGGGCGAGGCATTACTTTTAATGCTTGATTTACAGGGAATAAGTGCGTCTTCAGGTTCAGCCTGCACAAGTGGTTCGCTAGACCCTAGCCATGTTTTGTTGTCATTAGGTTTACCTCATGAAATTGCACATGGTTCTTTAAGATTAAGCTTTTCAGAAGACTCAACTATGAAAGAAGCTGAATATATATTAGAATGCTTACCTAAAATAATAGATAGATTAAGACAAATGTCACCGCTATGGGACACAATAAAGAAAAACGAACAATAAGGAGAAATATATATGGCATACAGTCAAAAAGTAATGGAGCATTTTGCAAACCCTAAAAATGTAGGAGAGCTAAAAGATGCTAATGCAGTAGGAGAAGTAGGTAACTCAAAATGCGGAGACATAATGAGAATGTACCTAAAGATAGAAGACAATGTAATCGAAGATGTAAGCTTTATGACTTTTGGTTGTGGTGCAGCAATTGCAACTAGTAGCATGGCTACAGAGCTTGTAAAAGGCAAGACAATTGAAGAAGCATTAAAGCTAACAAACAAGGCAGTTATGGAAGCTCTTGACGGACTACCAGCAGTAAAAGTTCACTGCTCTGTTTTGGCAGAACAAGCAATCAAGACTGCAATTGCAGACTACTATACAAGACAAGGCATAGATCCTAGTATATTTGTTGGAGATTTAGACTGTGATTGTCACGACTGCCACTGCGATACCCACTAAAATTAAGGGGGAAATTAAAATGGACTATAAAATATTCAAAAGCGGTACGGATATTAGAGGAGTGGCAAGCGAGGGTGTCAAGGGCCAAGCCATCAACCTCACTAATGAGGCGATAACAGGAATAGCAAATGGTTTCTTGTTATGGTGCGAAAAAAATAGCGGTAAAAAAGCAAACGAGCTTAAACTAGCGGTAGGACACGATTCAAGAATTTCAGCAGATAGAATTAATACAGTACTTAAATCAGTGTTTGTGAACGCAGGAGCTACAGTTTACGACTGTGGCCTTGCCTCTACCCCATCTATGTTTATGGCAGTACTTAATTTAGAGCTTGATGCCTCTATACAAATCACTGCAAGTCACCATCCTTTTAACCGAAACGGACTAAAATTTTTCTCTAAAAAGGGTGGTTTTGAAAGTTCTGATATATCATTTATTTTAGAACAAGCACAAAATAGAAAGACTGTACCTTTAACAGATAATGGAATAGTTATCGAAAGCGATCACATGCAAATATACTCTAAATCTTTATGCGACATGATAATAAAAGAAGTAGGCTCCGAGAAACCACTAGAAGGATTTAAAATAGTTGTAGACGCCGGAAATGGCGCTGGAGGATTTTACGCTAGTGAGGTTTTAGGAAAACTTGGTGCTGATGTTTCAGCAAGCCAGTTTTTAGAACCAGACGGAATGTTCCCTAATCATGTACCAAACCCTGAGGATAAGGATGCAATGGAAAGCATAAGTCGTGCAACAGTAAACGCAAAGGCTGATTTAGGAGTAATCTTCGACACAGATGTTGACAGAAGTGCGGCAGTTGACAGCGACGGAAAAGAGATTAACAGGAATGCTTTAATAGCGATTGCCTCTATAATTGCACTAGAAGGAAATAAGGGCGGAACAATAGTTACCGACTCTATAACTTCTGACGGATTAAAAGATTTTATCCAAAATGATTTATCTGCGGTACATAACAGATTTAAACGTGGCTATAAAAATGTTATCAACGAGGCAATAAGGCTTAATAACGAAGGAATTAACTGTCCACTTGCTATAGAAACTAGCGGACACGCTGCAATGCGTGAAAACTATTTCCTTGATGACGGAGCATATTTAATCACAAAGATAATTATTCTTACAGCTAAATTAAGAAAACAAGGAAAGACATTGCAAGATTTATTATCAGGGCTTAAAGAAGCTGTTGAAGAAAGAGAAGTTCGATTTCCAATTTTAGCCCAAAACTTTAAAGAAGTTGGCGAAACAGTAATTGCAAAGCTTGAAGAATTTGCAAAAGAGAAATGTTATAAAGTAGCAGACGACAGCAAAGAGGGCATCAGAATTTCATTTGACAAAGACAACGGCGATGGTTGGTTGCTTCTAAGACTTAGTGTCCACGACCCTATCATGCCACTTAATATCGAGAGTAATTCTACTGGCGGTGTGGAAATTATCTCAAATAAACTAAAAGAGTTCTTTACACTTTTAGACTGCAACCAATTAGACACTACTAGTCTTTAATTGCGGTTTATCTAGGGGGTGTAATATTGAAAACTAAAAAACAAAGACTTGAAAGCAAGTTGACACATATATCAAAAAAAGAGCAAGACTTACGCATTAAACTCTATAAGAAAAAAGCAAAAAAAGATAAAGCGAAATTTAAAAATAATCTCCATAAAAAATATGTTTCAAGCACTTTATTAAGTTTAAGCGAAAGTGATATTAAAGCAGAAAAGAAACTCATTCATAATTTATTCAGTGAGTTCTCCAACGAAAATACTCTTGAATATAGTTTTGATTCCACTGACCCAAACATTAGACATTTTGTGATGCCTAGTTTGACAGCAAAAGAAATGTATAGTGTTAAGTTTGCAAATGTATTTATTAATTTACATAATTTAATGCAAAACTTGCCCGAGATGACGTCTATGGCAGTAGGAATAGCCATAAACATGCCTGTTTTAAAGGTGTGTTCTGCCCTAAGTTTCATCAAAATGATTTATAATATTATGTCAGTAAGCATAAGTGAGTCTCAATCTAAAGTTTTAATTGCTTTATGGAAAAATTGCAACAATAAACAACGCATTAAACTAGACGAGGCTTTTATATGCGTCAATAAATTCAATGAAAAAAATAATATTGGACTTATAAGTTGGAAAGATTATAACAAGGTTTTAGACGAGCTATCCAAACTATATTGCATAAAAATAGAAGACTCCGTAATTATCTTAAAAGAAAGTCTTCATAAATCGTTTCGTGTATAAAAAATCGCTGTACTTTTAATTAAGTACAGCGAATATTTTTAATCAACTATTTTTTTGACTCTTTAATGAATAGTGGGAAAAGCAGGATTGAACCTACAACGCCTACTGCTCCTAAAATAACAAACTTTAGAATTTCGTCTGTTACAAAATTTAAGATGATTGGGAAAAGTAACGCAGATACTGCAAAACCAATCATAACACAACCATAGTTAGAACCTATATTTTTAAGTCCAAACACCTTGCCTGTGATAAGAGGAAATGTTCCAGAAATTCCGCCATAGCAAAAAGCAGACAAAATTACTATAACCATTAAGAAATATCCTTGGGCAAAAATCAATAAGAATGCGCTTATCGCTGTAATTGCAATAGTAAGCAAACATGCAAAGCTTCTGTTTGTTTTGTCTGATATCATTGGGAAAACTAGTCTACCCAGTGCATTACTTATACCTGTTAGCATTATCATTAATGTAGCCATTTCAGCTGTTAGACCACGCTCTAAGGCTAGTGATGTAAATGACGGATTAAGAATAAAATACACAGATGTACCAAACATCATTGAAACAGTGATCATGTAAAATCTCTTGTCTTTTAACATATCTTTAGTCTCAAAATCTTTTTGAACTAAGTTAGCAGAACCAGCAGCAGAGGCTTGGCTTGGCATTGCAATAAATGAGAAACAAATTATTGTTGCAATAAGGAAAGTAACACCTAGCATTAAAAATGTGCTTTGTAGACCTATTGAAGCCTCTAGGGCTTGAACCAAAGGAGCAAAAATTACAGTTGAAAAACCAAATGTACAAACTGAAATTCCTGTTGCCAGGCCTCTTTTATCTGGAAAATGTCTTTGTGCTGTACTAATTATTGCATTATAACCCATACCAACACCGAAACCACCTAAAATTCCATATGTAAAATAAATAAGCTCTTTCAAGTTTGCTGGTAATATCGCACTACTAAACATGGCTAGCGACAACAAAATACCACCGAATAAAACTGTCTTTTGTGTTGTAATTTTAACTTGAAGTTTACCACCGATTAAAATTCCAACAACAAAGAAACATAGCATAAATGAAGATGTAAGCTTAACAGCCGCTGGATCCCATCCACCAAAATACTCAGATACAGGACCTACGAAAACACTCCAAATATAGATAATACCTAAAAATAACTGCATTGCCGAACCGGCAACTAAAACTACAACTCTGTTTTTTTCTTTCATATTTACGACCTTGTCATTTTTGATGCACAAACTGCACGAAAAATTTAGGGCTTCTCCCCCATGACTTTCCTTTCATTTTTAAAACTTCTAATTCCTTATATAAAATATCAAAACAAATTATATCATATTAACAGATGAAAATCAACCGAAAATAGTACACAAAGTTTCGTGATTTAATTAGCTAATTTGACATGTTAGTATTTTAAAATACGTCCTACTAATTTGCAGGACGTATTATTTCAATATTTTTTAGTTAATTGTAGCGATTAAAGTGTTTCTAACTGCATCTTTGCCTTTTATCAATTGAACAAACATGTCTTCAATTTTATCAGATAAACCAACCTCTACTAAATCTACACCGAAAATATTTGTGTTCTTTAGTATTTCTAGTAACTCGCCGTTGTACTCTCCACCTAGTTTAACTGTTGCTAACTTAGAAGTTAACTCTTCCAATAGTGGATCTGGGCTAATCTCAAAAGCTTCACCGTTATCATCTACACCTAAAAGATATCTAAGCCAACCAGCAATTGCAAGAGGGATAAATGTTAGATCTTTTACATCTAATTCATCAGATTTTACATAAGACTTAATTGTCTCACCGAATCTGATACCAACTTTTTGTGATGTATCTGTTGCAATTCTTTGTGGTTCGTCAGGAACGAATGGATTTGGAAACCTCTCGCCAATTACTTCGTCAATAAACTTTTTAGGGTCAATTATTTTAGGATCTACTACAACTTTCATGCCCTCTTCATAGCCGATTTTCTTAACTAATGAAGATAATTGCTCATCACGCATCTCTTCATAAATTCTTGTGTATCCTAATAGGCATCCGTAAACCGCTAATGCTGTATGCAGTGGATTTAGGCAAGTAGTAACTTTCATTGTCTCTACTTGATTTACAGTGTCTCTATCTGTTAAATAAACTCCGCCATATTCTAATCTTGGTCTGCCGTTAGGGAAGTTATTTTCCATTACTAAGTACTCTGGTGACTCTGCATTAACAAAAGGAGCTATAAATGTGTTTCTTGAAGTCACAATTGGAGCCATGTCTTCTACACCGATTTTAGCTAACTCTTCTTCTACTGATTTAGCAGGCCTTGGAGTGATTTTGTCTATCATAGACCACGGGAAAGAAACAACGCTCTCGTCAGATAAATAATCTACAAAACCTTGCTCAACAAATCCTTTTTCACACCAGTTTTTAGCAAGTGTTACTATAGAAGTTTTTAGTTTCTCACCATTATGGCTACAGTTGTCCATACTGCAAACTGCAAGCGCATATTTACCAGCTTGATATCTTTTGTAAAGAAGTGCGCAAACAATGCTCATTACGTGCATAGGCTTTTCTGTGCCGTTTTCTATGTCTTTTTTGATTATGTCAAGAAGCTCTCCATCTGGTTTCCAAAGAGCATAACCTTTTTCTGTGATTGTAAAGCTAATCATTTGTAGACTTGGGTTCTCAAAAATCTCTGCCATTTTAGCAAAGTTCTCTTCTGAACCATCTACTTTAACCGCCTTTGAAACTCCTGCTATAACTTCTTTTTCCATGTTCCCGTTAGCGTTAAGTCTAACAAGAAGTGTTAAGTTATCAAAAGGAGCATAAATTTTGTCGATTATATCGTAATCAAAAGTTTCCGCTACTATTATTCCGCTTTCGGCTAAACCTTTTTCTAATATAGTTTGATTAACTCTTGCTACAAATCCTCTGAATATATTTCCGCCACCAAAATGTACCCAGCGTGGGTTTGTTTCGGTATTTTTACAAGCTTGTTCTACATCAAACTCAGGTAGTCTAACGCCATCCCATGCCTTTGTGTCTTTAATTCCACTATAAGTTAATTTCATAATCCACCTCAATTAATCTAATACAATATATGATTTTGCATTGTTAAAGCAAATGCCTTTTACAATCTCTTCTAGTTTTTCAAAGTCTGCTGGATATTCGCCATTTTCTACAAGTTTAGCTATCTCATTACACATAATTCTTCTGAAATACTCATGACGAGTAAAAGAAGTAAAGCTTCTTGAATCTGTTAGCATTCCGATAAATCTTGATAAAAGACCCATAGCTGCTAAATCTTCCATTTGCTTAATCATTCCAGACTTAGTATCAAGGAACCACCAGCCAGAGCCGAATTGAATTTTCCCAACTGAACCGCCTTGGAAGTTACCGCACATAGTAACTAATGTAGCATTATCTGCCGGATTTAGGCAATAAAGAATTGTTTTTGGCAATTCGCTAGTCTTATCCATGCTATCCATAAGTCTTGATAATGGAACTGAAACGTTACCATCGTTTATTGAGTCAAAACCTGTGTCTGCACCTAATTTTTCAAACATTCTAGCCGAATTATTTCTCATAGGTCCAATATGATATTGTTGAACCCAGCCACGTTTATTATATTCTTTACCTAAGAAAGTCATTAAGTAACCCTTGTATTTAGCTAACTCTAAAGGCTCGATAGTCCATCCGCTTATTGCTTTTTTGTATATTGCATCTACTTCTTCAAAATCAGCCTCTGCATACATAACAGTGTCTAAGCCGTGGTCAGAAAGTCTACAACCAACTTCATGGAAGTAATCTAGTCTAGCCTCTAAGAATTTTAGAACATCTTCTAGGTTCTCTACACTGTAATCCAGTGCTTTTAAGCTATCAATATATGGTAAAAACGCTGGTTTTTCAAGGTGTATTAAATTATCTGGTCTGAATGTTGGCAGAACTTTAACCTCGAAATCATCTTCTTTTAGAAGTTTATGGTACATTAGATCATCTTTTGGATCATCAGTAGTACAAAGTCCATATACATTAGAACGTCTAATTAAGTTTCTAACAGAGAACTCTTTTGTGGCTAGTTTTTCATTACACTTAGCATAGATAGCTTCAGCTGTTTTTTCTGACAAAGTTTCTTTAATATCAAAAAATCTTTGTAGCTCTAAGTGTGTCCAGTGATATAGCGGATTGCCTAAGGCATAAGGCATTGTCTTAGCATATGCTAGGAATTTCTCATAGTCAGGCTTATCTCCTGTAATGTATTCCTCGTCTATGCCATTTGTTCTCATGGCTCTCCATTTATAGTGATCGCCACCTAGCCACAATTTAGAAATATTCTCAAATTGAATATCCTCATACATCTCCTTTGCGCTCAAGTGGTTGTGGTAGTCAAAAATTGGCATTTCTTTTGCAAATTCGTGATATAACTTTTCAGCTGTCTCACTCTCTAGTAAAAAATTTTTACCTAAAAACTTTTTCATTACATGACCTTGTCATTTTTACCACACATAATGCGGTAAAATCTTCGGGTTTGTTCCCCGTGACTATCCTTTCTTTTTTTAACCTTGAATCTTTTCAAACTTTAATGTTCACTACTATTAAACACTAAAATAAACAACAATTTATGAATTTAATGTAAGCAAAAAATCAAACTATGCCTAACAAATTAAAGGCATTTTTGTAGTAAATTAACTCTTTTTGCTCTTTAGTTAAACCTATATCTTCAATAAGTTTAGCCTCAATTTCTCCTGTACTCCATGGGCTATCTGTTCCAAATAAAATTTTATCCGCACCTTTTGCATCCACTATTTCTTTAAATTCTTGAACCGAAAGAAACTGACTAGCAATTGCAGTATCAAAATATACATTCTCTAAATCAGATAGATATTCTATAGCCTCGTCTTTCATCTTCATGCCACCCATATGAAGTGCAACTATTTTAAGGTTTTCAAAAGACTTTGCAACCTCTGATAACATCTTTGGTGTGTTGTGAATTATCTTAGGTGAATAAGGGTCGAAACCTGTGTGAAAAGCCACAATCATTCCCAGTTTATCACATAACTCATAAATTCTAGTCATGCAGTCATCGTTAGAGAAAAACTCTTGATAATCTGGATGGAGCTTAATCCCCTTTATTCCATTTTCTTTAAGCCTAGATATTTCTTCTAAACTGCCTTCAGCTTTTGGGTGAACAGAACCAAAAGAGTACATATTTTCACTTTGCGAGGCTATTGCAAAGTCGTTTACAGATGATTGCTGTAATGGATTTGTAGCTATATGCAACCCTAAAAAATGTGTAATTCCATCTTTTTCGTTTTGAATTAAAGTCTGCTCTAATGTTTCATCCCTGTAATAATCACAATTAGCTATTACGCTAAGTTTTGGGTAAACTTTGCCCTTTAATTTGTCAGGAAAAAAATGTGTATGAAAATCAAATTTCATAGTTCCTCTTTCTACTAAATATTATACAAAAACCACCGCCATAAAGGCAGTGGTCATTCGTTTAATTAGTCACTTGAAAATGGTAGTAAAGCTAAATGACGAGCACGTTTAATTGCAATTGTCAAAGCACGTTGGTGTTGTGCACATGTTCCTGTAACTCTTCTTGGAAGAATCTTTCCTCTTTCAGAAATGAAACGACGCAATTTAGCTACATCTTTATAATCAATGTAGTCAGCTCTGTCTACACAAAAGTTACAAACTTTTCTGCGACCTTTTCTAGCTCCGCCCATTGGTGGACGGCGATTTTCTCTTTCAGCCATTTTAAAATCCTCCTATCATAAAATTTAAAATTGTTAGAACGGTAAATCATCGTCTCCAACAATTTCCCTAAAATCTTCATCATTACCACTAGAATAAGTGGTTGCAGGCTCATTATACACCGGTGGTGGTGCAGGGTAGCCTGAGTTGTTGTTATCACTTTTCTTAGAGCCAGTAAAGTTTACATTATCAGCAATAATCTCTGTAACATATCTCTTGACTCCATTGTTGTCGGTGTAGTTACGGACTTGAATAGAACCATTAACTGCTATCATGTCGCCTTTTTTGAAAAACTTAGAAACGAATTCCGCTGTATTTCTCCAAGCAACAACATTTATAAAATCAGTTTGTTTCTCTGTCCCAGGCTTAGCATAGCCTCTATCAACCGCCACTGTGAAAGTATTAACTGCGATACCGTTAGGTGTGTGTTTAAGTTCTGGGTCAGCAGTTAGTCTGCCCATAATCACTGCAATATTTAACATAATTACACCTCACACTTAACTTAAGCTTCTACTGTTTCAGTAGTCTCAGCTTGAACTGCTTCCTCAGCAACAGCCTTTACTTTAACAACTTTCTTAGGTTTTAGAACTTTAGGATCTTTCTTGATGATAAGAGTACGCATAATACCCTCAGCAATTTGGTATCTTCTGTCAAGTTCAGCTGTAAACTCAGCCTCTGATTTGAAGTTGATTAGTGTGTAAAAACCTTCAGTTTGCTTTTGGATTTCATAAGCAAATCTTCTTTTACCCCAACTGTCAACGCTCTCAACAGTACCGTTTTTGTTTATGAGATTCTTAAATTTTTCAATTATAGCCTCGTTACCTTCCTCGCCTAATTTGGCAGAAACAACGATAACAGTCTCATAAGAATTGATAATACCTGTCATTTTAGCACCTCCTTCTGGTCTGTGGCCCCGATTTTCCACGGAGCAAGGAATTTTTGATGTCGAATTACGACATATTTCAAACAGATTTATTATACCACATATTTCTAATTTGTCAATGATAAATTTAAATATTTTTAATTAAGTCCCAAAATGATTTTTGGTTTTGCTCTTTTATTATTAAATCTATTTCATCAAAGAATTCATATACCTTAGTATTAGGATTTTGTTCATATGGTGATTTAGTATTTATATGTAAATCGTTTAGCTTTTTATTATTGTCATATGCTTTATTTATCTTATCAAATAAAACATTAAACATATCTTCATCTGATTTACTATAATCTTTTCCTAGGTATTTTGTAAGTTTAGCATAATACTGTTTTCGAGGAATTTCAGCACTACTATACTCTAAGTGTAGTATAAACCACAGCTCAAAACATTCATTTGACCATATTGGGAGAATATTGTTGTTAATGCTTTTTTGTATAACTTCTTCAAATTGTTTTTTTGTTAAATCATCTTTATCAAAAAAAGCAAATACTTTTATTAAGCTGTCACTTTTCTTTGAAAATTTAACACTATCACTAACAACCTCAATCGCATTTTTTCCAACTACATGTGGAATAATGTTTATTGGACTGTCGTTTAATTTCTCTTTTAAGAAATCATTTAATGATTTTAAGTAATTTGGTTCAGTTTTTTCTCCCTCACAAAAAACATGCCATTTAAATTGATTAGCATTTCTGCTTCTATTTGTCTTTTCTCTAACTCTTCTACCCATACGCTATTCCTCATCTGTAAAAGGTATAGCTCCAAACCTACCTAATAAATAATTCTTTCCAAAATCTAAATCATTACGAACAATTTCACCATTAATTTTGATGTCAGCCAGTGAATAAAGCTCGGTAGAATTATTATTTTTCTCTGTAAAGTATATAGAGTCTCTTCTTAAATCTTTGCTATCAAGGCATATTAAACTGTGTGAAGAGTGTATAAGCTGGGCTCCTTTGGGGTTAGTCTCTTTATTTGTAAATAATCTAACAATTTTTCTAAGTAAAAGTGGATGTAGTTTAGTGTCTAATTCATCATACATTAACACTCCCCCGAATTTCAAAACCATAAATATATCTCTAGCTAAGTAAAGCGTTTTTGTAGTGCCACTAGACTCTATAGTTGCAGGCATTGTATATAGTGTTCCATCTTCACCTTTTCGCACTGTCAGCAAGCTATCTACTTCATTTAAATCCTCATCGAGCGTAGTTGTATGTTTTAAATCTAATATAGATGGGTCAAATTCTTTTGCTAGTTCAGTTGCAAAACTTAATGATTCTTGATCTTTTAGAAACTTTTCTGAAATTTTCAGCATAAATGTGTCACTATCATCATATCTTCCCCACAACATAGACTGCAAATCAAACTTACACATATATAATGCAGAACTAAATATAGAATCTTTTTCTTCTATATTCTCCTGATAATCTAATCTTTTTCTTTTATAGAATATATTTAGTATTAGTTCATTATTGTTTGTAATTGACTGTGCAGATGAAATATCAGTGTATAACTGCTCATCTATGTCTTTATTTAACTCAAAGCTTTCATTATCTCTATAAAAAACTTCAGTTTCATTTTCTCTATCATCAATTTCTGATTGATACAGCCATTCTTCATGTATGCCTTTTTTATCGCATTCAAAGCCGTACCTATATACTATTTCTGAATACAGCATTTCTACTTCAAAAAAAGTCGGTTGAGTCTTTGTTTCTTCACTATATATAAATGGTACAATATATGTTAAAATTCCATCTTTTTTATCGTCCTTAACTATAGTTCGAGCCATAGCTGAAAGTGCATTAATCACGTTAGATTTACCACTGGCATTAGCACCATAGATAGATATTATCGGTAGAATTTTTTCTTTTCCAACATGTATTAAAGAGTCGTCATGTTCTTTTAGCCTTTTGTTTGCAACAAAATCTATTTCTACAAGTTCTTTTATAGATTTATAGTTTTTCACTCTGAAATTTAAAATCATTTCTCTCACCTCTTAAAGCTTATAATAACATTCTATTCTTGAATAGTCAATAGATACCGAGAAAAAGTCTCGATATCTATTAATATATTATTAAAACCTATCAATTTTAAATAAATTCATGTTCTCATCTTCTTCTCCATTATAAAGTTTAGAGAGGAAATATCCACCTAAAACCGCAAATAAAATTCCATTAGCTCCATAACCCAGACAGTACCAAAGGTTTTTATGCTTAGGGTCTGGACCTATAAAACCTAAATTATCTTTCGTGGTTGCAAATGCTCCGCAACATTCATATTCCGTTTCTATTTTTTCACCACAAACGCTGTAGAGCATATGTCGCAGATTTTCATAACTTTTCGAGACAAGCTCTTTGTTGTCAAAATCGGGGTCAAATCGTATGTCTTCGCCACCTATGATAATTCTTTTGTCGTGTGTTGTTCTGAAATAATGGTAAGGGTCGTTGTTGTCTCTAAAAACTGTGTTGTCAAAGATTTTGTCTATATTCTCTAGCGGTTTAGTGATTAAATTAAATGTTGTGTATTTTGTTGCGAATTTTTGCTTAGTAAACAATGAGGTGTTATATCCTGTGGCTGCAATTAATTTTTTGCATTTGATTTTATGCCCATATTCGGTTTCTACTGTAACAAAGTCTTTTTCATAAACAATATTTACTGCTTTTGTGTTCTCGTAAATCCTTAAATTTGACTTTTCTAAAAGTTGTTGTGTGAACAAAAATGGATCTAAAACTGCACCGCCATTTTTAGCCAAAACTCCTGCCTTTATGTCAAAGTCAAAAGGATTATTTTCTTCATTAATTAAACAAACATCAAATCCGTTTTCTTTTCTAAAATTATATTCATCCTCTATCTGCCCTATCTCAGATTTTTTTGAACTGTACAAAAGGCAATCTACTTTTTTGTACTCACAGTTATTTCCACATTCAGTAATAATTTTTTCTACTTCATCAAGTGCAAATTCACCTAGTTTATATGCTTTTATTGTATTTTTTTCACCTAAAATATTAACCAGCTTTTTTGCATTGTCATCAAGTTCATACTGCAACAGTGATGTTGTTATAGAGGTGCTTCCGTGTGCAATTCTGCCTTTATCTATTATAACTGTGTCCATGCCTTTTTTAGAAAAATAGTAGCCTGTGATAGCAGCGGTTACCCCACCACCTATTATAAGAACTTCACATTTTAAATCCTCGTTTAGATACTTATATTGAACGTCAGTTTTATTCTCTCTTACAAAATAGCTTTCGCCTTTAACGTATTGTTTGTCCATAAAAAACTCTCTTTCTAATTTTTATACTGATAGTATCGTCTAAAGATTTATATTTTAACATTTTTTTTATTTTTTTAATTGACATTCATTTTGAAAGATGATAAAATTAAGTTTATACAGGTGCGTTACATCTGTTTAAAGTGCTAAATTGGAGGAGAAACAATGAATAATAGAGTTACAGAGTTCCCACTATTGAACATAGCGGATAGATATATTTCTACCGTTCATGATAAAAATGGACTACTAGAGTCCATAAGCTACAAGCACCAAAACACATTTAATTTTGGCTTTGATGTTGTCGATAAAATCGCTGACACTTATCCTGATAAATTAGCGATGCTTCACATTTCACGTGAGTATGAAGAGAGAAGTTTTACTTTTGGAAATATAAAAGAGCTTTCTAACAGAGCTGCTAACTATTTCGAGAGTATTGGCATAAAAAAAGGTGACAAGGTAATGCTTGTTCTTAAAAGACATTATCAATTTTGGATAGCTATTGTGGCTCTTCACAAAATTGGTGCTGTGGCAATTCCTGCAACAAATTTACTTACAGAGCATGATTTCATTTATAGACTAAACTTAGCGGATGTAAGTGCAATTATTTGTACTGGAGATGGTGATGTTTCTACAGAAGCTGAACTAGCATCTAAAACAAGCAAAAGAAAACCACTTCTAATTATCGCAAACGGCGAAAAAGATAATTGGCATAACTTTGACAGTGAATATATTAAATGTTCAGATGTTTATAACAGAACTGCCGATAGCTCTAAGGGCGAAGACCCTATATTAATGTTCTTTACATCAGGAACTACAGGATATCCTAAGATAGCAGAACACAGCCATTTATATGGTTTAGGGCATTATATTACTGCAAAATATTGGCATAATGTTAATAATAACGGTCTACACTTTACAATTTCTGATACAGGTTGGGGCAAGGCTGTTTGGGGTAAATTATACGGACAATGGCTATGCGAGGCAGCCGTATTTACCTATGATTTTGATAAATTTGTAGCGGACGATATCTTAAAAATGTTTGCTAAATACAATATAACTACTTTCTGTGCGCCTCCAACAATGTATAGATTTTTCATTAAAGAAGATTTAATGAAGTACGACTTAAGCTCTATAGAACATTCAACAGTAGCAGGTGAGGCTTTAAACCCAGAAGTTTTTGAGCAATGGAAAAAAGCTACTGGTCTTATGCTTATGGAAGGTTTTGGACAAACAGAGACAACTCTTGCAATATTTAACCAAGTAGGCACAACTCCAAAGCCTGGTTCTATGGGCAAGGCAAGTCCTCTTTATAAAATGAGAGTTCTTATGCCAGACGGTAGAGACGCCGACGTTAACGAGACAGGCGAAATTGTTATTGATATAGAAGATGGCAAGCCATGTGGACTATTCAAAGAGTACTACAACTCACCAAAAGAGACAGCCAAGGCATTTATCGGAACATGTTATCACACTGGTGATACTGCTACTGTTGACGAGCATGGTTATTTCTGGTACGTTGGAAGAACCGACGACCTAATCAAGTCTTCTGGTTATAGAATTGGACCATTCGAGATAGAAAGTGTTATTATGGAACTACCATATGTTCTTGAATGTGCGGTTATAGGTGTTCCTGATGATATTAGAGGACAATTAGTTAAGGCGATAATAGTTTTAACTAAGGGGACAGAGCCTACAGAGGCACTAAAAAAAGAAATTCAAGAATATGTAAAAAAAGAGACTGCTCCTTATAAATACCCACGTATAGTAGAGTTTATAGAGGCTCTGCCAAAGACAATAAGCGGTAAAATAAGAAGAGTTGAATTAAGAGATTAATATGCAAAGACTATATGGGATTAATTTCGCATATAGTCTTTTTAAAACCAAAGGAGTTATATGGAAAAAATAAAATCAATTTTAATCGCTGGTATACATTCAGCTGTAATCAGCCAAAAACAAAAAAATGTAGATGTTGTATATGATAAAATATTAATTAAACCTTTTCTAAAATCTGGTGAAACATTCTTTCAATTTTGTTTCACAGAGCAAAAAAAGGTTACTCATAAAAATGTAGATTTAGACGAGGCTAGTAATTTAATTCACAGTCTACTTCTAAATGAATTTTTTCAGTGTATGATTTATGGCAGTGAGAATGATTTTCACATTACATCTTTCTCTAAAAAAATTAAATTCAAAAGTTCAAAACCAACTAAAAAGGTGAATATTAAAGGTCATGACAGAGATAAAAACTATATACTCTCCCCTACTGAGCCTTTTCTAACGGAGCTTGATATTTGCACAAAAGACGGCAAAGTTAAAAAGGAAAAATACCATAAATACAGACAAATTAACAAATATTTAGAATTTATCGACAGCATGAAAGATAAATTCCCGAAAAATCGCATAATAAGAGTAGTAGACTTTGGTTGCGGAAAGGCATATTTAAGCTTTGCTCTTTATTATTATTTGACTGTAAAACTAAATCTTGATGCAATGATTATAGGCTTAGACCTTAAGAAAGATGTTGTCAAGCATTGCCAAACTATTGCAGATAAGCTAAATTTTAAGGGTTTACACTTTGAGTATGGTGATATTGGCAAGTATAAGAGTGATGACGGATTTGATATGGTTATATCTTTACATGCCTGCGACACCGCAACAGATGAGGCACTTTATCAGGCTGTTAAGTGGAAATCTAAGGTTATTTTAGCTGTTCCTTGCTGTCAACATGAGTTAAATCCTCAACTAAGCAGTGAAACAAACAAGGCTTTATTAGGCTTTGGATTGATGAGAGAAAGACTAGCTACGCTGCTTACAGATACTTCAAGAGCCTTACTGCTTGAAACAGTAGGCTATAAATGCGAGATAGCCGAATTTATAGAGACAGAACACACCCCTAAAAATGTATTGATTAAAGCAGTGTACACAGGTGAAAAATCCAAAAAAAGTCTTGAGGAATACAAGAAACTAAAAGAACACTGGAATTTCACCCAGCGTTTAGATACTCTTTTGAACTGCTAAGTTTAATTCTATAAATTTCATAAAGCAATGAATGGGAGGATATCAACTTGAGGACTTAATCAATCTTAATGTTTAGTTTTAGTACTCAGTGCAGACTTGCCTATTAGGAAAATTTATCTATGTAGGGGCGGATATTATCCGCCTAAAAAGCCCGCAATTTCGCCTAAATTTCATAGGCGGATAATATCCGCCCCTACATTAATTTGTGCGTTTTAATAAATTGATTTACATTGAATCGTTAAATTTTATAAGCCCATTCCCCTACATCAGCATTTTCTAATTAACACAAGCGACACAAATTACAAACCGTAATACATTTTAATCAAACTTCATAAGTCATAATCTATTTCATTTTCTCATATATTTCTATGAGAAAGAACGGAGAGGAATAGATTATGGCTTTTTATTTTAAGGACATCACAACGGTACTAAAAGAACTAGGTTCAGGCGCTCAAACAGGTCTTAGTTCTGCGGAGGCGCAAAGAAGGTTAAATGACGAGGGACTAAACGAGATTACAGACAAAAAGAGAGAAAGCATTGTAGGAAAGTTTTTTTCCCAATTTAAAGACTTTATGATTATTATTCTTTTAGTGTCTGCTTTTGTCTCGTTAGCAGTTTCATATTTTAGCGGAGAACATGAATATTACGACTTTTTTATTATTTTAGCTATAGTATTAGCAAATGGAATAATTGGAACTGTTCAAGAGTACAGGGCAGAAAAGGCTATAGAGGCCTTAAAAAAAATTAGCTCTCCTATAGCCACAATTATTAGAAACGGAAAAAAGAAAAAAGTTGAGAGCAGATATCTTGTCCGTGGAGACATAGTTATTCTTACAGCCGGAGACATTGCCCCAGCAGATATTAGACTTATAGACAGCGTAGAATTATCGTCGGAAGAAAGTTCACTCACTGGCGAGAGTGTGCCATCATATAAGAGTTCTAATATTGTACTAAACAAAAACACTCCTGTTTCAGAACAAAAAAACATGCTTTTTTCAGGCTGTGCCATAAGCTCAGGACACGGCAAAGGAATAGTCTGTGAAACCGGAATGAATACTCAAATTGGAAAAATCGCAACACTTCTACAAAAAGAAAAGACTCCACAAACACCGCTACAAAAAAAGCTTAATCAAACAGGAAAAATATTAGGAATAGTCGTGGTAGTGATTTGCGGCATTATATTTGCTTTAGGTTTATTTAAAGACATTCCACCGCTTGAAATGTTACTTAATTCAATCAGTCTAGCAGTTGCAGCCATACCAGAAGGCCTTACAGCCGTCGTCACAATTGTTCTTTCGGTGGGAGTTAAAAGAATGGTATTAAAAAAAGCGATAGTCAGAAAACTATCGGCTGTTGAAACTTTAGGCAGTGTAAATGTAATTTGTTCCGACAAAACAGGCACACTCACAGAGAATAAAATGACTGTTGTTGAAGTCGTAAACACTAAGGGCGTACTCTCACAAAGTTCTGAGGAACGCAGATTAATACTAGCATTAGCATCACTATGTAACAATTCAGAAAAATCACCTAATGGTAAATTTAGCGGTATGCCAACAGAGACAGCAATAGTAAAAGCCTTCTCTAAAGAATTAGATGACTACAAAAAGCAGTTTCCAAGAATTAAAGAAATTCCTTTCACTTCTTCAAGAAAGCTAATGACTACAATTCACAAAAGCGGTAACTCTAATCTTGTAATCACAAAGGGTGCACCCGACTATTTAATAAAATTGTGTACACATATTCAGATAAATGGCGATAAAGTGATTTTAAATGCTAGCTATATGCAAAAGATACTAGATCTTAATCAAGACATGTCAAAAAGGGCGTTACGTGTTCTTGCAGTAGCTAAAAAAGAGATAGACACTATTGGCAACAATATAGAAAGCAACCTTACTTTCTGTGGTTTAATAGGAATAGAAGATCCTCCACGTAAAGAGGCAAAAACGGCGGTTGCTTTATGTAAAAAAGCCGGCATTTCAGCCGTTATGATAACAGGTGATCAGGTAGATACAGCGGTTGCAATTGCAAAAAAAATAGGAATTTATGAATCTGGTTCAAGACATATGACAGGACAAAAGTTAAGTGAGACTACTGATGAAGAACTAGCCAAGATAATACATAATTATAAGGTATTCGCTAGAGTTACACCAGAGGATAAAGTTAGAATTGTTAAAGCATTTAGGGCAAATGGAAATCTTATAGCCATGACAGGTGACGGAATAAACGACGCTCCTGCCCTTAAATGTGCAGATATTGGCTGTGCCATGGGCAAAAATGGAACTGAGGTTGCAAAGTCTGCTGCCGACATGGTTTTAACTGATGATAATTTCGCCACAATTGTAGAAGCTGTAAAAGAGGGGCGTGGAATTTTCCTCAACATAAAAAAGACTATTCACTTTTTACTTTCATGCAACATGGGTGAAATACTATTAATTTTTTCTAGTTTTTTACTGGGATTGCCTATTCCGTTGTTAGCAACACAGATTTTATGGGTAAACTTAGTAACAGATTCATTCCCAGCGCTTGCTTTAGGGTCGGGTAAATCTGATGACTCAATAATGGAGAGAGCTTTTCCAGAGGGTAAAAAGGGAATTTTAGACTTTCAAATGTGTTTCTCTATGATTGTAGAGGGTGCATTAATAGGCGCTTTGTCACTTATAGCATTTATTATTGGAAGAACTTATTTTGATATAGACCCTAGTAATCCTGTTATTGGTAGGAGCATGTGTTTTGCTGTGCTTTGTTTGTCTCAATTGGTTCATAGCTTTAATGTTTCAAGCGAACACAGTATTTTTTCAAAAAAAAGAAAGCCAAATAAATGGCTTACTTTAAGTGCTATTATGTGTGCTTTACTATTGGTTATGGTAATAGTTTTACCGTTTTTCAGTGTTGCATTTAAGACTACTGCCCTTACTCTAACACAATGGGGAATTGTAGTGTTTATATCTTTGATGCCTCTTGCAATTGTCGAGATTGAAAAACTGTAACAGATTGTAGAATTTGATAAAATATTGTAGTACATTGTTTTATCTAAACTTTACTACTGATTGTAGGGGAGGACACGGAGACCAGACGTGTTGATTAAGAAAGAACCCGTCCCCTACATCAATTTGTGAGTTTTAACGAATTTATTTTTCACCCAAAATCCTAATCAACACGTCTGCACGGAGACCCTCCCATACAATGTACATTTAAGTTAGCTTAAGTTTTTTAATTCTCTTTTTTAAAACAGATACAGACGATGGTATTATCATCATAGGCAAACAAATAACAATAAATAATATGATAGGCTCATTGGTATGCTCTAAAACTACCGACTGTAAAAAGTCTCTTACCAAAATATGATACATATAGATATACAATGTATTTCTACCTATAAAGCTTATTGGCTTAAGTATTACTTTAATTGGTAACTTCTCAATTATTGTAAAGCCTGTATAAAGACACGGCAAAATAAGCATGGTGAAAACTATAATTTCAACACCAGGTGGATTAATTCCATAGCCAAAAAGCTCTATGAACATTTCATTAGTTTCAATATTAAACCAAATAATTGTAGCAGTTAAAGAAATAATAAAAATAACGTATCTATTCTTATTCATCAGTTTAAATACATCTAACTTAACTAACACTATTCCTAAACAGAACAAGAAGAAAAAACTTGCTCCTAAGAGGAATGAACCTGCCCCGTATAATGGTATCATCATAGTATACTTAAAGAATATTATAGATAATATAAATGCTAACACTAATGAACCTACACAGAATAATACTCTATGTTTTTTGTTAGCATTAAACCATCTTAATAAATATGGACTTATCAATACCAACTGGAATAATACAAAGAAGTAATAAAATGCGGTTATTACGTCAAAGGCTAAAAGGCTACCAAAATATATATTTAGGTTAAACTGTCTATAAATCACGACATGATAAATCAAACTAGCTATGGCATACTCAATGATTAAGATTTTTAAACGCATTAAATGTGATTTAAAATCTAATTTTTCACTGTATGCCATGGCTGTACTTATGCCCGAAAGTACCACAAATATGCTTAACGCCGAATATGAAAAGTTTAGTAAATCTTGTCCTATAAACAAAAGGTGTGAGCTATGATCAAATATAACTAATAGCATTGCAAAAGCTTTGGCACAGTCAAGCCAAATTAAACGGCGGTTCATTTTGATGCCTCTTTCATGGTTTGAGCCGCAAGTAAAACGCCTAAGTGTCCACTGTTATAATTTAGTCCGCCTTGCATCCATACGGCATACGGTTCTCTTAGTGGAGCATCTGCCGATAACTCAATTGATGCTCCTAGGTGGAACGCACCAGCTGCCATAATGACATCGCTGTCGTACCCTGGCATTGGAGCTGGTTCTGGCACCACAAAAGAGTCAACAGGAGCCGCCTTTTGAATACCTTTACAAAATGCAATTAGCGCTTCCGCCTTTTCAAGCTTGATACACTCAATTATATCTGCACGTTTTTCATCAAAACTAGGGCTAACTTCATATCCCATTAAATCAAATAGAGATGCGGCGAAAACTGCTGTCTTAAGTGCTTCGCCCGTTACTTGTGGAGCGTTAAACGCACCCATGAACAGATGTAGATTATTTTGTGTACAGCCTATTTCTCTGCCTGTTCCAGGAGTAGTAAGCCTGTAAGAACATTTCTCGACAAGCTCTTTTTTACCTGCAATATATCCACCAGTTGGGGCAATTCCACCACCAGGATTTTTAATAAGTGAACCTGCTACAATATCTGCACCGACTTCACAAGGCTCTATTTTTTGCACATACTCACCATAGCAATTATCAACCATTATTATGGCATTAGGAGCTTTCTTCCTTGCAATTTTTACTACTTTTTCTATGTCTTCAACTCTTAGACTTCTTCTTAATGAGTAACCTCTTGAACGCTGAATGTACACCATTTTGTAGCTATCGTCTAAAGTGTTCTCGATTGTTTCATAGTCTAGTTCACCGTCATCGAGTAGCTCTATTTGAGAATACTCTATACCATAATCTTTAAGCGTTCCGTCACACTCACGCTCTACTCCGATTACTCCAAGCAGTGTGTCGTAAGGTCTACCACTAACGCAAATCATCTTGTCATTTGGACGCAACAAGCCAAAAAGTGCGACTGTTAAAGTGTGAGTACCACTCACAAAATTAGTTCTTACTAGGGCGTCCTCTGCACCTAGGGCAAAAGCGAAAACTTCATCTAGGACATCTCTTCCCCTATCGCCATATCCATAACCAGTGCTACCTATAAAGTGACTTTCACTGACACCTGCTTTGTGAAAAGCTGCCTGCATTTTTTGCTGATTATATCTGGTAGTTTCGTCAATTTCTTTGAATATCTCGGCACAGCGACTCTCTGCCTTGATTCCTAATTCTATTATGTCTTTATCTATATTAAAATAATTGTGCATATTTTTCTCCTGTTTATACTTTATTTTATAAAATCTAAGCAAACTTAATGCTATATTGTAGTACTATGTTAATTAAAGAACTTTACATTCAACCATGTAGGGGGCGGGTTTTCCGCCCCGTGGGTAGTTAGCTAAAACAGCTAGTTTTTTCGGGACGGAAAACCCGTCCCCTACAATAATATTCCTATGAGGCACGTCTGGATTATATTTCTTACATGGTTTAAATGTCAAGTTTTAAACTTTACAAGGTAGTAGGGGCGACCCTGTGTGGTCGCCCGTGGGTTTACTAATAACTGCTAGTTTTCGGGCGACCACACAGGATCGCCCCTACATTGGAACTGCATAATCAATAAGTCTAGATATTATCCGCCTAAAAATTTAGTAATTTTACCTAAGTTTCATAGGCGGATAATGTCCGCCCCTACATCAATTTATGCGTTTTAACGAGCAAATAAAAACCATGGTTTAAGGTAATTATAATTCATTTTATTATAAAAAATGTCATTTTCATTTTCTTCTTTAAGCAAATAAAGAGTTCTACCTGAAAGTCCATTCTCTAATTCTTGCAAGACTTTTCTTCCTAAACCCTTATATCTATATTCTTTTTTAGTAGCAATTGCCGTTACAATCGCATAATCGCTTGTAATATATGAACATAGGGCTACCGCTACTATTTTTCCATCTTCAATTATAGTTGAAATTAAACCCTGTCCTCTTCTTAATTTTAAAAGAGTGTCAAGCATAAATCCTTCATAATCGAGCTTCATTGAGCAATCTTTTAAAAGCTCATAAACTTCTTTAATTCTATCAAAATACACGCATGGTATTTCTTTTTTATTTCCATCTATTTTTTTAACTAAAACTTCACCTTTTTGTATTGCTTTCAAATTTAGTTTATCGCTTGAACACAAAACAGTCTTAGGTGAAATTAGTTTAACAAATTCTTTGCAGGGTTCACCGCTTACAGTCATATTATCACCCCACAAACAGTAATATGTATCCTTACTCTTCCAAAGCATAATTTGATTATCTATTTCGCTGTATGTTTTTGCGGTTGCCTCTATCTTAACGCCGAACACATCTTTTAATGTTTCTATGCTATTAATTAACTCTATTTTTTCCATAACTTCCCTTTAAATGCAATAAGACGGCTTTTAAAGCCGTCTAAATAAATTCTTATCATGTGAAATACATTACTATATTTACAACAATTACAATTAAGAAAAATCCTATTGCAAAGAATTTTGTACCTTTTGCTAACATTGCATCCACTGTTCTGGCTGAATTCTTAGAAAGGAATGTATCAGCAGCACCACTGATTGCGCCTAAATTCTTTTGATTTCCCTCTTGGAAAAGCACAACCGCAATAAGAACAAGTGAAAAAACTATAAGTAAACTTGCGAAAACGATCTCTATAGCTCCCATAATAAACCTCCTTGTATTTACTTCACTAAATTATAGCATAAACTCTAAGAAAATTCAAGCCTATTTTAGAAAATTACCTTAATTTTGCAAAAAAACTTTTCATAAGTTCAAGAGACTCTTCTTCCATAAAGCCTCTGTATACTAAAGGCGTATGAGTAAAATTCATTTTTGTAAAATCTACCAATCCACCAAGGCAACCTGACCGCTGTTCATGTGCTGCAAAAATCACTCTGTCTATTCTCGAATTGATTATAGCACCCATGCACATCGGGCAAGGCTCAAGGCTTATGTAGATATTAGCACCGCTAAGTCTCCATGTTCCAAGTTTTTCTGAAGCCTGCTTAATTGCTAGAACTTCGGCATGTGCTGTCGGGTCTAATAAGCTTTCTTTTAGATTATGGCTAAAGGCTATTACCTCTCCATTAAGTTCAATCAACGCACCGACAGGCACTTCACCTAAATCACCTGCTATTTTTGCAAGCTTTAAGCATTGCAACATATGTTTTTTATTCGGCAAAAATTCAGTGTTCATATTAACAGAACTGTTAGCAACACAGTGAATACTACATAAGCTATAAAACCTAATGAGGTTACTGTAGCTTTTACTTTCTCGCCAGTGCTAAGGTCTCTGAAATTATTCTCTAAATGAAGATTATTTCTCTCTCTTATTAATAAAAATACAGTGCAGATTACTCCAATTAATATTACTCCAATAAATATAGTAGCAATTATCAATTCTACTTGAGTTTGCGGTAAACTAGATTCAGCTAAAAGTGTCATTGTAATTGAAAGTGCATTGTTTAAGAAGTGCATTGCAACAGGAACCCATATGTTAGAAGTTTTAATGTAGATAAATCCCCAAACCATGCCCATAACAAAAGTTGCTACAAAAGAGACAGGATTTCCATGAGCCAAACCAAACAATAAGCCTGAAACAATTATTGCAAAAGCATCGCCATATCTTCTTAATTTGCCTAGTATAACGGCTCTGAATAAAAACTCTTCAAACAAGGCTGGAATTACAGCTATCGCAAAAAATAGAGAAATAATTGAAAGTGGATCATGCGCTACTGCAATACTCGGTGCAGAAATTTCTACACCGTATTGACCTAACATTTCGACTACAAGATTTATAGGAATATTTATAAGAAGTACAAGCGATGATGCCGCAAAAACATACAAAGGAGCAGAAGCATTTGCTTTTTTTGTATAGATAACATCATCAAATTTGGTCTCAGACACTTTTAAATATATATATGATGGTATAAATATTGCCAAAGAACTAACTAAGGCGGTGTACATCATACTAAATGGAACAGAACTTAACATCATGGCATAAATGTTCAAACCAAACATTCCACCTATGAATATAAGAAATATTTCAAAAATAAATGATATAACAAAAGTAGAAGCAAAAAACATCAACGCAGTAACGGCACATCCTGTGACTTGTGATTTGATTTTTTTACGCTTTAAAGTTTCAGCATCTATATGACCAAATTTTTTATCAAACACCATGTTTTGATTGTTTTGTAAATTGTAAATCTTAACCCACTCCTTACATTATACTGCAAATTTTATTTGAAAAATCTACAGGATCTTCAATCTCTAAGCCTTCAATAATCAAGGCTTGATTGTACAGTATCTCGGCGTATATGGATAGCTTTTCTTTGTCTTCTTCAAATAGTTTCACTAATGAAGCAAACACTGTGTGGTTAGGGTTAATCTCTAATACTTTTTCTGCCTTTACCTTGTCAGCATTTGGCATAGAGTTAATTACTTTTTCCATTTCAATGCTTATTTCTCCGTGTGAAGATATGCAAACTGGGTGGCTCTTAAGTTTTGATGATAAAACAACGTCTGCTACTTTTGAGTTTAGGCTATTTTTCATTAGCTCTAGTAGGTCTTTGTTGTCTTCTTTTTTCTTTTCTGTTTCTGCTTTTTCCTCGTCAGTTGCAAGGTCTAGGTTTTCGTCAGAAACATTCTTAAATTGTTTACCTTCGTATTCCATTAGAACTTTAAGTGCAAACTCGTCTACATTATCGCTTAGGAATAAAACTTCATAACCTCTTGAGCTTACAGCCTCAACTTGTGGAAGCATTGCAATTCTGTCTACTGATTCACCGCAAGCATAATAAATATTCTCTTGTGACTCCTGCATTCTAGCTACATATTCTGCAATTGTAGTAAGTTTTTTCTCGTTAGAGCTTGTAAATAACAGTAAATCTTTTAGCTCATCTTTGTGCATTCCATACTTATTATAAGTTCCAAACTTAAGTTGTAGACCAAAACTTTTGAAAAATTCTTCATATTTTTCTCTGTCGTTTTTAAGCATAGACTTAAGCTCTGATGTGATTTTCTTCTCTAATCTACCTGCAATTAGTTTTAGTTGTCTGTCGTGTTGAAGCATCTCTCTTGAAATATTAAGTGATAAATCTTGAGAGTCAACTAGACCCTTTACAAAGCTGTAGTGATCAGGCAATAGATCAGAACACTTCTCCATTATCAAGACACCGCTTGCGTATAATTGTAGACCTTTTTCAAACTCTTTGCTATAGTAATCCATTGAAGCTGTCTTTGGAATAAACAAAAGAGCATTGAAAGTAGCTGTACCCTCTGTCTTTGTGCTTATTGTCTTTATAGGATTTTGCCAATCCATAAACTTTTCTTTATAGAAGTTGTCTAGCTCGTCTTCTGCTAACTCTGACTTTGATTTCTTCCAAATTGGAATCATGCTGTTAAGAGTAACTTCCTCTGTAAAGTGTTCGTACTCACCCTCGCTGTCCTCTTTTGGGTTACTTCTCTCCATCTCCATTTTAATAGGATAACGGATATAATCAGAATACTTTTTAACCAAAGATTGCACTTTGTATTGCTCTAAGAATTTATCATAGTCAACTTCTTCTGCATTCTCTTTGATGTGAAGCACAATTTTAGTTCCTATTGTATCTTTTTCAGTCTCTTCAATGTCATAACCTTCTGCACCTAAAGATGTCCATAGGTAAGCTTTATCACTGCCAAAAGCCTTAGAAGTTACTTCAATTTTATCTGCAACCATAAAAGCAGAATAGAAACCTACACCGAATTGACCTATAATATCAATTTCTTCATTTTTCTCATTATTTGACTTAAAGTCAAGCGAGCCACTCTTAGCAATAACACCTAAGTTATTTTCAAGCTCGTCTGCTGTCATACCAATTCCGTTATCAGAAATTGTAACAGTTCTGTTTTCTTTATCAATCTTAATGCCAATCTCAAAATCGTCTCTTGACAAACCTGAAACTCCGCCTTCGCCTATTGACTTGTAATATAGTTTGTCTATAGCGTCACTAGCGTTAGAAATAATTTCTCTTAAAAATATTTCTTTGTGAGTGTAGATTGAGTTTACCATTAAATCTAAAATTCTTTTTGATTCTGTTTTAAATTGTTTCATATAATCGCCTCTCTAATACAATAATTATAATAATATATGATAATACATTTTTATTAATATTGTGTGAACAACTAATAAAAATAATTATAAAATTGTTGATTTTTCAAAGTTTTCATGTTAGAATAACCCTAATAAATGAAATAATGAGGATATTAACATGTTAAAAAACTGTCAAACTATAGTAGTCAAAGTAGGTACTTCTACACTTACATATGAAAATGGAAAAATGAACTTAAGATTAATCGAAAATCTTTGCAAGACAATTTGCGATCTGCAAAATTCAGGAAAACAAATTGTTTTAGTTTCATCTGGTGCAATAGGTGTAGGAGTAGGAAAGCTAGGATTAAGCGAAAGACCAACTGACACAGCTAAGAAACAGGCCTTAGCCGCCGTTGGTCAATGTGAACTTATGTTTATGTATGATAAATTCTTTGGCGAATACAACAACACTGTAGCGCAAGTTTTGCTGACTGCCGAAGATGTTAATAACCCTGTTTCAAGAAAAAATATAGAGAACACCTTTAAAGAATTAATAGGAATGAACATAATCCCTATAGTTAACGAGAATGACACTGTAGCTACCGCTGAACTTGAAGGTAAAAATTTTGGCGATAATGATACATTGTCTGCTATAGTTGCAAATATTGTAGATGCCGATTGCCTTGTAATTTTAACTGATATTGACGCATTATATACAGCCGACCCTAGAAGCAATAAAGATGCTAAAAGAATTCCAATTGTCACAAATATCAATGACGAAATTCTAAACTATGCCGGAGATGCTGGCTCTAAAAGAGGAACAGGTGGGATGATAACTAAACTTAAGGCGGCTCAAATTGCCTCAAATTCTAACACCCACACCTGTATTATTAACGGTAATAATCCTAATAATCTTTATGATTTACTTGACGGAAAAGATATTGGAACTATTTTTAAAGTTTAAATTATTCTGATCTTAAAGCGATAACTGGATCTTTTTGTGCTGCTTTTTTAGCTGGTAGAAGACCACCGATTACTGTTACAACAACGCTGATTAACATTAGAATTGCACCAGCTGCTACTGACAGACTTACATTTACAGAAGCGTCGCCTAAAAGACTTGTTATGACTGCATTTACTGGAATATTTATAAGCATGGTAGCTCCAACACCTATTAAGCCTGAACAAAGTCCTATAATTAGAGTTTCTGCGTTGAACACTTGAGATATATTAGCTTTTGAAGCTCCTAACGCCCTTAGAACGCCTATTTCTTTAGTTCTTTCAATTACAGAAATATGAGTTATAATACCAACCATTATACATGAAACCACTAGTGAAACTGCTACGAATGCAATTAATACATATGAGATTGTGTCTACCATAGTAGTCATAACAGAAGTTAGAGATTCTACATAGTCTACATATACTATTTGGTTTTCTTCGCTTGCATTAGCGTTATAGTTTTCAATGCTTAATGTTACGCCGTCTTTATCCTCGAAAGTATCTATATATATATTTATAGCGCTTGGTGAGTTGTAGTCTACTTTACCAAAATTCTTAAGGTTTTCGTCGTATGATCCACCTAACATTTCGTCATAAAGTGTCAATAAAGCATCAGTATCTGGGTCTTCTGCTAACCAATTATCAAGCATCATAGCTAACATTTCATCAGTTACTGTACCTGTTTGAGTAGGCTGACTTGTTTGCTCTTGTGTATTATCTTGTGAATAATACATAATTAGTGAATATAGGTCCGCCTTTTCTGCTACCCCTAGGTTTGACATATATTCTGTTATGTCTTCAATTTTTTCTTCATCAGTTTCTGCCTCAAAACCTGCGCCTGTAAGAATGTTTATATCTTCTGATTGCTCTTGAGCTGATACAACTGGACTATTGTTTGAAGTTTCAATGATATAATCAGTTAGTGCAGATGTATATGCTACACTTGTAGAAATGCTTGCATCTACTGCACCTTCTACAGGAGCAATTATACCAACAATGTCAAGCTCTTGCATTCTGTCTTTTACTTCGTTATTCATGTATATGTCTTGCTCTGAAACTAGGCTGAATGTTCCGTCTTCGTTCTCTACATATTTATCACTGTTTGTAAGCAAGTAGAAATTATGATCTAGGATATCTTGATATGTGAAGTTTATTTGCTCCAATTCTACATCATCTTCAATTTGTTCAGCGTAATCCTTATATTCATCTGCTGTTATAAGACCTATTTGATATAATGTTTCAGCTGAAATTTGGTAGTTATCATCTGCTACAATTAACACTTCATTGTAATTTTCCGGCCATGAACCAGTAAGCAATTCATAGTTTTGTTTAACTGTTTCATTTATAGATGAACCGTCTGGTGCTGTAGTCAATTGTGTGAAATTAGATGCACCACTTGAAGATGAAGAGCCTGCCATCATCATCGTCATCATTTGGCTAGGGTCTCCGCCTTGCATTTGCATAGAGTTAGAGCTTTCCAATAACTCATCAGGGTCTGAATCTGTGTTGATTAGCAAATTGTTTTTATCATAGGCATATACTGAAAATGAAGTATTATAAGAATAATGAATACCCTCTTCGCCTAGATATTGAGCTATCTCACTGTTTTCATCATCTAAATACTCTTTAAAAGGAGTTAGGTTATTTGTAATAGTGAAATCGTTAGCTGTCTCTAATTGGTTAAAATCAGTAGTTATGCTACCTGTTTGAATTGCTACTTCAGCTGAAGTAGGTCTATTCATCGGCATATTTGCAGTCATGTTTATGGATTCTTCAGAAATTGTAATTGGGTATGACGCCATTGTGTCTCGCTGTAAATCGTTAATATAAGAGTTTACACCGTTTGATAACGATAAAATAAGAGCTATTCCTATAATTCCTATTGAACCGGCGAATGAAGTTAGCAGGGTACGTTTTTTCTTTGTGTTAAGGTTGCTTAAGCTTAAAGCGAAAGATGTCATCATTTTCATTTTAGACTTTTTCTGTTTGCCTCTTACTCCTGCATCTGCCACCATTTTTTTTGATACATACTCGTTTGAGTCATCAACTATGTTTCCGTCTTTTAGCTTGATAATTCTTGTTGAATATTCTTCTGCCAATTCAGGGTTATGAGTTACCATGACAACAAGCTTTTCTTTTGCAACTTCTTTTAGCAGTTCCATGATTTGTATGCTAGTTTCGGTGTCAAGTGCGCCTGTAGGTTCGTCTGCTAGTAATATATCGGGGTCATTTACAAGTGATCTAGCAATAGCAACTCTTTGCATTTGTCCGCCTGATAACTGATTAGGTTTTTTATTTAAGTGCTTTTCAAGACCAACTTTTATAAGAGCTTCTTTAGCACGTTTAGTTCTTTCTGCCTTTGAAACACCGCCTATTGTTAGTGCTAACTCAACGTTTGCTAAAATAGTTTGGTGGCTTATTAGGTTATAACTTTGGAAGACAAAACCTATTGTGTGGTTTCTGTATGTGTCCCAATCTCTGTCTTTATAATTCTTAGTGGAAACTCCATTGATTACAAGATCACCACTGTCGTACTTATCAAGTCCGCCTATAATATTAAGTAGAGTAGTTTTACCTGAACCACTAGGACCTAAAATAGAAACAAACTCGTTTCTTCTAAGTTCAAGGCTTACCTCGTTCAATGCAACTTGCTCAAGCTCTCCAAGCTTATACTTTTTGTGAATATTTTTAATCTTTAACATAATTAATCTCCTTTTATATTGTTTGTTGATTACGAGTGTTATTATCACACAAGTTCTTCAACTCAACTTCAACTCAAACTCAATTTTTCTTCAACTTTATTGAGTTTAGCCATATAAAAGGAGATTTTTTCATTTGTTTACATTCTATTAATATTTCCTGTTAAAAGTAATAGTTCCTGTTGCGTTCTCAGTTTTTTCACCTTGATACACAACGCAAGGAATATTATTTTCAGTTTTTACAGTGACTGTGTTTTCATCCCATGATAAGTCAAGTGTCACTTTACCAGGGGCATGAATACCTTTAATTTCGCCACACTTCCATTCGTTAGGCAAGCAAGGGAACACTCTTAAATCGTCGCCTTTACTTTGAAGAAGCATTTCGCAAATTCCAGCCGTAAGACCAGTGTTGCCGTCTAGCTCGTAAATTCCACCTGTATATAAAGTAGTAGGACCATCATGTGTAACCATTAGGTTATCACGGCTAAGTCTAGTCATGGTGCTGTCGATAATTTCGGTTGTCTTCTCTTTGATTTGCATTTTTGCATAATACGCAAGCAACAAATTAGCAGCCCAGTTAGTTAGGATTATGTCTCCGCCATCCATCTCTGATCTCATGTCTATAGATTTAGCGCAAGCCTTTGCAAGATCAGGGCGTTCAGCGCAATCAATAGTCTCGAAAGGATACAACGCCATTAAGTGACTTGTGTGACGGTGGTCAGGCCAAAACTCCTCATATTCCTCCATCCACTCAAGTAATTGTCCCCTACTACCTATCTTGAAGTCTGGCAACAGTGGAACTTGTGATTTTAATGTTTGTGTAAATTCATCACAGTCACCTAGAATTTCAGCTGAATTAATTACAGCGTCAAACAGACAACGGCAGACAGTCGTGTCTACAACAGAACCTCTAACCATAGCGTAAGGTTTGCCATCTATAACGTACATATTTTCAGGTGAAATAGAAGGATTAAGCACAAGATTGCCTTCTTCATCAAGCTCTAGCAATTCACTTAAACACTGTGCAGCACCTTTCATAACAGGATAATACTCTGCTAGAAATTCTTTGTCTAAGCTGTATCTGTAGTGTCTCCAAATGTCAAGAGCCATCCACGCACCACCAGTTAGGAAAAATCCCCATTGAGTACTCCAACCAGGGGCAGCAAAACCGTGTGCATTTGTGACAACATGGGCAATCCAACCATCTGCACAGTATAAAGACTTAGCTACTTCTTCACCGCTAGGCATTAGAACATTCTTTAAGAAGTTAAATAAAGGACGCTCACACTCACCTATTCCCAGTAAATCAACCGCAAAATAATTCATTTGAGTGTTTATATCAAGGTGCATATCGTCAGTCCAACACATTCTGGCGGCTCTGTTGTCGTTCCAAACGCCTTGTAATGCCGCTGGAAGTTCAGAGTTCACACGTGATGAATCTAGTATTACATATTTTCCATATTCAAAGAATAGTGAAATCAATTCTAAGTCTGTCTTGTCTGTTTCATACATTTTTCTGCGTTCATCTGTTGGCAAATCTGAATTACTATTTTTAGGTAGTTTTAACACGCATCTATTCATTAGTTCACGGTGAGATGCTAAATGTGTTTCAAGTGATTTTTCAAAAGTAATCTCTTGTGCCACTGAAATTCTCTCATTTAAAAGAGCTTCTATATCGGCGTTTCTATAGTCAGTTTGGGCATAAACTATACCTTTAACATAAGTAGCATTTTCAACATGTAGACCATATCTGCTCCACTCTGATTTACCATCGGTCTCAAATTTTAAAATCATTGTGTATTTAACACCGTGCAATCCATCACTGTGCTGATTTTCAAGTGCAATTCCGTCCACCTTAATGCAGTTATCATCAAGTTTTTGAACCATTGGGTTTAAGCCTACTAGATTTACATTCATTGAAGAAATTTCGCCATCTAAACTAAACCTAATGCTACGCTCTTCGTGAGAGGCGAAAAGTTTACGTGTGATTTTCTTCTTATCAAAGATTAATTCATCTGTAAGAACTCCGTCTTCAATATTTAGCTCACGGGTTTGCTCACTACACTTATCGTTGATTGTTAAGTATAGCTTACCCATAGGTAATTGTGTTCCATAGTTGTGGTTGTTGCCTTGACATTTCTTAAATAATTGGTGCGCTAACTCAACCTCGCCATTTCTAAGAGCTTCTCTACCCTTTTTCATGTAATAGGCTGCATTTTTTGGCACTTGATTTTCTTGTTTTTCACCAGACCAACAAGTATTCTCAGAAAGGTCATAAAGACCCTCCTCGCCACCAAAACCCATAGCTCCCATAAAACCATTGCCAACTGGCAAGGCCTCTACCCAGTCTTTAGCTTGCTGTTTATACCATAAACGATTGTTACTCATAAAGTTACACTTCCTTTTTTGCATTTTCATTAGTATTGTAGCATAATATTTTTAAAGTTTCAATCTTTTTGAAAAAAAATACAATTAAATCAAAATAAAAAACGGATGACTTTTAAAGCCACCCGTTCAAAAAATTATATAGTTGTCGAAACCATACTGAATAAAGCTAATACGTCTGCATTATCAATTCGTCCATCGTCGTTTAGGTCTGCTGCATAGATTAATATAACTGTGCTACTGTCTGATACATAATTAAGTAGCCTAAATACGTCTTTGTTATTAATCATACCATCGCCGTTTACATCGCCTAGAACATAATCCATAACTTCTACTGAACCATTATCAATGTCAAAAGTTACATTTTGTGCTAATTCATCGTGTACATTTTCTGGGTCATATGTAACTGTTATGTCGTATACGCCCTCTGTGGCTGTGTCTAAAACCTCAAACTTTAGGTTTGCAAATATAACGTCATTAGTTGTTACTTCGCTTAATGATACCCAGTTTAGGTTTACTGGTGAGCCTAAATCAGCTGGTGTATGTTGGTAAGCACCAGTAAATTCATCACCATAAGTAATTCCTACAAGTTTTAGAGCTGTTTCATCATAGTTTACTGTTAATTTCATAGCTGAAATTCCAGGATTGTTTTCAAGTGTTATTGAAACCTCTACTGTCTCGCCTGCTACTGAATTTTCTTCCTCTACAACAATTATTGAATCTGTAACTATTGTTACTTCTTCTAAGCCTTGAATTGCCATCTCAACCGCTGAAATATCAGAGTTAATCATATCATTTGTAGGTTTTTCTGTATTCATTGTGTTTTGAGCGTTCTTAACAGCTTGACTTAAAACTGCTTTACTCTCTTGTGTGTAAGAATTATCAGCTAGTTTTGTTAAAGCTTCTGTAATTTTATCTTGAAGAGATAATTTATCAAGATTTTCTATAGCCTTAAAGTTAGCTACTAAGTTTCTGTCAGCTGTTGCCATAAAGAAGTAGTCAGGATTTGTGCTAACTATTGCACCATTTTCTGTCCAAGACTCAAACATAAAGCCTTTATCAGCTGTAGCTACAAGTCTTGTTATTCCGCCCTCGTCTCTGTCTCTTACTGAATTAACAGAACCGTTTCCGCTTGAAGTAGCAGATACTGAGAATTTATCAATATTTGTAATTGAATTACCTTTTTCAAATGTATTGTCTTCGCCAGATGCTACCTCGTCTGGTCTCCAGCTTCTTAGCATGTAGCCTACAATGCCTTCTTCTACATTCATACCAACATTATCTATAACCTTGTTATACTTATTCTCCATGAAATCATCATAATATTGTGAGTAGAAGTTTGGATACTTATTGTATGGTTCTTCAGGTGTGTAGATATCATAAGCTAGTTCCTTATTCTTATCGAATAAATCATAGAACATGCCATATCCGCTCCAGTATCCTTTAAATATACCTATGTAACAGTTAGATGCTACTTCTGCACCACTTTCAACATTAATAAATGTGTTACCAATTATATTCATGTTTCTAGCGCCACCAATTTGTATACCATTAGTTACATCTTCAAATATATTGTCTATTACATCGCAACCACCAGTGTGTCCATCCATATAGATGCCATAGTTATCTGCACCGCCTTGACCTGATGCTACTATGTCATGGAAATAGTTGTTTCTAATTACTGTGCCACGTTGTGAAACATTTGCGTTTGTATAGATAGCTCCTTGGTCCGCCGCCTCTTTTACAACATCATAGATTTCACTAAATTCTACAATATGATCATTACCTTTATAAATTATAGCAGCATGAGGTCCGTCGCTAATCTCAATACCTGTCATTCTGTTTCCAACTCCACCTAAATCAATAGCTGGGTTGTATGTTTTGTTCATTGTAGCAAAGTTAGTTATTGAACCACCCTCTACATAGTTGTTTGCCTTTTCAAGTGTCTTTAAGTCGCCACCGTTTAGACCAATACCACCATTTACGTTTTCAAAGTCACAGTATGAGAAACCACTGTTATTTGATGTTCCACCAATATAGCCAGCTCTCTTTTGTGTCTCTTTAATGTCTGCATTTCTTATGTTGATATAGTCACTATCAATGATATTAACAGCACTCTCAAGCATAGAACTCATGTTTATTCCATCAATTGTAATATAGTTTGTGTTGTCAAAAGTAAACATTGTATCCTCGAGACTTGCAACTTGAATTAATGTTTCGTCTGAATTCATGTCTGCATCATCAACAGGAATTAGGTAAAGCATGTATGTGCCTTGATCTATATACCACTCGCCTGGTAAATCCATCTCTTGAATTAGGTTGTAAACATAGAACCTCGCCCATGTAGCACCTGTGCTAATTGAGTAACCACTAGGTTCGTCTGCTGTAATTGTTCCATCTGTTTTAAGGCTTTGAATAGGAATAGATTGGTCAGAGTATGCAGCACCCCAGAAGCCCATCATCCATGGGTTTACACTTGGGTTTGTTACTGTGCCATCTTCTTGAATCATACTTCCATCTAGTGGAATACCAACCCAAGATTCCATTCTTGTTGTTAGTGCAGTTGACTTAAATACAGGAACATCTCTTTGGTCTCTATCCTCTGGAGCTACCCATAAAGGAGACGCGTTAACATCATCTTTCCAAAATCTAGGATATGCTCCTTTGTCAATTACTGTGTTTATTCTTGTGAAACCTAAATAGTCATCATGATACACTCTCTCGCCAACATTTGGCCATCTTGAAAGTGTCATTGCCTCACCATTCATAGAAACAGAATAATAGGCATCATTTTTATTCTTACCCTTAGCAATTTCTTCAGGATCACTAAGCCATGTTAGGTTACCAACTGAATGTCCAACAAATTGTAATGGTTTAAAGTTGTCTATTACATCACCTAGATAAACTTCATAAGCTTTATCTCTAGCTGAACTTGGAATAGTCGCTAAAACATCTGGGTCACTTACTTTTTCCATTTCTGTTCCCATGATATCAATTGAACCATGGAACTCTACAGTTTCGTTAGGGTATGCCATATATTTTATAGGGCTTTGCTTAGTTCCTGAATCTTCAGCTCCAAACTCAATGCCTTCATATATATTATACACACCGCCTCTAAAGTAAACTAGCACTCCGCCATCTGGCAAGCTTGCCATATCTCTAATAACTTGTTGTGCTTTTTCAATAGACGCATATGGTTTTGTTATGCTACCATCACCGCTTACATCGTCACCATTTGTAGCTACATATATAACCTCACCATAAACATGCTCACTTTCAGCTACCTTAACATCAAGTGTTGCAACATGTCCACCGTCTTTAGTTGTAGCTGTAATTGTAGCATTTCCAAGTGTAGAACCTGTTGTAATTAAACCATCTTCAACACTTGCTACTATAGGGTTACTAGACTCCCAAATTACTTCACGAACTGTAACACCTTCTGGCTCTAAGACAGCATTTATAACTTCCATAGTGTTTGGAAGAAGTGATATCTCTTTAACATAATTTATATTATTGTTATCATTTATATCTACTATATCAGTGTTGCTAAGCTTAATTCCTGTTACTTTTCTATCTTCTACAGTAACCTCTACAGAATCTGTAGCACCGCTTGAAGATGTAACAGTAGCTGTTGCTGTTCCTAGATCAAAAGCTTCACCTGAACCTAGAGTAGTCATAAACAATACATCTTCATTTGAACTAGAATAAGTAAATTTATCTGTAGTTGGGTAAGAGTCATCCTCTACAGTAATTGTGTTGTTTGTACGGCTTACTTCATAAGTATCAAAATAACCTATACTTGCTGTCTCGTCTGGTAATTCTACCTTAGTTACTGCATTTTTATCTCTTAGAACAAACTCATCAACAGTTAAGTCGTCGTCACTTTGTCCTTCCATTCTGAAAGTAACTGTATCAAATGAAGTCATTCCCTCTAACTCTTCTATTAATAGAGTGTTATTATGGAACAATTGAGCTGACTCATAGTTTGTAAAGTTAAACTCCCATTTGTGCCAGTCGTTTCTTATTGGATAGCCAGCATTTACATTTACTGTCTTTATTCCGTTTTCTATAGTATAGCTCTCATAATAAACCTCACCACTTCCAGTAGGATTAATCTTTGAGTGCATTACTATACCATTGTTAGTTTGGCTGTTATAGAACTCTATCTCTGTTATATCAGTAGGATAACGATAGTCTCTTAAGAACATCTCAAACATTTTGTCTTCTATAGGTTGTGGGAAAGTATATTTAAGCTCGGCTAAATATTTTCCATCCACTAATTCAGGAACTACTTTTAAAGCTTGTCCCTCGAAAGAGCTTTGGTTAGTACTCTCAGAATCATCATAGCTACCATAAATTAATGTAAACGGATTTTCACTTTGACTACCTTTTTCAAATGAATAAAGTATGTCTTTATCCATGTCCATCACTAAAGAATTAACAGCAGTTACATAATCATCATACATTTGTTCTGTTACATTACCATTAATCGCTTGAGCTACTTCTTCTCTTGCTACTACAAAATCTGCCCATGAGTCAGCTGTGTAATCCATTTCATAGAAACATAATGAATGCTCGTATAACTCTTCAAGGACTACCTTGAATTTTTCTGACTCACTTAAAAATACTTCATGGTTTATAAGTGGGTTACCAGGTCTTACCTCTCCTACGCCCTTATTTAAGTCTCTTACACGTACTTGAGCATCACCTAAAGCTATTGTAAGGTCTCCAATGTTTTGAGGATTAGATGAACAAGCTGTCCATGTTGCTCCGCCATCAGTTGTATACTCATAATCGCTAGGCTGAGTAAAACCTTCTAGGTTTGTCCACCCAAATGTATTAGCGTCATCATCTAGCACTGCATTAGTTGGTGCAGTTGGGAAACTTGTGATTGTAATATCATCTATGTATATAGCTGAGGGATCAGAACTCCAGAAATTAACAACATTTATGCTCTTAAATCCACTAGTAAGACCAGCTTCTAGCTGCATTGTATATTTAGAGCTTTCAATATCGTCAACCATAACTGTTACTTCACCAGGGTTTCTATAGTCATAAGTAAATTTATGCCAACCTGTAGAACGTGAAACTCCTGAACCAACTTGGACATCGCTTGCCTTAGTGCCATCAGATGGCTTCTCTAAAAACCTATATGTGTATATAAGTCTGTTAGCGGCAACTGTCTCACCATCGTTGTTTGCCATAATTGTTACTTCATCTGTCTTAGTATCTTGAGTTCCTGAATTCATGGTGATTGCAAACTTTGTGCCTGCTAAGTCTCCACTAATGTCATCATACACCCATACATCTACTACTTTTTCTGTTTGTTGCTCTGAAAAAGTCTTTGAAGAATTAAATCTGTCTCCACCATTACTAAGTTCAGTTGACTCAACCTTCATTGCCATGTCGCCACTTTGTGTGCTTCCAATACTCGCTACATTTGTAAGTTTACCTACTCCGTGAGTTACAAATCCCTCGTTGCCATCATCAAATGATATGACTTCAATATTATCTGACTCTGCTGGAGTGTTAGGTTCAGTATAGCTTGCTGCATTAACTAACAGGTTACTACTAAGCATTGCTATGCAGAGCATACTGGCTAGGGCTTTTTTTACTAATTTATTCATGCTTTTCTCTCCTTTGGTTGTTTTATACAAAGAATCAACATCTTTTTGTACTATTTGTCTAATCCGATACTGTTATTTGTATTTTATCTGTATTCTACTAAATATTTTATTAAAAGTCAATACTACAATGTAACAAATAACGCTAACTTATGTAACAAATAACGCTATCTTTTCGAGAAACTAGATATATAAAACCATACAGTGACTACAATCAGTATTAAAGTTTTAACTGGATACTTCATTGCCTAAATTTTCAAATAGGACATCTGTGGCAAACATCATACATTGATTAACAAAAAAGAGAACTTCTCACAATAGAAAAGTTCTCTTTTATTTATGTATATTATTATTTTAATATAATCCTTTTGTTGCATCGCCAACACTTACACCTGATGTCTTTATTTTTGATATGGCACCGTCTATCTTAGCTATTTTGTCTTCGTCGTCAGTATTATTCTTTGCAGTGATTAAATCAACCTCTAGCTCATCTACAGGATACATCATAATCGCTTCAATCGCAGTATCAAAATAATCATCATCGGCAATCATGTCTTTTAAAATTAAATGATTATTGTATATACAATCTCTCTTAAACTGATCTGATACTTTTTCGCTGTCAATTATATACTTGACAGCATCAATGTCTCCCATACCACTCAATGAAATTATAGCTACATCAACAACTGCTTGACTATCTGAATTTTCGATAAAATCAATACATTTAGCTATGAAATCAAAGTTATCCATAATAGCAACATCTTTATTTCTATCCATTGTGTAGCCATGAGCTATTACACTTATAGCGGGCTTTATCATAGTTACACTATACGACGGATAATTATTAAGCACCTCTACCGCTAGTTCCAAAGCTCTAGTAGGCGACATATCAAATAAATTGAAAATTGCAGTAGACGAAACATATTCATCTTCTGAATAGAACTGAATAGCATACAGATCCATCTGCTCTAATTCAACAAAATTTGATATGCTATCTACATAATCAGGCTCTGTTCTATAATCTTTTACTAATGCTAAAATTTGCTCTTTAGCGTCATCTGTTTTGTTCTCAAAGCCGTTGTCATAACTTTGTAGCAATGTAATTCTGAAAAAAACATGTGTATCTAAATCGATAAGTTCATTTACTATAACACTTTCTTCAAATTCATTAATTCTTGACTCTAGTTCTGCTGCGAACATTATTCCACTGCTAGCTGAGGCTGTATCTAGTTCATCAAATACTGTCTTTACCTCTTCTAGTAATTCATCGCTATCCAAACCACTCAGATAGTCAGATACTTCTTGCTCTGTCATGGTTTCATACTTTGAATAAACTGAATCTTCTACAGATCTAGAACTTACTTCAGAACTTACACTAGAACTTACACTAGAACTTACTTCACTGCTCTCACTAGCTTCATTTGAATTACATGAAACAAATGAAATAACAAAAACAATTGCTGTAGATAATGCTATCATTTTTTTAAGTTTTTTACTCATATTAGCACCTCCTATAATTTAATTTAATTGTAACATGTATTATTGGAGTTGTCTATAAATTTTCAAAATCTTAAACAAATCTTAAGCAAATCTTAAGTATTTCTTAAGATTTAATATCCATAAACCTTTTTGTACTTTCTATAAAAGTAAATTGATACAATCATTGCTAGTAGCTCTGCCACAGGAACAGCAAGCCACACACCATTTAATTCAAATATTTTTGGAAGTATTAAGAGTGATATCACTAAGAAAACTAAACTTCTTGACACAGAAATAATCGCAGATATTTTCCCGTTTGATAAAGATGTAAACATAGACGAAAAAAATATATTGAACCCCATAAATATGTAGGCTGGCAAGAATAACATTAGTCCATTTTTTGCCATCTCAAACGTTGAACTTTCTCTTGATATAAACATTCCTATTGCCTGTTCAGAGAAAATAAATGTAAGTGCAATTACTAACACTGAAACTACCGTAACAATTTTAAGACTTTGATTCATTACCTTTTGTAGTGCTTTTGTGTTTTGCTCCCCATATTTATATGCAATAATTGGAGCGACCCCTAATGTGTATCCAAAATATATTCCATTTTGTAGCATTTGTATATAAAGAATAACGCTAATCGCAGACACACCAGCATCACCTACCATATTCATTAATATAAAATTAAACATCATAGTAGTAATTGAAGTAGCTAGGTTTCCAACTAGTTCTGATGAACCATTAAACGTACTTTCAAATAGTGTTTTAAGTTTAAGTCTTGGCTTTACAAAATACAAAGTGCCTTTTCTATTGAAGAAAAAATAGAATAGACCTATAATTCCCGGAACAGAATTTCCTATACCTGTAGCAAGACCAGCTCCAGCTATTCCTAAATTTAGTAAATCATGAGAAATAAATACATAGTCTAGTATAATGTTAACTACTCCACCAGAAAGGCAAATTACAAGACCAAACGTAGGCCTACCAGCTGTTACCATAAAGGATTGAACAAACACTTGAAAGAATATTGGAACTGTAAACCCAGCTAAACTTAACATATAATCTTTAGCGTATGGATATAAACTCTCGCTAACATTAAGTGTAGATAATATTTGTTCGGGAAAAATGAATACCACTGCACTGGAAATTGCACCTAAAACTGTGCCAATTAAAAACAAAACTGATAGAAACTCTCTTGCTTTATGGTTTTTTCCTTGCCCCATAAATTTTGCAATTACAGCATTACCACCTGTAGAAAACATCAAACCTACTGCCATAACAATTCCTAAAAGTGGCATAATTAAATTAACTGCCGCTAAGGCATCTTCTGCCACAAGATTAGCTACAAACATACCGTCTATAATTGTATATGTTGACATAAACAGCATCATAAACATGCTAGGTAATGTGTATATTAATAGTGATTTCATATTAAACTCTTTTGCTAGTGGATTATTTGTCATCTTCTGCCTCTCTCATCTTTTCATTGTAAATAGTCTCGGATAAAAACTCTAGCATATCACACATTCTATTCACCTTTTTATCGCCATATTTCACTCGAAGCATTTTAACAGCTTTATTCTCAACATGTTTATCTTCCTCTGAATAAAAGCTATTTTTAGGATTGGTAGAAAGATAATATACCCTTTTATCTTTTTCGCTTTGAGTTCTTATTATATACCCTTTCTTGCACAGCTCGTTTATCTTTTGTGTTACTGCTGGTCTTGTGATTTTAAGCAAATCTGCAATCTGAGAAGAAGTATATCTATTAGGATGTGCTTCTATTATATTCAAATACAATGTATCATGATATGATAAATTACTCGTTTCTCTTGTTTTATAAGCGTGTGCTAGTTCAGCAATCGCAGTATCGTGAATTAATTTATCTATCACTTTTATTAATCTTTCTTTCATAATTGCTCCTTTTTAAGTATTTTAAATTAACTACTTTTAATTAATTACTTATATTTAATTATTATACCTTAACTATTTATATTTGTCAAGCAAAAACCTAAATTAGATTAATTAATTTATCTAACTTAGGTTTTTTTATAATTAATTTTCTATTGTGCTAGAAATAATCTTACCGTGATCTAGTTCTGTTACAGTATCACACAAAGTAGAAATATCTTCCTTATTATGGCTTGCTAGAAGAATAGTTTTCCCGTTTTCTTTTAGATTTAACAACAAGGCTCTCATGTCTTGAACCCCCTGATTATCTAGCCCGTTCATAGGCTCATCAAGTATTAGTATTTCAGGATTTTCCATTATTGCCTGTGCTATTCCTAAACGCTGTTTCATTCCTAACGAATACTTTCTTACATGTTTTTTATCGTCGGGGTCTAGTCCTACTAGCTCAATTGTTTCACGGATAGTATATCTATCTGCTTTTTTATTTATGTCTGCTAGCATTTTTAGGTTTCTGTAGCCTGAATACGAACCTAAAAAACCAGGAGTTTCAATGATTATTCCTATGTTCTTTGGAATGTTTATGTCTTTTTGCAAGCGTTTTCCATCTACAATAATTATTCCTGTATCAAGATACATAAGTCCGCAGATACATTTCATTAACACAGTTTTTCCAGATCCATTTCTACCTATTATTCCGTGAATTTTGCCTTTTTCAAAGTTTAAGCTTACGTTATCTAAAGCCCTTTGTGCTTTAAAACACTTCGTTGCTTCTTCAATTTCAATTATATTGCTCATATTATCCTCCTTTTATTTAGTTATATTTTACATTTTAATTATATCAAATATTTTCATAATATGCAAGCGTTTTGTGTAATCTTAATAAAATCTTAAGAAACAGCCCCTTTAAATGCTTGTAACATTACAAAGGAGCCGTCTTACTTATTAGTTAATTAGTTGTCTTTTTCAAACACGGCATAAGTCCTAGTGAATACAGAAAGATGAAATATCAATTATACAATAGCACCCATAAATAAACTTATACTTACAAAGCTGTTTTGTGTAAACTTACAGCAAAACAGTTTTTGTTTTGTTCAACATTACAAAATGCAAAATATTGTATATTTTAGCTTGAAACATGGAATATTTTCTGTTAAAATTAAGATAAATATTTTTAATGGAGGAATTGAAATGGCAAGCAAATTAAAAAAAGGTCTTTCACTGTGTTTGGCAGGTTCGCTAATGGTATCTAGTATGGCGTTAACTACACCATTAGTTCAAGCAGTTGAAGCTGGACAAGAATTAGTAGTCGATAGCATTATTGACTTTGAGCGAGAGGAACATATCGACTGGTTTACCCCTGTCAGCACTAATCTTGGAACAGAGCAAATCACAGTAAGTCCAACAGACCCTGAAGATGATGTATTCAATGTCACAAGGTATTGGGGAGAGTTAGGTGATGACAACAAGTACCCGACTGGTGACTCAAAGTTCGATTACGACAAGACCTTTTCAGAGGTACAAACAGGTAAAGTGGTTTCATTTTATATGTATGACCAAGGACCTGACACTTCCACCCAAGGTGTAATGCAACTTATTGGAACTAACGGACAAAGTTCGCTAAACGAAGTCTATTTTGGTATTAAAGTAGGTTCAGACCACAAAACTACTTACTGGGTTCGTGCAAAACAAACCGGTGTTTCAGGTGGAATTGATCAAATGCTAAATTTTGATGTTGAAAGAACAGAGGGTTGGCATAAGTTCTCAGCCGACTATTCAGTTGCTGGACAAATAACATTCATGGTTGATGACAACGAGGAAAAAGCTATTACAATCACAGGTAACAATAGCGACATTCCATCTTTTAACCAAATGTCATTTGCTGATTTTTGGTATGACAGAAGATATCCTGTGAACCCACAACAAGAAGTTTATATAGACGATATTCAAATTGCGCATTATGAAGAGTCTGATGAAGAAGAAGAGCCTTCTAGCCAAATCACTCCATCTAAACCTATTACATATGATTTAGAGAACTTGTTTGGTTTTACTCCAATTGATGGCAAAGAAAGTTATACAAACTATGAGTATTCTTTCAACGGAACAAACTATACAGATTGTACTGCTAATCCACAACCAATTCCTAATGAGGACTTTGCAGTTGGTTCAGTTTATGTAAGACTAAAGCAAAGTGCGATGGATCAACCACTTAATCCTCCACTAACTAACGATGTAGCTTTCACAAAATCAGATGACATTATTCTTGATTTTGAAACAAGCGATCAAGCAGCTTATTTTACAGAGTATGACAACAAGCCAGATCCAGCTTTAAACCCTGACAACTATTTAAGCGGTTTTAATGGTCTTGAGTTCTTTAGCTATGGTAACTTTTTACATGTTGATAAATTAGTTATGGATAACCCAGACAGCACATTACTAGACCCAGAAGATGGTTTAGTTAAAGGCAAATATCTAAGCATGTGGATATATGACCATAATGATGGAGTTGCAAAAACTTATTTCCAAATTGCAAACTCAACTTTAAACGGACATGCTACTAAACCTCAAGAGAGCAAAGGCGACTTTATGTTCTTTGGTTTCTCTGAAACAAATCAATATTATTTTGCCAGAGACGAGGTAGGTTATATCCAACCACAAAATATTAAACGTACAGAGGGTTGGCATTTAGTAACATGGGACTACACAGATGGTGAAAACGTTGTACTTTCTGTTGATGGAACTGTTTTAGCTACAACAAAAATGGAAGGCTTTGACTATATCACTATAAACGATTTTAAAGGTGGTACAGAAAGCAATGGTAAAATAGATGATTTAAGCATCTCTTCTACTCCTGAAAGTATACATACCCTTAAAGCTCCTACAAACCCAGTGGTAGACAACGAAAACAAGACTTTTGGATTTAGTTTTGTTCCGGGTTACACAAATATAGCTGATTATGAGTACAGCACAGACCGTGGTGAAACATGGAGTTCTTGTACTGCTAATCCACAACCTGTAGGCGGACAAGCTTATTTAGCAGGTGAAGTTTTAGTAAGAATTAAGGCTATTGACGGAGTTAAGGCTGGTTCAATCCTTCAAAATGATGAGGAGTTCATTAGCAACACTAACATTCTTTTTGATGAATTGCAACAAGAAATTAGCTTTGCAGAGTCTTTCTTTGTTCCAAACTTAGAGCAAGACGAGGCGTTCACAGCCTATCAAACCGCTTTAGCTAATGCAAAGACTATAACAGAAAATGAAGACGACGAGCAACTTTTAGCAGATACCCTTACTGCTCTTAAAGCTACATATGATGCTCTTAGTGTAAATCTTGAAAACTACACAAGATACGAGTTTGAAAAAGGCGAAGACGATTTAAACCCACTTATCTGCACAACAGGCTCTATGACTAAAGGTGAAGTTCTTACTTCTTTTGGTAAAGATGAGTTCGACTATTACACCGACAAAGCTGGTGTTGAACTGCATTATGAAGATGTAAATGGTCTATACGAAGGCGAACTTTTATACTCTTTCCCACAAGATATTGATAACAAAATAGTTTCATTAGCTTGGTACGGTGTGGCACAAGTTTACGCTACAACAGAGATTAAAATTTCAGACTCAAATGGCAACTACATAGGTTTCCAATCACTTCCTGGCAACCAAACAAGATACCAATTAGTAACCTCTATGAATGGTATTGTCAAGTCAGAAGAAATCGAGATAAGAAGACTAAACCTACAACACAATTTCTATTGGGATATGGCTAACAATGGAACAAGTGTTAAATTCTATTTTGACGAGCGTCTAGTTGGCGAACTAGAGGGAATGACTTCATTTAACCAAATCTCTGTAAATGTTACAGGCGGAACAAACGCAGATGAGTCAACTATAGTAGACCGCCTAGAAATTATAGAGAAAAATCCTGTAGAATCAATTGCAATAGCAGACGAATCAGTGCAAATTGGTTATTTTGAAACATATGATATGCCAAAACCATTGCTTACAATTGATGCTAAGTATGACGACTACCAAACAACAGATATACTTAAATTTACTTCATCTGATGAAAATGTAGTGTATGTTACAGACGGCGGTTCAGCAGAGGGCGCAAGCTTTGGAACTGCAACTGTCACAGTATCCACCGATGGTGGCGCTTCTGACTCTGTTGAGATTGAAGTTAAAGACTTTAAGATTGAAGATTTATACGCTACATCTTCTCCAATTATTGATGTAATTGCTATGGGCGCTCCAGGGCAAGACACAAATAATTCTCTTCCTGTTGAAGAGCTAAAAGAATTAACACTAGATGTTAACGAGTCAAAAGTTGTAAACACTGTTATTACTCCTAGCAATGCAACAGCAAGACTAGTTGAGTGGACAAGTAGCAACGAAAATGTGGCATTTGTGAAAGATGGTCTTGTAACTGGTGTAAACTATGGTGAGGCTACAATCACACTTAAATCTCAAGATGATACAAACATAACTTATTCATTTAAAGTAATTGTTCAGCCTGATAATTTTGAGAACGGACAAGAAATATTTGTTGCAACAGATGGCGACGACATTACTGGCGACGGCTCAATGGAAAATCCATTTGCATCTATCGAGAGAGCAAGAGACGAGGCTAGAGTTCTTAATGGTCTACTTCCTACAGATGGTATTGTTATCTACTTTAGAGAGGGTTCATATTCTGTATTTGAATCTATTGAATTTAACGACCAAGATTCTGGTACTGCATCAGCTCCAATCAGATACGCAGCATATGGCGATGAAAAAGTAACTTTTGCTGGCGGCGCAAGCTTTAGCACAGCAGACATGGAAAAAGTTACAAGCAGTGATATTATGTACGATAGACTACCTAGCACAGCTCAATCTAACGTTTACATGATAGACCTAGACGAAATGGGAATTAAAAACAGAGACCTACAAGTTGTAGGACACAGTTCAGGCGGACTATCACAAATGGGAGACGTATTCGCAGACTTTAACTTCTCATTACCGTATTTCTCAGTTAGCCTAAACGGCGACCCTATGACACTTTCAAGATATCCAAACGAAGGATATATTAAGACTACTACTATAATAAACGAAGGTAGCAATTCACGTGAGTGGATGGCTGACTCAGTTGCAAAAGATCCATCACTAGCATATCAAGAGGGTGATGAAGAAGACACATTTATCTTTACAAGTAATTCACTCTCTAGCATAAAACTAGCTTCTTGGAGCGAGTCAATAGGCGGACAATATGGCGCATGGATGCTAGGCTATTGGGGACAAGTTTACTCTGATCAAACTGTACCTATTGAATCTATCAATTCAAACGCAATCACTTCAGGTTTAATTAGCCACTATACTCCTAAGGCTGGCTCACAATTCTATGTTTATAACCTAATTGAAGAGCTTGACATTGCTGGCGAGTGGTACATAGATCAAGCAGATGATGGAAACATCACACTTTATTTCTTCCCACCAACTGGAACAGATATGGCAGATGACTCAAATGTAATAGCTATACCTACACTTGATGAAGTTATGATAGAAATGTATCAATCAGATTACATCACATTTAACGGAATTAACTTCTCTTCTATGAATAAAGGTGTAGTTTCAATCACAGGTGGTACAAACAACGTTATCAGAAAAGCAGATATTGATAACATAGCTGGTAAACTAGGTTCTATTGCTGATTCTTCAAACGAGATATCTAAATTCAACGGATTTGAAATGTGCGACATTGAAAATATCGATGGTGGTATATCTCTAAATGCTGGAGATCACGACACTCTTGAAAGAGGATATAACTACATTGAAAACTGCTCATTCTATAATTTCTCAATGCAAAACAGAAGTTATAACCCAGCTGTAAACCTAAATGGTGTAGGTAACAGAGTTACAAATACACATTTTGAAAATTCACCACATAATGTTATTATGTTCTCAGGACCTGAAAGTATTATAGAGTTCAGTGAGTTCACAGACCTTGTAAATGAGGCTGGAGACCAAGGTGTTATTTATACAGGTAGAGACACTCTAAACCGTGGCACAGTCATAAGAAACAACTATTTCCATGATATCCACAGAGGTTCAGGCGTTGACAACTCTGCAATATACCTAGATGATGCTAAGGCTGGTGTATTGATCACAGACAACATATTTGAGAGCCTAACAACAGGTGTTGCTGCCGGTGGCGGACGTGATATTGTTGTAATCGGAAACACCTTTATAAACGTGGAAACTGGTGTTGGTTCAGCGCCTTTCTGCTATGTATTTGGTTATCATATCCATAACACTGCATTAGGACTATACACAAATTCACATGATCCATCACAAGTAACAACAGTTGATTGGTCTAATCCTGATGGTCCTTACGGCAGATTTGAGCATCTATATTATGCACTAGATGACGAATTCCAATATGGTAAATATTCTAAAATGATAGATAATACATTTATCAACCTAGAGAATCACTTAAACACTTCAGACAGAGAGCTAGAGCCTAATCGTTGGTCAAAACCGTGGTTAGTAATGCCATATCTTGATCAATTAGAGTTAATCGATAGCTGGTATTTCGACAAAAACAATGAGCTAAGTGACGGCAACGGAAACGACGATGCAAGCTACCTTGTACACTATGATGTAAACATCGAAGTAGAGGGCATGGGAAAAGTTTCAGGCGACGGAACTGACTTAATCAAAGAGACAGTAAGAAAAGTTTCAGCAGAAGCTTCACAAGGTTATGAGTTTGTTAAATGGGTAGATAGCACAGGAAAAACAGTTAGCGAAAATCCTGTTTACATCTTCACAGTTAATTCAGACGTAAACCTAACAGCTGTATTCGCTCCACAAAATTAAATACAATAATAAAAAGAAGCGATGTGATTTTTCACATTGCTTCTTTGAATTTAATATAGTATATTGCGTTATCTAAAACTTGACATTTTAGGAATGTAGAGGACGGAAAACCCGTCCCCTACATTAATTTGTTCGTTTTAACAAATTAATGTTAAAATAAATATCCTAAGAGGTACGTCTGGTCTCCGTGCCCTCACAAAACTGGGAGTTTATCCATACTTCTCGGGAGGGCGGAGACCCTTACCTTGCAATATTTTAACAAATTTATCTTTATCCGCACAAAATTTTTATTTAAAATCCGCAGGAATTTTCACATCAACTTTTCACTCTTCACTATTACCTCTTCACTAAGTTCCCAAATTTATGTCTTGTGTTGTTTGCTATTCTAACAAGAATTAGCATTACAGGAACTTCAACTAAAACTCCAACTATTGTTGCTAGGGCTACAGGGCTGTCTGTTCCAAAAAGTGAAATCGCAACCGCTACTGAAAGCTCAAAAAAGTTTGAAGCTCCAATCATTCCAGCTGGCGCTGCCACATTATGAGGTAGCTTTAATGCTTTTGAACTTAGGTAAGCTATAAAGAAAATTAAGAATGTTTGAATTATTAAAGGAACAGCAATTAAAACTATATGGAATGGATTTTCTACTATTACCTTTGCTTGGAACGAGAATATAAGTGTTAGAGTTAAAAGCAATCCTATTATTGTTACGTTTGAGAATTTAGGAATAAATTTAGTCTCGAAATACTCTTTACCTCTGTTTTTTGTTATAAAAATTCTTGTTAGTACTCCACCTACTAAAGGAATAACAACAAATAAACCAACCGATAAAATTAAGGTTTCCCATGGAACTGATACTCCGCCAACACCCAACAAAAATGCTACAATAGGTGTGAACGCTATCAAAATAATCAAATCATTTGTGGCTACTTGAACCACGGTGTATGCTGGATTTCCTTTTGTTAGATGACTCCAAACGAATACCATAGCTGTACAAGGAGCTGCTCCTAATAAAACTGCACCAGCTAAGTAATCAGTTGCTAAGTCAGGTGTGATAAATCCTTTAAAAATCACAAAGAAGAAAAGCCACGCTATACCAAACATTGTAAAAGGCTTTATAAGCCAGTTTGTTATCCATGTAATAAATAAACCTTTTGGGTTTTTACCTACGTCCTTGACACTTTGAAAGTCTACTTTCATCATCATAGGGTAAATCATCAGCCATATTAAAATAGCTATTGGAATTGATACATTTGCATACTCAAAATTGCTTAAAAATTCAGGAATTGCTGGAATAAAGTTTCCAATTAGCAAACCTGCTGCCATACATAAAATTACCCAGATGCTTAAGTACCTTTCAAAGAAGCTGATACCTGTTGATTTTTGTTTTGACATAAAAGTTCCCTCCAATTAAAATGCTAGATAAAACATATAAAAACCTATTAATGACATTAATATTCCCATTGTGATTTTTAATATTTTGCTTGTTTTCATATATTTTTCACTCTGTGACAGTTTTTGCACAAAGCCAATTGACGTTCCACAAACTACAGACAATATTCCATGCCCTATTCCATAAAGAAGCAACAAGAATATTCCCCACGCTAAATTACCTGTGCCAGCCACTATAGCTAGCAAAGCAATTAGTACTGGTGTTGAGCAAGGCGATGAGAATACGCCTGCTAAAACGCCTGCTATAAGTGCGCCTAAGTAGCCTTTTTTACTGCTTTTTGACACTAAAAAACTAGACGGAATAATCTCGTAAATCTCCCATGTTTGAAGAGCCATTAAAAGCATAAGTATTCCTAAAATTACATACCACCATGTTGACGAAGTTCCTATTAATCCACCGGCTGTAGTTGCTATAATTCCTAGTGTTGTAAATGTAATTGCAGAGCCTACAGCGAAAGTTGTAGAGAGTAAAAATGCTTTTTTTGTTGTCCTTTGCCCTGTTCCGCCTACATATCCAACTACTAAAGGAACAGACGACAACGCACACGGAGTAAACGATGTAAGCACTCCTGCAAGAAGTGCAAGCACAGGCGCAAACCATGTGTTCTCTGTTAATAATCCAGAAATAAACTCGAGTATAGCATCCATTACACGACCCCCATATCGGCCAAAATCATATTCATTTGATCCTCTGTTAATGCACCCTCATGAACTGTGTAATAATGCTCACCTGTCTCATTGTTGCCATACATAGTGAATCCATTTATATTATATACTTCTTCGCTTGGAATATATGGTGTGCCATCAGCATTAATAAAAAGTTGTGTCGGAATTAATTGAATAGGATACCCATCCGCCGCCTGTGGGTTTTTCCATACATCTACAAATTTAATAAACGCTTTTCCCTGCATTTGCTCATTCACGGTTACAAGTACAGGTGCCATAGCCTTACAAGGCTCACACGCATCTGCACCAAAATCAATTATTATAGGTAATTTTTGTTCCATCATGCCCTCTACATCAAGATCAGTTACATTTAGAACAAAGTCTCCCTCACCTGCCTCCATTGTGTCACCACTTTGAAAAAACCAAATACCGACTACTATAGCTACCATTGCTATAGGAATTAAAATTTTAACTAAATTATTCTTTTTCATTTCACTACCGAGATTATCCTTTCTTTTCAATTCTAACATAAGCCTCTTCATATCAAAAATATTTTATGTATTTATTATACATCCAAATATGTAAAAAGTCAACACTTAAATCAAAAATTTTCGATTTAAGTGTTGACGAATTTTTATTCTAATTTTTGTTTAGGAAACACAAATTTAATTGAAGCATACATACAGTAAACAAATAGTAAGATATTTACAAACGAACATATAGCCTGAATTGTCTCATATTGTGAAGTCCAAGGAGCATTTCCATCGTGGATTTTTGCAAGCAACACACAGTGATTTAAGAAAACAATTACCGAAAAACCTGTAAAAAGCTTGAAAAATCTGAAGTCTTTTTCTATCACAAATGCGATTAGCGCTAAGATAAGCACCATGTATTGGTATCTTTCGTGTTGTCTAGTTGTTAGCATAAATATGCAGTTAATGTAGACTAAAGAACTAATCCAAATAGAAAATCTCTTACCGAATATACTTAAATATGCAACTAATGCGACCGTCGCAACAAGTAGCAAGGTGCTAAGTGTAGAATAGTCTATAATCCAAAACAGTTTTGTACTGTCTTCTACCCAGTTGAAATCAAACAATCCGTATAAATTAAATGCGTTTAAGTTGATGTATGGATATGAGCCAAAACCCTCAGCGTATACTCTAAAAGGTAGCAATATGTCGCCTGAACCTATCATAAAAGGTAAAAAAACGGCTATTACTGCGCCAAATCCAGCCGCTAAAGAGAATAATAATTTCTTAAATTCTTTTTCTCTAATAAACATAAATAGAATTATAGGTGCAAAGTAAAGACACTGCATTTTAGTGCAAATTGCTACTGCGAACCAAACAGAACCTATTACATATTTTTTTTCGCTATATGCCCAAAAAGTTATAAGCAATAGAAAAGCCATTATGCTGTCGGTTTGTCCCCAATTTGAACTGTTGTAGATAGCCGCTGGGTTAAATGCCCAAAGCATCGCTCCAAATAAAGCATAAATCTCATTTTTCTTTCTGAATAAAAACCATGCAAAGAATACTATCATAACATCGAATAGTATAGGGAAGAACTTTATAAGCAACATTTTATACGGCATGTATTCCGCCATTACAGGTATATCTATTAGCATTCCGACTAAGTATAACGGATATAGATAAAGTGGAGGATAGTCAAGGTGATACACATTTCCATTGTATGCCGTAAAGAAATTATTTTGTATATCTTTTGCCCATTGCAAGTACCAGTCAGTGTCAAAACTGTTCATAAAGGTCATTCCTATGCACAGCCTTAACGTAAGCGAGAACAGCACAGTAGCCACAATAATATATTTTATATGTGTGCTACTAAGCGTAAAGTCAATATTTTTTTTCATTATAAAATAATCCTCAATATATAAATTTAAATGTAGTGAATATAATTAATCTTAATTCTTATTTGTAAGTGAGAGTCTCAAGCCTTAGAACTTAAGCAAACTTAAATGTACATTGTAGGGGAGGGTCTCTGTGCAGACGTGTTGATTAGGATTTTGGGTAAAAAATTAATTCGTTAAAACGCACAAATTAATGTAGGGGCGGATATTATCCGCCTATGAAACTTAGGCAAAATCACCAGATTTTTAGGCGGATAATATCCGCCCCTACAATCTTCAAATGAATTTATTTTTAAATATACAAGTTTTTTATTTTAAAACCTTTAATTAAAAAATCCGAAAGGATTTTCACATTAACTTTTCATTTTTCACTTTTCACTAATTTTGCAAACCATTGCAACCCAGCCACGTTCTTCTTTTCTGTCTATAATCTCAAACTTTGTTTCAATCGCAGTCAAAACATCGTTTTCACGGCTGTCAATAATTCCGCTGATAATATAATAACTGTCTTCACACATAAAGTCGGTTGCGTTCTCTGATAGAAGTATTACCACGTCTGCCACAATATTAGCTAGCAACACATTAAATTTACCGCTAACTTTTTCAGTCAAGTTTCCATAAACACCCTCAAATTTATCTTCAACTGAATTAATTTTAGCGTTTTCTACAGCTGTCTTAACCGCCAATGGGTCTATGTCAACACCCACAGCATTTTTAGCACCTAAAAGCAAGGCTGCAACAGATAAAATTCCGCTTCCGCAACCCATGTCAAGAACTGTGTCACCTGTCTTTAAGTATTTTTCTAAGAACTCCATACATAGTCTTGTAGTTTCGTGAGTTCCTGTTCCAAAGGCAAGACCTGGCTCTAGGTGAAGAACCGCTCTCCCCTTTGCGTCAAATTCGTCCTCCCATGTTGGGCGGATAAGTAATTTTTCGCCTACCTCTATCGGCTTAAAATATTTTTTCCAATTGTTTAGCCAATCTTCTTGTTTGCATGATTGTGTGTCAATTTCGTTGTTAATTCCATTCTCACTATATCTTTCACGCAAGAAAGCAATTGCTTCTATTGGGTTGTCCTCGCCTGAAACATAGATATGAATTAAAGATTTTGTTCTGTCTTTTGCTAATAAATCTTCATCAATTAAATTTATATGTGCAATTTCCATCGCTTCTTCTTCTAAATTAGAGTAATCCTCAATATAAATTCCATAGGGGACTACCATTTGTGCTATATCGCAAGCGATATCAGTATCTTTTGAGTCTACCTTAATAATTATTTCGGTCCAATCTGCTGTTATCATTTTAATCAATCCTTTCTTAATGTATTTTAACAGATTATCCGAATTTTTACAATATAAATAGAGAGGTTTTTTATGAATAAGAAGAAATTTTTTGTACAAGGCTTTAGTTTAGCCATTTTAGCAGTGGTAATGAGAAGCGGAAACATATTCTACCGCTCATACCTAAGCCATGAGGTAGGTGCCGAGGGTATGGGTCTTTACCAGCTAGTTTTCTCAATATTTGTACTTGCAGTCACGCTTTCTACTTCTGGTATTAGCTTAGCAGTTACTAGGCTAGTCAGTTCCTGCATAGCAAGAGATAGACGAGATCAAATACGCTCACTAGTTAATAAATGTCTTGGGTTTTGTCTTTCGTTAAGTTTAATTATATCTTTAATATTTTTCTTTTTCTCAGACTTTTTAGCCTATCAATTTTTAGGGAATATAAGTCTTTCGCCAAGTCTTAAAATTCTCGGAATAGGTCTTCCCTTTATGTCGCTTTGCACCTGTATGAAAGGCTATTTTTTAGCAGTAGACGAGGGTGTAAGTAGCGGTGTGGCAGACCTCTTTGAACAAATTATCACCATTGGCGGAACTGTAGTTATTTTCTCTTTATTCAGTTATGAAAGCATAGAACAGGCTTGCATGTATAGCGTGATAGCCTCAACCATTGGAGAGATGGTTTCTTTTTCAATTAATTATATTTCTGTTAAGCTAAGTCTTAGAAGACACACCCCAAAGAAAAAGAGTAAATCAACTGGTGTCATGAAAGGCATGACACATATTGCACTGCCATGTACATTCAGTTCCGCCGCCAGAAGCCTTTTAACAAGTGCCGAGAACTTACTTATACCATGGCAGTTACAGCGTTCAGGACTTTCATACAGTAGCTCACTGGTTCAATATGGAGTATTGCAAGGCATGGCATTGCCTATGCTATATTTTCCATCTGCATTTATTTGGCCTTTTGCCATCTTGTTAATACCCAAAATATGCAAAGAGAAAGAACAGTCCCACAAAAATGCAGTATCATATGTGACAACTAAAGCTGTAAGCACTGTAGTGTCTTTTGGAGTTATAACCGCTTCTATATTTTTTGTGTTTAGCGGTAGCATGTCAGAGATTTTTTATGGAAATCGTGAAGCTGGGTTATACACAATGATACTCGCACCACTTATACCTCTTATGTACCTTGATATAGTAGTAGACTCTTTACTTAAAGGATTAGACGAACAATTGCACTCAATGAAGTTTAACATTATAGATTCAGCCTTAAGAGTAGTCTTAATTCTTTTACTAATGAATAGATTCGGGGTAGAAAGCTATATATACATAATTTTTTTCAGCACAATATTTAACGCAGGACTATCAGTCTCAAAACTTATTAAGGTAGCAAGACCAAAACTTAGTGTGTTTTTAAAAGTGTTTTATCAAGTACCTTTAGCAGTTATCAGTGTAAAATTCGCTGAATTATTGTTTGTAGAAAGTAACCCTGTACCGAGTTTAATTATATGCTTTGCTTTGTCTTATCTACTGTATGTTGGTTTAAATATTATTTGTTCAAAATATCTTGATAAATCATCTTCTATAATGTATAATGGTAGCATTATGCGTAAGGATGGTAAAAAAGCAAATGCCAAAAGAAACTAACTGGAAATCGACCATATTCGCCTGTTATAGGGGTAACTTTACACAGGCATCTATTGTAAACCTCTCTCCATTATTGTTTGTAATATTCCAAAACAAATTTAACCTAAGCTATACAATGTTGGCGTCGTTAATTTTATTTAATTTTGTGACACAGATTGTAGCCGATCTATTATCTGTAAAGTTTGTAGACAAAATTGGCTACAGAAAGGCAGCCGTAACCGCTCATATAATGGCAGCCTTAGGGCTTATTTTAATGGCAATACTTCCACAGATTTTGCCCTCTGCATTTTTAGGTCTTGCTGTTTCAACCATGACATGTGCATTTGGCGGCGGTATTTGCGAGGTTATCTTAAGTCCTATTGTAGAGGCTATTCCTGGCGATGCGAAAGCCTCTGCCATGAGCCTACTGCATTCCATGTACTCATGGGGACAATTCACAGTGGTACTGGTAACTACTCTCACACTAATGATTGTAGGCGACGACCTTTGGTACATAATTCCATTAATTTGGGCAACCATTCCATTATATAATATATTCAGCTTTTTAAGAGTTCCTCTACAGCAAACACTTTCAGCACATGAAAAAACACCTCTAAAAGAGATGTTTAAATCAAAGATATTTATAATTATTTTAATTGCAATGCTATGTGCCGGTGCTTCTGAACTTGCAATTTGCCAATGGAGTTCTCTATTTTTCGAGAAAGGACTTGGCGTAAATAAAGTATTGGGCGATATTTTAGGACCTTGTCTTTTTGCCATAACTATGGGCATAGGTAGAACTCTCTTTGGTATTTACGGAACAAAAATTAACCTATATAACTGCCTAATCATTTCAAGTATACTTTGTATAGCCTGTTATCTTGGAACTGCACTGTTTAGCTCCCCTATTCTTGCCCTTATCTCTTGTGCGTTGTGTGGACTTTCAGTAGCTCTTATGTGGCCTGGCTCAATTAGCACAGGTGCAGCGCTCTTTAAAAGAGGTGGTGCATCACTTTTTGGTGTTATGGCAGTCATGGGTGATGTTGGTGCAAGTATAGGACCTAGCACAGTCGGTGCAATATCTGACTTTGTTAAATTTAATTTTGCGTTAGACCCTATCACAGCAGATACGGTGGCTTTAAAAGTTGGTATACTTTCGGCTGTAATATTCCCAATTATTCTACTATTCACATTTATTTGGATGAAACGTTACGCAAAAAAGCACAGAATAGATGTGCAAAACACTTGACTTTATTTGCTGTATCAGTTAAACGGAAAAGGCACTTAAAAATATATTGAAAGGAGGCAGAACTAATGGAAAACCAACAATACGCACCACAATATAACAGACCTGTTTATCTACTAAAAACTAATAGAAGCCTTGCTAAACTTATCTTATTATCAATGGTTACATTTGGTATCTATGCAATAATCGTTTACTGTGGAATATCTGAATCTGTTAATACTGTAGCTACTAGAAACGACCAAAAACACACAATGCACTTCGCTTTGTTAATGTTTTTGATAGGTCCTATAACTTTCGGTATCGCTTACATAGTTTGGTTTCATAAAATCAGTAACAGAATAGGCGACGAGCTTAGAAGAAGAAATATTCCTACTACTTTCGACGCTAGCTCTTACTGGATATGGAACGTGCTTGGAAGTGTGATAATTATAGGCCCATTCATCTATGCCTACAAGCTTTTAACTTCTACAAATCAGTTATGTGAAAGCTATAATATTAACGGTTATTAATAAAAAAACCTTTGTTGCTAAAATTGCGACAAAGGTTTTTTTACGTTTAATTCGGCTCAATAATAGATGTTTAGGTAGCAAAAAAAGAGGCTACTAAAAAATAGAAAAAAATGTCGGGGGGGGCGTCCTCGACGTCCCGTTTTGATTGTATTTTTTTATATTTCGGGATGTCGAGGACGCCATCCCCTACTACTCTGTGTCAGTTAAAAGTTTACAATAGATGCCGTGGAATTTTTGTTTAAAACAAGGCGAAGGAGCGAGTAATACTGGCGTATACGACCGACGACAACGGAGTTTTAAGCAAAAATAACCGACAGATATGTAAAGTTTTAACTGACACAGAGTACTACATTAATTTGTGAAATTTAACGAATTCTCGACTCAGTAAAGGGCGGTTTATTCAACCGCCCCATTTTCTAATTTTTCTAATGCTTCACTTGCCTTTTGTGTGTTGGTGTTCATATACTTAAGTAAGTCTTTATTTGAGATATAGCTGGGCAATGACAAGATTTCAAGAAATTTTTGCTTTACTTCTTTGCTACCGAGCTTTCCTGTAATGGAATAGTTAAAAAGATCTTTTGTTGTAAAAAGCACTTCATTTTTTTCAAGTTTCCCTACACCTGCTTTTTGAAGTGCAGTTAAAATCACTTCTTCACTCATGCCCTCTACTCCTAAAAACCCTTCTGCAGAAGATTCACTCTTCCTTTTCTCCTTACCCTTAAATTGTGGTATGTAGGCATTTAGAATTAATTCTTCACTTATAAATGATTTCAAGTGATTTCTAATCAAAAATCCTGCTGAATCACTGTCGGTTAAAATTACAATCTTTCGCTCTTTTGCAATTTTTGCTATATATCTTCGTTTTTCTTTATCTTTAAAAATTCTAAAACCCTTTGTCTCGATAATCAAGCTGTCAACATAGGCAGAAATTTTCACCTTGTCATATCTGCCCTCAACTATAATAGCCTCTTTAATGCTTATCAATTATCTTCCCCCTTTGTTAATCACCAATAATTTTGCAATTAATTCTTCTATAATCACTTGTCCTTTTGCCCTTGAATCTTTAAGCTTAAAGTCGGTGTCTAAAATCAGGTTTAAACACTCTCTAAGTTTCTCTTTGCCTATATTTCTAACATCTCTAGCGGCGTTTGTCAGACGAAATTCTCTGCCTTTGTATTCGGCGTACTCTGCCGGAGCTTTGGCAGTTTTGCCACATTCTAAAGCAACTTTTACCCTGTATAAATCTATATATGTTTCTGCTATCATCGCAAGAATTGGCACTGCTTCCTGCCCTGAATTAAACAGTATTTTAAGTAATTCATATGCCTTTTTGCTGTCGTTTGCAATTATTGACTTAATCAATATAAAAACTGTGGTATCGGCGTTCTTAGTAACTAATCTTTCAATGTCATCATGTGTAATCTCTCTACCATTCGCAAAACTAATTAATTTTTCACATTCGTTTTTAAGTGCAGTCATATCGCTTCCTACATACTCTGTTATTAATGTAGCGTTTTTCTTGCTAATAGTACAAGATTTTTCACAGATTTTCGTAACGTATTTTACAAGCTCAAATTCTTCTAGGTTTGGAAAATTTAAGCAATACCCTTTTTCGTTGATAATCTTAATGAATTTTCGCCATTTGGCGGATTTTTTTATATCTATATTCAAAGTATTTAAAGCAAAAACAAGGCAAGTACTCTCTGGTACATCGCTTATTAACTCCTCTAATTTAGAAATTTCTACCGCATTTTTAGTCTCTACATTAAAATCTTTTACGATTATATATTTTCTATCTGCCATAAATGGTAATGCAAAGGCATTATTTGCAATGTCATCTACTGAACTATCATCACTAAATACAGAATAATTAAACTGTGGAGAAAATGCCTTTTCCGCAATTTTTTCTATTCTTCTAAATGATTTTTTTAATAGATATTTTTCATCTCCATATAAAAAATATAATGGAGCTAAATTTTCTATTTGTTCTCTTAATTGTTTATCGTTAATTTCGGGCATTAATCAAGCCTCCTAATTCTTAAATCTTCATCAAATTCTAAACAGTAATTTCCTTTAATTACTTTATCATTAATCGTTATATTTGTGTCACTGATTTTAATGTCTGAATTAGTGTCTATATCTTCACTAATCGCAATGCTGACGCCATTTATTTCAAGTTCTATAAGTTCGCCTGAAACTAAGTAGTTAAGCTCTACATCTTCAAAAATTTTAAGGTTTCCCCTATAGTCTGTGATTATGGTTTCCTCAACTGTAAATTCTCTTTGAATAAACGTTTCCATGCCTGTCATATCTTCTTGAGCAAAAAGATATTTAATATCCCTCACCTGATAATAATCAAGAATTGTCTTCACTGAATTGCTTGAGTAACCATCTGCATGAATAACCACAGCCTCTTTATCTTTTAGCAGAAATACAAAATTCGCATTGCCAGAATCGGTCACAATTAATCTATATGACTGCATGTCAAAAATTGAAATACAGTATGCCGATATTATCATTATAGCAAAGCTAGCTACCGCTAATAATTTGGTTCTCTTTGTAGTTTTAAACAGATAAATAATGGCTACAAACAAGATAATACCACAAAAAAGAATTGTCTCCATTCCCTCTTTAAAGCTCCATATAGCTTCACCTACAGGTGATATTATTTCACATAAACATATCATTATTTCCGCCATAAATTCTACTATAACAGTCATAAATTCAGAAATATTAGAAACTATGTCTATTGGAAATAGCACGAGAGAGATTATGCCGAGTGTCAAAAAAATTGTAGACGGAAATGCAAGTAAAGAACTGCTTATTATTGAAAGTGGATTTATTTTTCCATTCATAAGCAAAAGTAAAGGTGATGCAAACAAAAATGCCGCCACCGACACCACAACAGTAGTCATAGCAAAATAATAGGTAGTCGTAAACCTTTTGGGTGGCTTTAGTTTATCCATTGCTAACGGGAGAATTATTACTATTCCTGCTGTTGCTGAAACTGATAACAAAAATCCCATGTCTACAGCAGAATAAGGGCTAAATAAGCATATCAAAAACACAGCTAATCCTAGCGAATTAATGCTGTCTACTTCTTCGCCTAAAACATCGGCTAGCAAAATTATTAAAAACATAATTGCACTTCTTAAAACACTCTGCCCTATTCCCGTAAAAACAACATAGAATAGGACACAAGGAACTACAATTATATATAAAAACTTTCTCCGCACAGGAAATGCAGAGGCAAACACCAATAAAATAGAGGTGATTATAGAAAGGTGCATTCCAGACACAACAAGTATATGGCTAACACCGCTGTTAATAAATGAATCGTAAATGTCTTCTCTTAATTGATCTCTTTCGCCTAAAACCATAGCAGTCAACAAGTCTGCTGTGTCGTCTGAATAATTTGAGTTAATAAGAGTTTTAATATCTTGCTTAAATATCAATAAATTATCATATAAGCTACGATTTTCATTTTCGATAATTTCATAAATATCCTGATAAGTAACAAATGCTGAAAAAACATATCCATCAGCTTTAAGCGAATTTTCATAGCTCATTCCATTTGTTTCTTCAAAAGTTGCTATTGTAGCAGTACCTTTGTAGATATCGCCAAACTCATATACAAAGGCAGTTGAGCTATAAAGAATAATTTTTTGAGAATCAATTTCTACACCATCAACAGAATAAATATTAGCATTATATGTAACTCCATAATCTCCAACGCTTCTTATGTCTGAAATAGTCGCCTCTATTGTGTGTGATTCATCTGAATAATTAATGTTTCCAGTGCTAATAGACATCATGCTAAGAGTTGCTATCAACACACCAACTATACAGATTTTAAGTGAAGTAAATCGCCGCCGAAACACCAATAAGCCTAAAAAAACTACAAGTAACGAACATGAAACTACATAAAATATAGAAATTTGCATGTAAAAGGCGACCAAAAGCCCAAATAGATAAGAAAAACCTAAATAGACAAATGGCCGCTTCATAATTACACTCCTTAATTAAAGAACAGTGGTAGTTCTTCTAAATAAACAATATCTTCTCTTCCGATGGCATCACCCTCGGCTAAAACACAAGCCTTAGCCATAATTTCACAGCCAGTCTCGGAAAGTAATTTCTCGATGGCTAAAAGTGATTCACCAGTGCTTATAACATCATCTACAATAATTACTTTTTTTCCATTAAGCATTTCACAGTCAGCCTGTGAAAGGAACAGTTTTTGAACTGAACCTGTAGTGATAGATTTCACTTCTACACTTATTGGGTCTAGCATGTAAGCCTTGATGCTTTTTCTTGCTACTATATAATTCTTGCCTGTAATTCTAGCCATTTCATAAGCTAGAGGTATGCCCTTAGACTCCGCAGTAACAATTATATCAAACTCAGGGCATTTTTCGACTAACGCTTTAGAAGCAGCCACTGTTACCTCTACATCGCTGAACATTACAAATCCTGCAATGTTCACTTCGTCATTAATTGGGCATATAGGCAGGTCTCTTTCTACTCCTGCAATATTAATTTTATAAGTACTCATTATCTTCTCCTTAGCCCATCTTGGCTTCTAGTTGTTCTCCACCTACTAGGTGAAAATGCAAATGTCCAACACTTTGGCAAGCATGTTTGCCACAGTTTGTGGCTACTCTAAATCCATCTTCTAAATTCATATCTTTAGCAACTTTAGCTATTGCCTCAAAAATCTTAGCCACATACAATGAGTTTTCACTTGTAATCTCACTAGCTGATGCAACATGAGTTTTCGGAATAAACAATATATGAACCTTAGCCATAGGGTTTATGTCGTTAAAGGCTAGCACATAATCGTCTTCATATACTTTAGAGCAAGGTATCTCATTCTTTAATATTTTACAAAAAATGCAATCCATAAATTTATCCTTTCAAAATATCTTGAACAATTGTCTTGACAGCCTCTATAGCCTCGTCAAGTTTTGTAATGTCTTTAGCTCCAGCCATTGCAAAATCAGGCTTTCCGCCACCGTTACCACCTGTAATTTGAGCTACTTTCTTAGCTACATCGCCTGCTTTAACACCTTTTTTAACGGAGTCAGGAGAACTATATGCGACTATGCTACCTTTGCCCTCGCTTGTTCCAGCAATTACAGCTACTACAGCATTGTCTTTGTTAAAGTCTTTAATTCTATCACTCATTGTCTTAAGTGTCTTGCTGTCTGCACCGGATATAAATGCAGAAACCACCTTAATTCCGTCTACTTCTACTGCATTGTCAAGCACTGAACCTAATTTAAATGAAGCTATCTTTGCATTAAGCTCTTCAATTTGTCTGTCTTTTTCTTTATTCTCTGCAACAAGTGAGGCGGTTTTACTTGCGATATCTTCTATGTTATTTGCCTTTAATGTAGCAGCGGTATCTTTAATAATGCTTGTGTAGTTATTTAGAAGAGTCATTATCTCTAAACCTGTTAAAGCCTCTATTCTTCTAACACCTGCAGCGGCTGATGACTCTGCTACTATCTTAAATAAAGATATATTAGATGTATTTTCAACATGAGTACCACCACAAAATTCTCTTGAAACATTTCCTGCTGAAACTACTCTAACTACTTCTGAATATTTTTCACCAAACAAGGCTGTAGCACCTAATTTTTTAGCCTCTTCAATAGGCATCTCTTTGCACTCTACTTCTAAGCAATCAAAAATTTGCTTATTGATAATCATTTCTACCATTGCAATTTCTTGGGTAGTCATAGCTGAAAAATGAGTAAAGTCAAATCTTAATTTTTTTGCATCAACAAGCTGTCCTGCTTGCTCTACATGGGCACCTAAAACCTCTTTAAGTGCAGATTGTAAAAGATGGGCAGCAGTATGATTTCTCATAATTGCTCGTCTTCTTAAAATATTTACATCGGCAGAAATGCTCTCGCCCGTTTTTAGCACACCCTTATTTACTACTACCTTATGGATATATACTCCATTAGCATTTTTAACAGTTGAAACAACGTCTGCAAAACCATCGGCAGAACTTAACGTACCTGTGTCGCCTACTTGTCCACCGCTCTCGGCATAGAAAGATGTTTTATCAAGTGCAACAATTATTTCATCGCCTTCATATGCTAACTCTACCTTTTCGCCATCTTTAACAATAGCAAGGATTTTTGATTGTGCATTCAAGCTTTCATAGCCTGTAAACTCAGTGGCTGCAATACCCTCTAGGCTGTTTCCTTCGCCAACCCAAGCCTCTGCCGTAGCGCTTTTTCTTGCTCTTCTTGCTCTGTCTCTTTGCTCGAATAAAAGAGCTTTAAATCTCTCTTCATCAACAGTCAAGCCTTTTTCTTGTAATATCTCTTTTGTTAAGTCAATTGGGAAACCATATGTGTCGTTAAGTTTAAAAGCGTCGTCTCCTAAAAGAACACCGCTATTGTTATTCTCGATAAAGCTGTTTAGTATAGCTAAACCTTGATCTATAGTTTTATAAAAACTCTCTTCTTCAAAGTTAATAACCTTTGTGATAATTTCAGCTTTTTCTGCTAGTTCTGGATAAGCTGATTTATTCTCTTCAATTACAGTCTTACAAACTTTAGCTAGGAAAGTATCATTCATACCAAGAAGTCTTCCGTGTCTTGCAGCACGGCGTAAAAGTCTTCTTAATACATATCCTCTGCCCTCGTTAGATGGCATAACTCCGTCACCTATCATAAAAGTAGTGCTTCTGATATGGTCTGTAATAACACGCAATGAAATATCTGTCTTAGCACTTGTTCCGTATTGAACATTTGTGATATCAGAAATGTGTTTCATTATATTTTGAACTGTGTCAACAAGGAATAAATTATCAACGCCTTGCATTACACAAGCTAGTCTTTCAAGACCCATTCCTGTATCAATGTTTGGTTTTGCAAGAGGTGTATAGTTGTTGTTTCCATCGTTCTCAAATTGAGTGAAAACTAAATTCCAAACTTCTACAAATCTATCACATTCACAGCCAACCGCACAGTCAAGAGATCCACAACCGTACTTTTCACCTCTATCAAAATAAATCTCTGAACATGGACCACAAGGACCTGCGCCATGCTCCCAGAAATTGTCAGCCTTACCTAGTCTTACAATGTGGCTAGGGTCAACACCAACTTTTTGTGTCCAGATATCAAACGCTTCATCGTCTTCCTCATAGATAGAGCAGTATAATAGCTCTTTTGGCATTTCAAGAACTTCTGTGAAAAATTCCCACGCCCAAGCAGTTGCCTCATTTTTAAAATAGTCACCAAAAGAGAAGTTACCTAGCATTTCAAAATAAGTTCCGTGTCTTGCAGTGATACCAACTCTTTCGATATCTGGAGTTCTTATACATTTTTGGCAAGTTGTAACCCTGTTTCTAGGCGGAGTTACTTCTCCTGTGAAAAACTTTTTCATAGGTGCCATTCCAGAATTTATAAGCAATAGGCTCTTGTCTCCTTGAGGAACTAAAGAGTAGCTAGGCAAACGCAAATGCCCCTTACTCTCAAAAAACTCAAGATATTTTTCTCTTAATTCATTTAATCCTGTCCACTTCATATTTATGACCTTGTCATTTTTACCGCATAGATAACGATAAATTTTCGGGTTTGTTACCCTTGACAATCCTTTCTTTTTGTTCTAAAATATTATAAATTTAATAAAAAAATAGACCTCTCCTAACAAAATGGGACGATAAAAACCGTGGTACCACCCAAATTGCAGAGAAATCTGCCACTTAAAAACCTTTAACGCAGGAATACGTCATTGTTCATCACAACGCTTGCTATTACACCCTTAGGCGAAAGACGGCACAAGATTTTTCTACCTAAAGTTTTTACAGCTACAAAACTTCTCTCTGAAAGGAAAAAACCTCTTAATCTTTGCAATTTATCATATACACTCATTATATCACAAATTTTTATTCTGTCAATATAAATTTAAAGGTTGTGACACAAAATTAGTGCCACAACCAATTTAATTACTTATTCTTCGTCCTCGTCTAGGATGCCGTCAAAATCAAACTCTAACTTCTCACTGCAATTTGGACAATCAATTTCACCCTCATCTAGCATAGCCTCGTTAAGCTCGATTACATCATTACATGTAGGACAAGTAACTTGGAAGTAGCAATCGTCATCATCGTCAAATTCATCGCCACATCCACAGTCGCAACCATCATCACAATCACAGCCGTCATCACAGTCGCAATCATCGCCACAACCACAGCCACAACCATCAAAATCGTCTATATCGAAAAACTCTTTCTCTAATTCGCCTAGGTCCTCGTCAATTTGATCTACTTGACCACTTAACTCGTCATAAGCTTCTTCAAGCTCTTCAATAGTTAGGCATAAGTCATCAATTAAATCTGCCATTGCAAGAATAACCTTAACTTCTTTTTTGTCTTTTTCTAAGTCTAAACCCTCGATTAAACCACGTAGATATGCTGCTCTTTCTGAATTTGTCATAATTACACCTTCCTTTTAATTATATTTATTTACAATTATGCACGACCCATGTAGTCGCCTGTTCTTGTATCAATTTGAATTAGTTCGCCTTCCTCGATAAATAGAGGAACTTTTACCTCTGCGCCTGTCTCAAGCACAGCTGGTTTTGTAGCATTTGTAGCTGTATCGCCCTTAAAGCCTGGGTCTGTCTCTGTAACCACTAGGTCAACAAAGTTTGGAGGCTCAACACCGAAAACGCTTCCTTTATAAGATAAAACCTTACACTCCATGTTCTCTTTAACAAACTTGAAGTTGTCGCCTAATACTGACTTGCTTATTGGAGCTTGCTCGTATGTCTCCATATCCATGAAATAGAATAGATCTCCGTCTGCATATAAATACTCCATAGATCTTCTCTCAACAAAAGCTGTTGGATATTTATCATTTGGGTTAAATGTTCTTTCAACTACTGAACCTGTGATAACATTACGGATTTTTGTTCTAACAAAAGCCGCACCCTTACCTGGTTTAACGTGTTGGAACTCAACTATTGAAACAACGTTTCCGTCCATCTCAAAAGTAACACCATTTCTAAAATCTCCTGCTGTAATCATTTAATTGTCCTCCAATTTATTTAATTATATTATTCTTCTTATTCAATTATATTTTATAATATTTTCCTTTATTTTTCAAGTGTTATTTATAAAATAATTAGATTTTTAGGTGATTTTGCAAAACTTTTACATGAATTTTGCGTTATTAACACCATATCTTCTATTCTACACCCAAATTTATCTGGAATATAGATTCCAGGCTCATCTGTCACAACCATTCCTGTTTCTAACACACCTTTACTTAATGAACCTAATGTTGGATCTTCATGAATTTCAAACCCAACGCCATGCCCTAGACTATGCCCGAAATATCCTTCATAATTTTTATCAATTATATCTCTTGCAATCTTATCCATATCAGAACAACAAGCTCCAGGTTTAAGTGCTTCTAAAACCTTTAAATGAGCATCCAGCACAGTCTCGTATACGTCTCTTTGCTCGTCGCTTACAAAACCTACTGCAACTGTCCTTGTCATGTCTGAATGATAACCATCTACCACGGCACCAATATCCATTGTAACAAAATCACCTTCGTTAATTTTGTTGTCGTCTGGGACACCATGACACATAGAACCTTTTTTACCTGCGACCACAATTAAGTCAAAGGCTATTCTTTCGGCTCCATTTTTTCTCATAAAAAATTCAATGTCTAACGCAATCTCTCGCTCAGTTACTCCAACCTTGATTTTATCTAGGATATAATCAAACGCTTTGTCTGTAATGTCTTGAGCTTCTTGCATTTTTGCTATTTCTGCATCAGACTTAATTACTCTAATGCTATTTATCATTCCTTGAATTGCGTTTCCATATATAGAAGAAACTCCTATAGATTTAAACGTTTCATCGTAACTCTTGAATTTAGTATATGAAAGGCTGTCTGCTTCCATATGAACTTTTTTGATATTCTCAGTAGTAAAAATCTCTTTTATAGTATCGTCAAATTTTTGGGGCTGTATAACCTTAATATCACTTACACTTTGCCTAGCAGCCACAATGTATCTAAAATCTACTAAAAGATACGCTTCTTCTTTACAGACAATCAAAACCCCAGCACTAGAAGAAAAGCCAGTAAAGTATCTTCTATTTACATTAGAAGTGATTAAGGCAGCCTCATCTTTTAACAGCATTTTTTGCAGTTTTTGAATAAGTAAATTCATAAAACACTTCCTTTTCACGGCAAATGCCTATTACATTTAGGAATTACACTTCTCTCAAAATGTCTCCTTAGCCTTATTGTTACTCCGGTTTCTAACTCTATAGGTTTTACTAAAATAGATTTCATTCCGGCTAAATTGCCGCCTAAAACATCTGTAAAAATTTGATCGCCAATGATTACACATTCTTTTTTCTTGAGCTTAAGAGTTTTAGCAGCCTTTGAAAAACCACGAGGAAAAGGTTTAAGAGCCATGCTAACGTGTGGTAGATCATATATTTCTGCTATGCTAGACACTCTTTTCTCAAAATTATTCGACACAATATAGACCTTTAAACCGCTTCGCTCAATTTTGCGAACCCAATCAATTGCACCAATTAACGGAACTTTTGAGCTATGCGAACAAAGGGTATTATCAACATCTAAAAGAACTGCCTTTACGCCCATTCTTCTAAATGTGCATAATTTAATATCGGTAACCTTATCGACAAATAAAGTTGGCAATAGAAGTTTCATTAAACGATACCTCTCTTTAACTACATACATATCATCATAGGGGAGGATTACTCCCCCCCTAAAATGTATAAATTATTTAAATTTACGTTTACGAGCAGCTTCAGACTTCTTTTTACGCTTAACTGAAGGTTTCTCATAAGCTTCTCTCTTGCGAACTTCAGCAATAACGCCAGCTCTTGCGCATTGTTTTTTGAAACGTCTTAACGCACTGTCAAGAGACTCGTTGTCTTTTATTCTTATCTCAGCCATCTATATCCCTCCCATCCGCCATAAGGCAGGGGTTATTTGTTATTAATTATAACAGAATTATTATACATCTTTTCAAGAGATATGTCAAGCTATTTTGAATTTTTTTTATTATTTTTGGAAAAATATTAATGTTTTACTAGTTTTATGATTACCAAACACTTGCAATTAGCAATATAATTACAATTATGGGTGCTATACCCCAACCAATTTTCTGTGTAACTAAATAAAAATCACTCGGTTCAGGATCTTCTACTCCTAGACTGTATCTTAGAGTAAAGAAAAATCGTGGGAATATAATATCTACTAGCACTAAGATAATAGTAATTATTGCAATTGTTAAATACATAGGATCTCCCCTTGTAAATACATTTGTTGCTAAAGCAACTTTCACAATTGAATCTATATCTGGAACAAGATAATCATTAGTTTCATCTTCTGAATATATTGCAAAGATACTTACTATTTCTCCGTCATTATTAAAATATATACCACTTGAAGTATCACTATAGTAATAACCTTCAAACATAAGCTCATCTGATTGCATTATGTTTATGTATTGCTTTGTGTCTTCTTTTTTTGTAAATTTAAGTTGATATTCAAAATACATATCACCAGGCAGTTTAAAGCTTACATTTGTTTCATTTTCTGAAACAAATTGAGATGTAATTTCAATATATCTTGCAATTCCAAAACTACCCGTGTACGATCTTGTGTCGCCATCGATACTCTCAATCAACCGTTCACCTCTATACTCAACCACTTTTTGATTATAGATATTTAAATATGGTATCGCAAGCAGAATTACAACAATAACTGTAATAGCTATTATAATCTTCTTTTTCAAATGTAATACCCTCTTTCTGACTAAAGAAAAATCCGAACCATTCTCAACAGCTTATAGCTTTTTGATAGGTTCGGAATTTTTAGTTGGTGGGCCATCACGGACTCGAACCGCGGACCAACCGGTTATGAGCCGGTTGCTCTAACCAACTGAGCTAATGGCCCAGATTGTATACGTCTTAACAACATGAATGATTATATCATGAAAGCATTCAGTTGTCAAGACTTTTTTCCAATTTTTTATAATATTATCTAAGTTTATATTGTTTGCCCCATATTTCCAGTGCAGAAAGTACAGGTTTTAAACTTAAACCTAGCTCTGTTAGAGTGTATTCAACCTTTGGAGGAATTTCGGCATACACTTTTCTGCTTAATAATCCGTCTTCTTCCATCTGTCTTAAATTCGAGGTTAATACTTTTTGAGAGATTCCGGCTACAGACTTTTTAAGTTCTCCAAATCTTTTAGTTCCATCATTTAAATCTCTTAGAATTAACACTTTCCATTTATCGCCTATTAACATCAACGTTGTCTCTATAGGACAAGCAGGTAAATTCTCTTTCATCACTTATTCCTCGCTTATATCTTTATTTTAAGCCAATTGCCTTTTTTGTATCTAAACCAACCCATTGAAAGCCTTATTATCTGATCGCAAAAAAGACCTAACCATACACCCATCAAACCTAAACCTAATGGATAACACAATATGTAACTAGCTAGCGGTCTTGCTATTCCAACACTTAACAACGAAACCACGGCAGTATATTTTGTGTCGCCAGCACCCCTTAAACATCCCAATATTGTAACTTGCGCAATTTGGACATACATTACTACACACAACAGATTAATTATCATTCTGCCATATTCTAAAACCTCTGGTGTTTGGTCGAACAGCGCAAACAGCTCCATTCCAAAAAACATTAATATTGCAGTTATAAACACAGCACATGCAAACCCTAGCAATATGCAAGTATTTGCATACTTTTTTGCTAAATCGGTTCTTTTTTGCCCCAGACTTCTTCCAACTAATGCTACCGATGCTACAGCTAGTCCATCTGCAAACGCAAAAGATAACGCCATAAAATTAGAGCCTATCTGATGTGAACCATATTCTATTGTCCCTAAATTTGCAACAGTCAATGCAAAAAGCAAGAAACCTATGCGTAAAAAAATCTGATCTAAGAACGCACTCACTCCAACTTTAAGACCAGATTGTAAGTCCTTTTTCTCTGCAATAAAACTTTTTACGGCGGCTATGTAAATAAATCTGTCTTTTTTAAGCAAAGATATAACACTTAAAACACAGGCAACAAAAGCACCTATCGCCGTCGCTGTAGCCGCTCCCATAACTCCCATAGCAGGAAATCCAAACCGCCCCTCAATAAGCAAGAAATTACATATTACATTGACTACATTAGAAGTCATGTTGGTAATCATTGATATTCTTGTATTGCCTGCACCTCTTTGGGCTGCATTTATGATCATTCCTATCACATTAAAAACAAGAGTTCCCATGACTATTCTTAAATAACCTACCGAATTATCATGCGTATCTGCGTTAGAGCCACAAATCATCATTATAAAATCGGCAAACACGACAAACAGTGTAGATACAATTACAACTAAGGCAAGTCCTAATAACATGGCAGTTCTTAAAACCTTATTAGCACTTTCTCTGTCGTCTTCACCTCTTCTTCTTGCAACAAGAGATGACACAGCTACACTTATCGCTATAAACACGCTCATTCCTATAAATCTAGGCTGAACCGTTAGACCAACAGAAGCGATAGCAGATATACCCAAAACGCCAACCATTATTGAGTCAACAAAACCTGTTAAACTCATAAGGAATGACTCAAGCACAGAGGGCCACGCCATTTTGACAGTGTTTTTTAGTATTTCTTTATTTTCTTCTGTTTTTATATTTTTACAACTTTCTACTATTCCCATATGATTTTTTCATACTTTTCCCTTCTATAGCATTCACGAGTTCCCACGTGTGGACAAAACTAAATTTGATAAAATATTGTAGTACTCTGTGTCAATTAAAACTTTACAAATGCTAGTAGATAATGTTCAAGACCAGTGATGCTTCTTAGTTTCTTTGATTTATAACAAATTCGTCAAATTTCACAAATTAATGTAGGAGACGGGTTTCCCGTCCCGTACAAACTAGCGATTATGACTAAACCCTCAGACGACCACAGGTCGCCCCTACATGGTTAAAATGTAAAATTTTGGCTGAAACAGGGTCGCCCTAACTTTAATTTATGAATTTATTCGGTGGTAGGCAACAACATAGTTAAAGCTATCCTTTTCTTTGCAACATCAACTGAAGTTACCCAAACCTTAATAATATCGCCAACCGCTAAAACGTCTGACGGATGTTTTATAAATTTTTTGCTTATCTGAGTTATATGAACTAGTCCATCTTGATGCACTCCTATATCAACAAACACACCGAAATCCACAACATTTCTGACAGTACCCATAAGCTCCATTCCATTTTTTAAGTCTTTAATGTCTTTAATGTCACTTCTTAAGGTTATTTTCTCTATTTCATCCCTTGGATCTCTACCAGGAGTTGTAAGCTCTTTAATTATATCCATTAAACTTGGAACACCTATTTCTGCTTCTTCTGATATTTTTTCTATGCCAACACTTTGAGCCTTTTCCTGCAAATCTGAAAAGCCGTTTTCAGGCATTTTCTTAAGACTATATCCACAGGCTGAAAGTACTTTTTCTGCGTTTTTATAAGATTCAGGGTGAACCGCTGTGTTATCTAGTATATTTTTACTCTCACTGACTCTTAAAAACCCAGCACACTGTTCAAATGCCTTGTTGCCAAGCTTAGACACTTTTTTAAGTTCTGTACGATTCTTAAAATATCCGTTCTCTTGTCTGTAAGCAATAATATTTTTAGCAAGCGCTGGACCTATCCCAGCTACATTTTCAAGTAATGATGCAGAGGCTGTATTTAAGTCAACTCCAACTGTGTTTACGCAGTCTTCAATCACTGCCCTTAAAGTTTCGTCTAATCTTTTTTGTGGCATGTCGTGTTGATATTGCCCCACACCTATTGCTTTTGGGTCTATTTTTACAAGCTCTGCCAGTGGATCTTGAAGTCTGTGTGCTATAGAAACCGCACTTCTTAAAGTTAAATCAAAGTTAGGGTACTCTTGTGCCGCTAGTTTTGATGCAGAATAAACCGATGCACCAGCCTCGCTAACTACCATATACTCAACATCTAAATTTTCTTCACTTATTAGTTTGTCTGCAAAAATCTCCGTTTCTTTAGAGGCTGTTCCGTTTCCTATTGCCATAAGAGTTGCAGAATGCTTCTTAACAAGGGCTTTTATTTTTTCTGCTGCTTCTTTTTCTTTTCTGTCTCCATGAGTAGGGTATATAACATCCGTGTCAAGAACTTTGCCCGTTTCATCGACCACTGCCACCTTACATCCTGTTCTGTATCCAGGGTCTAAACCGATAGTCACTCTGCCCTTAACAGGAGGTTGCATAAGAAGTGGTCTTAAATTCATACCAAAAACTTTTATTGCACTCTCTGCTGCTTTTTCTGTAAGCTCTGCCCTTATCTCTCTTTCGATTGACGGCTCAATTAGTCGTTTATAGGCATCTTTAGCCGCTACTCTTACAAACTCACCACAAAGAGAACTGTTCTTCACATAGCTACCTAAAATTATGTTGTCGGAACGCAGTTCATCAAGCCTAACACTTACCTTTAAAAAGCCCTCTTTCTCTCCCCTATCAATAGCCAATACTCTGTGTCCTGCTAATTTTGCTACTGGTTGACTAAACTCTGCATAGGTAGAATATACGCTGTCTTCATCTTTGGTAGCCTTACTTGAAAGAATGCCTTGTGCAAAACACACATATCTAAGTCTTTTTCTTATGTTTGCATCCTCTGAAATAAGCTCTGCTATTATATCATTAGCACCTTTTAGTGCGTCTTCTACCGTCTCATAATCTTTCGCTAGTGTATAAGGGTCTAATTTTGGATTTTGCTCCAAAATTTTAAGTGCAAGTGGTTCATAGCCTTTTTCTTTTGCTATAGAGGCCCTTGTTTTTCTTTTAGGTTTGAATGGTCTGTATATGTCTTCAATTTCACTTAAAATTTTAGCTTCATCCAACGCTTTAATTATTGTTTCATCTAGTTTACCTTGAGATTCAATAAGGTTTTTTATCTCTGTTTTTCTGGCTTCAAAGTTCTTTAAATAAACGTATCTATCTGATATTTCACGTATTTTTTGGTCGTCAAGAGAACCATGAGCCTCTTTTCTATACCTAGCTATAAAGGGAATTGTGTTACCTTCTTCAATCAAAGACAGCAAATTATCTATTTGCCATGATAAAAGTTTAAATTCCTCTGATAAAATTGTTGAATATTCCATGTAATTCTCCATTGCATTATTATTGATTTAATAGTATAATTTTAACATACAACTATAAATATAGCAAGGAGCAGATTATGATAAATACAATTATTTTTGATATAGGTAATGTATTGGCTTATTTTTGTTGGCGTGAAGTCTACAGAGAAATTTTCAATGATGAAGAATACGAAATAGCACAAGCTATTACGGTAAATTCTCTTGATTCATGGAATTTAATTGACAAGGGTGTTATGGACTTTGATGATTTTTTTGAAATAGTGTGTGAAAATCACCCTGAATATAAAAGTAAAATAAAAAATGCAGTTATAGAGATTTTTAATAGAATATCTCCGTTTGATTACGCCGAAGAATTTGTGAGACACTACAAAGAAAAAGGCTATAAAGTATATATCCTTTCAAACTATGGGGAATTGCCATTCTTGCTTTCAAGAGAGCGTTTCAGTTTTTTAAGTTATACAGATGGAGGAATTATTTCTTATGAGGTAAAGATGATAAAACCTGAAAAAGAAATCTATCACACCCTAATGAAACGATATAACATCGACCCATGTCAGGCAGTATTTATTGATGACAATGAACATAATATTATTTCAGCTAGAGAACTTGGAATAAACTCAATACATTTTACAGACTATAAAAAAGCAAGAGAAGAGCTTGACAACTTATTATCACAATAAACAGCTATTAATTTAGGAAAGAAAGGACAGTCATTAAGATAATTCTTAGCAAATGACAAAGGTATATAAATGAAAAAATATGATTTTTTAATTGTTGGCGCAGGACTTTTTGGAGCAGTATCCGCATGTGAACTTACAAAAAAGGGATATAAATGTCTCGTTATAGATAAACGTAATCATATCGGAGGAAATATATTTAGCGAGGAAAATGAGGGCATAAATGTTCACAAGTATGGTGCGCATATTTTTCATACATCTGATAAAGAAGTTTGGGATTATGTGAATAGCTTCGCTGAATTTAACAACTACATTAATTCACCTATGGCAATATATAAAGATGAACTTTACAATCTGCCATTTAATATGAATACCTTTAGCAAAATGTGGGGAATTAAGACACCTAAAGAGGCTAAAGAGATTATTAATTCCCAAATAGTCTCATTAAACATTACACAACCTAAAAATCTTGAAGAGCAAGCTCTTTCTTTAGTCGGAACCGATATTTACGAAAAACTAATTAAAGGCTATACACAAAAACAGTGGGGACGTGATTGCAAAGACTTACCAAAATTTATAATCAACAGGCTTCCAGTTAGATTTACCTATGACAACAACTATTTTAACGATAGATATCAAGGCATACCTATTGGCGGTTACACAAAAATGGTAGAAAAAATGTTATCTGGAGTTGAAGTCTTGCTTGAAACAGATTACTTTGCATTTATAAATAAAAATCCTGATATAGCCGAAAAAACAATCTATACTGGAATGATTGACGAATATTTTGGCTACAGCCTAGGAACTTTAGAGTACAGAAGTGTAAGGTTTGAAACAGAGGTTATAGATGAAGAAAATTATCAAGGAAACGCAGTTGTGAACTTCACCGATGAAAATATTCCATACACAAGAATTATAGAACATAAACATTTTGAGTTTTCACAAACTGAAAAAACTGTAATTTCAAAAGAGTATTCAGCTGAATGGACAAAAAAAGAAGAGCCTTATTACCCTATAAACAATCAGGAAAACAATAGCCTTTATGAGAAATATAGAGCTTTAAGCCTTAACGAAAAAGATATTTATTTTGGTGGAAGACTAGGTTCTTATAAATATTACGACATGGATAAGGTCATTAGAAACGCACTTGATTTTTCAGCTAATTTTAAATGAAAATATGTTCACACACAAGATTTCCAGAGCTCCTAGCATTTAAAAACAAATAAAAACTTAACCCCCGTAGCTTAATTGCCACGGGGGTTGTTGTTTTAACTTAGACTGTTTGTGATACCATCATAAATAGTGCCAAAACGTCTGCATTGTTGATAAATCCATCTCCATTTATATCTGAAGCGAATTCCTCAATGTTTATGTTAGGGTCTGAAACATATTGAAGTAGAACGAATACGTCTTTGTTTGAAATAGTTCCGTCTGAATCAACGTCGCCTAAAACTACATCAACTACAGTTACCATACCATTCTCTACGTCAAACGCTACATTTGTGCCAGCCATATTGAATGTATCTTCTACACTGTATTCTACTGTTACATCATAGTCAGTATCTACCACTGCTGTGTCAAGAACCTCAAATGTTAGTGTAGCATAAGTTAGATCAGCTGTTGTAATGTCTTTTGTTCCATCAATCCAGTTAAGGATTAACTCATCGTCTGCTGTTTCTTGTGAAGAAACAAGTGAACCAAACTCAGAGTTAAATTTAACTTCTTTTAGTTTTAGCACTGTTTCATCAAAGTCAACTAGAAGTTTCATAGAAGTTAGACCAGGATTGTTCTCAAGAGTTATGTCTACTATAACCTCGTCGCCAACTCTTGCTCTCTCTTGGCTTACAACTATAACTGCATCGTCTTCTACTACTGGAATCTCTTTATAAGTAGCTGTAATGCTTACGCCGCTTGCTGGCATCTCGAAACTTGTTGTCATAGACTCTGCGTCTGCAAAAGTTACATCGCCAGTCCATTTGTCAAATTGCATGCCTTCAGCAGGTGCATCAGCTGTAATATTAACAATTGTGCCTTCTTCATAAGAGCCTGTACCTGTACCGCCTGTTACAGTTACATCATAAGTTTGTACTTCTGAATCTATTGCAAAGTTAGCAGTAAATGTCTCTGAACTATCTACTGTGTAGATATAAATTGGGTTAAAGCTTACTACAGAACCGCTTGCATCTGTCCAGCTTACGAACTCGTATCCGCTTGCAGGTGTTGCAGTAATTTTTTGTGTTACGTTTTTAACTAGGTTGTCTCTGTCGCCAGTTACTTTACCCATACCTTCGCCTACATTAACAGTGATGTCATGTACTGCATAGTATGAAGGATCAGTTACAGGTGGGTTAGCTGCTAGACCGTCTTCTGGTCTGTCATAACCATTGTTGTTCTTTGTGAATATTTCACCATATGTGAACTCTTCCATCATGTACTCGAATGGTAGTTGCTCCCAATATGAAGACCAGATATCAACACCATAGTAATGGTCTGTATCACGTGGATCTTCAACTCTTTCGATATTAATAAATTGGTTATCAATAATCTTTTTGTACTTATTAGTATTTAGAGGTGAATCCTCATATGTTGCCCACTGCATATCAAATCTGCCGTAAGCACTGTCAGGGTCTTGCCATGGCTCTAGTGTTACATCTTCATAATCACTTGAGTTTGTGATTAGACCAGTACCATGTTGATATGTATAACCTGTTGAGATGTATCCGCTAGGATCAACTACGATACCACTCTCTTGGTTTACAATGATATTGCCTATCATCTCTACATTACGTCCACCACTCTTAATACCTAGTGTTGAATTTTCAAGTACGCAATCTAAAATTAGAACGCCACCCTTACTATCATCTAGGTAGATAGCTGTATTTTTGTCACCTACATGGTCTGATGATACATCGTGAATGTAGCAGTTTCTGATAATTGAACCTCTGTGTAGAGTGTCACGTCCTGTGTAGATAGCACCTTGGTCATCTGCCTCATGAATTACATTGTAAATCTCAAGGAATTCCATTAGCGCCTCTGCACCACCGCTACCGCCAACGCCATACATAATAGCGTTATGAGGAGCATCTGTAAATACGCAGTTTGAAACAATGTTACCTACACCACTAATGTCAACTGCTGGGTTGTAAGATCTATTTTGCATACTAAATGTTGTGAATGTTGAGTTCTTTACATAGTTGTAACCACGCTCTAATGTCATGTCGTTACCACCAGCTAGTTGAACACCGCCATCGATAAACTCAATTTCACACATGTTGAATCCATTGTGTTTAGGGATATCGCCATCTTCTGAATTTTTGATTGTTGATAGGTCGCCGCCTATGTGTTTGATTTCTGCATTTTCTACTGAGTTGTAATCGCCGCCTGTTACGTTGAATATACCAGCATTTGCATTTTTCATGTCAATTCCATCGAATGTGATATGGCTTGCACCGTCAATATTAATCATAACCTCATTTAGGTTAGGAATATTAACTAGGTCTGTTTCACTTGTCATATCTGTACCCTCTGGCGGGTAGAAATATAGCTTAAAGCTGTTTTCGTCTGTGATTTGGTCTATGTACCACTCACCAGGAATGTCTAACTCCTCTAGTAGGTTATAAACATAGAATTTAATAAATCCAGCATTAAATTGTCCTAAGCTGTATTGACTTAATAGACCGGCTGTGATTGTGTCCCCGTTAATCTCTGCAATTGGAACAGTTTGGTTAGAATAATCTGTACCCCAGTATCCATCCATCCAAGCACCTTGTCCGCCTGCATCGTTTCTGTCCAGGTCTTCATCTATACCTGATTGCCAGCTAGCTAATTGATCTGCTGTGATATAAGTAGATTTAATCTTAAAGTTATCATTCTCATCGCCTGGCTCGTATGGATCGCCCCATCCGCCTAAGATAGCGTCAGTAGCCCAGTTACGAGGAGCACTACCTTTGTAAGGTACGCTTGTTGTCTTGATAAAGCCTGCACCAGCACTTGATAGTATTGTCTCATCCTTATTAGGGAAACGAGAAAGTGTCATAGGCTCATCGTTTAAGTTTACAGTGAAATAACTCTCAGAGAAGTTCATTGAATCAAATAATCCAGTAAATTGAACACCCTCTGCACTGTGACCTACAACTTGTAGGTTTTTGCCTTCAATTCCTAATGAAGAAATTTCTGCTACATAAACTTTGCCTACTGCATCATCATGAATTCTGTAGAACTCTGAGTTTGCCTCGTCTACTAGCTCCATGTCGCTCATTGGAATTGATACTGCACCGTTGAATGTAACTTCTTCGTTGTTGTATGCTGTGTATTTAATTGGCTTATCAGCTGTACCGCTGTGTGTCTCGTCAAATTCAATTGATTGAGATATTGGATAGTTACCCTCACGGAAGTATACTATTACGCCGCCCTCTGGTAGAGCTTCTGACGCTATAACATCTCTTGCCATTTCGATTGTAGCATATGGGTTCTCTTTTGTACCATCACCTGTTACATCGTCACCATCTACTGCTACGAAAATTTCTTTGCCGTATGTGCTGTTGTTGTCTTCTGCTACTGTTACTTTGAATGAAGCTGTAACATTTGTTCCATCCATAGATGTAGCTGTGATTATAGCCTCACCATAGTTTACGCCTGTTACTAAACCGTCTACTACTACTGCTACGTTCTCGTTGCTTGAAGTCCACTCAACTAGTCTAGCTGTTGCGTTTGATGGATTTAGTTTTGCATTAACAACTACTGACTCACCTAGATTTAGGTTTGTCTCTGTTAGTTGTGTTACAGGCATTGAGTTGTTTGTGTCTTGTCCAGGCTCGCCCTCTGCTATGATGTCAAATAAAGGAGCATCTGTTAGCATAATCTCTTGAACCTTTGCATCAACGCAGTTTACAGTAATTGTATCGCTAGCACCGCTTGAAGAGCTAACTTCAACAACTGCTGTTCCGTATTCCATTGGCTCTACAACGCCGTCTGGAGTAACGTTTACAAACTCGGCACCTGAAATAGCCTCACGCTCAATTATGTCTGTTGTTGGGTAAGATGGATCTTCTCCAACAATTTCTAATAGAACAGTTGCTAAGTTGTATGTCTCAAAATAACCGATGTCAACACTCTCGTCAACTATGTTGATTGAAGCTGCTGGGTTTTTCTTGATAAGCTCTACTTTATCGAATACAAAATCTAGGTCAGCTGAAGAACCAGTTGTTCTCATAACGATTTGCTGGAAACTGTCAACAGCAACATTACCTGTATAAACAGCTGTACCGTTTACCATATGAACTAGTGGTCTGCCATCAATAGAAACAGTAACACCGCTCTCTGGGTTAGCAAAGTCAAATCTTAATTGGTTTGTACAGTTAGTTGATAGTCTAATCTCTGCATTAGTCTCGATAACTTGACCATTTTTAACTGTTAGTAATTGATAGAAAGAACTACCATATCTAGCTCTTAAACCAACACCGTTTAGTCCCTCTGCATCTAATAATAGAATATCATTTGAACCTGTTGGTGGGTAAGGAACCTCAAATGCTATATCAACGATATAGTCTTCTACAGGCTGAGCAAAAGTATAAACAGCCTTTGAGCTGTAGCTACCATTTACATACTCTGTTTTAAGTTCTGCGCCGTGCTTGTCAGCATAGTACTCTGTGATTGTCTCACCAAAAGCACTTACAGCCTCACCCTTTGTTAAGATACCTAATTGTCCAACAAATGGGTTTTCATCAGCTTCGTTTTCCTCAAAATCGTATCTTACGCTATCAGGAACATCAAAGCATGTCTCTAAATCTGCAACCGCATCATTTAATGCAGTGATAGCTGCTAATGTATCTTCTTTAGAGCTTTCAGTTGTAATAGCGTTAGCATTTGCTAGTGCTGTTTCAAATGTTGCCCATTTTGTAGCATCTGAATAGTCAGCTTTAAAGAAACCTTCTACAAATGCTATTGTGTCTTGTAATCCGTCATAGCTCTCTGCATAGCTACTTACGAATTTCACATCATTTCTAAGAACAATACCTGGTTGCATGTCCTCATTACCTGCAGCTGATGCTTTAACTCTTACTATAACGTCGCCTACATCTAGTGTCTCATCGCCAACGTTTATAGGATTTTCTGTAGCAGTTGTAAATGTTTTACCTGCATCTGTGCTGTACTCATAGCTGTCTATTGAATCATATCCAGCTACTGGTGTAAAGCTAAATGTGTTTGCATCGTCATCGTTTACAGGGTTTGTTGGTGCATCTGGTAACACTGGAACATCATCAATGCTGTCTGTTACATAGATGTCATCAAAATAATGGCTAAAGTTTGTGTTTGTTGAGTGAGACCATGTATCTTGTAGGTAATATTGGTTGAAGCCCTCTGCCTCGTACTCGCCTACTTTTTGGCCATCTAACAGAACATAAGCCATGCCCTCTTCTTGTGTAAAGTCAACTTGGAAGCAATGCCAACCCTCTGTTCTAGCAATGCCAGTGTCATTCCATTTTGACCAAGTTTGGCTATCATTTTCATTGCTTGACTTTGTACGAATTTGATATGTAGATTTTGAAACTGCATTGTTAAATCCAACAAATGTCTCTCTGATACTATCAGAATTTGTATCGTCTTTAACACTTAGCATCATTTTATAACTACTTGAAGAATAGTAAGCATCAAATTGATCATACATCCAAACAGTAATAACTTTGTCTTGTACTAATTCATCATATTGATTACCAACTCTTAACAAGTCACGGTAAATAATAGGATCTACACTGCTTGTGTCATCCGCTACCAGTTTCATGCTTGAAAGTCCTGAACGTGAGTACACTGTAGAAAGTGTCATCTCTGGAGGTAATGTCCAAGGATCAGAAGCTTGAATTGGAATATTTTGTAGAGAATTAAAGCCATTAAAATCGCTTTCGCTCTCCATTGTTAAATCTAGTAAAGTTGTAAATGTATAAGCTTCATCATTGCTTACAGCTGGTAAAACATAATCAGCTAAATCAGGAGCTTTCATTCTTACTTGAACATCGCCAATAGCGATATTCTCATTGCCAACATAAAGAGGCTTTTCAGTTACAGTCTCCCATGTCTCGCCAGCATCTAATGAATACTCATATAATTCAGGAATTGCAGAGCCTGAAGAGTATGTCCAATCGAATGTATCTTTTTTATCATCTACTACAGGGTTTGATGGAGCTTGTGCGACACCTGTAATTGAGATATTGTCAACATAAACACTTCCAGTTGCGTTTCCGCCCCAGCTGTTTTTAAATGAAATTGTTTTAAAGTCTGCATAGACTCCATCTGGAAGATCTACTTGACCCATTAACTTATCATTAGCATAGAAACTAACCTCGCCTGCTACAGTACAATCGATTTCAATTTCATGCCAACCTTTAGAAATTTGATTAGTATCCATGGTAAACTCAATAACCTTATTGTTCTCATCTCTGATATACTGATAAACACCTTTTGAGTCTAACGCTTGAGTAAAAGCTCTAAATCTTTCATTACCAGAAAACATTCCATTGAACATAGCATAGGCATTATCTGTGTAACCGTCTTCATAGTAAGTCTTCTCACCATTATCAAGCAACATAACAATAGTTCTACCACTCGCATCATCATTATATATCCATGCGCTTACCTTTTTTCCTACTTGGAAATCATCGAATGTTTTTGTTACTGCATAAGTTTTTGTTAGCGTATTTGGAGTAATCTTTAGTGCATGTTCTCCACTTTGTTGAAAGTCTAATGTTGTAGACACATCAACTTTTGAGTCTGTGCTTGAAAAACCAGCTGTACCGTCTTCAAAGTCTATAACTTCTGTAAATTCGGTCGCTACAGGTTTTTCGCTAGGGGTTTCAGCAATAGGGTCTGCTGTCTCTTGAGCAGTAGCAGTCATTCCAAGTGATGAAAACATCATTGATGCTGCAAGAACTACCGCAAGAATTTTTCTTTTCTTTAGCATATTTGCCTCCTTTAAATTTCTTCATGATATACAAATTCGCATTTATATATTGTTATCATGAAATATTACTCGATATAATTATATCATATTATACAATATAACACCATGAATTAATGTGTCATTATTCGAGTAATTTTATATAATATATTATCATTATAATTCCAAATTAGCTAATTGCATAAAGTTATGTTTATTTTTTTGGTTAAAATAACTATACAAAATACGCTAAACTCATGTATAAATCGATTTATTTCTTAAACTAAACTTAACAAATTGTTAATATTAATACATTAAATATCACTCTCTTTTCATGAAAAACATTAAATTTCACTCTCTTTTCATGAAAAACATTAAATTTCGCTTCTTCATAAAATCCAATTAGCTAAATACACAAAATTCCCATAGTTTTTTTAGTTATATTGCTAATAGCTAGCAAGGTAAATTTATGATATAATCTTATTATATCTAAATAAGGGGGTATTTTTTTGAAAAATGAGTTAATAAATGTAAATGATGAGTACATGTACAATAACGTTAAAACTAGTTTGATTAATGCAGATTTATTGTTTTGTGGACATCAAGTATGTTCCTCTACCCATAGTTTTGGACCACATGTTAGGTCAAGCTATGTTATTCATTATGTTGTGTCTGGTAAAGGAATTTTCAGAAACTCATATGCTACCTATAAACTAGGACCCGGGTGTTCTTTCTTTATTTTTCCTGGTGAATTTACTTACTATGAGGCAGACAAAGATGATCCATGGGAATATTATTGGGTTGGCGTAAATGAACTTAGCTCCCCTGCTACGCCTAATACTTCATTTGATTTATTTTTACCTCATTCCATTCTTACTGACCAGCCATGTTTTTTCACTAACACCGAGAATAATCTATGTGAGCTGTTTACACAATTGCATAAAATCCGTAAAGAAAATACAGATCACTCACCTCTTAAAACGGTTTCACTTTTTTATGATATAATGTATAATTATTTCCACCTTAACAATGAATTTCATTTATTGGACAAGCGTGAGGGAATTATTTCAAATCAACTTCTAAGCGGAATAGACTTTATGAAGGCGAATTTTCAAAAAAAATTAAATCTTAATCAGGTAGCCGATCATGTAGGTTTATCACGTTCCCACTTTTCTAAACAATTTAAAAAGGCTTTTAATGTTTCGCCTGTTAATTTCTTAGTAAAATACAGGCTTATGGTAGCGGCTTCAATGTTAATTTCAACTGATTATTCTATAGAATACATTAGCAACTATTGCGGATATAATGACTATAATTATTTCTCAAACCAATTTCATCAACACTATCATTATTCCCCAACAAATTTCAGACGAAACAGGAGACACCGTTAAAATAAACTGAGCCAACTTGAACTGAACTGCGCCCTACTTGTTAGACACACGGTATGCGCCTCACCACGAGATACTTTGGATTACTATAAAAGAGCACCAATCAACTAGAAAGTTGATTGGTGCTCACTGCTTGTCCAAAATTTATTTGGTTTCGCCATTTGACAGAATATAAAAGTTTAACTAATTTTTTCATGATACATGAATTTTTACAAGAGGAAAAATTTTATAACATAAATTCAGTGTTCATGTTTTTTTGCCCAATGACTTTTTCTACAGTTTGAAATCACATCTTTCTCCAAACCATTTTATTTACTACACCAGTATAACTTTGGATAATTTTAACTACCTTAGTAGATACATTTTCATCTACATAATTTGCTACTGGCTTTCCTAAGTCTCCATTATTATTCATCTGTACTGCTGTTTCTACTGCTTGTAAAACTTGTTCGGTTGTAATTCCAGCTAAGATAAAGTTTGCGGTGTCTAAAGCTTCAGGTCTTTCTGTGCTTGTTCTGATACAAATAGCAGGAAATGGATTACCAACAGATAAAAAGAAACTACTTTCCTCTGGTAGCGTACCGCTATCCGAAACTACTGCAAAGGCATTCATTTGTAAATTATTATAATCATGGAAACCTAATGGTTTATTTTGAATAACTCTTTTATCAAAAACAAAGCCTCTGTTCTTAATGTAGCTTGCACTTCTTGGGTGACATGAGTATATTATTGGCATGTCATATTTTTCAGCCAAAGCATTTACAGCATTCATTAGATTAAAGAAATTTTCTTCTGTATCTATATTTTCTTCTCTGTGTGCAGATAAAAGAATATATTTGCCTTTTTCAAGATTAAGTTTATTTAGTATTTCAGAACTTTGTATTTTTTCAAGATTATTATGAAGAACTTCTGCCATAGGAGAACCTGTTACATAGGTACGCTCTTTAGCAGTTCCTTCATAGTTTAAATATCTTCTTGCATGTTCACTATAGCATAAGTTTACATCAGAAATATGATCTACTATTCTTCTGTTAGTCTCCTCAGGTAAGCACTCATCAAAACATCTGTTACCAGCTTCCATATGAAAAATAGGAATGTGGAGTCTTTTTGCACTAATTGCAGAAAGGCAGGAGTTTGTATCTCCTAAAATAAGTAATGCATCAGGTTTTTCCTGTACCATTAACTTATATGATTTTGCTATGATATTTCCTATTGTTTCGCCTAAATCCTCACCTACTGCATTAAGATAAAAATCTGGTTCTCTAAGTCCTAAATCATCAAAAAACACTTGATTTAGCTCATAATCATAATTTTGACCTGTGTGAACCAAAGTTTGAACAAAATATTTATCACATTTTTTTATTGTGGCTGCAAGTCTGATAATTTCTGGTCTTGTGCCTATTATAGTCATAAGTTTTAATTTACTCATTTTACACTTCCTCAAAAAAAGTATCAGGATTTTTAGGGTCGAAACATTCATTACACCACATAAAAGTAACTAAATCCTTAGTTTCACTAAGGTTAATTATATTATGAGTATAACCAGGTATCATGTCTACTACTGTTATTTCATCGCCATTTACATAATACTCAACTATTTCATCACTGTCAATTTTTCTAAGTTGAATTAAGCCTTCACCATTAACAACAACAAATTTTTCATTTTTTGTATGATGCCAGTGTTGTCCTTTTGTTATACCAGGTTTACTTATATTAACAGAAAACTGTCCTCTATCTAGTGTTCTTATTATCTCTGTAAACGAACCCCTATTATCTACATTCATTTTAAGAGGATACGAAAAAATTTTTTTAGGTAAATAACTTAAATATGTACTATACAAAGCCTTTTCAAAAGCATTGTCAAGCTTTGGTACACTTAAGTTTTCTCTACTATTTTTAAAAGAATATAATAAATCCACTATTTCACCTAATCGAACTTTATGCACAGTAGGAACAAAACAAAAATTATCTTCTTTATGTTCTTTGTTGATTAGGGATAGTAAGAACTCGTTTACAACATCATCAATATAAACTAACTGCATGTTTACGCTAGGGTCATTAACAGTTATGTCAAGACCGTTAGCAATATTATTGCAAAAAGTAGCTACTGCAGAATTATAGTTTGGTCTGCACCACTTTCCAAAAACATTTGGCAATCTATATACTAAAACTCTAACATGATTTTCTTTTGAATACTCAAAAAGTAAATCTTCGCCAGCTTTTTTTGACTTTCCATAATCGTTATCAAGAGTAGCCTGTATAGAAGATGTTATCAAAACAGGAGCTTTATTGTTATTAGATTTAAGTTTGTTTAGTAAAGTAGATGTAAAACCAAAATTACCCTGCATAAATTCTTCATTAGTTTGTGGACGGTTTATTCCTGCTAAATGAAATACAAAATCACAATCTTTAGTATAAATGTCGAGTAGACTCTCTTCTGTATCAATATCATATAAATACAATTCTAGTTCACTATTAATATCATAGTTTTTTGCTTTACCCTCTTTAATGTTATTTAGTTGTGCTACTAGGTTTTTTCCAACAAAACCATTCGCACCTGTAACTAATATTTTTATCAATTTTCAAAAATTCCTTTCACTGCATTTTGAACATAATCAGTTGTCATAATTTTCTCAATGATTTCATCAATATTAAGTCTTTTTGTGTTGTGGCTAGTGTAAGCTTCATCGCTCTCTGTCTTCACATCACCCTCTACAAAGTATTTGTCATAGTTAAGGTCACGCTCATCTGCTGATATTCTAAAATAATCGCCCATATCCTCACTGCTTAGTCTTTCTTCTCTTGTCATAAGAGTTTCATACAATTTTTCACCATGTCTGGTTCCGATTATTTGAATGCCTGTGTTTCCAAATTTCTTTTGAATAGCTATTGCCAAATCTTCTATAGTTGAAGCATCTGCTTTTTGAATAAATAAATCACCTGGTTTTGCATTTTGGAAAGCAAACAACACAAGATCCACAGCCTCATCTAAGTTCATTAAAAATCTAGTCATACTAGGATCTGTTATTGTAATAGATTTCCCAGCCTTTATTTGGTCTATAAATAAAGGAATAACACTACCTCTTGAACACATAACATTGCCATATCTTGTACAGCTAATTACAGTGCCTGTGTTCTTTACTTCTCTAGCCTTAGCGCAAATAACTTTTTCCATCATTGCCTTGCTGATACCCATGGCATTAATAGGATAAGCTGCTTTATCTGTAGATAGACAAACTATCTTTTTAACTCCATATTTTACAGCAGCAGTTAAAACATTGTTTGTACCCTCAACATTTGTTCTGACTGCCTCCATTGGGAAGAATTCACATGATGGAACTTGTTTTAGTGCAGCAGCATGGAAAATATAGTCAACGCCTAGCATTACGCTCTCTACACTTTCCTTGTTTCTTACATCACCTATATAAAACTTAATTCTGTCGTTGTTGTATTTTTTTCTCATATCGTCTTGCTTTTTCTCATCACGAGAAAAAATACGAATTTCACCTATATCTGTGTTTACAAATCTTTTTAACACAGCATTTCCAAATGAACCTGTTCCACCTGTTATTAACAGGGTTTTACCTGCAAAAATTGACATAATTATCTCCTAATTCTTTTATAATTAATTTATATATGTTCATAATTAAACAAATACCCATCAGCATATTTTCTCCTGGTATTCCTAAGATTGAACAGCAACTTTAAATAACCACTAAGAAAACTTAAATATTTTTATGCATTACAAGTTTTCTAAAGTGCTATTAGTTGTTTTTCAAATATTTTAATTCTAATGCTAATTTTAACATTAAAGCTAGGCAAAATCAAGTGTTTTTTTTAACTTTTTAAGTCTATTCATAATATACATTCTTTAATTAATAATTTGGAAATTATTCTATTAAAAAAATCTTAATGTTTTTAAGCCACTAGCTAGTACAGATAAAAAGTCAGTGAATTTCATGTTATAAATATGATAATATATATGTACTACTTAAAGTAGTATAAATTATAAGGAGTGATAACATGAACATTTTATGCAAAGTCAGTGGTATTCACCTAGACTTTAAAAACACACAATCAGTAGTAAGTGGTGGACGCAATCAATATGATATTGAATTTGAGTTCACAGATGAATGGCATGGTTTTATACACTATGCCATTTTTTCTAATCTAAATTTCGAGGTAGTTAAAAAAGCCATTATCGGAAATCTATGCAGCATACCAAGTGAATTTCTACAAGAAAAAGGTGAATTTCAGTTTGGAGTGTACGGTGTAAGCGAAGAAAAATCCTATTCTAGCAAAATTTATAACATAAATGTGAATGAGGGAGTTCTTATTTCTACAGATATCGCCGAGTTTGAGACAGCCTCAGAATGGGAGGACTACATCCTAAGAGTAGAGTCACATGTAAATCAAACTGCTTCTAATCTTGAACAATCTATAATACAGACAGAATTGGTCAATGAAAAAGCAGAGTTTGTAAATAATAAAGCTAGCGAAGTCAGTATAAGTACTGAGAATGCAAAAGTGTATGAACAATTCGCTCTAAATGCAGCAGGCGATTGTCAGTTAATTAAAATACAAACAAATACAGATAGACAAAAATGTGAACAAGCTCTATCAGATTTACTTTCTATGCTTGGAACTGATGTAGCAACATTAGTTGGTGGGAAAATTCCTGTCACACAAATTCCATCAATTGCAACAACCGAAGTTTATTTCACTGATAACGAAGAAGATATGTTAATGATTCAACCAGATAACGGTGATATATGCATTAGAACTGATGAACATAGAAGTTATATATATCAAGGTGGCTGGAAATATCTTATGAGTCCTACTGATTATTCTGAGAGGGCAGGCTCGGCATTAACAGCCGAAAATGCACTAAATTCAAATATGATTAATAATAAAAGAATAGTTTCTATGACATCCGACCAATATGCAAACGCTGTAAAAGATGAAAACACATTCTATTTTGTAACTTCGGATATAAACATACAAAACATCCAGCTAACAAAAGAAGAATATGAAGCAATTCAAAACAAGAATGAAAATGTTATATATTATGTTAGCGGGGTGAATTAATGCTAGGTTTAGAAAACAATGTTGTAATTCCATTTAAAGGTGACTATAAACCATTATCCATATACAAAAATAATGAAAAAATTTTCGAGCCTACTACAATTGAAAAGAGTGGCATTCAAGTGAATTTTGAGAATACTTATAACCATGAATTTGAGCGTATTAGTGTATATGGTGATTGTTCACAATCACCACGTGCAATTAGCGTAAAACAAGGAAGGTTGATACAATTTGAAAATCACCTTGGTGAGTATATGCTAGTTACTAGTCCTGTTGATTGCACTGTAACCAGATGTGGTAGAAATCTATTGAATTTACATGATAAATCCTATGTAAGTTTCTATGGTCCTGAAATAACTATTGAAAGAAACTCCATGAAAATTTTCGGTATATTAAATGCAAATGCTTTTCAAGGCCATACTGAAACTATTTTTGGTGATTCACTAGAAAAAAACATTCCTATTGTTGATACAAACACTATGAGAATAAGCAGTGCAAGTATTTCGGGTGACTATTATATTAAAGGTCAATGGATTCAATCAGATAACACATTTCATTATGGCCTAAATTCAACAGACGGAACTGAATGGTTGTCAAGGGTTTACGCTCAAAATCTTCAATTAAGGGCAGGCGATGATGTTGATATTGTGATAAGCGATATAATGATATCTACAGATGCAGACGTATATGAAGAGTACATTGGTGATGAATTTCTTATAAGGGGAAATATCCCAGCTAAAATACCTTTGTTAGATGGAGTTAATTCAGTTTTTACAAATCAAGATGAAGAACTTATAGTTCAATATTTATCAAACCATTCTGATGAAAACAATCTAAATAGCCCTACACCATATTTCAACGAGGAAATAACCTGTGTGAGTGGCAAATTAAGATCTTATACCAGAGAGAAAACTAGCGAACTGAATATACCAAAACTAAATGCTGTAAAAGATTCCAGTGGGAATATAATTGTACAAGACATTTTATATGTAGACAGACCTCAACAAAAAATGTGGATAGAAAGGAATGTACTTGATTTAGTCTTAGATAGCACAACTAATTTTAGTTATGGTGTTCACATTAACAATCAGCCATATATCAGCATTGAAACAGATAATTGGAATATAGCAAGAGAGTATAAACCTATTTCTAATCAGTACAACTCCTCGTATTACAGCACAGATGATTTTAAGATATACACACCTAGCACGAAAGCGATAGTTATTACTGATAGCAGGTTTACAAGCCCCGAGACTGCAAAAGAGTTAATTAGTTCGACAAATATTAATGTCAAAGTAGCACTCTCAAATAGCATGATAGAGGAACTTGATTACAGCAATTTAGCAACATTCGCTAATCATACAGAAATAATTTACATAGGCGAATTAGAACCTAAAATTGATTTTACAGCTATTAAATTTTAACAAAAATACAACAGGGATACCAACCTTATATAATTCAAGAAATTTCATGAATTACTAAGATATGGTATCCCTGTGAATTTGCGCATATGTATTATTTATAATTATTTATCTTCTTTGTTCGCAACACTCTGGGTGTGCACCAGCTTAAAATTACACCTACAATAGCAATAAGCAAATATACCAAGCTAGTAATAAGAATATTATTTGGGATTATCATATCAAAACCAAAATAAGTATACGCCTGCAACAAAAAGATGTTTGTAAGATATATTTCAAGTGATAATTTCCCTAAAAAATCTATAGTGTTGTGTATTGCTGGTAAGTTAATTCTATCTAAAATAAATGTGAACACAACTATACCTGCAATACCTAGCAAGGCCATACTCAAGTTATTTACGAAATCTATGTCTATAAATCTTGAGAGTATTAATTTAAAAATAAAAAAAGCTATGCTAAATATAAATATTTTTGTAAATTTAAATTCTTTTTTATATATTGACTGTGCGTAATGTTCCCCAATCAAAAACAACAATATAGTATTAAATACTTGGCTTAAATGCGTATATAATTCGGATATAAAAAGATAAAATGCTAATGAAGCCATAATCAATATACAAAGTACATGAACTGTTTTATTCGTTCTATTTCCATTCTCATGCCACTTGTAGTATAACGGATATAATAAATAAACTGGCAATAACATAGCAGCATACCATGCTCCTTTATGTTCAAGCCAATACGACAAAGTGCTTAATTCATAGCGAAAAGAAACTATATTATATTCTATAAAAATATATTTAATTCCATATCATATACCTGCTATAAATATTGTAAAAAAACTCTAAACAGTCTCTTCTTATAGAAATCTAGTAAATTTATTTTTTTGTTAGTTTTCTTAATGAAAAATACAAACCTACTCCAGATAAAAAAGCAAACATATAAACAGAGAAACTCGAATAAGCAACTACTTGCCTTAACATTCCACTAATCGATACAACTGGATAATGATGTGCTAAAATTACTAGTATAGCTGATATTCCAAACTGGTGAGTGCTATATTTCATGTTAAAGCACTCCTTTAAATTAGTATCTTATTTTGTTAAATCAATCCAGCTCCCTATGGTATAATCCCATTCGCTAGGTGTAAATTCTTCCAATCCTGAACCAGGAAAAAAAGTTATTTCTCCAAAATATACCTGTCCATTAATATCATAAAAATCTATTCTTGAGAAAGCTATATCTTTTCCTAATATTTCAGCAAACTCAATCATCTTTTCTAATGATTTTGGTTTATTAATTCCTTTTGTACTATTAGGATAATGTCTTTGAAAATTCATTTTTTTCCAAAATCTATCAAAAAAAGTTACCTTTAATCCCTCTTTTCTCTCGGAACAAACAAAAATTAGTTTAACTTCTCCATCAAAACACATAAATTTATAGTCTTTTAATTCATATCCTGATTCGTCTACCATATATTTTTCACAAATAATTTTTCGTGGAATATCTTTATATACCCATTCACGGCTGGATAAATAATAGTCCTGTTCTAAACCCTTTGTCAATTCTTTTTTAACTTTTTCAATATCAAGCTTGGATTTATCTTTACATATGCACATTCCTAAACCCGAATTATGATTGCACTTTAAAACAAATTGATTTGGCAATTCATCAAAATTAATGTCCTCAGCCTTATCCCAAACACCAATAAGTGGAATTAAATACTCTTTTCCTAATTTTTTTGATATATAATCTCTAACTAGAAACTTATCAGCCATCATTGTGAATTCAGACTTTCTATTATTAATTTTAAGCCACTGTAATTTTTGGTTGAATGTTTGAGGGTTCTTTAAGTCTAACTCTTCACCCATTCGAGCTTTAAAAATTCTGTTTAAAAACTCTTCATCAGGCATTGTTTTATAGAATCCTCGTCTACTCAAAACATCCGTTCTAAAATTTTTATCTGAAATAAGTTTCAGAAATTTTTTTCCTTTATTCATCTATTGATTCTCCTTTAAAGCCATTAGAATTAACTCTCTCCAAGCTTCACATTCAATTGTATTAATTATTGTATTTATTTTTTTCTTATTATAGTATCTTTTATAATAAACATTTAGAAATCTATGTTTAAATACTTTCATTAAGACCTTAAATATTATTGTTTCTCTAGCACTATCTATTCTGGTATATAGTTCATAAAGCATTTTTAACGAAAATTCTCTGTATTGATCTTTGATAAAATTATGATTTAAAATATCTGCTGATCTTTTATTAAAGTCAGTTAAGATTTCAGAAGACTTTTCTGCATCTGCTAATTTAACTGAATTATTTTTTTTGAGAATTGGAATGTAATTAATATTGAACTTTTCATTAATAGTTAATTCTATAAGAATTGATGTCTTCCAAAAATTTGAATCGCTCCTATCAAACAAGAAATTCCCTTGTCCATAAACAATAGTACCATCTAAATATTTTTCTTCACACCCAATACAGTGACTGTGTTGACAAACTACAAGATCTGCTCCTTTTTCAATCATCTTGCGACACACTTTTTGTAAATTTGGTGAGGGATATCTATAATGTTCTTTACCGCCATGAAATAAAACTATTACATGGTCACATTTATTCTTTAGATTATTGATATGATCTAAAGATTCTAATGGATCAAATGGATTAGCTCCACAATTTTCTAATGTTGCAATAGAAAATTCGTTTTCCGCACAAGCATATACTCCTATATTCTTATTTGCTAATTTAAAAATATAAGGCTCTGATGCATCCTGTAGATTATTTCCTGCACCAACAAAATTAATATTATTACTATTTAATACTTTTATTGTTGATTCCAGCCCATCTTTTCCTTGATCTAAAATGTGATTATTTGCAAGAGTCAATAAATTTATATTAATATCCTTAATCCCATTTATACTTTTAGTTGAAGCAACTAAACAAGTACCACACTTTTTAATCGGGGTTTCAATATCAACCAAAGGAACTTCTAAATTCATAATCCTATATTCTACTGAAGCTAATAGCATTAATAAATCATTATCAATCAGTTTACTCATTTCATTGTTTTCAAAATAATTATTATTGGATTCTGTCTGAACTATATCTGCTCCTATAAGAATTTTACTACTCATTCTCACTTCTGCTTATTATATTAATAAAGTCAATTATTTCTTGCTCATATCTATCAATTAAAAACTTGCGACAAGCTGTTTTAAATGCTTGCCTTTTCATTTCTAAAATTTCATTGCGATTTAACGATAATAAGTACATCAACGTGTTTTGTACAGTTTCGGTGTCATTATTTAAAAGATGCACTCCATCTTTTAAATTTGTAATAATTGTATCTGCTCCACCTACTTTCGTACATATAACAGGAACTGCTAAACTCATACTTTCAGCAAATTTTGTTGAAAAACCAGCTTTTGCATATCTTCTATTTTTTCTTAGTAAAATACTAAAGTCAGCATTTTCAACAATCATTTTTGATTCATTATTACTAATTCTTCCAAAAGTTTTAACTCCAACTTCACCCCAGTTGTATATTTTAGTTTCTCTTTCTAATTCAGAATTTGATATACCTATCAAGTCAATTTTAATTTTAATTTCATCTGCATTAATATTTTGCATTGCTTTTAAAACAGGAAAAATCTGATCTTTATTCCCTCCAAGGCTTCCAGCATATACTAAATGCAAAAAGTTATCATCTTGCTTTCTTTCAATTTTTCGTGTTTCATTAAATTTAAAAATAGGTGGAATATAAATTACATCCTGTCCTATTTGATTATAATGATCGAATAAATATTTACTTATAGCAATTACACCATTTGCTTTTTTGTCAGTCAGCGTGTTAGATTTATCAATATTCTTTTGTAAAATATTTCTTGAAAAGAAACCTACTCTATCTTCTTTTTCAAACCAGTCAACTCTCTCTAAAATAAGTTTTATATTTAATTTTTTACACAGTTTGATTAACTCTTTCTCAATAGAATATCCGTATAATACTACTATATCAGGTTTACAAATCATAATTTTTCTTTTTGCGATATTAAATAGTTTTATTCCAAATCTCTCTTCAATTAGCCATTCTACACCTTTGAGCTTAGGGAGCTTAATATAATTTTTTGTAAAAGAATAATTAAATTCACTAAAATCTGCTATATTATTACTTCCACCATTACAAACAAATTCAACCTTGTAACCAACTCTGTTGAATAGCCTAGCCATATTTTGAGCATGTATAGTAAGTGCAGTACCTACTTGACCGACATTTCCTACGTATAATATTTTTTTATCCATTTATTTTCCTTTTTTTAATTATGTTTAAAATGTATTTGAAACTATCAATTTTCAACAACCATGAACCTGTAATATATACAATTATGCCTACGACGATTTGCAAAAATATTGTTACAATATGATTTGTATTTAGCCAATTTACCTGATAACAAGCTACAAACATAGCTATTGATAAAATTAAAGAAGGAAATACATCTATAATTTGTTCTTTAACTCCGTACGCAATTAATTTTTTGTTAGGTATAATATTTATTAATGCAGATATGCCTGCAAATACAGCATTAGCTATTACTACGGCATATACACTAATATTGATTGTTATAAATATTAGTAAAACTCCAATAATTTTTTTAATTATCTCTAGTTTTAAACATATATCACTTCTACCTGCTGCCTTAATTGCTTGTACATTCGCAGTTTGTGACGGTTGAAACATCCAATATAGGCATGAAATTTGCAAAAAAGGTACACAGACAAGCCAATTATCAGTAAGTAATAAAACTATCAACGGTTCAGCTACTATTATTAATCCAGTTAATAAAGGAAACAATATGTATGAGCTTAATTTAATTGATTTTCTAGTTAATTCTTTTAACTTGAGCTTATCATCACCAATCTTCGACATCGCTGGAAATAACACACTACTAATCGAAGAATTAATGTTTGTAATTAATAACGATGGAAATTGATTTCCTTTATTATATGCAGCTAGATCCCCCGATGTATAAACTTTGCCAATTAATAAACTTCTTAGTTCGGTGTATAGTGTATTTATAAACTGGGACAATATAAGTTTCCATCCATAACTTAATAGTGTTTTTGCTGATTTAGTGCTAAAATCTAAGCTTGGTTTCCAATTAACAGTTAAAAATAATATTAATATATCTATAGTGGAATTTATCAAGTATTGCGCCACTAAGGCCCAAACCCCAAATCCATTGTAGGCAAGGTAAATTCCAATTATTCCAGAAATTAACGTGCCACCTAATGTAGAATAAAAAAATTTTTTAAACATCATATGTTTTGATACATATGAGTGTTGTATATTCTTTATTGCTGCCAGGGGTATTTGAATAGATAATATTCTTATAATATCTATCAACTCATCATTTTGATAGAAACTAGCAATGCTAGGTGCTGAAAAGAATAAGATGAGATAAAGTAGTATTGACATAATTACGCTACAATAAAATATAGTAGAGAAGTCTTTTTTATCAGAATTCTTTTTTTGAATTAGAGCGTCTCCTAATCCATTTGTCACAAAGACATTTGCCAAATTTATAAAAACTAAAACTAAAGCAACCGTTCCGTACTGTTCTGGCATTAATAGTCTTGCTAAAATCATTGACACGAGGAAAGATACTCCTTGTGCTATTATTCTTTCACCAAATTTCCAAAATAAACCTGAAAATATTTGATTATTGTGCTTTTTTTTTTGGCGCATTAGTCGTACTCCTGATTTAGAATTATTTTTGAGCTGTTTTTTCCGTAGTAGGTTTCAATAAAGTAAATTGGAAAAATCAGTAACACAGGATAAAATGGTCCTGTCTGAGCTAGTAGTACATTGATTAAAATAAATGCTAAGAGTAACTTAAAAGTTAATTTGAATTTATACTTAAATATAGGTACAAAGTACAAGCAGAGACAAACAACTAAAGAAAGCACTCCATTTATTGCACCATATTTCAAAATTCCTGCTCCTCCACCTGCTGTATCATCTCCATGTAGCAGTACCGTGAAATTGTCTGAACCTATCCCTAGAGGATTCTCTAACATGGATGTTAGAGATAGCAGTATTGCTCCAATCCTATATTGTCCACTATCTTGAATTTCAAAGTTGCCAGTGTCACTAAATAATTTACTAATAACTGATGTGTAAATAAAACTCTCACCTTCTCTAATTGAAAAATCTATAACTAACAATAATAAGGCAGAAAAGGTGAACGTTATTATATTTTTTTTTAGGTTAATTCCTTTTTTCTGATTAGTCAATACGTAAACAAGTAGCATTACCGCTAGCGCTATATAACCTGAGGTAGACTGTACAGTTATAATAGAAATAATTAATATTATTACTGATCTATTAACATTGATATTTGTTATTTTGTCTCGCATAAATAATAAAATAAAAACTGCTGAAATATATACCATCTGTGCAATTCCGGGTTCAGTAAAAATTCCTTTATTACGTGTTAAAGCATCTCCACCATCTCTAAACGAATATAAGAATAATCCATATCCTTCATCATATATAGTAGTATAGTTAAGTGAGTCTGTCCATATATTTTGTGAAAATGCTGTATCGTAATTTATAAATAATATTTGCTTTAGTAAATCTGGCATCATAACTTGTATTACAAAAAATACTATTCCGACTGCTGATAAAAAAACCACTACTTTAACAAATCTAGTTAAAAAATTATTTATATCAAACTTAATTACATACACACAAAAAAGTATCGGTAGAGACCAAGATATCCAAGCATTTATGCCTATTCCACCAACAAGTATTCTAGTGAGGGTAGTAAGCATCAATAAAATTCCACTAATAATTAAGTATTTATTATATTCACTTTTAAATTTATACAATAACAAAACCAGTACTACACCAAATGTTATATAATTAATTATTTCTCCGTTTAAAAAATAGCTGTATAAACTACTTTGATTAAATATCAATAATATATAAATCAATATTTTATGAATGCAATCTATTTTGTTTATTCTAAGAACCATATCTCCTCCTTAATATTTACTAACTGTTTATGATATTTTCCCACTGTTTACATATTTTTTCAACGTTTAGCTCGCTTCTAACTTCCGTTGCTTTGATAGATATTTTTTCGGCTAAATTGGGGTCGTCAGCTAGTTTAGCCATAGCATTTGCCATTGCATTAATGTCTCCTACAGGAACTAATAAACCATTTTCTCCATCTTCAATAAACATTCTAGCTCCACCTGGTGGACAGTCAGTGCATATACATGGAAGACCTATCGCCATGGCTTCAAGCATTGAATTAGATAGCCCTTCGTAATCTGACGGAAGCACAAACATTCTAGCATCATAGATAGCTGTATGAACATCTTTGCTAAATCCTTTAAAATTAATTTTATTACTTAAATTTTTTTCTTTAACCAAAGATACTAATTTTTCTTCTTCTCTACCTTTTCCATAAATGTCTAAAATATAGTCTGGATATTTTCTTAAGAAAACTTCAAAGGCATTAATCAGCAATGTATAGTTTTTTTGTGGCTCTAATCTTGCAAAAGTTACAACTCTCTTACTCCTTTTTCCGGTATACCTACTAGGTAAATGTTCTTTTAATGGATTCGGGATAATAATTCCTTTGTTTTGAATTTTTTCTTCAAAGAAGGCTAACGCATCCGGTGTCTGAAATACAAATCTGTCTGCAGTCTTGTATAGTAGTCTTCGTATAAAAAAAAGAATTTTATTACTAGGTATACTCTTTGCAGGATCTAATCTCTCTGATATTATTACTTTATTTTTCAATCCTAGTGATAATAACAGTATATATATACCTATCATTGTGAAAAATGAAATAATCGTAGCATTATAGTGTTTAGCTAAATATTTTCTAAAGTTAATTAGTTTTCCAGTAACATTATTACATTTACCTATTAAAGTTGTGTCAATTATGACCTTATCTGAAATGCTATATTCGATAATATCGTTTTTGAAAAGTGAAATGACTACTTTCATTCCTTTTTCTGCTAAATAGCTTGAAATTATTGATATCACACGTTCAGCACCACCACCACTCATCGACGGTATTAAAAATATAACTTCTTTTGACATTATTAATCTACTTTCTTATCAATTGTATTTTGTTTAATATAGTTATGTATGTTTAGCACACTCTTAACTTTGTCTAAATCATTAGTATTTCCCATTATTACTCCTAGGAAGCGATGCCCTCCTGAAACTAATTGGTGCATTGCACTTATTCCAAATAATTTTTTACCAAATAAACCTCTATCTACTCCATACTCAGGTAACATTTTATATACTATTTCAGGATAATTATCTACTTTTGTTCCACTGTAAATATCTTCTCTTCTTTTTACCCATAACATAATATGTTTTCCATGGTCTTTGATTTCTTTTAACCCTAAAATTATTCTGTTGATCATTTCCTCGTATTCTTCATCTGAGTTAAATTCTGATCTTGTAACAGAAATTCCTCCAAATGGATTAACACCATCAAATTTAGGTGCAAAAACTTTTTGTTTTTTATTATCAAATACATAATCAGCATTTTTAATTTTATGTGCAAATTTGAATTTTTTGAAGAATTTTGTTCCAAATTCTACCATAGAAAACATTACTAGAAATCTAAACATTAAATTTTTTGCAAACTCGGTCGTTCTCTTTTTTTTACTTTTATCGGGGATTATTCCTTGACTTATCAACCACTGATTAATGTAAAATGTTTTCTCACATCTTTTTCCATGTCCGTGATCACTAATAACCACTACATTGTAATCATCACCATAAGTAGTTATTAATTTTTCCACTTGGTTTTCCATTAATTTGTACATATTGAAAATAGAATTTCTCAACCTGCTTTTTTTCGGATAAGTTATATCTGTTGGATCAGTATATCTCCATAGAAAATGTTGCATTCTGTCAGGAGTAGTGATTCCTAAAAAACCAAAATCATAATCTTCAGTCGTAAAATATTTATGAAATTCATCAAATTGTTTGTTAGTCAACTCCATTGTACTTTTATAGAAAGATTCCATTTCTTTATTGCTTGGGTGTTCTACCATACCGCCAATAGAAGGCATGTTTTTCAGTTCTACTTCCTTCGGTTTGTTAGTGCTAATTTCCCCACCTTCAAATACAGGTCCACATATCATAAGTCCATTTACATCCCACGCAGGATACGCCATAAACGGATTAAATATAAATACTTTTTTACCTTCATTACCAATATGGTCCCAAAAAGTATTACCTTCTATTATTGAGTAATCTCCTTTTGCTTTATTCTTAAAATCAAGATAATCTATAGACTCTAATACTCCGTGCTCTGCTGGATTTAACCCAGTATATATACTAGTCCATGACGGAATAGAATCAGCAGGTACTACTGATTCTAAAGGCAGTAGTTTGTTTGAATCAAACAACTTCTTGAAATACTGAAGTTTGTCTATATTGCTTTCAATGTAAGAATAATCTAGTCCATCTAAAATAACTAAGATAGTTTTTTTTTTCATTTGTTCATTCCTTTTAAATCATGTATTAAGTATTTGTTCTTTTATTTTTATGTATACAATATCTAATTCTTGTTCGCCATCAATTATTTTCCAGTTGTAAACCTTTGCTAGATACTCATATATGTCCCATCGCACAGATAAATATTCCATATTTGGTATATCATCTTTTCTACTAAAACATATTTCAGGTCGAACTCTTATATAAATAGTTTTATCCATCGCAGGAAACATAAACTTAAATCTATTAATTGATTTTTCAATTTCTTGAGGAGTATTGTTAAAATTAATTCCTTGATCTATAAATAAATCAATATAATATCTATCGAAAACTATATCATTATCAGACTTAAACGCACTTTTTGTTTTTCTACGAAAAATAAATTTATAATCTATTACTGCTAGCAACAACCATAGAGATCTAACAAAACCATTCTTAAAAATTTTAGCTTTTAAACTATCCTTTTTTTTATAACTTTCATCTAAACTAATTGATGCCGTTTTCTGTTTTTTATTCAAAATATTATATAACGGTTTTAATAAATACGGCTCCCATCTAACCCATAAAAAAAGATATTTTGCAAATTCTTTATCTTGCTTCAGAAGATTCAAGTTCGCAGATTTTCCAGAACCATCCATTCCTACTAAAGCGATTTTCTTTTTATTCATTCTATTTCCTACCATCTTGTATTATATCTTTAAAAAAAGAAATTGAATTTTCCCAATCATAATCGGCTACAATTCTTCTATCTGATTTTTTTTCAACCAACGCTTTATTGATTGCATTATTTAAAGTATATTTATCTATTGTATCTAAAAATATAAAAGCATTATTGTCAGTAAACTCGTTTAATTCACCATACCTTGTCGCAATAATAGGCAATCCGCAACCAACTGCTTCTAATACTGATAGTGGTATATCAATACAATTCTCTTTTTCAATAACTGGGAAGACATAAACATCTGCCAAATTATATATTTCCTCAACATTAGGAATATATTGATCTATAATGTGAATATTTTTCTTTGCCTCTAATCTTTTTCTTAATTCACAGTCTTGCTTTGATACTGAGCTAACTAAAATAACAACTTCTTTTTCTTCATCTACATCTAGAAAAGATCCTACATTTCTTCCATTATGCAAATGCCCAACATGTAAAATAATAGGTTTATTGGTATCAAAATTATATTTTTTTCTTAAATCAATTTTTGTTTTTTCATCTACTGGTCTAAATTTATTTAAATCAACACCAGTTTTCAGATAGAAAACCCTATTATTAGCTATTGCGGTGAAATAATCGTAAGATTGTTTAGATAGTGTTATGATGTTGAATTTGCTATTTTTTATTAGAAATTTTCCTAGAGTAGACATTTTTTGACGCAAAGCAAACAAGGAATATATTTTATTTTTTGTGAATATACACAAAACTATAGATCTCAAAATACTGGCAAGTGTATTTGAGGCAAAAGGAATATATATAACACTTTGAGTATCACTATTAAGTATTTTAAATAATGATGTGTTTAAAAACAATTTATTTAGTTTAAGATTGTAGTGAGCATCAGTAGATTGCTTTCCGTATGAAATCAATTTTGAACTAGGAAGTGATTTTACTAATTTTTTTGATAATGAATTTGCTACTTTAATACAGCCTTCATCAACTTTTTCTGTCAAACAGTCTGTGATAATTATCAAATTTACACCTCACTTTTCTACATTATTTAAGCTGATTAGCTATATCAGCGTCTACTATATCTTCACCAGACATTGTTTTAAGCTGTTCTCTTGAAACATCAGATAGTCCATCGTTGATTATTGCGTTGAAATCAACTGTTGATAGCTTGTCTAGCTCTTCTTTTGTGATTTTGCCATCACGTAAGTCTCTTACTATTTTATTCTCAAACATTGAATACTTATTTTGCTTAAAGTAACGTAAGAATTTGTGTTTTATAACCCACATTGCAGGCTTTGCAATATATTTTTGCATTGCTGGTGAGGCTGAACCTATCATCCAACAAGCTCTATCACAGTTTCTAACCTTACTTCTAACTTTTTCTGCCTTTTCCCCGTTCCATAGCTCATCCCAAGTAGCAGATTCATTAATATTTCCCATTACTTCTTTATCTTTAGTTCCGTTACATGGCATAACATCACCATATGGATCAACAAAGAAAGTGTCAAAGGCCATATCACAAGGCAATAGTCTGTCTTGTCCATAAATATAATTAATTAGTCCATGGTTAAAGTATGCTCTAAACCATTTTTTAGGACTTTTTGATTTAAGTAGCTCGTTAATTAAATTCTCAAACTCTTTTGCTACCATAGGTCTATCTTTAATAACATTTTTAGCTTCAACGAAATAGAAACTATTATGAAGTGAGGCTGTTGCGAACTCCATGTTCATTTCGTCTGAAATCTTGTATAAAGGTACTAAGTCTTTTGCGTTTGCGTCTTGTACTGTCATTCCAAAACCAACGTCTTTCATACCCATTTCTACAAGCTTTTTTAATGTGTTATATCCTTTTTTGTAGCCGTCATCAAGTCCACGAATTATGTTGTTTGTTTCTTCTAGTCCCTCAATTGAAATTCTTATGCCAATATTAGGAAATTCTTTACATAAATCAACTATTCTATCTGTAAAGAAACCATTTGTAGATATAACAATTCTCTCTGATTTTTTATATAGCTCTCTTACTATATCTATTAGATCTGTTCTAATAAATGGCTCGCCACCTGTGATGTTTGTGAAATACATCTCAGGAAGTTTCTTTATTGCCTCTAGGCTTATCTCTTCTTCTGGTTTTGATGGTGCTTTGTACCTGTTGCACATATTACATCTTGCATTACAACGATAGGTAACTATAACTGTTCCGTTTAACTTTTTATTTGCCATGTATACTCCTAATTATATATTTTAATAATTTTTTTATAATAATCTTCTATAGTATCAAAATCAATATCCTTACAGTCTATTTTGTATGTTTCAGCATTGAACATTGATTGTATTTTGTTTTTTAACTCGTTCTTATTTCCACTTTCAAATAGTTCACCAGTCTTACCTACATTTATAAGCTCAGGTATTCCACCAATATTTGCACCTAACACTGCTGTTCCAAACATTTGGCTTTCCATCACTGAAAACGGGCAATTTTCATACCATTCAGAAGGATAAATACTAAGCTTAGCCTCTCTAATGAGCTTTTCTAGTTCTTTTCCCTTTTTAAAGCCTACATTTGTTATATTGCTAACATTTGCTAATTTTTCTTCAAGTGGACCTGTTCCTGCAAAAATGAACTGAATATCTGTAAGTTCTTTACAAACATTTATAAGAGTATCAATGCCTTTTTCTCTTGAAAATCTTCCAAAATATAAAACATAATCTTTTTTTTCAGTTTCTTTCCATTCAATATTCTCAATAAAATTATGAAGTGCAACAGTTTTAGTAGCAAAAATTTTATTTGTATCCATTCTCATCTTCATAAAATTAGAACAACAAATTATTGTATCAATATTTTTATAAACTGATTTCATCTTCCAAAAATAAGCTTCCATTGTGCCTATTGCGGATTTTGCAGTAGAGCCATGAATACATTTATTTTTTGTGCAATTTATAAATTTGCCTCCTAGACACTTTACACAATTTTCTGAAGTGTTAGGATTATTACACATATGATTAGGACATACCAACTGATAATCATGTGCTGTAAATACTATTTTGCATTTGTGGTTGTTTTTCTTGCTCCATTTTTTAACTTCTAATATAACACTCGGAGTCAATTGAAAGTTAAAATTATTCAAATGCACTACATCTGGCTTAAATTTATCAAGCACTAGCCTAATTTTCTTTCTTGCCTCTGTTGAGTATATCGTCTTCAAAGGGTAAGTAAGTTTAGCTAATTTGCTAGCATTATGAAAGTCCATGTTTGATGTATAGGCATTAGCGCTATTGTGAACTACATTATCCTTATGTTCCATTCCAAAATACTCTACTTCATGCCCCTGCGATTTTAGGTAATCACCAAGTTTAAATATATATGTTTCAGACCCACCATTTGGGTAAAGAAACTTATTCACCATCAATATTTTCATCTTCTGCCCTCATAAATTTTTATAGTTTCATTAGTAATATGATCCCAGTTGTATTTATTACATATGTAGTCACTGGCAGTATCTTTGAACCCCTTCACAATTTTCTCATTATCGCATAAATACTGCAACTTATCTTTTAAGTCTTCCATATTACCTTGCTTAAATAAAACTGCCTTATCCTCTACTACTTCTGCTATTTCAGGAATGCTTGAGCCCAACACACAGTTACCATAGCTCATAGCCTCTAGCAAACTAAGAGGCATACCCTCCAAATCAGATGGAAGTGTGTACACATATGCATTACTATATAGTTCTTCAAGTGGTCTACCGCTTACAAAACCTGTAAAAATAATTCTATCGTCATTTTTTGAAAGATTTTTAAGCTCGTTGTAATATTCGTTAGTATCACTTGAACCACCAGCTATTACTAGCTTTTTGTCAGTTTTTACATTTTTGTAAGAATTAATTAAGTAATGTATACCTTTTTCAGGAACCATTCTTCCTAAAAATAAAATATATGAATTTTCTTCAAGTCCAAATTTTTCGGTTATCTCTTGAGCCTGCTTAATTTCAGGGACTGCAACACCATTCGGAACAAAAACAGTATCTCTACCATAAGTCTCTTTAAAATATCTTCTAACATTTTGGCTTAGAACAATAATTTCATCGGCGTGTTTAACAGCCATCTTTTCACCAAATTTAAGATAGTTAGTTGCAAACCCACCCCATTTACTTCTTTGCCAGTCTAGTCCATGTATTGTGGCGACACATCTCTTACCAAATAGCTTAGGTATCCACATCATAGCACAAGGTCCTTCTGCATGAAAATGCACAACATCACTCTTAGAGAATGCCGTTTTCAATGCAGCAAAAAAAGAAGATGTCATAGCAGCTAAACCTTTAACGTCGATAGTTAGCACTGATTTTAACTCTACTCCTTTGTAATTATTCATCTGTTCAGAGTTAAATTCTTTTCCTGATACATGCTTGCCTTTTCTATTATAACAGACAACATTATGACCAAGACTAGCCATTCTAACTGAAAGTTCTTCTACTACAACTTCTACACCACCCTCTCGAGATGGTATGCGCTTATGTCCTAACATTAATATTTTCACAATTTTATACCCTTATAATCATTTCTCACTTGCTCATAGCTTTGTAAATTGCCGATATCATATCTTTTGCCAGGCATCTCCATTGAATGTACAGCTGTTTTTTGAGCTAGCCACACTACAAAACTTCCTGGAGCATCTACATTACAGCCTTCTGAAATAGCTTGTGGGATTTTGTTTATATCTTCTCTTAAGTAAAAATAGAAAGGAGGAGAACACCAATTACTTTGTGGTTCACTTGGTTTTTCTTCCATATTCAAAATTTTATCATTTTCATATATTTTTACTACACCGCACTTTTTAAGCTTTTCAACATTTGCTTCATAGTATCTCATGATGGCAGATGTACCCTTTTGTTTTGAATATTCAAGAAATTTGTTTAAGCTAAAGTCAAGGAGATTATCTCCAGCTATAACAAACACATCATCATCAATGCTAAGCTTTTTAAGAGCAAATTCGATATCCCTTACTGCACCAAGACGTGTTTCATTGCTTGATGTACCATCATCTACAATTGTTATTTTTTCTTTTGTTTTTGCCCATTCCTCAAAATGAGTTACATATTTATGATTAGAGATAACTACATATTCATCTATCAAACCGCTTGTCTCTATGTCGTCAATTAGCCAATCTAATATAGTTTTTTCACCCACCATTAGTAATGGTTTTGGAAAATTTTCAGTTAATGGATATAATCTTGTAGCATATCCTGCCGCTAGAATTAAACATTTCATATTGAAACTCCGTCTGCACTTACACAAGTAATTGCTGTATATTTTTCATTTAAATCTGGGAATCTTTTGATATACTTTTTCTGTACATTTTCTAATATACTCTCTTCATAGTTAGGATCTATTAAAGCCATGCAACAACCTTTAAAGCCAGCACCTGAAAATCTACCGCCATAAATTCCATCAGTTCTCTTCATTATTTCATATAATTCTTTAAGCTCTGGTGAGCCAGTCTCATAACTATATATAGAGCTATAGCCTGACTCAAAAGATAGCCTTCCATATAAATCTAGGTTTCCATTTTTCCAAGCTTCTGCACCCATTTGAACTCTATCAAACTCGCTATACCAGTGAGTAGCTCTTTTGCACCAGTTTTCAGGTAGTTTATCTTTATAGTCTTCAAAAATAGCCTTAGGAACATCTCTTAAATAAGTTTGTTCAAACTTACCATACTCCATTCCAGAAAAAGCCTTTAGTGCATACGCTGCACTTCTACATTCATCTACTCTCATATTAAAAGCAGAACCAGCTAAACTTCTTTCAAGACCAGAGAAAAATATTGCTATTTTATATGGTTTCATAACCTTATTTGTTGGAATTAACTCATAACTATCATCTTTAGTATCAAGATATAGTAAATGATCTTTTTTTGAATAAACTTCACAAGATTGGTCTAGTTTACCACAAGCAACACCAACATATTTATTCTCTGCCTCTAACGCTATTAAAATAAGTTCTGAATCGCTTAATACTATATTATTTAATCTGCACAATGCAGTTAGAAAACAAATTATAACAGAGGCAGACGAGGATAATCCTCCAATAGGCAGACTTCCTTCAATTACTGCACTCATTCCAATATTAAGCGGACGTCTTTTACTTAGTGCAATTGTAGCACCTCTTAGATGATCTGCCCAATCATTTTCTTTAATTTCAGGCACAGAATGTATATGAAACTGAGCTCTTTTAGGAAAATTCACAGAAGTTAGCTCAATAACGCCATTTTGTTTAGCTTTATAAGCTATGTGTATCCCTTTATCTATTGCAAGACCTGTAATTTTTCCGTACTGATGGTCGCTATGAGCGCCAATTGGACAAATTCTATAAGGACAAAAGGCTATTCCTGTTGGAGATTTCCCATATATACTTTCAAATTTTTCCACACATCTCATAATAACCCACCTTTTAATTCATATAATATTCTTTATACCATCTTGCAAAACTTCTTAAGCCTTGTCTTAAGCTAGTGCTAGGCTTAAAGTCAAAATCTTTCATAAGCTCATCTACATCAGCATATGTGATTTCAACATCACCTTTTTGCATTGGTACTAGTTCTTTATGAGCTTCAAAATCATAATCTTTTGGTAAAACTTCTGCATCAATTAGCTCTTGTTGAAGTATATCCACAAAGTCAAGTAAGTTCTCTGGTTGATTATTTCCGATATTGTAAACCTTATATCTAGCTCCATCTTCAGTTCTATCAGGAGTCTTTTGCATAACATTTGTTATTCCTATAACAATATCATCAACATAGGTAAAGTCTCTTTTACAATTCCCGTAGTTGAAAATTTGTATCATTTCACCATTACGCAATTTATTTGTAAAACCAAAATAAGCCATATCAGGTCTTCCAGCAGGACCATAGACTGTAAAAAATCTTAAACCTGTCGATGGAATATCATATAGCTTTGAATAGGCATGAGCCATTAATTCATTTGATTTTTTAGTTGCAGCATAAAGAGAAACAGGGTTATCTACTTGGTCTTCTGTTGCATAAGGAATTTTTTTATTCGTTCCATAAACACTAGAGCTAGAAGCGTATACTAGATGATCTACAGGATAATTTCTGCAAGCTTCTAATATATTAAAAAATCCTATTATGTTTGCTTCAATATAGACATCTGGATTAGTAATTGAATACCTAACACCAGCTTGAGCTGCCAAATTCACAACAATTTGAGGCTTATATTCTTCAAAAATACTATTAACTAGTGATTTATCCGCAATACTGCCTTTAATAAAAGTGAAATTGCTGAAACTTGAAAGTTCATTCAGTCTGTGTTCCTTTAATGAAACATCATAATAATCATTCATATTATCAATTCCGATTATTGTTATGTTTTGATTTTCATTTAGCAATTTTTTTGCTAAGTTTGAGCCGATAAAACCAGCTACACCTGTAAGAAATATAACATTATTTTCTAGTATAATTTTAGTCATTAATTATTGCTCCTATTTATCATGAGAATTATTATTATTATTTTAACATTAAAACAAATAAAAATCAAGTCTTTTTTATTTAATTATTTTTGTAGATTACACAAGAAAATACACGCAATTTTCAAGATGTTTTAATTCATTATTCATATAATTTAATCGTAAAAGTTATTATTATGTTGGTTTTCGTCTTTAATATCTACTTTTTCTCGCTTATCTATATTAATAATTACGAAAACATTTAGCAATTTTGAAATATTTTACAAAAACATAGTCCGTATAACTAGAAATATGTTGTAATCTCTGAAAAATGTCTTAGTTCATAAATTATTTCTTTGCTCCTATTTCATTTAATTTAAAAAGCAAAATTTTATTTTCGCCTGTCTTTAAACTCTGTATTGCACCCACTAATGCACTCTTCTCTATTTTTTGGCACAATAAGTCTCTATCAAAAGAAATATTTCTACCATTTTTATCTTCAAATACTGCATTTGAAAGTCTTGTAGGTTCAAATATTTCACTAGAAATTAGCTGTGTTTGTGCCGTAAATTGTTCTGCACTGCATTCAATATTCAAATACACATTATCTTCCTCTATTGTGACTTTAGGATTAGATACTTTTTCATTTATAACGCACGGGGTGTTTTCTACATTCGCAGATTTCGAGCCATTATAATAGACATTGCCATCCATATATACAGGTTGTTTCACTAGCAGAAACGCCTCAAGATCGCCTTTTCCTAACGATGATACACTGTCAATATATTCGTCGACCGAGCTTGTAAAGTTGTCGTACCCAGAAGTACCATATGTTACATTTTCATCATCGTTTGCATAAAAGACATTATTAAACACTCTATCGTCTCCGCCATAAATAGGACTAGCCCCTTTAATTTTAGTGCTATGTGGCAGATGATACGGTGTAGAACGATCTAAGGCTTCACCTAGTTCATATTTTCCACAGAAAATATTGTGAACATAAGCTCCACCCTGTGACACATTACAGAAATTAACCTTAGATAAAAACAAATTATTATCTACAATATATGGACCATGAGACACTTCTACCATTGCATCTAGCAGATTATCGTTAAATACATTCTTGCTTATTCTTGTTCCTTGGGCTTGCCAATCCATCCATAAACCCATTTGACAATTGTGAATATAGTTGCCATGTATTTCTACATCGATAGGGGTGTGCAGCTTAATTCCAGCAATTTCCCAGCCAAAATATTCCATTTTAGCGCCTATATTAAAAATATGATTTCCGTAAATTTCGCTAAAAACACAGCCTAAATGTCCCACAATTCCATTCTGTCCACAATCATAAATTGTGTTGTTTCTGATTATATGGGAGCCTATTTTCTCTTTGCACCAACCTTGCTCTAAACCTTTGTAAACCGCCTCTAACTGTTTGTGATAGCCTGAAACTTTTCCATATTTTGTTCGTTCATTGTTTCCAGTAGAACTCTCTTTTCCAATACTAATAGCACTGCATTTTGAATCATGTATAATATTATTTTCAATAATCCACGACTTACTCCAATTTGTCGATATCAAACCTGTTTGGTCTGCCGTTGGAGGCGACCACATAGTAGCGGCATGAGCCATCTCAAAGTTTTGGACAGTTATAAAATCCACCCCTGTGCTATCAGGCTTAAAGCAACTTTTTCTTACATTTATCTCGGTAAGCTCTTTATTTGGGTTGTACTCATGAAAATTAGCGTAAACAGTTGTAGTGTTTTCCTCAACTATGGCATGCCACAGAAATTTACTTTCTTGAGGAAAAAACAACGACTTTTTCAAGCTTCTATCCTCTGTCAGTTTAACATTAATTTCAGTTCGTGTCTCACCTGCCAACACTTCTTGTAAACTTGTTGCCTCATAAAAAGATTTTCCATTTAAATAAAGCTCACCTGAATGAATTTTATATTCATCAGGATACAAAAACCAGTCTCCCTCAACAGTTTGAGAAAAAGGATTGTATCCGTGAAACATAGAGTTATCAACTGTCAATTGCCATACATTACCTTGATACAGTTTCCAATCTTTCACGATTTCTGAACCCTTAATTATTACTTTTTCAGACTTTGCCGCAGTATAAGTAATTCTACTACTCTCATTAAATCCACCATTTTGAGGGATAACACATTCACGGTACACACCCTCATGAACTATAACAGTATCGCCTGCCTTTGCAATTGAGGCTGCTTTATTGATTGTCAGTAACGGTGAATTTTCATCACCTAAATTTGTGTCTTTTCCTTGTTTTGACACATGATAAATTTTACTCATAACTATTCTCCCTTTATTTTAAGACATAAATATATTTAAAGCTTGTTATCTTGTATAATAGCTTTTTAAACCCTGTCAAATTCTCTCTTAAATATATATCATTTTTATAGAGAAATCTTGCTGTTTCAATGATGTTTCTATCTGAAATTTTACTCTTTGAAAATTTTGCCTTAAGCGCAATGCTTAATATCTTGTTTAGTTCAATATTACTTATAGCAGACTTAATTTCACTGTTTTTAAGCCTTTCTATGAATTGAATATCTGTCTCGTTATTCTCATACACAAAACCTAAGAACCTATATTGCCTTACTAAATGTTTGTAAATTGTAACAAATGCAAGGTTTTTATTTTTACCCGAGACTAGTCTAAAATATTTGTCTTGCCTAATCTTTTTTTGTATTGCATAGGTTAAAATCACACTTATAATCGGTAAAACTATCATCAAGACAACATATACCCAATCATAGTTATACTCTTGTGTGTTATCATTGCCAATTTCTGTGCTAGGAGTTCCAGTAGGTTTAGTTGTTGCAGGAACAGAACTTTGTGTAGGCTCTACTGAACTTTGTGGTATTTCACTAACTTGAGGCGCTACACTCGATTCAGGTTCTAAACTTGTTTCAGGCTCAATTTCTTCATCTTCACCTATTGTTTCATGGCTAAAACCTGGTGTAACCTCTATTGGAGTCCATGCTTTTAAGGTATAATCAAATATTTCTACCCACGCATGGGCATTTCTATCTGGAATTATTGCCTGCTCATAAGTTGTTCCATCTTCTGCCGTTAATGTTTCAATGTCGTCTTCAGTAACAACATAACCTTCTACATATCTTGCCGGAATGCCCAACGCTCTATACATTAGTGTTGCAGCAGTAGCAAAGTGCGAGCAATAACCTTTCTTGTTGTCTAGTAAAAAGTACTCAACAAAATCCTCGCCTGGCGGAACTGCTCCTGGAGACTGGCTGTAATACGCTATATCTTCTAAATGTTTTGCTACATTATATAGCTTAGTTAAATCTATATTCTCTTCTACATAGCCCTCTAAAAACGCAAGCTCCTCTGGTATATCAAGATAATTTTCATACACGAACTCCATATAATCAAGGTGTTCAGTTAAGTATGTTTGATTATCATAATTAACACTATCGTAATAATCATATAACAAATGTACCCATTTGCCAAATCCCAAATTATTAATATCTTCAAGCTCATCGGTTCTGTTTTCCAAATACATTTGAAAGTCGTCATATGTCAAAAAATCATATGAAAGGCTATAATTTGCCCCTTTGTGAACAAAATAGTAATCAATATTATATTCATTTCCAATTGTATCATTCTTAATTAATTTGTCATAGTCAAAATCTGAACTATTAAAAACTGAACTGTTACAATCATCTGTAAACATATAATACGGCAAATAACTAAATCTATTGTTTGCAGCCACATTTCTTATGTTAATATTTTTAATTTGAGTGTTGTAATTCATAAAATTGCTCGAGGAATTAATTATTTCGTTTGTGCTTCTATACTCATTTGCTAAACTCTCTTGTATTACAGCAACTTCTTCATAATTCTCTTGCGGTAAATCTTCCCAAATGGCATTATTATACACAGCGCCTGTATACGCCCTTAGGTACATCGGCTCTAAGTCTTCTGCTATAATTTCTAAATGTACGGTGTCATTTATTATTCTCTGGCTGGCAGAAGTCAAAACTCCTCCGTTTACACCTAGTGAATTATAGTCTGTATTTAATGTGTTCACAAAGCTTTCTACAGTTTGCCTTATTTCAGAAAAAATTCCAACGCCTATCATGTATTCATCATCTTCATTAAAATAGTTTCCGATAATATAAGAAGAAATTAGCATAACTGTCATTAAGGTAGCGCAAATTCTAAGTCCGTTTTTAGATACTGTTACGTGCTTTTTTTCTTGACTTTTGGGAAGAATTATACTGTAATTTTTTTTTGTTGATTTAAAACAATTTACATATATAGTAATAACCGATAAAAACCACGCAAAACTTACGCCTAACGCAAACAAATCTGACACAACTGTTAACACAATAATAATTTGTATTGCAAACAAGATTAAGCTTAAAGAAAAACCTGTTTTATATGTGTATAGCATTGAAAATATAAAAGAGATTAGCATGAAAACAAAAAATAATATTATGCTTTCATAGTCAATGTTCGGGTCTATTTGCTGAATATGCTCAGGAACGGGCAAATCAAAAATAAACATGGAATTGTATTTTTGAATTATCAGCCTTAAAAAATTAGTAAAACCTATGTATAATTCATCAACAAAATATACAAGATAAAACCCTGCAACAACTAATACTGAAACAAAATATATAGCCTTATTTTTAATATATTTTGTTAAATACGAGAACACAGATGCTAACGCAGAGCAAGAAAACAGCATAATATAATCAAAGTCTGAACCATACTGAAATCCTGAAAATATTTGATTAACTGCAAAACCTGCTAGAAAAGTCACAATGAAAACATGCACCAAAGAGTATATACTCATATACTCATCACGGCTACTTACATTGCCTTTTAGAGAAATACTTTTTGTATTTATCATATTGCCTCCCCTCTAAGCGTTCTTGCTTTCTTGTGTTTTTTTACGTTTATCTTCATACAAAAGCATAACAGAAGCCGCATGAGTAGACAATAACTCAATGTAGTCTGCCTTCATTTTGTCCTCTGAATATGAAGAAATTATTGACAATTTTACGCCGTTTAATCTTTGAATTACAGATGCGCTAGGTGTAGGAAAAATAGCCACCTGACTGCTATACAAATTTCTAATGCAGTCAAAAAAATCTAATTCATTATTAACCTCATAGAAACATAGGTTATTTTCTTTCACATAAAAAATCATATAAGGCTCATTTTTCTGCATGAAAACTCTATTTATAGACATCACATCTCTAATTATGCGAGAACTGATTTCTAAGTTTTTTTCGTTAAATAAAACTAATACTCCAACTTTGTACTCATTATATATCTCAAATTCTTTAACTATCATTTTGTCATATCTTGCAGATAATTTAAAGTTGATATCCCTTAGCCTATCTCCAGGTTTATACTCATGATATCCCACAATCTCATAATTATCTATATTTCTAAAACTCAAATTACTAGAGCTTAAGTCGCTTGTTTCTCTTTGAAATTTTTCCGCCTTAACTTCATCAAACATTTTAGGTATGACAATATAGTTTGTAGCAAATTTCAATCTTTTACTCAACACACTCATGCCAATAATATCTGTGCAATGTATTTTGCTACATTTCACATTCACTTTGCCTGAATATTTAGAATTTAAATTTAATTCTACCTCTTTTTTTAGTGAAAAAACAGGAGATAAGGGAACTAAAAAATTCTTTTCACAAATATCACTGTCATCAAATTCATTGTATACGCTAATTTTAAAACTCAAATGAGATACAGGCACAGGCAATGTCTTTAATAAAAGCTTAATACTTATACTTTCGTCTTCAAATTGAAACTCTTTTTTATCTTCAACTACCTCAATTTTTAATGTGTTTATAAAGATAATATTCAATAAAACAGGTAAAAGTATAATCACTAAAAGCATTAACAAAGAAACAAAAAGTATATATTGAGAAAAATAAACAAGCAATGCAAAGCTTAATATAGCCAGCGATATTAACAAGGTTCTTACACTTAACACCCGTGACTCTCCTTTCTCTTTTAATCTTCTGCTTTCTTTTAAATGTTAGGTACTGAAACTGTTTTAAGTACTTCTTTGATAATTTCCTTAACATGGTCTTTATTGTTGCTAGCTATGGTTTTTGGTATTATTCTGTGATTAACACAAGGCTCAAACACAAATTGAATATCATCTGGCAATACAAAATCACGCCCACAATAAAACGCCCTTGCCTTTGCAAGTTTCGCAATAACCACACTTCCTCTAGGACTTACACCTAATTTGACCAGTGGGTTTTCTCTTGTAGCTCTTACTAACCTAACTATATAGTCTAAAATTTTATCGTCTAGGTAAATCCCTTGAATAAACTCTTTAATCACAGTTATATTGTCGGCTGTCAAAATAGATCTCACCTTATCATTCTCTGAAACATAAATGTTTTTAAGCATACTTATTTCATCCGATTTATCTGGGTAACCAATAGATAGACAAACCATAAATCTATCTAGTTGTGACTCAGGCATCATTTGAGTTCCGGCATGTCCAATAGGGTTTTGAGTTGCAATTGTTATAAACGGATTTGGCAATGTATAGGTTTTTGAGTCAACAGTCAGCATACCCTCTTCCATTACTTGTAAAAGTGCAGACTGGGTTTTACTTGAAGTACGGTTAATTTCATCTGCTAAAAACAGATTGCAGACAACTGCTCCTTTTACATATGAGAAAGTGTCTGTGCCCTTATTATACATTGTATATCCTGTTATGTCGCTTGGCATAACGTCAGGTGTAAACTGTATGCGATTATAGTCAAGCTTCAAGGCATCTGAAAATGCTAGTGCCATAGTTGTCTTGCCAACTCCTGGGATATCATCAAGCAAAACATGTCCACCTGCTAGTATCGTCATCATGACAAGTTCCACTATATTTGACTTACCCTTAATTTTTTTATTTACTTCATGTATAACCATTTTACAGGCTTTTAAATATGTTTGTAATACTTCTGACATTAAAACATCTCCTAATCAATTCTTTTTACTTATTATATCACAACAGTATATAAATTGCCACAATTTTCTCATGAACAAATATTAAAAATTTTAGATAATTTATCAATTTTAATATTTGAATAAAAAATGATAACAATACTATCAAGTTCACAAATAGGAAGGTATATTATGAAAAAAAATTTAATTACAATGCTAATGGCAACAACAATAATTATGGCTAGCTTCGTATCTTGTGCCAGCGAGAGCGAAATGAGTTCAGCAGGTTCAGAACAAACCTCAACCGAAAAGATAACTCTTAAAGTTTGGACACCTGAAAATCAGCGTACAAACGGAACAATTGAGTCAATGTCTGAATCCTTCAAAGAAGCCAACCCAGAGTACGATATTGAATTTGTATTTGAAGTAGTAGGCGAAGACAAGGCAAAAGATGAAGTATTAAAAGATCCATCCGCCGCCGCTGACGTATTCTTTTTTGCAAATGACCAAATGGTAGAAATGGTAGACGCTGGTGTTTTGGCTAAACTCGGCGGTAGCACACTTGATATGATTAACGAAACCATGGACGAAACCGTTGTAAAGACTGTTACTAACCCTAACGATGATGCAATATATGGAATACCATTTACACATAATACATTTTTCATGTATTACGACAAAACCCTTATGACAGAAGAAGATGTGAAGACCATGGAAGGAATAATGGGCAAAGAGACTGGTTCAGAGGTTGTAAATTATTTCTTTGAATCTGGTGGTGGTTGGAAACTTGGTGCTTGGTATTATGGAGCTGGAAACACAATTTACGGTGAAAGCCAAACAGACTTTGAGGCTGGTTGCGACTGGAACAACGAGACTGGTGTAGCAGTTACAGAATATCTAATCGACCTTAGAAACAATCCAAAATGCGCCTTTGACAACGAGTTATCCATCACAGAAAAGATATCTTCACACCAACTAGGCGTGTGGTTTGATGGTTCATGGAACTACAATATCTACAAAGATATTCTAGGCGACGATTTAGGACTTGCTGTCTTGCCAACTTTTGAGATTAACGGTGAAGCTAGTCAACTTAAAGGTTTTTATGGATCTAAGGCTATAGGAGTAAACTCTAATTCTGAAAATTTATCTGTTGCAATTAAATTCGCAGAATATTTAGGCGGTGAAGAGATGCAGTTGCAACGTTTTGAGGAATCAGGACAAATTCCAACTAACATGAATGCTTCAAAATCTGATGCCGTTTTAAACGATGAAGTAGCCTCTATAATTATTAAAGAGGTAGAAATAGCTTCTGTAACCCAACCATTAGCCGCTGAATTCGGTTCAAAATATTGGGCAAATATAGGAGGAATAACAGCGGAAATAAAGAGCGGTGAGCTAACAAAAGACAATGCCAAAGAAAAACTAGATGTTTTTGTAGAAGCAATGAAAGTGGAGTAGTTTTAAGTAGAAATCTTAGTATTGATAAAATATTTTGGGGCACGGTCTCGGCACAGACGTGCTTCTTAGGAAAATTTAGCTATGTAGAGGCGGATAATATCCGCCTAAAAAGTCCGTAATTTCATCTAAATTTCACAGGCGGATAATATCCGCCCCTACAATTTCTATTAGTAAAATTAATTGGAGTAAAGTATGTAAAATTAACGAGAAAGGACAGTCACGGGGAACTTCCCTAAATTTTTATCGCAGTTTGTGCGGCAAAAATGACGAAGTCATATATGAAGAATGATAAATTAGAATTAATGGATACCAGTATAGGTTCTGCATTTAAAAATGGTAGTTCTATAGTTAAATTATCTTGCCTTATTGCTGGACTAGGCAATTTTTACTACAGACAACTAGGCAAAGGCTTAATTTTTTTATTAACAGAATTGCTCTATGTCTTTTACATGTTAAGCTTTGGTATAGATTCCATTGCTAATCTTATAACTCTTGGAACTTTAGAGCAACAAGAAGTCTGGAGCGAAAGCAAAGGTATTTACGAATATATAGCCGGTGATAATTCAATGCTTTGTTTGCTCTATGGAGTAGTTACAATTTTTATCACTATTGGATTTTTAGGAGTACTTATTGCATCTGTTAAAAGTGCTTATTATTCAGAACTTCTGCTAGGCAACGGTAAGAGCGTGAATACATTTATACAAGATTTAAAATCATTGAAAGATGAAAAAATTCACATCTCTTTGCTTACATTGCCTAGTCTTGGCGTTCTTTTATTCACAATCATACCACTAATATTTATGATATTTATAGCCTTTACAAGCTATGATAAAGAGCATCTTCCACCTGGAAAACTTTTTGACTGGGTAGGTCTTAGCAATTTTACACAACTTTTTGAGCTAGGTGGTGCTGGAATAGGCTCTACCTTTTTCCCTGTGCTTATCTGGACAGTAATCTGGGCGATTTTAGCAACTTTTTCTAACTACTTCCTTGGAATGATGTTAGCCTTGGTCATAAACAGAAAAGGAACTAAACTTAAAAGCTTTTGGAGATTTAACTTTGTGCTGTCAATCGCTATACCGTCATTTGTTTCTCTTTTAACAATGAAGACAATTTTTAACTCTAGTGGACCTGTTAATGTTATTTTGCGTGACTTAGGCTTACTAGCAGCTAATGAATCTTTCCCGTTTTGGACAGACGGAACAATTGCTAAAGTCATGGTAGTTATTGTAAACATTTGGATTGGTGTGCCTTTTACAATGCTTAACCACACAGGAATTTTACAGAACATTCCACGAGATTTATATGAGGCTGCCGATGTCGCTGGAGCTAGCGAGAGAGTAAAATTCCTTAGAATTACACTCCCGTATATGTATTATATTACAGCGCCTTATCTAATCACTACCTTTATAGCTAACATTAACAACTTTAACGTTATATATCTGCTAACAGGCGGAGGCCCTGAAAAACTAGACTATTACTATGCTGGGGAAACAGATTTACTTGTAACATGGCTCTACAAACTCACAATAACCGAAAAAGACTATAACACAGGCTCTGTAATAGGAATTATGATTTTCATTATCTCTGCAATCTTTAGCCTAGTAGCCTACAGGAGAACCTCAGCTTATAAGGACGAGGAGGCATTCCAATGAATAAAACAAACAGTTCTCCCCTACTCTCTAAGAGAAAAGTCTCAAACTTTTTTGTATATGTTTTACTAAGTATTCTTAGTATTATATGGATTTTGCCAATAATATTTGTTTTGCTTACTTCTTTTAGGGCTGAACCTGGTTCATATGTAAGCTATATTATACCAAAAGAATTTACACTTGATAATTATATCAAACTCTTTACAGATCAAAGCATGATAGATTTCCCACGTTGGTTTGGTAACACTTTTTTCATAGCTGTGTTTAGTTGTCTACTAGCAACATTTTTTGTTTTGAGTGTTTCTTACGTAATGTCAAGACTAAGGTTTAAATTTAGAAAAAAGTTCATGAATATCGCACTTATTTTAGGAATGTTCCCAGGGTTTATGTCTATGATAGCTGTTTATTATATTCTTAAAGGAATAGGTTTACTAGAAACTGGGCAACTCAAACACTTAGCGCTAATTCTTGTTTATGCTGGAGGAGCTGGTCTTGGCTTTTATATTGTTAAAGGCTTTTTTGACACTATACCAAAGGCTATAGACGAAGCTGCATTTGTTGATGGTGCTACCAAATGGGATGTCTTTACAAAAATAACTTTGCCTCTTTCAAAACCTATGATTGTTTATACTGCATTAACAGCCTTTATGGGTCCTTGGGTTGACTATATTTTCGCAAAAGTTATATTAGGAAACGATCTAAACTACTATACAGTAGCCATAGGTTTATGGCAAATGCTCGAAAAAGAATATATTCAATTATATTACACTCAATTTTACGCAGGATGTATAATAATCTCTATACCAATCGCCATATTATTTATTATAACTCAGAGATATTACGTTGAAAGCACCGGCGGAGCCGTAAAAGGATAAATTATTCTTGCAAAAAATATGGATATATGGTATAATTTACTCCTTAGTCCTTGTTTTTTATCAACTTATATGATATAATATATTTGGGATAATACTATTATAATCAATATAAACTATACTCGGGTCTAATAAGACTATAAAGGTAGTGACATTATGTATTCTAAAGAAAAAATAATAGAATTAAGCCAGGAATATTCTTCTCATGTTTTCAGAGAAAAATATGGTGCAACAGAGAAGCGTCTTGGCTCATTCATTTCAAAAAAAGGAACAAGTTTTAAAGTTTGGTCTCCTAAAGCATCGAAAGTATCTTTAAACTTATTTAAAGATGGTAGCCTAAATACAAGCCCCTATCAAGTAGTGCCTATGACACTAACTGATAACGGCATATGGGAATATATCACCAGCCAAAATCTTGATGGTGTTTATTACACATACACTTTTAAAGTGCTAGGCTTTGAAAATGAGTGCGGTGACATTTACGCAAGGGCGAGTAATGTCAACGGAACTCGAAGCATGGTTGTAGATTTGAAGACTACCAATCCACAAGACTGGAGCAAAGATAAATTTGTCTACAGCAATAAATTGCAACCAATTATATACGAACTTCATATTAAAGATTTTTCTTATGATAAATTAAGTGGAGTTAAAGATGAGTACAGAGGCAAATATTTAGCCTTTACTCAAAGAGGAACTACTCTTGACAAAGACATTACAAAGCCTACATGTCTTGATTATATAAAAAGTCTAGGAGTAACCCATATCCATATGTTGCCTATGTATCAATTCGGCAGTGTGGATGAAACCGGAAGTGACGATAAATTTAACTGGGGATACGATCCTGTAAACTATAACATTCCATCGGGCGTTTATGCTACTGATCCATACAACGGAAAAGTACGTATCAAAGAGATGAAAGAGATGATAAAAGCTATTCATCAAGCTGGTATGGGTGTAATTATGGATGTTGTATACAACCACACTTATGATTTCAACTCTAATTTTCAAAAGACCATGCCGTTCTACTATTACAGAACAACAAGCAAGGGTAAAATAGGCAATGGTTCAGGCTGTGGAAATGAAACTGCCAGTGAACGATTTATGTTTAGAAAGTTCATGGTTGAATCTATTTTATACTGGGCTAAAGAGTATCACCTAGACGGATTTAGATTTGACTTAATGGGTCTTCATGATGTAGACACAATGAACTTCATAAGAAAAAAATTAGACAGCCTACCAAATGGTGAAAACATTTTAATGTATGGTGAACCGTGGTTTGCACTTCCTCCATCTATGGACATAGGTGCCTACCCTGCTAGCAAAGAGAATTTAAGGTATTTAGATTCACGTATAGCCATATTCAGCAACGACACAAGAGACGTTATAAAGGGCAGTGTTTTTAGAGAAAAAGACGCAGGATATGTAAACGGAAGAGGTCTACATTGGGAAAAAATGCAGGCACTTGTAAAGGCATGGTGTGGTTCTGCTGAGGTAGATGCTGAATACCCAAGGCAAATTATATCTTATGTTTCTGCACATGATAACTTCACATTATACGACAAGTTATTATTATCTATGACCGATGGCATAAGCTACAGCTATATAAATCAAGATGTAATTCAAGCCAATAAGCTATGTGCAAGCATATATATGCTAAGTTGCGGACTAAACTTCTTCCAAGCAGGCGAAGAATTCGCAAGAACTAAACAAGGCATAGGTGATAGTTATAACTCTCCTCCAGAGATTAACATGCTTGATTGGTCTAGGGCATACAAAAACGAAAACCTAGTTAAATATTATCGTGATATGATAAAATTCAGAAAAAGCATACCTATTCTTATGAGTACTACAGAAAATCCAGATAAGCATATTAACTTTATAGCAAACAACGATTACAGGCTGATTTCATATACAGTTAAGAACAACAAAGGTGAGATGGTATTTATAGTCTTTAATCCATTAGATTATGAAACAGATATAAACCTTCCTTTAGGCGAATGGACAATGATATGTAACGGGCAAAACTTTTTGCTAACCCCTGAAACTTCACTTAACGGAAAAATCACTTTGCACAGAAAATCTTGTAGCATTTTCATACTAAAATAAATTTTAACAAGAACACTCCACAGCTTTGTGGAGTGTTCTATTTTAGTTATTTCTCGTTAAAATCAGCCCATTTTTTCACATCTTCAACAGCTTGATCTGTAGGAATTACAGCATTCGTCTCTGGGTCTTTTCGTATTCTCATGCTTGTTGGAAAACTGTCGTATAGTGGTGGTAAATCTTGATTTTGTCTTTTTTTCTCTTGTCTATTCATAAAATCAACACATCCTTTCTGTTATTATTTTTTCCATAAAAATAAAATTAATACCTTTTATTTAAAATTTTAAGCATAAACTTAGATTGCTTGACAAATAAAAAACAATATGATAGCATAAAATCATATTAAACTATTAAGAGGTAATCATGAAAAAATATAAAATACTAATATTATCCAATATGGTAGGCAGTGGTTTTGAAGACGATACTATTCTTCAAAAATCATTTATAGAAGACGGACATACAGTTGACGTTAAAAAGCTTGACTATGATAAAATCTTGGATGAACACTATGACATTATTATAAGACGTAACACATGGGTAAATCACGAAAATGACACAGCAGAGCTTCACGTTAAAAACCTAGAGTTAATAAACCGACTACAAAACAAAAATATTAAAACTGTCAATCTAGTGGGTTTAGACGGCATGGGAAAAGGTTATTTATGCGATTTATTTAAGGGTAATGAAAATGTTATACCTACAATAAACACAATTAAGGACTTAGAGCTATTGCCTATAACTGAAAAGTATGTAACTAAAGATATTAAGTCTTTCGGCAACGGTCTTCACCAAAGGTTTGTTCAAAGAGAAAACCTAATCAACGAATATAACGAGGGTGACATAATCCAACCATTTATTAACTTCATATCAGAAGTTCAGTGCTATTATGTTGCAGATAAGTTGGTGTATTCGCTTGAATATACCCCGTCAAAATACCCACACTACCCTGAGCCAAAATTTATTGAGCTTACCGAAACCGAAAAGCAATTATCAGATTATTTTGCGAAATATTCTAATTTAAAGTATGGCTTTCAACGAATAGATTTTTTAAGACTAGAAGACAATATTCTAATATTAATGGAGATTGAAGATCACGCTGCTTTTATGAATTTAAGAAGATTGCAAGATCCTCTTAAAAGCTCGGTTTTGAATGACTTCAAAGAAAACATATATGACTATCTAAACAGAGATTGAACGAGGTTAGTATGAACGCAGAATTGAAATTATATTATGATTACACCGTTTCACCATTAGGCAAACTATTTTACAAGACTGTTTTCCATCAATTAGAAAAATATGAGAACATGAAAGTCTTAGATTTTGGAAGCGGATTTGGGTTTACAGCTAACTTTTTATCAAAGAAAAACGATGTAACCGCCGTTGAAATGATTTTGAAATGATAGAAGAAAGCGAAACTAGTGAAAATTTCACACAAATACATGGAGATACAAACGCCTTAATAACAATTCCAAATGAGATTTTCGACATGATAGTGTGCCATTTGGTATTAGAATTTGTAGAAGACCCTAAGCTTATTTTAGATGGTCTTACAAGAGTACTAAAAAAAGATGATATAGTTTCAGTTGTCAGACATAACAAAAATTGAATAATTATACAGGCAATTGTACAAGACTATGACATTGAAGAAGCAAAAGATCTATTAAACGGAGGCTTTTCTTTTTCTAGTGTTTTTGGAGACATTAAGTACTATGAAAATGACGATTTAATTAAGCTTTGTAATAATAGATATGATATTACCAACATACATGCAGTTAGAGTATTAGCTAGCCTACACAATCAAGAAATTAGTCAAACAAAATCATGTACCGATAAAAAGTTTGAACTTGAATATGCATTAGCTCAAAATCCCGTCTATATAAAAATAGCATATTTTAACCATTTATTACTCAAAAAGCTTATTTAATTATGATTTTATCTAAATATACATTTTCTATTGTATTATACAAATTTATATGTTATAATAGTATTAGAAATTAACGGAATAGTGTAGCATTAATATTACTTTAAAATAGAGGTTATTTATATGAAAATCGGAATTTTAACTCATTATTATGGTAGTACCAATTGTGGCGGATGCCTTCAAGCCTATGCTCTTTGTGAATTTTTAAACAATCAGGGATTTGATGCAGAGCAAATATGTTACGACATGTTAAATCCTCAAAACTATACTTTTTTTTCAACAATAAAGAACATAACGTCTAAAACAGCAGGAGAAAAAATTAATAGAATATTTAGCAAAGATCAACCTGTTCGTGAAGATGTTGCAGAAATACTCGAAATACGTACAAATTCATTTATTAATTTCAGAGAAAACATAACAAAACACAGTGACAAAATTATCGTTGACACAACTGTTTCACAGATAAAAAATGACTATGATGCTTTTATAACCGGTAGTGATCAGGTTTGGAATTATGAATGGTTCCATGAACCATATTACCTTAATTTTGTATCCGCTAAGTTAAAAATAGCGTACGCTACCAGTTTAGGACACAGCACACTTATGCTTCGTCATAAGTCTTTTCTAAGGAAAGCCCTAGCAGATTTCACCGCAGTGTCTGTGCGTGAAAATCATAGTCTCAATTTGATACAAAATCTATCTCCTGTTCTAGTAAGTCGTACTTGTGATCCAACACTTCTGCTTGAAAGAAATGATTGGGACAAGGTGTGTTCAGATAGACTGTGTGAAGATGATTATATTTTCTGCTATTTTTTAGGCAACAGTAAAACGCAAAGAGATTTAGCACAAGAATATGCGACTAAATATAATCTAAAAATCGTTACTCCTCCTTATCTACTAGGAACATTCAGAGAATGCGATGAGCATTTTGGTGATATTAAGATAGCTGATGTTTCACCAGAAAATTTTATTTCACTCATAAAGCATGCAAAGTATGTATTCACAGATAGTTTCCACGCTATGTTATTTGCTGGAATTTATCAAAAACAATATTTTGTATTTAACCGAGAAGGTGAGTCTGATATGAGTTCTAGAATTTATACTTTAACCTCTCTATATGAAACACAAGAAAGGTTTTGCAACAAGCCAGAACACATAAATATTGATTATTTAAGCTCTCTTAAGAAAATAGACTACACAAGAAAGCTAATTAGCTTAGATGAGTTAATACATACGTCTAAATTGTTCCTTAAAGATTCTTTACGAAAAAAATAATTTTTTTGTAGATTACTATTGACATTTAGCAAATCATAGTGTATAATTAGTAAATGTTGAGTGACATTAACATTTACTAGATTTAGGGGTATAGCTCAGTTGGTAGAGCAGTGGTCTCCAAAACCACGTGCCGAGGGTTCAAGTCCTTCTGCCCCTGCCATTTCAAAGTCTCGACACACGTTTTGTGTGCCGAGACTTTTTTCTATTTTAGATTACAGTCGATTAAATTATTTTTTATAGTTTTGATAATTAAAAAAATAGCAGGGGCGATCTTTGTTAGTCGCCCCAAATCAATGTTTAGAGCAAGGGCTAAAGAACGTCCTCTGCAAGTTAATATTAAATTTTAGTAGCTGTAATGAATATAACATCAATTTAAATTGAAAACCATATTTAATAAATTTTGTGGTTACTCTTTAAGCTCGTATTGTTTATCTGATATAAGTAATGCTTTGAAGTCATTTTCACTCATAGGCTTTTCAAAGAAATAACCTTGTGCGTAATCGCATTCTAAACTCTTAAGCCATCTTGCAAGTTGTTTAGTCTCTACTCCCTCGCTCACAACTTTCATGTCTAACTCTTTAACTAGTCTGATAGCATTTTTAATTACAATTGCTCCTCTTTCATCTGTGTCATAATCATCAAAAAACGCTTTATCGAGTTTTACAATGTCTGCTGTAACAGTGCTTAGTCTGTTTAGCGAGGATTCTCCTGCTCCAAAATCATCAATAGACAGTTGGAAACCTAGCTTTCTTATTTCATCTATTTTCTGTATTAAAATGCTTTGTTCTATTACCATCGCACTTTCAGTTATCTCTATTTCTATTTCTTTAGATAAAACACCATGTCGTTTAAGTATTTTTTCATACTCTGACGGAAATGTTTCATCAAAAAGTGTTACTGTTGAGGCATTTACTGAGATTATTGGAATGTTCATCTTATCTTTATTTGTCTTAATAAATATACACACTTGTTCAAAAATAAATCTATCCAGATTAACAATAAAACCGTTAGACTCAAATATTCCTATGAATACGTTAGGCGGAATTACTTCATTTTTTGAATGCCAACGCACTAACGCCTCTGCCCCACCTACTTTTAATGTTTTCAAATTGATTTTAGGCTGATACACTACCCTAAATTCATTGTTTTGTAAAGCACCTTTCATATGTAGCACAATGTTAGATTTAAGTTCATTTTCTTTCCTTATGTCATCATTAAAGTTATTAAACGTAAAACCATATATGTGTTTTCCTTTAATTCTGGCTGCTACAGCACAGTCTACTGCTGAACGTATTGTTTTTGTAGTGTCATGAATTATATAACTTCCTACTGATACGCTTACATTGTATTTCTCACCCATTATGGATTTTACTGCAGCGTTTAATGCTTGTTCAACCAACTGTTTAGTGCTAATATTGTCTTTCACTCTATGAAACACAAGAAATTCATCTGCAATAACTCTTGTTACCACTGCATCCGCAAATCTATAGCTATCCTTTAAAGTGTCTGCAAACACCTTTAACACTGCATTACCCTTTTCTTGGCTATATATTTGATTGATCGTGTTAAAACTATCTATATCAAGAGAGATAATTTCAAATTCATTCGGTTTAGCGGTCTGTAGTGTTTCAGTTGCCTTTGTATCAAAATAATATTTAGAATGTAGCTTAGTTAATTTATCATAATTAATAATATCTAATACTGCTTTTTTTCTTTTGTATTGTGCGTAAAAAATACCAATGGCTACAATCAACAATATCAATACAATTATAATAGCAAGAACTAAAGCATTTTCACTTAAAAACTCCGAAACTGAATATTCTGGAAAAAATGCTACTGATTGTGTAGACATAACCTTATCTATCGCATTTTGGTCTAAGTGTTCAAACATGACGTTAAAAGCACCTATATATTGAGTTAAATGCTCATCATCATTTGAGACAAAAACTCTTAGAGGTAACTCTAATTCAGTACTATTAATGGCGTAATCTTCTTCGCCTAATATTGTTTGTGCATATTCTACCCCAATGTCTGTAGCAAAAAATCCGTCTATTTCTCCTTGCATAAAGTAACCTAGTAATTCATCAAATGTATCATAGTTCACTATAACATTACTTGGGTATCTTTCCTCTACAAACTCATGATCTATAGTGATATAATTTAATATACCCAACTTGCTTGTATGGTTTTCTGAAACTATGTCGTCTATATCATCTTTTTCTGCAAAAAGCATTAAAGGTAGGTCTAAAAATGGTTCAGTAGGTGTGTAAAATTCCATTTCATGTTCAAAGTCACCTGTAGCAGAAATCAAAATATCGAAATTTTCGTGGGATTCATTGGGCATGTCGTGATTATAAGCTACATACTCTACATCAAAACCATGTGTATCTGCCAATATATCCATAATTTGCACACTTATTCCGTCTGCTTCGCCTAACTCATTGACATATTGAATAGGTTGGTGATGATCTATGTATCCACAAGTCAGTGTTTTACTTTTGAGTAGTGCGATTTCATCGACTGTTAAGTAACGACGTGTTAGATTTTTAAGTCCAAAATATTCAATTTGTAGCTCCTCTAAAAATGTACCGTCTGCCGAAACTGAAAGTTCTATCGCCTTTGCTATTTCTTCCGCTAGTGCTGAATTGTCTTTGTTTGTTAAAAAAAACATGTCAAACACGTCAAAATTCATAACCATGCTTAGATCTTTCGTGTTTTGATCGAGTGTAGTAACAAGATACAGGTCTGCCTCTAAGTCAATAAAAGTGTCTATGCTGTCTCGAACATAGCTTACTGTAATGCCATTTTCCTCACAATAATCGTTTAAATATTCCTCGTAAGGATTATTTTCATAACTCGCAACAACTTTTCCATCTATAGATGCAGGATCGTCATAGTACGGTGTAGAATCTTTTGTGGCAAGAATTAACTGAGCTGTTCCCAAAGTTTTAGGCACCAATTCATATTTTTCAGAATAATATTCACTTGAAAACATTATTCCCATCATGTCAATTTCATTCTTATCAAGTGCCTCAAACAAATCAAAGTATTCATATTCAACAAACTCAAAATCAAAATTCGAGTAATGCTCTGCTCTCATCAAGATTTCATAACCAAATCCCTTAGAGTCTAGTGAACTTATGTCGTCGAGTACACCGTAATTTCCGTCGTAACCTACTCTAATTGTAGTTCTCTCACTCGTTTGAGCAAAAGTAAAATGAGACATCGACAAAAGTAATATGGATGCAATCAACAAAACTAATTTACTTTTCATCTATTATCGTCCCCTTCTTATACATTTTATACATTTTTCATATATTCCATCTGTTTTTATGCAATAATATAATAAAAAAGCATATATTCTTACAAATATATGCTATCATTTATTTATTCATTTTATGTTGCCATATTGTTAATAAACTGTAAATAATCAAGAATAACTAGTTCTAATGTTTATCGGTTCTTCACTTTTCATCTGTGATGAAATTAAGTTTAACAAATCTTCTAGTGATGAAATATAGGAATTTTCATTGCCTGTTTCATAATAAAAATAAATCTTATTGAGCAAATCAAGCTTTATTTTTTCTTCGCTGTCCCATAGATTATTGTATTGGTTAGGGTCGGATTTCAGATTGTATAATTCTCCTTGTGTACTATCCATATACACCACTAGTTTATATTCATCTGTGACTATCATTTTTTGATAAAAACCTTTTGTTACAGGACGGTTTTCAATTAGCACAAAGTCATGAATTGCCTTTTGCTCGCCTGTAAACACTTTTAGCATAGACTTTCCATCTTGTGCCTCTAATTTTGTTTCAACGCCTGAACAATCCACCACAGTGCTAGCAATGTCAAGATGAGACACTAACGCCGAACTTCTAGTGCCTGCATTCTCTTGATTTACATTCTTAACTACAAAAGGAGTGTTATAAACTTCTTCAAACGCAGGGAAACCCTTATAAACAAAGCCATGATTGCCTAAATAGTCGCCGTGGTCGGTTGAATAAATTATAAGAGTGTTGTCGTACATGTCTAAAGCTTTTAGCTTAGCAACAATTCTCTCTATCTCTTCATCCATAAGCTTAACCATTCCATGATGAATTGCAGTGATTTCTCTAAAATATTTATCATCGCCAAAAGTCTTGCCAGTTGGAGCTGATGGCACTCCAATTCCATCATGAAACTCTAAGGCTTCAAGTCCCTCATGATACAACTTATTATAGCAATCTGGTCTGTTGTCATGCTCACCCTCTACGTAAGGAAGATAGTCAACCTCGTCTGGTGAATACATGCTCGCATATGGTTCTGGTGCAATATGAGGGTCATGAGGATCAGAAAAACTTACCCACATGGCAAAAGGTTTTTCTTTGTCGTGTTCATCTAAGTACTCAATTGTAGAGTCAGCTGTAAATACACTTGGGTGTAAATCTCGAGGAATATCCCAAACTCCGTGCTGTCTAAAAGCATCACTTGGAATATAGTTGAATATATTGTTTATCTCGTCTTCGTTTAAGCCTTTATCCTTAAGCCACACATAGTAGTGCATGCCAGCAGTATAAGAATAGTTTGTGTGTCCGTTATACATCTTTGTGTGGTTAAAGCCATAGTAACCACCCTCGTATTCTCTGAAAAACTCTTCATTTCTTGAAACACCATGGTACTCAAAAGTTCCAGGAGTAGATAACTGCTGAAAATGTGGTTTACCTATAAAGTATGTTTCATATCCGTTTTCTGCTAAAGTTTTAGAAAACATTGGTGCGTCCTCTTTAAGACCTGTGCCTATTGTGTAAGCGCCATGCTGTGAGGCTAACTGGCCTGTTAGAATTGTAGCCCTTGACGGAGTACATGTTGGGTGAGATATGTAGTTCCTGTCGAACACCACGCCGTCTTTTGCCAAAGCATCAAGCGCTGGTGTGCTAATTTTATCGTTATAACAACCCATAGAATCTTTTCTTTGTTGGTCTGATGTAATTATTAGAATATTTGGTCTTTTCATTAAAATTCTCCTTAACATAATTTTGATTTAAAAGCCTTTAATCAAAAAATCCGCAAGGATTTTCACATTAACTTTTCACTATTCATTTTTCACTTTTCACTAAAATAGGGCGAACACTAATGTCCGCCCTAAAAATTATAGTGTTGCTTCTTCTCTTACAATTTCAACTGCTCTCTTTACTTTTTCAAGGTTGCCGTTTAGTTGATAGATATCTCTAAAGATAAACTCTCTTTTGCAGTTCTTTGTAAGCTGCATTGTTTTTCTGATATATTTTCTAAATTCAGCCTCGTCAAAGTTCTTTTCAATTCCTATAAAATTAGGAGATGGTTTTCTTGAATAGATAACTTTTCCATCTGAAAGTTTTTCAGACATTATCTCTTCGTTACACCATGGAGAAATTGAAACTTTTCTAAGGTTCTTATATTTGCTTACGCTATCGTCCCAAATTGTCTCAACTGGCTCACAGCAACCATAATATAATAGACCAAACTCTTGTGAAAGCCTATTAAGTGATGGGAATATAAGCTCATGATACATTGAACCTGAAACACCAACTGACTCTTGTGAGTTAAAGTGTCCCCAAACATCTGTACTCTTAAGCGGAACACCAGCTACCAATTTGTTTGGTAATTCATCACTAAAGCAAATGTTACCGCTGCCCATGTAGTCATTATTAACATTAGGAAGTATTAACCCATTTTGCTCTTCCCAACGCAATATTCTTATAGCGTCATCTGTAACAAATTCAATTAGCTTAATAAATTCATCAGGTTCAGTCATCATAGAGCAGAACATGTTTTCCATGCCCATTAAGTCAACTATTTTTTGAGTAGCAGTGAAATTCCATCTGTTTACGTCATTGTATAGTTTAACGTCAAGTATATCCTTAAAAATTTCTTGTGCTGTCTCAACTTGGCTCTTAGTTTTAGCCTCGTCATATGTAAGCTTAGAGTCACTAAGTTTTTCAAAATCATCTTCAATGATTTCAATAGTAGGCTCTATGTGGAAAGCCACGCCATCTTTTGCATATGTTTTCTCTAGCTCTACATCATACCATTTTACATCTATAGCAAGGGGAATATCAATAAAGTTTGGTATAACTTTGTCGTCACCTACATGCTCGTGAACAAAAATGTTTTGCCTTAGCTTAAGCTCTAAAAATTTTGCAAAATCGCTTTCGCACTCTGAAGTTGGAAGTACACTTTTTACAAATGTCTCTTCTTCCATCATAACCATAGGCATATCGCCTCTAAGGCCATTATGTTCTGTCCATCTCTTAGCTCTCTCTTGCATTATTGGCAATTCAGCATATTCTCTTTGCTTTTGAGCTAATTTTCTTAAATACTCAATTTCTCTTGAAGTAATTTGCTCCATTAAAATTTACCCCTTATCTTTGTACTCTGCCTGAAGCGTCTCCGCCTGCAAGTTTAAGTACTTCATCCATTGTTACCATGTTAGCGTCACCCTCGATTGAGTGTTTTAGGCAAGATGCAGCAACTGCAAATTCAATTGTCTCTTGTGAGCTATAACCGTTTAGGCTACCGCAGATTAGGCCTGCACCAAAGCTATCACCGCCACCAACTCTATCTACTATTCTAATGCTGTATTTTTTGCTGAATAAATAATCTGTTCCGTCATAAAGCATTGCAGACCAGTCGTTATCATTAGCTGAAATTGACTCACGAAGAGTAATAGCAACTTTCTCAAAACCAAATCTATCTGCTAATTGTTTTGCAACATCCTTGTAACCGTCGTGGTTTAGCTTACCTGTTGTAACATCTGTTCCTGTTGCGTGAATTCCAAAGATATCGGCTGCATCTTCTTCATTAGCAATACAAACATCAACATACTTACAAATTTCGCCCATAACCTCGCCAGCTCTCTCTTTTGACCATAGCTTGTTTCTGTAGTTAAGGTCGCAAGAAATTTTAGCGCCTGCTTTTTTAGCTTCTTCACAAGCTGTGATGCAAAGTGATGAAAGCTCTGGGCTTAGAGCTGGAGTAATTCCTGTAAAGTGGAACCAATCTGCTCCCTCAAAAATCTCTGCCCAATTGTACTCGCCAACCTTTGAGTTAGCAAAAGCTGAGTCTGCTCTATCATATATAACCTTTGAAGGTCTTTGTGATGCACCCTTCTCTAAGAAGTAGATACCTACACGCTCGCCACCTCTAACGATAGCGCTTGTGTCAACGCCGAATTTACGAACAGCGTTTACAGCTGCTTGTCCAATTTCATGTTTAGGAAGTTTTGTAACAAACTTAGCATCAAAACCATAGTTTACAAGTGAAATAGCTACACTTGCCTCCGCTCCACCATAGATAGAACCTAGTTTATCTGCTTGAACAAATCTTAAATAGCCCTCTGGAGCTAGTCTTAACATAACCTCACCAAAAGTAACAATTTTCTTTGACATAATTAATTCTCCTTATCTTTGTACTAGATGTACGGCAAAACCGCCAATCTCTTCTTTTAAATATATAGCTATCATTTTCTCGCCATTGAATTTAGCTGACTCTTCAATAAATTCAACGCCTTGGCTCTCTAAATATGCTCTTGCTCTAACAACGGAGTTAGTTCTTACAGCAATATGGCCTTTAGCTCCTAAGTAAGGAGTTTTCATAGCTTCAATCTCTTTACCAGCAAAAACAGAACTGTTTCCATCTTTTGACTTAAATGCGAATAGAGATGAGAATTTACCAGCTGTAGCTGTAGCCTCTTCTGAACTATCGCAGTTAATTCCTACATGACCTAGCTCAAAGTTAAGCATAGTCATAACAGCCTCTGTTGTTAATTCACGAATTTTATCAAAATCTCCAGCCTTAACAAGGTCTGCACTTACCATCCAGCTACCACCGCAAGCAATGATTTTATCAAATGCTAGGTAGTCATTTATGTTCTTTGCACTAATTCCACCTGTAGGCATGAATTTCATTTTTGTATATGGAGCAGACATAGCCTTAATCATTGCTAGTCCACCAGCTTGCTCGGCTGGGAAAAACTTAACAACATCAAGACCTAGCTCTATAGCTTGCTCTATTTGGCTAGGAGAAGTAACACCAGGTGTTACAGGGATATTTTTATCTACACAGTATTTAACCACTGTTGGGTTAAGTCCGGGGCTTACTATAAATTTTGCTCCTGCATTCACAGCTCTGTCTACTTGCTCTGTAGTTAAGACTGTTCCTGCACCAATCAGCATATCTGGGAACTCTGTTGCCATTATTCTTATAGATTCTTCTGCCGCATCTGTACGGAATGTAACCTCTGCACAAGGTAGTCCGCCTTCGCAAAGAGCCTTAGCAAGTGGCTTAGCATCTTTAGCGTCGTTAAGTACTACAACAGGGACAATACCTATTTTTTGGATTTGTTCTAATATAGTATTCATATGTGCCTCCATTAATTTATGTATTTCTACTCTTCTAATTATATACTTCTTTTATAATTTGTCAATATCTATAGTTACTTTATTTAAGGATTTTGTCGGGATTTTTAGCTCTAATACACCGTCAAACCTTGTAGTAAAGTCAACTTCTTTTCCATCGACTGTAACCTTATATCTATAATCAGAATTCATAACTACTATTACAGCAGTATTCTTCATGTCATCAGCAAAGTTAAGTGATAATGAAGCACTTGTATAGTCTTCTGAAAATTCTTTATTTTCTACTAAAACACCGTGTCCAGCTGTCACAGTACCAATCTTGTAATAAGACTCAAACCATTTAAGAATTGGAGTAGAAAGCCCAGAGAAATGATGCCAACCAGCACCTCTTTTAGACAAGATTAAGAAATGCTCAAAACAACTATAAGATGCCTTTACCTCATTTTCCCATGTGCTAAGTGCCTTATCAGCAATTGTAAACGCCTCGTCTGTGTATCCATAATCAAGTAAAGCCTTAAAGTAGAACCATTGATGTGGGAACCAAACTGAACCATTCCAGTAACCATCTTTTAGGAAATACTTCGCTGTTTTATCAACAGTAGAAAGTCCAACATCTGTCATAAGTCTTTCAGGGTCCATAAGTCTATCAACAATAATTTCTAATTGTTCGTCTGTTAAGACACCAGCAACCATTGGAGTAGTTCCGTCAAGACCCATGTTGTAGTTTTGTCCGCTTTCATGACGTAAGAAATCTTTTTTCTCCATGTTTTCATCATGAACTAAGTAGCTGAAATAACCACTCTCGCTATCCCATGCTTTTTCTTGCACAGCTTTAGTAAGATTTTCAATTATTTCATCATACATTGCGATGTCATTTATTCCTAGTAAATTTGCAGTTTGTTTCATAATCTTAGCACATCTAATAGCCTGTGAAGTGTTAGACACACAGCTAACATAGCCGGTTCTGTTGTTGTGGTGAACATCCATTTGAGGAGGGTAGTCATCCCAACCAGCCGAATTATAGAAATATTCCCATGTGCAAAGCATTCCTGACTTAAACTTAGCCATGTTAGAACTGCCGAGTTTACCAGCCATAAACAAGAAATATTGTTTTAGTCGTGGATAAAAATACTCAAGAAGTTCTCTGCTTTGAGTTTGGTTATATATGTCTTGGAAAAGATAAAACTGCACAGGTAATGGAGTTCCATGGTGAATAAAAGCTGTCTCTTCATCACCAGGCTCTGTAACATATGCGTTTAGACAGTCAATGGCTCTTTGCATATCGCAAGCAGAAAGACCTAAACCACAGAAACCTGAATCCCATGTGTAAAGGCTATCCCACCATGAACCCGGTGTGTTGTGCTTGATATAAGATCTCTTTGTGTAAATTGGATACACAACATTGCTAAGAGTTGTAGCAATCATCATATCTTGACTAAATTTATACTTATCACCAAACTTATTAGGCTCTACTTTTAAAGCCTTTTTGCTTTGAGTTTCATATGCTTTAGCCAAAACAGAAGTATCTTTAAGTATAGATGTTAGTTTCTCTTTTACTTCTTCATAAGAATTACCACAGCATACAGCGCCATCTACATAAGCTGAACTGCTAGGATTTATAGGTATTGGACGTATAAACAGGTTAGTAAATGCACCATTCATGTTTCCATCAATTACTTTTAGAACATGGTTTTGAGCTTGAATTTTTAAAAATTCGTCTAACTCGTCATTCATTATGTATCTGATATTAAAGTCTTCATAGTCCCATGCAATTCCATAATAATAATCACTGTGTTCATATTTTTGAATTATCATGTTTTCTTCTTTGCATGTAAAAGGTTTATCCCAGTGAAGGTCTCTATCTTTTGCATAGTCAATCTTAACATCTGAACCACGCTCATAACTTTCAGGTAGGAAAGCATAATCAGCTACCTTAATGTCCACCTTTGAAGCATCATCACTAAAAACAAAACCATCAAGATTAACTATAGCGTTATCGCAAACTACAGTAAATTTAGGCTCAGCATCAAGATTGATTGCAACAGGAACTGAAATAACTTGAATTTCATTTGATACTAGAACATCTATTTTAGCGTTAACACAGCCATCTATCATAATAGTTGCTGTGTCGTTAGATGTATTGAGCACTCTAACTGTAATAAACTTTTTATTAGGTACTGACCCTAAGCTATAAATTATCTTATCGCCTTTTTCCTCACCTAATACAACAGCTGAACCCCTGTAGAAATCTTCTTTTCTAAGTTCGCCACGTCTATAGCCATCTGCTACTAATGTGTCTTGAGGACGTATAACCTCATGGAAAAATTCCTCAAAGTCTATAGCGTGAACTAAAGTAGCATCTTCTGGTATATTGTATTCAACTGGCAATATTACTCCACCATCTGCCTTTGCATTAATCAATGGATACTGCATTGAAGCCATATAGTGAATAACTAAATTTTGTATTGTATCTGTATTATTAAAGCAGTTTGCTCGAACTGCATAACAGTTATCGTCTATTTTAGAGTATGAAACGTCGCTGTAAACCTTGTCTTTCCATTCAAGTTCATGTCTTGTAGTAAAGTAGTCAAGGTTAGGTGATGCCTCCCAAATGTGATAGTTTGTCTCAAAAAGACAATGTGGTAACTCCGTTCTTCTTCTGTACAATCCTGGGAAAACGCTAAGATCAAATCTTAATCCTAATTCTGAATTTGCAACGTGTGAAATACCAGCATATTTTTTTGAATATGGTCCCCAATCTGATAATTGCAAATCGTGTGTATTTTTTATTAGTTTCATTTGTAAAAATACCTTTCTTTTTAAAAAAAGTCCACCTAAAAGGTGGACTTTATAGCATTAATTATTAGAAATCCACAACAATGCTTTCGATATCAAGAGTTTTTGGTGTTCCGTCGTCTTTACCTGTAGCAACAAATTGCTCAGGAATTACAACTCTTTGCTCTCTCTTCTCAAAGAACTTAGGAGCAACTTGTGGGAACATTGCGTAGCTTAGTACGTCGTCCTCTGTCTTAGCCTTATCGCCAATTTCTTTTTTGCATGACTCTAGCTCTGGTTTTAGTAGGTCAGCTGGACGGCAAGTGATAACTTCGTCATCGCCTATACACTTCTTACGAACTTCCTCATTAACCTTGCCTGGTAATGCACCATATTCGCCACGAAGTAAGCCTTTTGACTCTTTAGTAACCATTTTATATCTCTCGCCTGAGATGATATTGAAAACAGCTTGAGAACCAACAATTTGGCTTGTAGGAGTAACTAGTGGAGGGTATCCAAAGTCTTCTCTTACACGTGGAATTTCTGCTAGAACTTCATAGTATTTATCCTCGGCATTTGCTTGCTTTAATTGTGAAATTAGGTTAGAAAGCATTCCGCCTGGTACTTGATAGATTAGTGTGTTTGTGTCAACGCTTAGAACTTTAGGATCAAGATGTCCTTCGTCTTTTAGCTTTTGAGCAACACCTCTAAAGTGAGCAGCAGCCTCTGACATCTTAACTAGGTCAAGACCTGTATCACGGCTTGTGCCTTGAAGAGTAGCTACCATTGACTCAGTTGTAGGTTGAGCTGTACCATTAGCCATTGGAGACAATGCACAGTCAACAATATCAACGCCTGCTTGAGCAGCCATTAAGTTTGTCATGTCGCCAGTACCACTTGTGTTATGTGTGTGTAAGTGGATAGGAGCGCTAACTTTAGCTTTTAGCTTTTTAACTAGGCTGTAAGCCTCGTAAGGAAGAAGTAGGTTAGCCATATCTTTAATACAGATTGTGTCTGCACCCATCTCTTCTAGTTTTTGAGCTAGCTCAACAAAGTATGCCTCTGAGTGAACTGGGCTCTTTGTGTAGCTGATTGTAGCCTCAACGTGGCCACCGTAATTTTTTGTGTATTGCATAGCAGCTGCCATGTTTCTGATGTCGTTAAGAGCATCAAAAATACGGATAACGCTGATACCGTTTTCAATAGATCTCTTTACAAATTGCTCTAGTAGATCGTCTGCATAGTGCTTATAGCCTAGTGCGTTTTGACCTCTTAAAAGCATTTGAAGTGGAGTTTTAGGCATAGCTGCCTTTAGAGTTCTTAGTCTCTCCCATGGATCTTCGTTTAAGAAACGTAGGCAAGAGTCGAATGTAGCACCACCCCAACACTCTAGTGACCAGTACCCGATACTATCTAGTACTTCACAAGCAGGTAGCATATCTTCTATTCTCATACGTGTAGCAGCCTGTGATTGGTGAGCGTCACGTAAAATTGTATCCATAATCTTTAGTGGATTTTTAGCTGGATTTTTAGCTGTAGTCTTAGCCATAATATTTTATACCTCCAAATTTATTATCCGAATAGTGCGATGAATACACCGGCGGCAACAGCCGAACCGATAACACCAGCAACATTAGGTCCCATTGCGTGCATTAATAAGAAGTTAGATGGTTTAGCCTTTTGTCCCTCTACTTGAGAAACACGGGCAGCCATTGGAACGGCAGAAACACCTGCTGAACCGATTAGTGGGTTAACTTTCTCTTTGCTAAATACATTCATTAATTTAGCTAGTAGAACGCCACCTGCTGTACCAATACCAAATGCAACTACACCCATTAACATGATTAGAAGTGTCTCTGGTTGTAAGAATGCACCGGCTGTAGCTGTAGCACCTACTGAAATGCCTAAGAATATTGTTACAATATTCATAAGCTCGTTTTGAACTGTCTTTGAAAGTCTCTCTGTAACACCAGACTCACGGAATAGGTTACCTAACATTAGGCATCCGATTAGTGGAGCAGCTGATGGTAATAATAGAGAAACGAAAATTGTAACAACAATTGGGAAAAGAATTTTCTCAGTTTTTGAAACTACACGAAGTTGTTTCATCTCGATCTCACGCTCTGCCTTTGTTGTTAAAGCTCTCATGATTGGCGGCTGAATAACAGGAACCAACGCCATGTAAGAGTAAGCTGCAACTGCTATAGCACCTAATAGATGTGGAGCTAATTGAGCTGTTAGGAACAATGCTGTAGGGCCGTCTGCACCACCTATAATGGCGATAGACGCTGCCTCATATACTGTAAATCCTACTAAAGTAGCAGCAATATATGTTACGAAAATACCTACCTGTGCAGCTGCACCTAGAAGTAGGCTCTTAGGGTTAGCAATAAGTGGACCGAAGTCTGTCATTGCACCAACGCCCATGAATATTAGTGATGGATAAATTCCAAGTTTAACACCTAGATATAGGTAGTCGATAAGTCCTGTATTTGCGCTGTCAGCGAACATCTCCCAGTGAATATGTCCCTCTGCAAATAACTCAGGGTGATAAAGACCTGCACCCGGTAGGTTTGTAAGTAGCATACCAAATGCTATTGGTAGAAGTAGAAGTGGTTCAAACTTCTTAACTATTGCTAGGAATAATAGGAAACAGGCTATAACTATCATAACTAGACTTAATGGGTTTTCTCCAAATCCTGCGAATCCTGTTTGGCTTAAAAAATTTAAAACTGCATCCATTAATTTTACTCTCCTTTACAATATTTCATAGCGAAATTAAGCTATTGTACAAAGAACAGCACCACTATCAACAGTTGCACCCTTTGTTACAGAAACAGATGTTACTTTACCTGCGCAAGGTGCCATAATTTCATTTTCCATTTTCATAGCTTCTAGTACGAATAATACTTTACCCTCTGATACTGTGTCGCCTACATTTACATTAACAGCTAATATATTACCAGGCATTGGAGCATTTACAGGAGTTCCGTCTCCTGATGCTACTGGAGCTGCCACTGGAGCAGGTGCTGCTACTGGAGCTGGAGCCGCTACAGGTGCTGGTGCTGCTACTGGAGCAGGCGCTGAGCCAGCTGCGATTTCTTCAACTGTTACTTCATATGCTGTGCCGTTTACATTTACGTTATACTTTTTCATAATCTTAAGTTACCTTTCTTTTACTTATATTTTCTTAATTGAATGGATTTTGATACGAGAAACGTCTGTTCCCATGTGTTCAGCGATAGCTACTCCTACAGCTGCAATTATTTGTTGACTATTAGCAGTAGGTGCTTGTACAGGTGTTTGTACAGGTGTAGCAGCTACAGGCTTTGGAGCCTCTTTTTTGAATGCGTTTGTTATTGCGCTCATTACTTTACAAAGAATAATGATACAAACAAGCATTACAAAAACGATAACGATACCCATAATAACTACCTGTGCCATTGGTGTGTCAGCTACATTAACTGAAGCATTTTGTGTGGCTGCCAAAATTGTTGGCATAAAACCATCCTCCTTTCAAGGTTGAATATGAAAAACTTATTAGATACACTAGATACAGTGTTCTATTTGGTGAAAATCACCTATTCTTAATAAAACGCCAAATTACCGCATTCTATTAAGCTTTTTCTATGATAACACATATTTCCTAATAATTCAAGAATAAATTTAAAAAAAATTCGTAAAATTTTAATATAATTTTGATTTTAAACGTTGTTATTCTTTGTTTCTTAAACATTATTTAATAAAGATATTTTTTTAACATGTATTTTTCAAAAAAAAGAAGAAGATAGAATAAATTTTTTTATTTTTATCTTCTTTGCTTTGTAAATAAAAACTAAATTTATTAAAATACAAACTATCTGTAGGGGCGGATAATATCCGCCCCTACATGGCTAAATTTTTCTAATCAACATGTCTGGGTTTTCCGTCCCGTTGAAATTTATCTAATATCTCTAGTTTTCGGGACGGAAAACCCGTCCCCTACATAGCTGAATTAGCTAATAGGCTCGTTTTCTCTGTACCCTTCCCTATATTAATTAAACAAATTTATTTTGTAGCTTTCTTTTTTCGACAAACAAAAAGAAGATAGATTAAAATTCATTAAATCTATCTTCTTAAATTAAGTTAATTTTCGTTTATTAATTCAGTTATAATGTCGTTTACCATTACAGGGTTTGCTTTACCGGCACTTTTTGCCATGACTTGCCCTACAATTGCCTTAAACGCATTTAGTTTACCAGACTTATAATCGCTTACAAGTTTAGGAGCTTTCTCTATAACCGCCTTTGCATATGCTTCAAGCACAGCTCTGTCACTAATTTGTGCCATGTCATTATCGTCTACATATTGTTTAACGCTAACTGTATCTGCTTTACCCCAAAGGTCTTTGACTAATTTTTTAGCCACGCTACTGTTAATATAAGCAGCGCCTACTAGCTCGGCTATTTCGCCAATTGCTTTCTCTGAAATTTGAGGTTTTGCATCTTCACCATCTAATATTCTTAGCACATCACCAATTAGAATATTTGCTAAAACTTTTTTATGAGATGTCTCATTAGCTGCTAACTCAAAATAGTTAGCTATTCCCATATCGTTTGTGATAATCTCTGCGTCGTATGATGTTAAGCCGTACTTTGTTACATATACTTCTTTACGTGCATCTGGTAACATTGGGATGTCAGAAGAAATTTTATTTAATTTTTCATCGCTAGTGATAATCGGCGCTAAGTCTGGGTCTGGGAAGTATCTATAATCGTTAGCATCTTCCTTTTTTCTCATTGAGAAAGTCTTGCCACTGTTTTGGTCGAAACGTCTTGTCTCTTGAATAACCTCTTCGCCTTTTTCTACAAGCTCTATTTGTCTTTTATATTCAAATTCAATAGCTTTTAGAATAAATTGGAATGAGTTTAAGTTTTTCATCTCTGTTCTTGTTCCAAATTTTTCTGCTCCAACTTTTCTAACAGAAAGGTTTACGTCGCAACGCAGTGAACCCTCGTTCATTTTACAATCTGAAATTCCTGTGTAAAGAAGAATAGCTCTTAATTTCTTAAAGTATGCAACTGCCTCTTGAGCCGATCTTATATCTGGCTCTGAAACTATCTCAATTAGAGGAACTCCGCAACGGTTACAGTCTATCATAGTTCCTTGTTTCTCGTCGTGAACTAGTTTACCAGCATCCTCTTCTATGTGGATACGAGTAATTCCTATTTTTTTAGTTCCCTTGTCTGTCTCAATTTCAAGCTCGCCTTCATAGCATAAAGGCAAGTCATATTGTGAAATTTGGTACGCTTTAGGAAGATCAGGATAAAAATAGTTTTTTCTGTCTTGCTTTGAGAATTTGCTTATCTTACAATTTGTAGCTAAGCCAGCCTTAATAGCTCCGTTTACAACTTCCTCATTAAGAACAGGCAAAGTTCCAGGCATGCCTAAACAAACTGGACACACTTGTGTGTTAGGCTCTGCTCCAAAAGTTGTTGGACAATCACAAAAAATCTTTGTCTTGGTGTTAAGTTCACAGTGAACCTCAAGACCAATAACCATCTCATAATCTTTAATCATATCAAATTCACCCCTTATTTACATGATATATGCCAGTCTCTTGCTCGTAAGCATAGCCAACTCTATATAAAATGTCTTCACTAAATTCTTTTCCTATTAATTGTATTCCTAAAGGCAAGCCGTCTTTATTATCACCACAAGGCAATGCAAGTGATGGCAAACCAGCAATGTTTACAGGAACTGTACATATATCGCCCATGTACATTTCTAGCGGAGTTTCTGTTTTCTCGCCTATTTTGTAAGATGCAGTAGGTGCAACAGGTGAAAGTATGCAGTCATAGTTCTCGAAAACTTTTGCAAAGTCTCTCATTATAAGTGTGCGAACCTGTAAAGCCTTTTTGTAGTAAGCATCATAATAACCTGAACTTAAGGCGAATGAACCTAGCATTATACGTCTTTTTACCTCTTTACCAAAGCCTTCACTTCTTGACTTTTTGTAAAGTTCTTCTATATCTGCAAACTCTTCTGTTCTGTAGCCATAACGGATTCCGTCAAATCTTGCAAGGTTTGAAGATGCCTCGGCACTTGAAATAACGTAATAAGCAGGAAGTGCTAAGTCAAGAGACGGAAGTGAAACTTCTGTTATAGTAGCTCCCAATTTCTCATAGATTTTTGCTGACTCTAAAACTGCTGATCTAACCTCGCTAGAAATTCCCTCACCGAAATATTCTTTAGGTAAAGCTATTTTCATTCCGCTTACACCCTTTTCAATATCAGCTGTAAAGTCTCCATATTGTCTATTTATAGAAGTGCTATCCTTTTTGTCATAGCCTGTGATTGCATTCAAAACAATAGCATTGTCTTTTACACTCTTTGTAACAGGTCCAATTTGATCAAGAGACGATGCAAATGCAATTAGTCCATTTCTTGAAACTGTACCATAAGTAGGCTTCATGCCAACTACACCACAGAAAGAGGCAGGTTGTCTAATTGATCCACCAGTGTCAGAACCTAAAGTAAACACAGCTTCATTCGCCGCCACGGCTGCTGCTGAACCACCTGAACTACCACCTGGTACATAATCTTTATTGCGTGGATTTTTTGTAGCTTTAAAGTAAGAATTTTCAGTGGTTGAACCCATAGCAAATTCATCCATGTTAAGCTTACCTAGCATTACAATGTTTTCTGCATTAAGTTTGTTCATTACATGAGCGTCATATGGAGGAACAAAGTTTTCTAACATTTTAGAGGCACATGTAGTTGTAATTCCTCTTGTACAGATGTTGTCTTTAATTCCGCAAGGAACACCTGAAAGAGCCGATATTTCTTCTGCATTAGCAATTTTCGCATCTACTTCTTTTGCTTTTTCTATAGCTTTGTCAAAGTTATTAGAGATATATGCGTTTACCTCTTTATCCTCTGACTTAATTGTGTCTATATATGATTGTGTTAGCTCTACAGAAGAAATTTCTTTACTTCTTAGTTTCTTTTGTATGTCTACCAACGTAAGTTTATTTAGTTCCATTAACTTATTCCTCCTATTCTATAACCTTAGGCACAGTGATGTAACCCTCGAATTTTGTGGCGGCGTTGCTTAATAGTTCTTCTCTGTCGCCTTTTTCTCCAACTGTGTCTTGTCTTAACACATTTTCAAGTGGAATAACATGAGCTGTAATTTCAACATCTGTTGTATCTATCTCACTTAAACGGTTAGCAAAGTCTATAATTGCCTCCATCTCAGCTGGCATACTCTTCTTCTCTTCGTCTGTAAGAGTAAGTCTAGCTAAGTGAGCTACATTCTCAACATCTATTTTTTTCTCTTTTTTCTTTTGTGACTTAGCGTTAGTTTCTTCACTAGCCGAGCCAAATGCAAGCTCTAAAACTTCAAGTTGCTCTGCATCTACAAAGCTTGGAGCCTCAGTCATAACACAAGACGCATCTTTTACCTTAGGGAACGCTATAACATCTCTTAAAGATTGTGCGCCAACCATAAGCATGACTAGTCTATCAAGACCAAAAGCAAATCCAGCATGTGGAGGTGTACCATATTTAAATGCGTTTACCATAAAGCCGAAACGCTCTTCTATCTCTTCTTCGTTAAATCCTAAAGCTAGGAACATTTGTTGTTGTACGTCTTTATTGAATATACGAACGCTACCACTACCTAGTTCTACACCGTTAAGAACAATGTCATACGCTTGCGCTCTTACTCTGCCTGGGTCAGAGAATAAATATTGTAAATCTTCTTCATATGGCATTGTGAACGGATGGTGCATAGCCATAAATCTGTCTTCTTCCTCTGAATACTCAAATTGTGGGAAGTCAGTTACTATAAGCATTTTAAATTCGTCTTTCTTTCTAAGACCGAATTTTTCTGCTAAATCTATTCTAAGAGCACCTAGAGTTTTTCTTACTACGTTTAATCTGTCTGCACAGAATAATAGGAAGTCACCAGGTTTTGCATCCATTCTCTTAAGGATTGCATCCATGTCAGCTTTTGATAAGAACTTAGTTAAAATAGAGTACACTTCTCCATCTGGTCTAATAGCTATCCATGCCATGCCCTTAGCTCCGTAAGAAATAGCCTTTTGAGTAAGCTCTTCTACATCGCTTCTATTATAATCAGCCCAACCCTTAACATTGATAGATCTTACATATCCACCACTTTGAGCTACATTCTTAAACACTGTAAATTCGCATTCCTTAGCGATGTCAGTTAAGTCTACAATAGGGAAATCAAATCTTAGGTCAGGTTTATCACTACCGTACTTATCCATAGCCTCATGCCATGTAATTCTTTGGAACGGCTCTTTAAAGTCGATATCCATTGCACCCTTAAATATATGTTTAAACATATTTTCTAGGTGAACTAATACATCTTCTTGCTCTACAAAAGACATTTCCATGTCAACTTGAGTAAATTCTGGTTGTCTGTCTGCTCTTAAGTCTTCGTCTCTAAAACAGCGAGCAACTTGATAATATTTATCAATTCCGCCAACCATTAATAATTGCTTAAATATTTGAGGAGACTGTGGCAAAGCATAGAAAGTTCCCTTGTGAACTCTACTTGGAACAAGGTAATCTCTAGCACCCTCTGGAGTACTCTTAGTTAGCATTGGAGTTTCCACAGCTATAAAATCAGCTTCATCAAGATAATCTTGAGCTAACTTTTGAACTTTGTGTCTAAACTTTAGGTTATTGTAAAGCTCTTGTCTTCTAATATCTATAAATCTATATTTAAGTCTTAAGTCTTCTCTTACGTTGTCTTCATCAAGCGAGAATGGAAGTGCCTCTGCTTGTGATAACACTTTTAATTCTTCTGCAAATAACTCTACAGTACCAGTAGAGATTTTAGTGTTGACTGTGTCCTCGTCACGCAGTCTAACCTTTCCTTTGAATTGCACAACAGATTGATTTTTAAGACCCTCAACCTTTAGAAAATCCTCTTCATTCATATTCTCTGCATTACAGACAACTTGAAGTGTTCCCTCTCTATCTTTTAAATCGATAAAGATAACTCCGCCCATGTCACGCTTTGTCTGCACCCAGCCACACACAGTAATTTGGCTGTCTATATGTGTCTCGCCTATTTTTCCACAATAAGTAGTTCTTAACATAGTTTCATTCCTTTCTTTAGTAACAAAAAAAGCCCTCGCCCCAATATGGGACGAAAGCTTATATCTTCCGTGATACCACCCAACTAGATTTTACTTTCGTAAAACCCACTCATCAGCACAAAATATGCCTGCCAAATTAACGCTCTGGACACGTCTAAGCCTACTAGATATCGTTCGGTTAGAGACTCCGAGATGTTCTTCACCTAAAACTTTGCTCCGTCTTGCACCAACCGACGGCTCTCTTAAGCTCTATTATAGGATACTCTTCTCTTCACTGTCTTTAAAAGATGTATTCAAGTTTATTTAATTTTACAACATTATTTTTAATATGTCAATAGGTAATTTATTAATTTAGTATTGTCCGTACTTCTCTATTGCGTGCATTACGGCTCTCATACTTAAAAGACTACTACCGTTATTGATAGACCCAGCAGTATAAACATTTAAACCTCTAAGGTCATTCTCTTTAGCCATTTCACAATCTCTTTTAACTTCTGCGATTATCTCATCTGCGTTATTTCTCATAAACGTGAATGGAGCTAATTGTCCGTCTATTCTAGCCTTTGGAAGATGTTTTCTAATATTTCTAACACTTAATGTCGGACCAAAGTTACAGCCATTCAAATTAAGCTTTGCCAAAATAGGCAACAAATGCTCCATTTCTGAATCTGAATGCTGATATCTTACATCATTTTCATCAGGCGATACTGTTTCAAACACTTTCTTTAAAATTGGAAAAGCAAAAGTCTCATACATTTCTGGAGTCATCAATGCACAGTCATCATCTGCAAACCCAAAACCTTTTGCTGTTACGCCCGTTATCAAACCAGCTTCTCTATCAAAAACTTCTATGTATTTTAAGATTATATTTTGAATGCTTTGGCTAAATCTCTCAACTAATTCAGGTTCATCATAGAACATAAAGATGAAATTTTCAGGTCCTAGAATAGATGTCGCCAATGTGACAGGCCCTCTTACATGGTGTTGAATATCAGGCTTAATTCCATAAGTTTCGTAAATTCTTTTTTTCTCTTTTTCCCAATTTTCAGGCAAAACAAATTCTTCAAAATTCATTTTATCAACTTTATCTAGTTGTTTCTCTAAATCCTGTGCTGTCTCTATGTCTGAATGTAGCCAAAGTGAGCCAGCATGATAATCATAACTACCGCCGAAAATCTCGCCAATCCTCTTAGTTTTCGGAAAAATTGCATCCAACGGAAGAAACTCCTCTTTAAGCAAACGTTTACCAACTATCTTTTCAGCTAAGTCATTATATTGTTTGTTTAAGAAAATTCTTCTTTCTCTTTCTGTTTCTCCCCAAGGTTCTCCCTCTTCTCCAAGTTCAGCAAATACGCATTCGTCGCTCATTCGTATACCCATAGCAACTTGTGTTGCTTCTTTTGAGAAACAGTTTTCTTTATGAGCTATCTCATCTGCTTCCCAAAATTTTTCTAAGTTCACTTCAATCATTTTTGCACCTCAAAAATTTATTTGAGATAATTATACATTGCATTTTTGAAAATAGCAATAGATAAATTAAAAATAATTTTATAAATATTAAACATTATCACAAATTCACAAATGCTATTACCACGTGATAAACACTAGCTATTTGTATAAGTACATGATAATTTATTTTAAAAATTTTAAATAATCAAAATTTGTCAAAAATTGCAAAGAATAAAACTGATTTTCAAAACCAAAATAATATCACAAACGCAAAATAAATTTTAGGAGAATTGAAAATGAAAAATCTAGTACCGGAAGCAAAAGAAGCTCTAAACAAGATGAAAATGGAATCAGCTAGTCAAGTAGGTGTTAACCTAAAGCAAGGCTACAACGGCGATCTAACATCAAAAGAAGCTGGTTCAGTTGGCGGTCAAATGGTTAAGAACATGATCAAGAGTTATGAAGAAGGCATGAAATAAGCCAAATTCAAATGGAGCGACCAAAACGGTCGCTCCTAAACTTGTATAAAACCTAAATCAAAAAACACAAACTAACAAGATTAAATGTTCAATCGTAGGGGAGGGTCTCTGTGCAGACGTGTTGATTACGATTTTTTATATAAAACAAATTCGTTAAAACGCACATATTAATGTAGGGGCGGATATTATCCGCCTAAGAAATTTAAGCAAAATCACGGACTTTTTAGGCGGATAATATCCGCCCCTACAATATTTAAACAAATTTGTGTAATATTTTTTAGTATAACTTTTTTACAGACTCAGGAGCGACCAAACGGTCGCTCCTAAACTTTATATATCTAAATAAATGTTGTATCTTATTAGCCAATAGTTTATCTGCAAGATGTATGCTAAAAGTTGAGGTCCTGCCATCAATTGCCCAAACCATGGCTTACCATAGTCAAACTTTTCTTTTAAAAGTGCTTTTGCGGTTTCCTCAGAAATAATTTTGTGTATAGGTTGCTGTTTATCCCTTAATACATAGCGTAACTTTTCTTTTAACTGTTGCTCATACTTAGGGTTGTGTGTCTTAGGATATGGCTTTTTCTTCCTAAACAAAATGTCTTGTGGAAGTGTAAGCTGTGCGGCATCCCTTAGAATATACTTGTTTTGTCCGTTTCTATACTTATAATCCCACGGACAATTATAGATATATTCAATCAACCTATGATCCGCATAAGGTACACGAACCTCTAAACCGCTATACATGCTACATCTATCTTTTCTATCTAGCAATGTTTGCATAAACCACTTGATGTTTAAATATGTCATCTTTCTCCAGTGTTTATCCTCAGCGTTTTCATTGCCTATTAGTGAAACAGACTCTATACTTTCTTGATATTTTTGTTGTGAATATTCTTTTATATTCAGAAATTCAGCCAAATCTTTATTTATTAGCGAATTTCTAAAATCCATCTCTCTAGACCACGGGAATCCAGAGTCTTCTTTGTTCATAAACCAAGGATATCCGCCAAAAACTTCATCTGCACATTCACCGCACAACACAACATCATGATTTTCTTTTACTTCTTTACAGAATTGCAGTAGTGAACTGTCAACATCTGCCATTCCTGGCAAATCTTTTGCAATAACTGCCTCAAATAAAGATTTATAAAGCGAATCCGTGCTACATATCAAAGTAGTGTGTTCAGTTCCAAGATAATTACTCACCATTCTAGCCCATGGTTCGTCTGCACTCGGCTCATACTTTGTTGGCGAGAAATATTCAGAATTGCCCTCAAAATCGAATGAATAGGTCTGTAAATTCTTGTCTTTTAAAGTTTTAGAGGCAAGAGCTGTGACAACACTCGAATCTAGTCCACCTGATAAAAATGTGCATATAGGCACATCTGATACCATTTGTCTTTCTGCAATATCTTCAAGCAATTCTCTAACGTTTAGCACCGCTTGTTCATAGCTGTCTTCAATTTCATGGGCTACTAATTTAAAATATTCTTTCTCTCTAAAGCCGTTTTTATCAAAAATTGCTATGGTAGAAGGTTTAAGCTCATAAATATCTTTAAACACACCACACCCAGAGGTTCTAGCAGGACCTATTCCTATTATCTCTTGCAAACCTTGCTTATCAATTATCGGTCTTACTCCTGGGTATTCAAACAGGCTTTTTATTTCAGAAGCAAACACAATTCTGTCAGGCACCATCGTATAAAACAAAGGCTTAACACCAAACCTATCACGGCACATAAACAAACGTTGCTCTCGTGGGTCGTCAACAACAAATGCAAAAATACCATTGAGTTTATTCGGACAATCCTCTCCATACTCTATGTATGCCTTTAAGAGTACTTCTGTGTCGCATCTTGTATCAAAGGTGTAACCCTTTGTGAGTAAATCCCTTTTTATCTCATTGGTATTGTAAATTTCACCATTATAGGCAATTGCAAACTCAAACTCACCTAACTTAAAAGTCATAGGTTGCTTTCCAAAAAGAGGGTCCATAACCGCTAGTCTTGCATGAGACAAAACCACATTTTTTGATACATATGTACCCCTGTCGTTAGGACCCCTGTGCGCAATTCTTCCAGCCATTCTCTTCCCTAAGTTTCCCCAAAGATATCTCTCTTCCCAAAGGTTTTCACTAAAACCTGCAAAACCTGCAAATCCACACATACTATCACCATGTCTTTCTTAAATATTTCCATAAATATATAATATATTATATGTGGAAATATCAATATAAGTCATAGTTTAATAAACAAATTATAATTTTATCTTATTTAGTTCTTCAATCATTGCAGTTCGTCTTTTGTATTTAATCTTAAAATCGTCTACTATGTTTACAACAATTGGTTTGCCACCCTTAATCCTAGTCATAGCCCTTAAAAGTTTTACTATGTATTTATAGGTTTCTCTGTTAGAAGAGTTTTGAGAATATTGATTTACAATTTCTGCATAAATTCTTATAACATCACTAGGATAATGTTTTTTAAGTTCGTTTACATAAGTGAAGAAACAATTATAATTTTGCTCACATTCTATGTAATAAATTATTCTGTCGTAAAGCTTTTCATTTTCATACAATTTAACTTTAAAATAATCTACTTCAATTGCATTGATTATTTTTTCTCTTACTATTATCCATTCCTCTTGAGTGTACACAGCCTTTAGTTCCTCAAAAACTTCAACATTCCCTATGTCTTCCTTTATACATAACCTAAACAACTGCTTTACGTAATTATCTTTATCTTCAAGTAAGGCATATGCTTCTTTTAACTTATAGTGATATTTTTTCACTAAACGTTCATCATCATTATCTATCACTAGACTTTCTTTTAATATTTCAACAGCTGTAAGAAAATCGCTTTTTAGAAAAAGTCTCTCAATATATACTAACCTATTTGTAGGAAGCTGCCAATCCTTCTTGAAAAATTCCAAAACTTCGCTTTCATTTGTTCCTAGTTCATCATTTATCTCGGTATATCTAATTAAAGCATTTTCATAGATTAGAGAAACATGCCAATCTTTAAATTTTTCCATTAGTTCAATCATTTTACTAAGTTTTATTTTTAGTAATTCATTTCTAGGAAGTATGTTTTCAATAATAGTTTCGGTATGACGAATGTTACAACCTTTATTGTATGTGTTAATCCACACTTCTTTAATTTGTTTTTTTGTTTCTTTATCTGCTAACTCATATATATCCCTAACATATGCACTGCACAAATCAAGGATAGTAGCTACTTTATTTATAGTATACTCATTAAGAAGTAAACACTTTTCATAAAGATAATTAATGATTAAATTTGATAATTCATGTTTCTCGTTGTCAAGCAAACTATCAACTAAATTCCAAAATTCATATAATTCAAGTTTTACTTCTTCATATAGGTTTTTATGATTGTCTTCATCATTACAATCACCGTCGTCATCGTAATAATCATCATAATCATCATAATCATCATCATCGTCATCATCGTAGTCGTAATATTCATTAACTATTCTACTATGAATATGATGGTTATAAGCAGTCTCCAATCTAATTTTATTAAGTATATCATCTATAATATCTTTATAAATTTGAATGTCTAAATTATCATAGTATTTTGCTCCTACCAATTTAACTACATTCTGCAATTCTTCATTATCTTCAATAGCTTTTTTAAGTATTCTTTTTAAGTCATCTATACTTAAACAATCTATCATTTCATCAATATTAATAATTCTATTATTCATATGAAATTTTGCTCCTTTTGGGTTTTATTAGATTGTAGCTATGCTCTATCATTCTAAACATTTCTTCTTTTCCAACATCACCGTCAATATAGACTGTGTTCCAGTGCTTTTTGTTTAAGTGCCAACCCGGAACTATAGCTTCATAAACAGAACGCAGAAAATCCGCTTCCATAGGATCACATTTTAGGCTGATATAGTCTTTAAAATCTTTGTTGCCAAGCAATGCAAAAATCTTCTTGTTAGAACTATGCCTAATTACAAGTGTCGTATCGTCAAACGGATAATCTTTATAAGTTAAATTGAAGCTAAGGCAGTAATCGATAATCTCTGCCCTATCCATATTAATTTTTTAGGCTTTGTAGTGGAGCTGGTATTCTGCCAACTCTGTTTACAAATACTGAAGGACTTTTTGTGTTTACAGCCATAATAGGGCCACCGCCTAGAAGACCGCCAAAGTTTAGCTCTTCACCGGCTACTTTTCCAACCGCTGGGATAAGTCTTACAGCTGTAGTCTTTGAGTTTACCATTCCTATGGCTGCCTCATCTGCAATAATTCCAGAAATAATCTCGGCTGTGGTGTCACCAGGAATAATAATCATGTCAAGACCAACAGAACATACACATGTCATAGCCTCTAGTTTATTAAGTGTTAATGCTCCACTTCTTGCAGCTTCTATCATTCCAGCATCTTCTGAAACTGGAATAAAAGCACCAGAAAGTCCACCAACATGAGAAGAAGCCATAACTCCGCCTTTTTTAACTGCATCATTTAATAATGCAAGAGCCGCAGTTGTTCCATGCGCACCACATTGCTCTAGTCCCATTTCTTCTAGGATGTAAGCAACGCTGTCGCCAACCGCTGGAGTAGGTGCTAGTGAAAGGTCAACTATTCCAAATGGAACTTGAAGTCTATCAGAGGCCTCCATGGCTACTAATTGTCCCATTCTTGTTATTTTAAACGCTGTTTTCTTAATTAAATCTGCAACTTCTGTTAAGTCACTGTCTTTTGGAAGTTTAGACAACGCCGCTCTTACAACACCAGGGCCTGAAACACCAACATTAATTACGCAGTCAGGCTCACCAACACCATGGAAAGCACCTGCCATAAATGGGTTGTCCTCAGGAGCATTACAAAAAACTACAAGTTTCGCAGCGCCTATGCACTCTCTATCGCTTGTAAGCTCTGCACAATCTTTGATAACTTGTCCCATTTTTTTAACGGCACTCATGTTAATTCCAGCCTTAGTTGTTCCAACATTTACAGATGAACACACAAAGTTTGTCTCTGCCAATGCTTGGGGAATACTGTCAATAAGCGCATAGTCACCAGATGAAAACCCTTTATGAACCAAGGCTGAATATCCGCCTATAAAGTTTACTCCAACCTCTCTTGCGGCTTTGTCAAGCACTCTTGCAAAATGAATTGGGTTAGAGCTTTTATTTGCTCCTGCAAGCATAGCTATTGGAGTAACTGAAATTCTCTTGTTTACAATTGGAATACCATATTGTTTGCTTATGTCCTCACCTGTCTTAACTAGGTTTTGGGCATATCTACAAATTTTATCGTATACCATGTCTAAAGACTTATTTGTGTCTGAATTGATACAATCAACAAGTGAAATACCCATTGTAATTGTACGCACGTCTAAATCTTCATTGTCTATCATGTTGATAGTTTCTAATATATCTTTAGTATTTATCATAAAAGACCCCCTTATATGCGGTGCATTGAATTAAATATATCCTCGTGCATTGAGTGAATTTTAAGACCCATCTCTTCGCCTAAAGCTGTTAGTCTGTCAGAAAAATCACCAAATGAACATGAACAACTAGATATATCAACCATCATAACCATAGCAAACATTTCTTGCATGATTGATTGCGAAACATCTGTTACATTCACCCCATATTCAGCACATACAGTAGAAACTTTTGCAAGAATTCCTACCATGTCTTTTCCTATTACTGTTATAACTGCCTTCATAAAAACCACCAAATGATATCTAGACACAAGAACCTTGACAAGATATCAAACCTTTCTTATACAATTATTTTTTTCTTTTTATATTATGGACTATATTTAATCTTATGTCAATAGAACAAATTGAAAATATTAACTAGTTTTCGACTTTAATTCAATTCATTAAACCGCACAAATTAATGTAGGGGCGGATATTATCCGCCTATGAAATTAAGACTAAATTCAGACTTTTTAGGCGGATAATATCCGCCCCTACATGGCTAAATTTTGCTAAAGGCACGACCGCCCCTACATTGATATTATTAATTCAACATATATTTTATAGCGAATTATCTTTTACAGCTTTCTTCATTCTCTTAAACAGCGGAGGGAAAAACGCTTTTGTATTAACATAATTGTTTATAGCCGATGTGCTTAAACCTGCCATGTCTACATAATTTATAGCCGAAACCTTGCATCTATTATCACCTATAGGATCTATCTTCAAAACAAAAGTGTTTAATGCCCTTTCATGCCCATTAGCTGGTTTTGATAAATTACTATACTTACTGCCACCAGGCATAGCCTTATGATATATAGACTTAGAAGCAAAAGTCCTAATATCTGAGTCTATAGCATTTAAGACAACAAAATCGCTTTCACCTAAAACAGGCATCTTGTTGCTTGCGACAGCCGCCTCTAGTCTGCAATTCTCTTTCCAGTTATATACTTCAAGAGGTTTTTTCTCGTGATCTTCTGGGTCGCATACAGGGTCTATCACAGCGTATCCTTTTGGTGATGTAATATATTTAAACAAGCTGTCTGCATTAACATCTAACTCACAGAACGCCCTTGCAACTCTAACCTTTGCCTTTTCAAACTGCCCACTTATACCCTTTGACTCTACTTTCAAGCCGTTTTTCTCATACTCTTTTTTCCAACCATTTGTTTTAAACATTCTATTGGCTTCTTCAAACATCAATTCTGCAAATTTTGGTGCATCTAGTATACGCTCTTCACCGATTAAATGTTCTTTGCCTACATCCATTTGGACTCTCTTTGTTGAAAGAAAATCTAGCAATTCAGTTGCCTTTGTCTTTTCATCAGTATCTTCTACATCAAGATAAGGCCAAATAATCTTTTCAAAAGTTTCTTTAACAGAAGGATCCCACTTCTCAAGTTCCTCTGACTTATAATCTTCTCTTACAGAATATTTGTATTCAGGCTTTTTACTCTCTAGCTCTTTTTCTTGTTCTTCTGTTAAATACAAAGTATGAAAAAGCACAGAATTATTAAGCGACTTATGCCCTAGTTTGCAAATTGGACCTTTATAAAGTCTATCCGCATCAAATAACCAATACTCATGCCCTGACGTACTCATATTATCTGCTACATCTCTTAGAACTGCAACTAGTAAATAACCTTTACTATTTTTTGCCTCTATGCAAGAGATTGTGTAAATAAGCACTTTGTCTGGCATCACATAGTAGTCTGAAATTTTAAATATCTTCTTATCAACCTTAGCTATAGAATTATTAACAGAAATTTTTCTGCTGTCAACTAAATCATCAAGTGATACTTTTCTATTTTCTACATCTTTATATGCGTTATATATTCTTTTAGGCAACATGTCAGGCTTAAAACCCTTAAACATTACATACAGATCTTGCTCTTGAAACTCTCTTGTTTGTCTGCCCATATAAGTATACATATAAGGACCCCAACATAATCTCTGGTCTCTGATATATTCAGATTTTTTAACGCTGACTTCGCTCATATCTATAGTATGTCTGCCAATACTTGATAAATCAAGAACAGGTAAAGTTCCATAACCTATCATGTTCTTAGGGAATCTATCCCAATACATATCCACATCATAACTTTTGATTATCTCAGCTGTATTTGTAGCTGGGGTGTGAAGCATATAGATTGTAATTAAATCATCAGGATTTTCATATTCAGCAATAAGATGAATACAAGCCTCATCAACTTCAGTTTTTTTAGCCACTACAGTCTTGTTCTCGGCAGTCAAATGTCTTCTATCTATAATATATATTACCGTTTTTGTGTTAGGTAACGGGGCACTTTTCCAAGGCTTTAACATTTCATCGCCTACAGCAAATGCAGTATCAGCTAAAATAATATAGTCTCTTGTGTATATTAATTCATGAATACTTTGCATAATGCTAATATCTTGACCTTTTTCATCTACCACTGTCCATTTTTCTAGATCATTTTTGCCGTCCCATTTCATTAAAACACAAGGATGAGCAAGATCAGACGCAGCACTTTGATAATTAACTAAAAAAGTTTCATTTGTATTTGTGTCTGTATATATTACATGAGAATTATTATAACCAGCAAATAGAGAGCCCATTACATGTCCGCTATCTCCTGATATCATAGGAAGCCATTCTTCTCTTTTGCCTAATGCACCCCTTGTACGCAGTTCTTCCCTATCTATTATCCATGGTCTATCCACATCACTTGTGATTCCAAGTCTACCGTCGGGCAAAAGATACATGCCCTCTGTGTATGAAGCAATGCCAAGACCTGGTGACATATACATTAGTCCCATATCATCAAACTTATGAATAGTTTTTCTTAACGCAACCTTTGCAATTGTTACAGGATTCCACATTAAACGGTTTTTAAGGCTAATACCATCTTCATCGAATGACAATTTAACAATGTTTGTGTCGCCCACCATAAATGCCTTTGGGCTGCCTAAACACTGGCAAATATACATATTACCCTTAATATCATTAGGATAATTTCCCTCTAATATGTTTAAGTTTATATCTGAGTTAATTGTAGAAGTATTACACACTTGATAGTTATCGGGTATTGTTTGTGAAGTCTTATTTCTTTTGAATACACATGTACTTACATTCTTGTAAAAGGTATAAGAATTTCTTATACCTTTTAGAAAATATCTCATGTTTGGATATTTTTTTCTAAATAAATTTTTTTGATTATTGTCCAATTAAATCACCCCTTGCTAAACATCAAATTAGTTTATAATTAAATTATATCACAGTTTATTTTTTTGTCAATGATTAGAAAACAAAAAAGCAGATAGCACTATGCCATCCGCTCAAAGTTCATATGCAATGCTTTAACGGTCCGCTTCCTTTTCCAAGATCAAGACCAGCTTCAAGAGCCTTTGTGATATAATTTTTGGCATTAATCACACTGTCTCTTGAATTATTTCCAAGTGCTAAATTACATGCTATGGCAGAAGAAAGTGTACAACCAGTGCCATGAGTATTTGGGTTGTTTACCCTCTCTCCTCTAACCCAGAAATGTTTATTATTAGAAAAAATAAGGTCATCTGCATTATCTTGTGAATGTCCGCCCTTAATCAAAATATCTGCCTTTAAGTTTTCAGAGATAATTACCGCCGAATTTTGCATGTCTTCACTATTAGTAATTTTCAATCCGCTTAAAACTTCTGCCTCTGCAATATTTGGCGTTACTATACTAGCCAACGGCATTAATGTATTTATAAGAGTTTGAACGGCATCATCGCTTAAAAGCTTAGAACCACTAGTAGATATCATAACTGGGTCAAGCACAATGTTTTTTGCGTTGTAATCTTTTAATTTTTGGGCAATCACTTTGATGATTTCAATGTTAGAAACCATACCTATTTTTACAGCATCTGGAATTATGTCTGTAAAGATACAATCTATTTGTTTTGCAACAAATTCTGGGCTACAGTCAGACACTGCGAACACGCCTTGAGTATTTTGAGCAGTTAAAGCTGTAATAACGCTCATTCCATAAATTTTATGGGCGGACATAGTTTTTAAGTCTGCCTGAATGCCAGCACCACCGCTACAGTCTGAACCTGCAATAGTTAAAACTTTTTTCATTTGTACGACCTTGACAACAGACGTGACCCTTAGAAAAGAAACTAATGTAGGAGACGTGTTGATTATACGATACCAATGTAGGGGACGGGTTTTCCGTCCCGTGGGAAGTTAGCTAAAACCACTAGCTTTTTCGGGACG
>CAYJER010000002.1:0-73671 GCA_964369225.1 uncultured Eubacteriales bacterium
GTTAGAACCGAATTGTAAATATGATAGGCACTTATCTGTGCTTATCATAAAAGAGCCTATCTAAAAGATAGACCCTTTTATGATAACAAGTATAAACTTGCTATCTTAAGTCTGGCACGCCCAGAGAGATTCGAACTCCCGACCTTTTGGTTCGTAGCCAAACACTCTATCCGGCTGAGCTATGGGCGCTTATATTAGTCCTGCTCTCGATTTAATCAAGAGATACGCTTAGTAGTCATTTATTCAGCTGAGCTACTAGTGCTTACGGAACTAATATATTATACAACACTTTTATCAGCTTGTCAAGTGTTTTCTGCAAATTATTCGACTTTTTTTTAGTCTTTTAGCCTATACAATGTACCTGTTAAATTCTCTAACATATATTCATAGTCATTCTCTATTCTTTCTAAGACTACTGGGTTCGTTACAGGATCAAACGGAGATACTACCAGCCATTTAGGTGGATCATTAGTGAACATATCATTCATGTCTTCTGTTATGCTCTCGTCTACCAATGCCCAAAACTCTTGAAGCACAAAGTATTTTCCGCACGGTATAATGTTAGTTATTGGGTACCATTTTGGTTCTATGTGATAACCAAAGACTGAATCTCTTTCATCCTCAGGAATTAGTTCTAACATTTCTAGGGCATGAGTTCTATAATAATCAATATTTGTTTTTCCCTCTGGATACACAAAGAAAGGCAAAATGCTTGCTCCGGCAAGTCCTACTAAAGACACTACCACTAATATTACATGCCATTTTTCAAAAAAATTTCTAATCGGTAAATGTTTTAGTAATATCATTACAGAGATAGCAACAGACGGAACTGAGATAACTATATAATGAAAATAATCATTTCCAGCTAAGCATACTGCAAACAGTGCTACTACTGTATAAATTAGATTGAAAAATCCGTATGAAAAATCTTTTTTAATTAATCCGTAAACACTGCTGGCTACACCAAATAAAGTTATTGAGTAAATTCCAAGGCCAAATACACTAGTAGTAATTTTAGCTAAAAAGCTAAAGAACGACTGCGAGTCAGCGTTGTCACTATAGTCAAAATTAAAGAAAATTGTTGCATTGAGCATTTCATCCAAAGAAGATTGTGAGTAGAAAAACAAGCAGATAGGTACAGCAATTATCAGTATTCCTAAAATTCCGAATACGATATATGTTAGTAATCTCTTTCTATCATATATCAAAAAATGTAAACCTATACATCCAATAACCGCTAATAATAGAACTGCATTGTTTATTCTAGTAAACAAGATAAGTGAGAATAAAACACCTAAAATAGTTATTGCAAAATTAGTTAATTGTTTGTTTCCGCTCTCAACAAACTTTACATAGATATAAAGTCCGATGATACAAAATAGGTTGCAATATTCTTCCGAGAAGTTTCCACCCTCTAAAGAGAAACTCATTAATATTAGGTATACAACAGGTACAAAGATAGCACTTTTATTTTTAAGAACCATAAATGCACATTTATATAGCAATAACAATGAAATAAACATTACTATCACTTCTAATACCCAAATACCAATAGGACCATCTATAAAGAATTGAGGTATGCTATTAATAAAAAACAATACTGGCCCTTTGTGATCAAAAAGATCGATGTAAAGTGTTCCGCCCTCGGTTATTAAATTACCCATAGTCATAAAAATTGCACTATCCCAACCCATAGCCTGAGATATTGGACTTGTACTAAACATAGCAATCAACATGCTAACTACGGTAATTACGGCAAAAAATATTAGCTTTTTTGTGCCGATTTCTTTGATATTTTTTCTCATATAATCTCCATGAATAAATATATTGAAAGCTTAAATTATTTTAAGCTATAAAGCAATCCTGTAGAGTTCTCCATAACAAACTCATATTCTGTCTCAATTTTCTCTTGTACAAACTCGTTTGTAACTGTTGTTGGTTCTGATAAAACTAACCATTTTGGTGGCTCATTCTCAAACAAATCATTTATAAATGTTGTAATAGTCTCATCAGTTTCTGCCATGAATTCCTGCATTGTAAAGTATCTTCCAGTTGGAATAATGTCAGTAATTACATACCATTTAGGCTCTAAGTGGTAACCAAAAACTGAATTTCTTTCATCTTCTGGAATATTCTCTGCCATTTCAAGCGCATCTGTCTTATAGGCGTTTATCACATTAGGATCACCAATTTCAGCTGGGACTATCATAAGTGTTAGCACAGAAGTACCAACTAAAGCAAGAACCAATAGTGCAGTAAATGCTATTCTTATTTTTCCAGTGATTTTCTCATTTAAAAAAGGTATGTGTTTAAACAAAATTATAAATGAAATTGGAAGAACTGGAACTGCAATCATAACATAATGCAAGAAAGATTGCCCAGAAAGACAGGCAGCAAAGAATGCCACACATGTGTATATTAGATTAAAAAATCCGTAACCAATATCTTTTTTTATTAAAGCAAACACGCTACAAGCAATACCGAAGAAAGTTATGGCATAAAGTGCAAGACCAAAAAGGCTGCCTAAAATCTCAAATATATAACTAAACAGATTTGTTCCTGCATTACTGCTGTAGCCTAAATTGAAAAGAAATGTGCCGAATATCATGTCATCTAGTGCATCTTGTGAATAGAAATATAAAAACAAAGGGGTAATTACAATAAGCATTCCAAGCAGACCAAATAATATGTACTCTAAGAGTCTCTTTCTCTCGTTAATTATGAAATATAAACCAATGCAACCTACTACTGCTCCTAAAAGTATAGCATTATTTATTCTTGTGAAAACAATCAACGCCAGTAAAATTCCTAGAGTTATTATGGAAAGCTTTGACAGTTTTTTATATCCACTTTCTACAAATTTAACATAGATATAAAGGCCTATTATGCAGAAAAGATTACAGTATTCTTCTGTTAAATTTCCACCCTCCATAAAACATGTCATTGCAATTAAATAAATAAGCGGAATAAAAATTGCATTACGTGTTTTTAGAACCATGTATGCAGTTTGATAAAGTATTACTAAAGATATACTCATAACCACTACTTCTAAGACCCAAACGCTGACAGGTCCTTTTACAAAGAATTGAGCAAAAGCATTTATAATAAAAATCATTGGACCTTTATGGTCGAACAAATCTACATATAATATGCCTCCCTCATTCACTAGGTTTCCCATTAGCAAAAAGAATGAACAATCTACACCCAGACCTTGAAAAATCGGACTAGTGCTTACTAATACCACAAGTAGGCTACCTACTGTCAAAATGATAAGAAATAATAGTTGCGCTAATCCCAACTGCTCTTTAATTTTTTTCATAATTACCGTTCCTTTCATTATATATAAAACGACTAAAAGTGGTAAAATAATTAACAACTATTTTACCACAATTAAATTAACTAATTAATTTGTACATTTGGCCTATTGAGTTATCATGAACCAGTTCATAATCGCTATCGATTTTGTCAAGCACGAATTGATTTTCAACTAAATGTGCATCAGTTATTATTAACCAAGTTGGAGTATCAGTTTCAAACATTTCATTTACTTCATCAATTATAGAAGGATTAGTTTTAGCCATAAATTCTTGCAAAGAAAAATATTTACCTGATGGTGTAATGTCTGTAATTACAAACCACTTAGCCTCAACATTATAACCAAAAACAGAGTCTCTCTCGTTCTCTGGAATCATAGCTGACATTTCAAGTGCATCCTCTTCGTAAAGATCTATAACCGCATGATCTTTTAGATCTGGCTGTGCAACAATATAGGTTATACCCATAGTTCCGACAGTACCTATAACAAATAAAATCAATAATACTAAATGAAATTTTTCTACTAAATTTTTTATAAAATCATTAGAGTGTTTAAGGAAAATCATAGCAGAAAGTGGGATTACAGGTATAGCGATTACTAAATAGTGTAAGAATCTATTTCCTGATAAGCACATGGCATAAACAGAAAAAATACTAATAAGTAGGTTTAAAAAACCATATGCATAATCTTTTTTAATCAAGGCATATGCACCGAAAGAAACACCTATTAATGTTACACCATATACAAAAAAACCGAAAACGCTACCATTAATTTGCACTATGTTATTAAACAGTTGAGACAATCCAGAATTATTGCTATAGTTAAAATTGTGTACAAATGCAGCATTTAACATATCATCAAGTGCTGATATCGAGTGAAAATACAGGAACATTGGCACTGTAACTATTAACATACCTAACAACCCAAAAAGAATCAAAACCGGTATTCTCTTATAATCTTTAATTATATAATAGACACCTATACAGGCTATTACCGAAAGCAATACTATTGTATTATTAACTCTAATAAATACTACTAAAGCTAACAAGACTCCCAAAATAGTAACAGAAGCATTAGATAAATCTTTAAACCCGCTCTCAACAAACTTTACATATATATAAAGCCCTATTAAGCAAAACAAATTACTATATTCTTCACTTAAATTTCCGCCTGCTATTGTGCTATTCATGGCAAGTAGATATGTTAATGGAACAAATATAGCACTTTTATTCTTAAGTACTATGTAGCCTATTTTGAACATGATAACCATAGATATTAACATAAATATTACTTCTAATATCCATACGCCTAAGGCACCATCTATAAACAGCTGTGGAATGGCATTTAGAAAAAATAGCAATGGTCCTTTATGGTCGAATAGATCGACGTACAAGACTCCACCCTCAGTTACGAGTCTTCCAAGAAGCATAAAGTACGAGCAATCTTCTCCTAGTGCTTCAAAAATTGGACTTGTGCATAAGGCAACAACCAAAAAACTTGCTGTAGTAAGAACTGTAAGTAAGCTTAAATTCTTGATACCAAGTTGTTTTATAATTGACTTCATTCAAATTCTCCTTAAGTGATAATAACTACTTATATTATTATACCACATTATGTGAATTAGTCAACTATAATTTTAATGCAAACAGGATATTCAGTAGAAATTCCGTCAGATTTAACAGTTAGGTGTTCTCTGCAACGCATAAATTGAGTATTCTTCCCACCTAATACTTCAACATTTTTTATAGATCCGCAATAAGTATGTGAATCTTTACCAAATGTCTTAATTCTTACAATGCCGTCCTCAGGCCATCTCATTACAAAAGCATACACAACACCATCTTTATATGTAAATCTAAAGTCTTCACTAGTGTAGTTTTTCTTCTGCATATCTGTGAAGTGTCCCTCTGGCGTAACAGTTGTACCCTCTTTGTATTTTTTCCAGTAAGAACTTTCATAAATTCCTTCGCCGTTTAACTTTAACCATGCGCCAATCTCTTTTAGAATATGAGTGTCTTGCTCTGGAATAGTTCCGTCAGCCTTAGGTCCAATGTTTAGAAGAAGCGAACCATTCTTACTCACTATATCAACTAAATCACAGATAATAGCATCAGTGTCTTTATAGTCATTTCCAACAGAATAACACCAAGATTTATTTGCAACAGAAGTATCGTTTTGCCAGAAGTATGGTGAAACATCTGCTAGTTGTCCACGCTCAATGTCTTGAACACCTGTGCCTAGCATGAATGCATCGAATTTATAGTTTATTGTGACTTCTTCGCCCCACTCTAACGCACGGTTGTAATAATAAGCCGCAAACTTTTTAAGAGTAGACTTGAAGCATTCAGCTTGAATCCACGCATCAAAATAGACAATCTTAGGTCTATATTTATCTACAATTTCACAAGTACGGGCTAGGAAATCGTCTAAGAAATCGTCTTCAATTTTTTCTACAAAGTTGTAGTTAGCTTGTTTATCGTATGGCTCTGGTCTTGATGGCCAATAGATATGCCCTTGTGGGAACTCACCTATAATGTCAGAGTCTATCTCTCTGCCACCCGATAAGAACCAATAATGCTCTGCTCTGTGAGAAGATGCAGTAAAAACTATTTCTCTTTTTTCAAATTCGTCTTTAAGCTCTTGCAAGCAGTCTCTTTCAGGACCCATCTTAAAAGCGCACCAGTCTGTGAAATCACAGTCATATATTGGGAACCCATCGTGATGCTCTGCTACTGGCATAACAAATTTTGCGCCAGACTCTTTGAATAGATCCGCCCACTGTGCCGCATCAAAATTCTCTGCTTTGAACATAGGCACGAAATCTTTATAGCCAAAATCTTTTTGGCTGCCATATGTAGCAACGTGATGTTCAGCTGCTGCCTTTCCATATTTCTCGTGATAAGGCATGTACATCCAACGTGGATACCACTCACAGAAACCTGCAACAGAATATAACCCCCAGTGAATAAAGATACCAAACTTTGCATCTCTGTACCAATCAGGAACTTTATGGTCTTTTAAAGACTCCCAATTATCTTTATATCTTCCGTTGGCTATAACCTCATCTATCATTTTAACATAATTTTCTACTTTTTTGCTTACTTCCATAGTATGCCTCCATATTTTTTTCTTTATTATACATGATTATTTGTATAATTTCAAGAGTTAATTTGTAAAAATATAAATTATTTTTTTGTATATCTTGACATTTGCTCCAACAAATTATTACAAAACGGCTGATTTTTTTCATTTTGTCTTGACAACTAGTATTCTTATTGATAAAATATAAGAATACTAGTTATGAAAGGACAATCACAATATGGGATTACTTCAACAATGGGAGTTGTTTACTGAAGAAAAACAACATGAAGCAGATGCTGCTGAGTATTTTAAGGGTTATTTTTTAAAGGAAAAAGAGTTTTACGAGAAACTATTAGGTCAAGGCACAATTTTCAAGGCTACTGTTAAAGAGCTAGCCGAGGAATTTGGCGTTGAGATAATGTTTATGACAGGCTTTATCGATGGAATTAACGACAGCCTTGTAACTCCGATTGATCTTGATGCACTTGAAGAAGATACAGTGGTAGAGCTAAATTATGATAAAGAGAAGCTATACTTTAACATGGTAGACGCAAGAGCCGATTGGCTATATAACCTACCTGTTTGGGACACGTACTTAAGTGCAGAAAAGAGAAAAGAACTTTACAAATCTGCAAAAAGTGCTTCAACAGTTGTTAAACCTGTAAAAGTAGGTAGAAACGATCCATGCCCTTGCGGAAGTGGCAAGAAAAACAAAAAATGCTGTAAGCTATAAAAAATTCGCCATATGGTTTCAAGATGAAATCATATGGCGATTTATATATAAAAGCAAATTCAAGTTATTTCTTGCCTTTGCTTCTATATTTTATGCAGTAAAGCTTCATTTAGTCACAAAATGCTATCTACCAAAATTTGTACAAGACTAACAAATAAAGGTATTGTGATTAAAGATAATAAATTAGTTGCTGTAACAATTTTTGAGGCTAATTTAACGTCTGCTTTAAACATAGCAGTAAAAAGAACTGTAGCAGTAGCAGTAGGAGTACAAGCCTGAATTGCAGTACTCATAAACATAGTCTCAGGTGGTCTTATAATACTCATAAACAAAATCAAAATAGATGGTATAGCAATTAATCTTAAAAAAGAAACATAATATATTTTTTTATCTGTAAGTATCTCTTTAACATCTATTTTCGCTAAGAAAAACCCAAATATTATCATTGCTATTGGCGTGTTAAGTGCAGCCATAGAATTAATAGGTGAAGAAATTATCTCTGGTAAATCAAAGTTCAACAGATAAATAACTACTCCTGTAGTAAAACCTATAGTTCCAGCATTTAAAAATATTTTAATAGGTCTAAATTTTTCACCCGATGCCATAAGTCTATAGCCGAATGTCCAAAGAACAAAATTAAACACTGCAACAAAAATTGAGGCATATATTACCGCCTCATTTCCTAGAATAGATTGAACCAAAGGTATACCCATAAAGCCTGCATTGTTGAATGTCATGGCAAAGCGGTAGCCTTTTTTTTGTATAGGTGCTTCTTTTCTGAATAATAGTGGTGTAAGTGCAATTCCAATTCCAAGCGATAAAAAAGCTAAACCGGTCGAAAGTAACAACTCACTGACTTCAAGTGTACCAGAATCCAAATTCAAAAAAGAATCTATTATGACACATGGTGTCACTATGTTCATTAAAAGCCATGTCATCTCTGAAATAGTTTTTTCAGAGAATTTTTTTAATTTAGTAACAGCAAATCCTACAGCTATCAACACAGCCATAATAGCTAACTTAGATAAAACAGTAAAAAAAGCCTCCACTAACTCTTACCTCTAACTTTCTTGTAGTAAAAAACAATAGTCAATGCACAGACCACAGCACCTAATCCCCTTAATATCCATGAAAGATCTCCCTCTAGCATGCCAAGATCAGGATACATAGTGTCTACAAACCACCAACCACTCATTACTACAAAAAAACCGCCTAAAAGATAAAAAAACTTACTCTCTTTCGACAATCTAAAAATCAAAAAATATGCTATAATTAACCACATTACGGCGTAAACATAACCCATAAAATACCTCTCTTTTTTAAAATATCAGCCATTAGCCATTAACCATTAGCCTTTAGTCTATATAGAAGTATACTATAGTTTTAACAATAATTCAAGTAGCAATATTTTTTCATTTGGTTTAATTTTGAAATATTTTTAGTAAAATCACACAAAGAATATTGTCATAAGCTAGAATTATATACAAAGTTTATATTTACTCTTGTAATTTGAAAAAAAATATAGTATAATATATACATTCAATTAAGTAAAGACTTAAATTTTGGGGAAAATATTAATAGGAGGCGTTCAATATGAACCAGTATCAAGCAAAAAATATTATTAATCTAGCAGTGTTGGGCCACGGTGGCTCCGGAAAAACTTCATTGTGTGAAGCAATGCTTTATCTTTCCGGAGCATCAGACAGACGTGGAAAAATTGGCGAGGGTAACACAGTATGTGATTATGACCCTGAGGAGATCAAAAGAAAAGCTTCTGTTTCTTCAGCTGCTGCACCTTTTGAGTGGAAGTCTAAGAAGATAAATTTAATTGATGCTCCTGGACTATTCGATTTCGAGGGCGGAATGTGCGAGGCTGTAAGAGCCGCCGACACAGCATTAATAGTTCTAACAGGCAAAGATAGCGTAACAGTTGGAACTGAAAAGGCAATTAAAGAGGCCACTAAGGGCGGACTTTCTAAAATAATATTTGTAAACGGACTATGCGACGAGGGTTCAGACTTTTACGCTGTTTTTGAAGATTTAAAGTCATCTTTCGGACCTACAATTTGTCCTGTTGTTGTGCCTTTCTTTGAAGATGGCAAGGCAGATAAATACATAAACCTACTTGAATACAAGGCGTATGACTACCAAAACGGAAAGCCTACACCTATCCCAATGCCTGACATGGGTTCAAGATTAGAGGGCTTAAGAACTGCAATTTATGAGGCAGTAGCCGAAACTGATGAAGAGTTATTTGATAAGTATTTCTCTGGCGAAGAGTTCACTCCTACAGAAGTCATAATGGGGCTTAACAACGGAGTAAAATCAGGAACAATCATTCCTGTATTCTGCGGCGATGCAATGCTTATGCGTGGCATGGAGCAGTTTATGGATGGTCTTGCGTGGCTTGCACCATCAGCATATGAAAAATCAGTAGAAACCGCTACAGATATAGACGGAAATATAATAGATGTAGAGGTAAACGAGGAAGCAGCCTTAGCAGCAGTTGTCTACAAGACAGTAGCCGACCCATTTATTGGCAAGCTTTCATATATAAAGGTAATTTCAGGAAAATTATCTTCTGACAGTCAAGTAGTCAACATGAGGACAGGCGAGTCAGAAAAAATAAGTAAGACATTAATGGTCTGCGGTAAAAAGCAGACAGAAGTTAAATATATTACAGCAGGAGACATAGGTGCCGTGCCTAAGCTTTCTGCGAATACAGGCGACACTTTGGCAAGTCCTGTCAGAAAACTTACACTTGAGACTATCGATTATCCAACCCCTACCCTCTCAATGGCGGTTTTACCTGTTACAACAGGCGATGAGGATAAAATAGCTCAAGGTATCTTAAGACTTTGTGAAGAAGATCCAACAATCACATTCTACACAAACCACGAGACACACCAAATGATAATTAGCGGTCTAGGCGAGCAACATATAGACATAGTTGTTTCAAGACTTAAGGCTAAATTCGGTGTAGAGGTGAAGACAGTCATGCCAAAGGTTGCCTATAGAGAGACTATTAAGAAAAGCGTAAAAATTCAAGGTAGACACAAAAAGCAAACAGGCGGACACGGTCAGTTCGGCGATGTTTGGATAGAGTTCTCACCTAGTAATTGCGAAACTTTAGAGTTTAGTGAAAAAGTAGTAGGCGGAGCTGTTCCTAAAGGCTTCTTCCCTGCCGTTGAAAAAGGTTTAAGAGATTCAATTCAAAAAGGAACTCTAGCCGGTTACCCAGTTGTAGGACTTTCAGCCGTTCTTTATGATGGCTCTTACCATCCAGTAGATTCATCAGAGATGGCATTTAAAATGGCTGCCGCAGCCGCATACAGAACTGCATTACCATTAGCCTCCCCTGTTCTTTTAGAGCCAATCGGAGAGCTTCATGCAATTGTGCCAGACTCAAACATGGGTGATATCATGGGTGAGGTAAACAAGCGTCGTGGTAGAGTTCTAGGAATGGAGTCAGCCGAAACAGGCTACCAAAAAGTAATTGCAGAAGTACCAAGCGCAGAAATGTACGACTTTGGCACATATGTAAGGCAAGTAACACAAGGCAGAGGCAGATTTACTTTCGGGTTCTCAAAGTATGAGGAAGTCCCACAACAAATAGCACAAAAAATAATTGCCGATTCAAACAGTTAATTTCATAAATCAAAAAATATGCGTCCTACTAATTATTGTGGGACGCTTTTTTTAATATATTTTATTCACACAAGGATTTTCACATCAACTTTTCACTAAATTCCCAACTGTGAACCCATCCCCAATATATACACAAAGCAAAAAGCATATCCAGTAGTTCCAAAAGGAATTTTCTGAATATGCTTGTTTGCATACTTAGGAGTAGTATGAAAACTCGTACGCTATTTTGAAGCCTTCAAAGAGAAACAAACATCTGCTCTCTTTGCGACTGCCGGGGAGTGTGTTACAATTATAACACATTTGTCTTCCTTATGGGCCAAATCACAGAATATGTCCATTATTTTGTTCTGTGTATCGCCGTCTAGGTTACCTGTTGGCTCATCTGCTAAAATTACTTCCGGCTCGTATGCCAATGTCCTTGCGATGGCTACTCTTTGTTGTTCACCACCTGATAGCTTTAGGATTTTCCTTGAATGTAAATCCGTGCCCAATCCAACTTGGCTTAGCAAATTTTCTGCCTTTTGATCTTTATCTTGAATTTTCTTACCACAAATATCCATTGATAACACTACATTGTCAGCAGCTGTTAGTTGTGGTAACAAATTGTACGCTTGAAATATTACACCCACTAATTTAGAGCGATACTCATATTGATTTATTTTTGTGATGCTTTTACCATCATACAGAATATCTCCTGCTGTAGGTTTTGTAAGCCCTGAAAGCAGTGACAACAAAGTTGTTTTACCTGCTCCAGATTTTCCGACTATTGTATATACCTTGCCTTTTTCAAAGGCAAAATCACAGTTATTTAACACATTTTTCTTATTATCATAAGAGTAGCTAACATTTTTTAATTCAAATATACTCATAATCTTACTCCTTATGCCCTATTACTCAATATTTTAAGTGGTTCATATCTTAAAATAGATATAATCGCCACACTGCTTGCTATTATTGCCAATAGTAAGCCTACGCCTAGCAATTGGAATAAAACCATAAAGTCAGTAGATGTTTGTAGTGTTTCAATGTACTCAACATTAGAGCCACCAAACATTCCACCGAACATATCTCCGCCTTGCATTCCGCTAGGTTGTCTTCCGCTAAATCCACCACCGAAATTATCATTAATTTGGTTTGCGCCATCTTCAATAGATGTAACTTGAGACTCTAATAGCACATCACCAATCGGTTGAGATACAAATGTACCAACACCAGCACCTAATAAGATAGCTACAAAAGTTACTATCATAACTTCGCTTATAAACTGCATTGCTACTTTGCCTTTTGGCATACCGATAGCCGCTAAAACACCTATCTCATATTTTCTTTCTCTAACTGAGAACAGATTAAATACTATTAGAATTACTGCACCTATCGCAAGCACAACCATAAAGAAAATTAATGTAAAATTGCTTAAGTTATCAAGAGGCAGAAGACTTTCTTCATACGCTTGTAAATCGCTAGAAGTAATCATATAGCTTTCTGTATCAATCCCAATTTCTTCGGCAGAAGCTACAAATGATTCATAACTAGTTACATCAGCAAACACATAGCTAGCATTTGGCATAATAGATAGACCTGAACTTCTTTCAGTGCCAGTACGTTCATCTGTATATGTAGCACCTAAAGCTTGTGAGGCATCAACTATACTTTGAGCTGATGGATAGCTAATATATATGCTGTCTGCGTATTGGTCGCTGGTTTCAGAAAAGAAAATTCCGCTAATTGTCATTTCTACTAAATCAGCTTCATTGTTTGGATTGTAAAACTCAATAACGTCGCCAACATATAAATCATTTAAAACCGCTAACTCTTGGCTAATAACACAAGTATTTGTATTATCTTCTACCGAGAACACTTCACCCTCAACTATTACTGTTTCACCAGAAATAAAGCTTGCCATTGCATCGTGACTGCTATAGGCTGTCACAGAGAAATCTCCGCTTGTACCCATCATTCCGCTCATACCGCTCATGCCACCCATTCCACCTGACATTCCGCCGAAGCCTGATGTCTCTTGTGTGCTTGAATAAGCTGTTAATGTGCTAGAATTTAAACCTAAACTTGCTGTATAATAAAAGTTATCTACATACTCTGATTGAGCGTATGTACTAAGCTGTTCTAAGTCAAACCCTTTTAGTGTGTTTCCTAACATACTTTCCATGGCGTCTCTATCCATTTGCCCCATAGAGTTCATGATGTTTTCTCTGTTAGCAGTTATTTGAGCAGTTATGCTCATATTAGCTAGAGTAGTTTCCTTTGCATTTTCCGCACTGCTTCTTATGCTAAGTGCAACACAGGCAGATAACGCAATTACAAAAACAAGAATTAATATTAAAAGACTTCTTCCCTTTGCAATTGTCACGTTTTTCATTGCGTTCTTAAAAATATACATGTTTTATAGCCTCCTTAGATTTGCTTTAATTATAAAACCCTTATGTGAAGTCTAAAAGTAAACAATATGAACCTTACGTGACTAATCTGAATTCTATGTGAAGTCGGCATGAAGGATGGTAAAACATATTGATTTAGCACAAAAATCTATAAAATAAAGTAGGGCAGTCTTTTGTGACTGCCCTCAAACTCGGAATTTTCGTTAAATCGTCTGCCGACCACAGATCGCCCCTAATAAATTTAAGCAAATTTATTTTTTATATTTTTGACGTTCCATCGCCTATATACGAAATATTATTAATTATTTTACAGCTTTTCTAATTTTTCTAATTACGCTAAGCAACACAAGTAATCCAAATATAACAGAAACAACAACCATATAAACAGGTGTTCCGTGTGAGTGGTGAATAACCTCTGTAATGCCATCATAGTTAATTAGTTCAATTATATAGTCAAGGATAAGTCCGAATAAAATCGCACAACCAGCTACACACAACAAATAAATTATCAAAACTTTTTTACCTAGTGCTTTAGCCAAAATTGCAAGTGAGGCTATGTTAGTAACAGGACCTGCAAACAAAAATACAAACGCTGAACCAGGTGATATTCCTTTCATCATTAGCGAAACCGCAATTGGAATAGATGCAGTTGAGCAAATATACATAGGTATACCAATTATTAGCATTACTAGCATGCTTAATAACGGATTAGAAAAGCTTGATAGCCATTCTTGTGGAATAAATGTGCTGATTAATGCAGCAACGAATAAACCCGCTAAAAAATTAACCGCAATTTCATCTAAAAACTCACCGAAAGAATATGTGAATACTGACTTAATTTTAGCACCAAATGTTTTAGTCTCGTTGCTTGTAGTAGAAGAGCAACCACAAGAAGAAGTTTCCTCTACTTTTGGAGCTGAACAACAGCAAGAGGATGTTTCCTCTACTTTTGGAGCTGAACAACAGCAAGAAGATGTTTCCTCTACTTTTGGAGCTGAACAACAGCAAGAGGATGTTTCCTCTACCTTTGGTTCAGAACAACCACAGCTAGTTACTGCATTTATAAAATCTGACTTATCATTCTTGCACAAAATATTGGTGATAATTCCTGAAATAATTCCTGAAAAAAAGGCAGCTATCGCCCTAAAGAATGCGAAAAAAGGTCCCATTAATCCATAAGTAGCTATAATGCTGTCTACTCCTGTTTGCGGAGTAGATGTTAAAAAGCTTACAACTGCTCCTTTTGATGCACCGTTTTTTCCTAAATACATAGCTGTTGGAACTACTCCACAAGAGCAAAGCGGAAGTGGAACACCGAATACTGATGCTTTAACGACAGATGATGTATTCCTCTTTCCTATATGTTTTAATATTAAATCTTTGTTTACAAAGGCATGTAATATACCTGTGAATAAAAGTCCTATAACCAAATAGAACGACATGTCTACAAATAAATCCCATAAATTAGTTAAAAAATCCATATTTAAATCCTTTCTTTACTGTGGCTGATATGCATAAGCCCAATGTTTATTATGTCCTGAATATGTTTGTCATCAAGACTGTAATAAATCTTATTTTTCTCTTTTCTAGTCTTCACTAGCCCATTAAGTTTTAAAAGTTTTAGCTGATTTGATACTCTGGGCTGTGAAACGTTTAAGAGAATAGATATAGAATTAACACAGATTTCACCGTGCAACATTGCAAGCAATATCTTAACTCTTATAGGTTCGCTAAACATTTTAAAGAAAAAAGACAAATTTTCTGAAACGGCTTCATCCGATAATAATTCTATTACTCTATCAGATGTTTTACAACATAATTCCTGCATATAATCACCTCTATATAACTTTATCATGATATAGTTATATAGTACACCATAAACTAAAAAATGTCAATACAAAAACCTGAAATTCCTTAAAGAAATTTCAGGTTTATATTTATGTATTATTGTTTTAGACTAGCTTAAATCAAGGTTATTTTTTTCAAAGAACCAATCTTTAATTACATTCGCTGCGTTAGGTTGAACCTCACGAACCATATAATGGAACCAATCAAACGAACCATTCTTTGAAGTAACTACATTGTCAATTACTTGATTATAGATACTGTCGTTCATGTCTCCACCCTCATAAACTGTTTGAATATAAGGATATTTTGCGTATGGACTGTCTGGTGACTGCCAATCAATGGTTGTGTTTAACAAACCGTATCCATGTTGATACCATCTTGAAAGCCACGCATAAGACCAGTCATTTGCAACCACTGCGTACCTAACATCTCTGAACTCGTTGTTATACACTAGATTATATTGTCCACCGTTTATAAACACTCCCCAGTGTAGGTCTTCAAATACATTGTCATATATTTCTATGCCTGCTGCTACATCGTCAATATATATAGCAGAGTTAGCACTTGAACTGCTCATAGTTTTTCCAATGTTATGGAAGTAGTTATTCTTAATTACAGTTCCACGATTAATAACGTTACGACCTGTGTAAATAGCAGAAGTGTCAGTTGTTTCAAGGTCAACATTGAATATCTCATTAAACTCAATTACATGGTCGTTTCCGCTCCACATAATAGCATTATTTGGCGATTCTGATATCACATTGCTTGAAACATAGTTACCAACTCCGCCTAGATTTATAGCAGAATTAAAACCATTTGTCATTGTCTGGTAATTTGTGAATGTGTTGCCGTGAGCATAGTTGTAGCCAGCCTCTAGAGTGTGGAATCTCGAAGAGCCTCCTACACTAAATCCGCCATTAACATTTTCGATTGTGCAATATTCAATACCATTGTACATTGCGATTTCGCTGCTAGAATCTCCTACAGATCCTACTCTGCTTGAAGTATTTGTAACTGTTGATCTTGAAAGCTTATTGTTATTACCACCGCTAATTGTGAATACATTTCCTAAAGTATTTGCAAGGGTAACATTTTCTACAGTGATATATTTTGTGTTTGTAAGTGTGATAAGAGTGTTTGCATTTGTAGCAATAGAAATGCTGTATTCATCGCTTGTCATGTCTGTTCCCTCTGGTGGATAAACATATAATTGCTTTGTGTCTTGGTCTAAGTACCATTCACCAGGAATATCAAGCTCTTGAAGAAGATTGTACACATAAATTCTTGACCAATCTGCATTTTTAAAGTCGTATTGAATTGCAAAGTGAGAAGTCATTGTACCATCTGTGATATCTCTAATTGGTGAAGACTGAGTAGTATAATCAACGCCTGTATGTCCTTCGTACCAAATATCCATGTCAACTATGTCTGTACCATCCATTGGAATGCCGTTCCATGTTTTCATTCTTTCTGTTAAAGCCTCAGACGAGAAAGTGAATGAATCGAATAAATCTTGCTCCTCTGGAGGGATATACCCTGGAATACCAATTTGGTCTGTGTTCCATGATCTTAATACTTGTCCATCGTTAGTTAGTGCATTAATTTTTGTAAATCCTGGGTAACTTGTATAACCTGAAATAGCCTCATCCTCGTTTGGCCATCTTGCTAGTGTCATTGCTGTCTCTTCAAATGTCAAGAAGTAATATTGACTGCTAGGGTTAAAGCCAGCATTTCTCACAGCTGTAGCAACATTTCCACTGTATCCTTTAGCTAAAACCTTTAGCATATCTTCAGGTAGAAGCTCACTAACATCAGCCACATACACTTTGCCATCTGCATTATTTTGAATTTTTTCTAGTGTTTCGGTGTCTGCTACTAGCTCGAAATCAGAAGGTCTTAAGTTTACAGCACCTGTAATCTTTACTTCTTCGTCATCGTATGCCGAATATTTTACTGGGCTCTCTTCATTTCCTGAATCTTGAATTTCTAGTCTTATGCTTTCTTGAACTGAGTATACACCCTCACGGATATAAACAACAGCGCCGCCATCTATAATTTGACTGTGACTTCTTAAGTCATCTCTTGCTCTTTCGATGCTCGCATAAGGTTTTTCTATTGTTCCATCACCGGTATAATCGTTGCCATCCATTGCGACAAATACAGTAGCACCAAAATCATATTCTTTTTCTTTTACTGTTATTTCAACACTTGAGGTCTTGTTTCCGTCTTCGGTTGTTACTGTGATTGTAGTAGTTCCCTCTTTGCCATAACTAGTAACTTCTCCGTTTTCAACAGTTGCAATACTCTTGTCAGAGCTAGTCCAAGTCTTAGTTAAATTAGTAGCATTTTCAGGCTCGATAATCGCATTGAAAACCTTAATTGAATTAGGTTCCATTGTGTATTCTGAAACATAATTAGGCTCTTGAGTAATAATTGAATCGCTCAAAGCAACACTTTCAACCATAAAATCTTTAACTATTACATTAATAGTCTTGCTTACTCCGTTTGAAGATGTAACAGTGGCAGTAATTTCACCTGGTTTCATCGGTTGAATAGAACCACCCTTAGTTATTAACGCAACTGAAGTATCAGAAACTGAGTATGTAAATTTATCGGTAGTGTCATATTCATAAGGCTTTACATAACTATTATTAACATGGTTAATTTCATATGTTTCACGGTGTCCAATTTCTACAGTTTGCTCTGGTAGGATAATCTCTGTAACCGCATTTTTATCATTAATTTCTAGCTCATCAAGAGATAGATATGTAATATCAGATTCATCTGAACCGCTTTTTGTTAATGTGTAATCAATATAATCAATAGAGTCTACATTAGGAATAGTTCTAAGAAGAATTGAATCCATGTAAAGATTTAACGCACCGTTAGTTAGATTTATTTCAACCTTATGCAGGTCAGATCTTCTTCTAATTTCAGGGTCACTTTGGTTTGTCATCTCGCCGTCTTTAATGTCATAGAACTGATATCTTCTATTAGTAGTTCCATCTAGGTTTTTAGAAGAAATTACTACTCCGTCGCCTGTAACAGAATTTCCAACTGAAATATCAAAATCTCCACTGTTGCTGTCATAGAAATAGAATATTATTTGTTTTTCTTCTATAGTCTTAGGGAAAGTATACTTGAATTGAGCTATTTGGTTTCCACCAACAATTTCAGGAGTTAATCTGTAAGCCATGTCTGTAATGAAAGAAATATTTTCGTCTTCATTCCAGTTAAGTGTCCCAAATGCTGGCTCTACAGGTATAACTTTGTCTGCAAAAGTGTATTTTTCTTGTGGCTGCATGTCAAACTCTAAAGCTTCTTTTGCAATCATCAAGGCATCAAGTGCATCTTGTAGGCCTTTTTCTGTTTCTACTGCTGTCTTTGCAAGCTCTAGTTTATTAGATAATTCCTCCCATGTTACTGTTGTGTAGTCATTTGGGTTAGCAAAAGAAATAAACTCTATCTCTTTTTCAAGGCTTGCAATTACAAGTTCTGCTGGGTCAGTAAATCTTTGAGTACTTCTTAATACTGCACCTGCTTCTTGAGTTTCTGTGGCCTTTAGTCTTACCATTACAGTGCCTGCTGGTAGAAGTTTTTCTTCGATTGCTTGAGGGTTAGAAGTACAATTCATGAAAGTTTCACCATTGTCTATAGAATACTCATAAAGACTAATAGATGTCTTGCCCTCTACATAATCCCATGCAAATGTATTGTTTTCATCACTTACTTGAGGGTTAGTTGGCGCAACAGGAACTATTTTCACGTCTTCTTTAGTATCTGTGATTGAAATATCATCAAAATAATGTGTGTATGTGGTAGGAGTCGCCCATGAATTCATTATAGCCATGTCGTTGAATCCGTTTGACTCCATTGTATGCGACAAAACACCATCAATGTAGATACTGCATTTACCGTCTACTGTGAAATCCCATTGGAATGAATGCCAACCCTCTGAACGCTCTACAGAACTTATCATACTAGAACCCCAATTAGGTCTTATTGTATAATTAGTGCTAGAATTATTTGCGTCTACTCCTACAGCAGCAGAGTAGTTACTCCAAGTTCCATTGGTGCCTACCTCTTGAACTACTGTTATAGCCTTAAAGTCACTAGCTTGTTCCATTTGGTCATAGTACCACATTGTCACAACCTTGTCAGTTACTAAAGACTCAAATCGTTCGCCTATTTGGAATTGGTTTGGATAATTACCTGAATTAGTAGGCACTATCTTCATTCCAGTTAAGCCAGATCTTGAATAATCAGAAGACACAGAAACACTAGGTGCATCTTTAGTCTGAACACTAAAATATTTAATATCCTCTTGTCTTTCCATAGTCAAATTAACGTTTATAGTGTAAGAAAAAGCCTCACTGCTTTCTATTACTGGATATGTATATTCGCTTCCGTCAGGAGACTTTGCCCTTAACATTAAGTCGCCTATAGCTATGTCTACATTTCCCACATACACAGGCTTTGAACTACAGTCTATCCATGTTTGCCCATCGTCAACGCTGTATTCGTAGTCGGCTGGGTTCTGTCTTGTTTCTGCATAAGTCCAGTCAAATGTATCCATTTCATCATCTATCATTAAGTCTGAGGCAACAGGTGCAGACTCTGAAATGCTGATATTATCAATGTAAACATCTGGGCTATCAATTGTTCCCCAAAAACTAATAAATGAAATATTCTTAAACTCGCCATACTCTTCGCCTAGGTCAGTTATCTTTCCAAGCTCTTTATCATCTACATAAAAAACTACTTCGCCTTGTTTTGTCATATCAACTGTGAAGTTGTGCCAACCTGCAATAGAATCTCTGTTCATTTGCAAGTTTAAATCTGTATACACAAATTTAGTAGGGTCGCTAGGGTCTGCTTTTTGAGAGTAAGCCTTATACTTGTTGTCTTTAATTCCAAAGAAAATTACATGAGATTCACTGCCAGAGTTGCTGCCTCCATCAAGTTTAATTACAGCAGTTCTCTTAGAATGTGTGTCATCGTAAATATCTACAGAAAACACTTTTCCTGTTTGGATAGAATAACCTTTTCCTAGGTCATATTGTCCCATCATGCTGCCAGATTGTAGACCATTAATTTTAAGGCTTTGAGTGCTTCCATCCGCACCCATTTCATCTGTGATGCTAAATCCAGCGCCTTTTCTAAGCTGGAAGCCAGTAAGCGGATCAGGGGCCGTTCCAACATCTGCAACAGGCTCAAAATCTAGTTTTTCTGTGACTACCTCTGTCACAACATTTTCACTTGACAGCATTTGAGTTTCACTTAAGGCGTCAGACGTGTTAGCGTTTACGCTCAGCGCACTCATAAGCATTGATGCCGCCAAAAAACCAGCGATTAATCTTTTTTTCATTACCATTCCTCCTAAAATATAAGCTTCAACAATAAAAAGCTCTGTTTAAAATTAATAGTACACTAAATATATATATAATGCAATAGTTATACAAAATAAATATCACGAAAGCGTTATTTATTTGCTAATTTTATTGCTAGTACATAATAGTTTGTAGCTCAAATTTTAAATGTTAAACAGACAAAAAATCCTTATCACTTTAAATTCGTGAAAAGGATTTTCTTGTTGTAATATTAGTGTTATATATCAATTGTAATTGTTTGGTGGCTGTTTATAGTTATGTTTTTAAACTTATCATAATATACTGCTCCAAGATCTTTATCAATGCTTTGGTAATCGTCACACAGTATGCTGATTTGGGCGTTAAATTCAGTAGGGTTTGTGATTTCTAATTTGTTATTTGCAATTAGTTTAGCATTTATGTGGTCTGAAACTGCTAGAGTTAGATTTTCTTTGTCGATGTAAATAGATGGAATTTCGAGGTAAGTAAGCATTTGTGAGGTCTCAGACCAACAAGAGCCATTAAAAACTCCGCCTACTTTCTCAGGACCTTCCCAATCTGATGTGTTTACTCGCTCGCATATAAATCCATTAGGTAAAGGTTTAGGTTCAGCATCCCACGAATGAATTCTGTAACCATTACGAGACATACATTGAGGAGTAAAAGCAGAAATATCCTCCACTAATTCAAGGAATTTTACGTCTTTTGTATATCTATACAATTTTAGTAAAGCAGATGCGCTAAGCGTGCAAATACCAGGTGCGCTGTGCTTGTTTTGTATATTTGCAAATACACTTCCGCAAGTCTTAATGTCTAGTCTGCCAAACTCGGAAGTTTTAGGAAAAGTAAAATCATATGACATTACCCATGAAGAGCATTGATAAGCCATGCTTTTTGAAGCGTTTAGCCAGTAGATATCTTTTGTTTCTTCATATAAAACTATGTAGCTTTCAAGCATACCAAAGGCACTTTCAGAATCTAATGATTGCAATATCTCACCTGGACCCCCTGTGCTTATTCCGTTTTTGGTGTCACGTGTGTAATAAAGTTTAGCTAATTTTTCAGCTGTTTCTAAATATTTCTTGTTGCCGTATCTTCTATAAGCTAGAACTAGTGCTGCAGGAGCTATTCCACCAGCGCTAGATCCACCGATGTGAATTTCACCTGTTTCAGCGTTTACAAAATGTCCAATTTGTCCATATCTTCCAAAAATATCACAAAGTGCATCGGCGGCCAGCTTAGTATGTTCATCAAAATGTTTTGGAATATCAATTTTATAGTTTTGCATAACTATAAAGTGCTTTAAAATAAAGAATAAAATATCTGCGTGCTTTCTGATAAGAATGAAGTTGTATTTTTCTTCGTAATGCTCAAAACAGTCATGAAGAATCTTGCCGTTATAGACTATTCCGTAAAACAAGCCGTATTTTGACTGATATTTAAAGGCAAAGTCTAGTGTAGAAACAGAACGCTCTTTTGTAATAGAATTTCCAAAAGCCAATAATGGTAACGAACTAATTCCTCCGCCAGTCCAGCCAGACTGCCAATCTTGAAACTTATTGTTGCGAGGTGTTCCAATTCCGTAGTAATTTTGACTGTCTCTATAATTCATGTCGTTGAATTTTTTTTCTGCCATTTCAAACGCCTTAGAAAATGGAAGAATGTTATTTCTTTTGGTTTTATAGTAATTTTTACGCTCAGTAAAAAATCTTTCAAAAAAGACTTCTATATTGTCGCAGTCAAAGCTTAAAACATGACTTTCTAGTAGAATTGAATCTTTATACTCAGGCTCGATATGTGTTTTAAGTGTATTTCCTCTGTAGATAATTTCACGTTTTGGGGTAGCAGAAATTGTGAGAAGAGATTCTATTTCAAACTCTTCAAATGTAAAACCTATCATTGAATTAGAGATTTCCAGAAATATCAAGAATGCAGATTTGCTTTCTGAATCAAACAAACCAAAACAAGGGGTTGCCATGTCTGCCGAAGTAAGCTCTATTTTAGAAGGCAGATTTTTTGATAATCTTGGAACGTCGGTTATTAATATCTCTCTATCAACACCAAATTCCTCTTCCTTGAACATAGGAGGATACTGTGCGTATCTTGCATTAAAGCGATTGCCATTATATGCGGCAGATGGCATAAATACATATGAATTTAATGTATTCTTTTTAAAGTTTACCGAGATTTCACTATCTGATTTTATTATATTGAACTTCATATTTTTAAATCCTTTCAGCTAAATATAACTAGATTATAACACCAAAACAACAAAAGTCAATAGAAACAATCAGCATATTTATATATAAATTCTAAATAAATGAAACCCACTGCAAAGAATTTTACAGTGGGTCAAATTAGGTTTAATTTAATTACTATTGTTAAGCACAAATATTTTGAGTTGTTCAAAACTCTTTGTACTTAAAGCGTGTTCAAGATTGCAAGCATCGATTTCGGCATTTGTTTCATCAATACCTACCGACAAAAGAAAATCTTTAAAAAATTTATATCGTTCAATAACTTTTATTGCAGATTGCTCGCCTTTTTCTGTAAGTTTGATGTTGAGTTTGCCATCTATAGAAATAAGATTTTCGTCTTTTAACAAATATACTGCACGACAAACACTCGCCCTAGATAGATTCATAAACTTAGCAATATCAGATTATTTTACAAAATGCATTTTATGGTGCAACATATAAATTGTTTTTAATAGTGTTCGTATGATGCTTGCATTAAAATTCCTCGCTTTAGTTAAGATCAAATCTTTTTGTAACTTGTGTTCCATCAATTACAAACTCAGCGGCATCTTGTAATTGATATAAGTTTGCTCTTGAACCGTTTGAACGATTCCAAACATTGTGACCAAATTCAAAAACATGACCGTTTTGAACCGCTGTTAGGTTCTGCCAAAGTGGGGACTCTTGATAAGTTGCAAAATCTTCTAGGCTTTCAATGTTTACAAAGATATAATCAGGGTTAATCTCTGCTAAATTTTCAAGTGCAATAGTACCACTTGCGTCAGCATCTTTAAGCATTTCTGGAAGCTCAAAGCCAAGCTCTGCATAGATTTGTTGATGAACTACTGTTGAGTATTGAACGCCTTTTGTTGAAAGTTGGAATACCATCGCTGATTTTCCATCAATAGTGTCACCGATTTGTGTTTTATATTCTTCAACTTGTGCCTCGTATTCTGCTACTTGCTGTGCTGCAAGCTCTGGCTCGCCTACTAGTTCACCAATCATTAAATGTTGTTGTTTCCAATCTCTATAGCCATCTTCATCAGTTGCAAGTGTGTTTGGTAGTAAATATGTAGGTGCTACCATATTAAGTTTGTCTGCATATTCAATGTTGCTTTCTGTTGTGATGATATAGTCTATATCAAGAGATAAAAGCTGCTCTATATCAACACCTTCATCAGAAGCGTTTAGGCTTTCTACCCCATCGAAAACGCTTACATCAGGATGTAGTCTTCCATGACCATCTTGATATGCTAAAGTTGAAAGGCTTGTTAAATCATCCTCAGCAGGTAAGCCAGTAACAGCAGGAAGCGGAGCACCAACTGGCATTACGCCTAAATCTTGGCAGTTTTCTATAAAGTACCACTCTAAGATTACGAAATTACCAAACTCTTCTGGTAGTTCTTTTTCGCCGTCTGCCATTGTGACAGTTTTTGGTGTTTCGTTATCTGTATCAGCTACTGATGTTGTGTTGTTGTCGTTTGACTCTGCCTTTGATGAATCATTAGAACCACCCTCACTCGCACAGCCTGCAAGTAAAACCATAGAAAGCAATCCTACTAACAACATTGATGTAATTTTTTTCATTTTTGATCTCCTTTAAAATAAAGTTATATATTTTATGTTTTTCACATAACAAAGTTTATCTATCTTGAACATATAAAAGATAGAGCAAGTAAGGTGCTCCTAAAATTGATATAATGATACCAACAGGAACGAAAAGTTGCGAGTTAATTTCGTTAACTAAAAGTCTTGACAAAATATCAGCAATAACAATAAGCGCTGCACCTAAACACATAGAAATCGGCAAGAAAAGTTTAAAGTTTGAACCAACAATTCTTTTTGCCATGTGAGGAGCTATAAGTCCCACAAATCCTATTGTACCAGCAACATATACTGCCACAGACGATAATATTATCGTTACAAATAAAAGATATTTTCGCTCTTTTTTCAGGTTTACTCCAAGCGCTACAGCCATTTCATCGCCCAAATTCATTACATTCAAGCAAAACGCCTTGTAAAATATATAGATAAAACAAGGAACTGCAATTAATACCGCTAAGCCTATCATATCCCAAGTGGCATATGTAAGACTTCCTGCTTGTGAAAGTGTAAGCATTAAAAATGCGTTTTCTGATAATCGCATTGTTAAAAAGAGTGAAATCGCACCGATACAAGAGTTTACGGCTATACCGTTTAATATTAGTTTTTTAGGAGAGAGTTCATATCTAAATGCAAGTGAGTAAATTAATGCGAAAACTAGAAATCCTCCAATAATTGCGGCTATTGGATGAGGCACAATCATAGGTAGACCTAAATCAAATAGGTAAACTACTATCAAAATACCAAGACTAGCACCGGATGAAACACCTATCATGCTAGGTGTAGCAAGTGGATTTCGTGTAACTCCTTGCATAACTGCACCAGCCGCTGCAAGGCACATTCCACAGAATATTGCGACAACACTACGTGGTATTCTAAGCTCATAAATAATAAATGTTTCTTTCTCTGAACCAAAACCGAAAATAGTTCTCACAATATCAGCCACAGATATTGGTGTGAAGCCGATGTTTACTGCAAACATGGCAGACAATAAAAGTGCAATCGCTAATACAGGTAAAAGTATTATCGCACGTTTTTTATTGGTTAATTTTTTCATTATAGTGCCCCCTTTGCTTTTCTTGAGTTTACAAGATATAGGAACACCGGAATTCCAATAACAGATGTTATAACTCCGATAGGTGTTTCTTGTGGCATGTTAACATAACGGCTCACAACGTCAGAAACAACTAAAAGCATGCTTCCAAAAATCGCAGAAAGAGGTACTACTTTTTTATAATCTTCTCCTACTGCCATTTTCACAATATTTGGAATAATAAGACCTATAAATCCAATATTTCCAACCACGCTTACTGTAGCTGATGATATTAATACTACTGAAATTACACCAAGAAGTTTAATCGCCTTTACATTTTCACCTAATGAAGTGGCGGTTTCATCGCCCATCGCAAGAATCGTTAGTTTTCCTGAAACAAAAAGACCGATAATTAAACCAACTACTCCTATCATTAAAACTGCAATGCCTTCCCATCTGATGCCCAAAAGTCCTGAATTATTCCAAAGAGCAATGCCAGCGCCTTGCTCTGGGTAAGTAAATAGAGTTATTGCTGTGCTAAATGCTCCAAACAATGTTCCCAACGCAGTACCAGCCAAAAGCAATTTAACGCCCGATTCTCGACCTTTAATTTTTGAAGATAAAGTAAAGATTATCATTGTTGCTATTGCAGCGCCTATAAGAGAAAAGCTAACTTTTGAAAAATAAGTTGCCGTTCCAACAGAAAGTGATGTTGCGATTGTTAGACCTAAATTTGCACCACTGCTAATACCAACAACATCAGGGCTTGCAAGGAAATTTTTTGTTATACCTTGCATTACAGCTCCGCCAACTGCTAGAAATCCACCGACTAAAAGCGCACCTAAGATTCGTGGGATTTTAACTGTCAAAAATACATATTGCTCTAAATTGTTTGCATCATAATTGTTAAAAACTGCAATAATACCATCTATTGTTGTTACAGGAGTATAGTAAAAAAGAGTAATACACGCACAAAGGACAAAAACAACTACAGAGACAACAGCTATTAAAATAAAAACTTTTTTCGTCTTGGTCCTATCTTTAATGTTCTTCATGTCCTTGCCTATCCTTTCTGAGAAGCTCATACGAAAGGCAAATAGGAATATCTGTGCCTGGTAAGGTTGTAAAATGTGCGTCAATATTGAACGCTTCCCTTAAAGTTTTATTAGTCATTACATCAGACGGCTTACCTTGTGCGATTATATTACCTTTTTTAAGCACAACTAGTTCATCTGAAAATCTACTGGCTTGGTTTATATCATGAAGTACCATAATTACTGTTATTTGTTTCTCTCTGTTTAATCTTTGAACTAACTGTAAAACTTCAAGCTGATAAGCCATGTCAAGATATGTAGTAGGCTCGTCGAGTAAAATTATATTTGTTTGTTGTGCAAGAACCATTGCTATCCATACACGTTGTCTTTGTCCACCTGATAGTGAGTTTATGTTTCTGTCTTTAAACTCGGTAAGATTTGTTTGCTCAAGAGCCCAATCAATAATTTTATGATCTTCATCGTTTAGTCGTCCATTTCTTTTTTTATGTGGAAAACGACCGTACTCTACTACCTCGCATACAGAAAGACCGCTAGGAGCTTTAGGGCTTTGTGGCAACATACCAATAATTTGAGCTATTTTTTTAGTGTTTGTTTTATGTACATTCATATCTTCTACTAAAATTTCACCATGTTTTGGATGAATTACACGTCCAATGGTTTTAAGTAAAGTAGATTTTCCACAACCATTCTCACCAATAATTGTAGTGATTGAACCTCTTTTAATCTCAAGTGACAAATTTTCAATGACAATTAGGTTTTCATAACCAACTTTAAGCGATGTAGCTTTAATTATTCCCATTATCCCCTCCGTTATTTTGCTTTATTAAATGAAAGTGCTACAAGGCCAACATTCTCTTTAAAATATGAATTATTGACAGCTAGTAATTTATCAAAAACCTCATTAGTTATCTCTTCTTCAATTTTGATAACAGTTTCAAAATGATTATTTTTTCCATCGTATATTTTACATATACCACCAGATTGTATGTGAGAAATCTTGTTTGAATCTGCTTTTGTCAATGTGTAGTATGTGTCATTTTCTATAACAACATTAAAAACAACTTCACGATCTAAGTAACTCATAAGTATTTTTCTGCTGTTCTCAAAACGTTCTCTACCGTTTGGTGCAAATTTTGCAAAAGTAGGATTTAGTTCATTATCAATATTATATATTTCTTGGTCGCTAAGTATAATAGTAGCTTCACTAATTTTAAGCTCTATGAATTTAGCATTATGAGAACGCATTTTACCTATCATCGGATTTAATTTTTCTAACTCATTTACAATGTCAGAACTACTATCAATTTGTTGATAGTTGAAAGTAGCGTACATATTCTGTGCTTCTTTACCTATACCTACTTGAACAAATGAACATATTGTGCCTTCATCACTCATAACAGTTCTGATTTTAGACATTTGAGATAAAACACCAATGTGTTTTCCTTTAAAATAAAAATAATCTATAGAATCTAGTATAGCAATGCAGTCTTTTGTAACTGTAGAAACGTTTATTATGAGTTGTTTTTCTAAAAAATCAGCTATTAATGCTTTTGCCTCACAAATAGGAGGTCTTGTTTTAAATTTTTCTCTTGGGTTCATATAATTCTCCTTAATAATTGTTTTTTACTACTAAACAAGTTAGCAATAACTAACTTAACTTCAAAAGTATACCACACCTTTATTTATGTGTCAAGTATTTTATACAATTTTTTTAAAAAAGAGACTGCATATTAAAATGCAGTCTTGAAAAATAATATTATCGTGTGTCTTCATCAGTATAGTTATCAAAAACTTTATTTAGTAAAAGGTCAAGAATCAATAGCTCTTCCTGTGTCAAAGTAAGGGTTCCTAAGAAGGTTTCAGCATCTTTAGTAAATTCATAATCAACACTTTTAGCTCGTTTTTCACCAATTTCAGTAAGTAAAATAAAGTTTTCATTGTGGGATATTCCTTGTTCTTTATAAACATACTTCAATTCAATAAGCTTTTTTATGTTTTCAGATACTCCTTGTGCGGTTATTTTCATTTTTCTTGCGATACTGCGTTGATTTAATTTTTTCTCATCAAGCAAAATTTTAAGTATTATTTTTTCAGAAAGACCGATGTGCTGAACCCCTTCACATTTTTCTTCTTCTTTCTTTCTTTTAGTTTTTTTTGGCTTTGCGAGATCAGATATCCTCAATAGTTTTAAAAACAATTGCTCTTTTTGCATGGTTTTCGCTCCTATTAGCTTAATTTTTCGGCACCTGTATAAAGGCTGTAGTATTTGCCTTTCATAGAAATTAACTCCTCATGAGTACCGCTTTCGATTATTTTTCCAAAGTCTAACACTATTATTTTATCTGAATTTCTAACAGTTGACAACCTATGTGCAATAATAAATGTGGTTCTCTCGCTCATTAATCGGTTAAGTGCTACTTCGATATGGCGTTCTGTTCTTGTATCAACCGAGCTTGTCGCTTCGTCAAGCACAAGAATAGGAGCTTTCGAGATAGCCGCCCTTGCAATATTTAGCAATTGCCTTTGCCCTTGACTTAAATTTACTCCGTCACCTGTCAAAATAGTTTCGTATCCTTTATCAAGTCTCCTGATAAATTTGTCGGCATTTGCAACTTTGCAGGCTTTTATAACTTCCTCATCGGTGGCTTCTAGCCTGCCATAGCGGACGTTCTCCATGATAGTACCTGTAAAAAGATGAGTATCTTGCAAGACCACTGCTATATTTTGACGAAGATACGCTTTGTCAAAGTCTTTAATATCTGTGCCATCAATCGTAATAAGTCCACTGTCTATATCGTAGAACCTATTCAAAAGATTTGCAATTGTAGTTTTTCCTGCACCAGTCGAGCCTACAAAAGCAATTTTTTGTGTCTTTTGGGCTGAAATGCTAACATTTTTTAGCACAGGAGTATTTTTCCTGTATCCAAAAATAATGTCTTTAATTTCAATATTTCCTTTTATAATCGGTTTTTTACTTCCTGTTTCTTCTTCTGGCTGCTCATTCATAACAGCAAAAACACGCTCCGCACCAGCTAACGCAGAAAAAATATTGTTAATCTGCATAAAAATATCATTCACAGGACGTGAAAAGCTTTTTGCATAGGTAAGGAATATTACAAAACCACCTACATCAAAATGACCCATTACACACAAAATTCCGCCAATACACGCTGTAACAATATAAGAAAGTTGTGCAATTGTTCCCATAACAGGACCCATAACACCTCCTAAAAACTGTGCCTTAAATGAATTGTTGCGATAAGATGTGTTCAGCTCCTTGAAGTTTTTTGTAACCTCTGCTTCATGATTAAAAACTTTTACAACTTTCTGCCCATTGATATGTTCTTCAATAAACCCGTTTAGTTTACCTATACTTTCTTGTTGTCCTTTGTAATACTTCATTGCAGATTTTGATATAACGCTTGAAAGCCTTGAAAAAATAGGAGTAACAAGAAGTGTTATTATTGCCAAAAACCAGTTGGTATAAAGCATTATCGCAACCGTTAATACAAGTGTAAACACACCTGTTACAAGGCTTACGGCAGTTGTTGAAAGCATTTGATTTATAATGTCAACGTCATTTGTAAATCGGCTCATTACATCGCCTTTTTTATTGCTGTCAAAAAACTTTACTGGTAGTTTTTGCATTGCTAAAAATAAGTCTTCTCTTAGTTTTGCTAGTGAGTTTTGTGAAACTCCTAGCATTAGCCTTGATTGAATATAACTGCTAACTACCGAAACTAAATATATGATTGCCATTATAATCAAGCTATTTATAAGAACTTGAGCGCCTGAATTGTCAGTTAATCCATTAATAATTGGTCGAACCATATACGAGGCATAAATTGTAGTAATACTATTAATTATCGCAAAAACGAGGGATAATATTAGCCAAATCTTATATTTACCTAAATAGTTTATTAGTCTCTTTATAGTATGTTTGGTGTTTTTAGGGCGGACTTTTTCTTGCATTCTACCTTTTCCCGGTCCGCCACCTGGGCCTCTATCGCCCATTCCCATAGGAGGTGACACCTTTGAAAAATCTTTTTTATTATCCATTTTGAACCCCCTCTACCACACTAACAGTCGAAACACTGTTATCTATTTGAAGTTGATAAATTTCTTTATAAACATCTGATTTCTCTAATAGCTCTGAATGTGTGCCGATATCTGTTATTTTACCGTCGTTCATAACAATAATAAAGTCAGAGTGTATTATAGAAGAAATTCTTTGTGCAATGATAATTTTGGTAATGTCGTTTAGGTCATTAGTTAGATGTTTAATAATTTTTCTCTCGGTTGATGTGTCAACAGCACTGGTAGAGTCATCTAAAATAAGTATTTTAGAACCCTTAGTTAGCGCCCTTGCAATACAAAGACGTTGTTTTTGTCCGCCTGATAAATTAAGCCCACCTTGATTTAAATTTGTGTCATATCCATCGCTCATTTCACTTACAAATTCGTGAGCCGCAGAATATTCAGCCGCAGTCATTATTTCTTCATCGGTTGCATTTTGGTTGCCCCAACGAAGATTATCTTTAACAGTACCTTGAAACAGAATATTTTTTTGTAACACAACCGACACGCCATTTCTTAAGTTTTCTAGCGAATAATCTTTTACATTTACTCCGTCTACTAAAATCTCTCCTGAGTTTACATCATATAACCTTGAAATCAGGTGTACAAGTGATGTTTTGCCACAACCAGTAGACCCTATTATTCCAACAGTTTGCCCAGATTTAATGTGTAAATTTATGTTTGACAGCACGTTATCCTCAGAATTTTTAAAATACTTAAAATCAACATTCTTAAAAATAACTTCTCCACTTTTTACTACCTTTTCAGGGTGCTTAGCTTCCTCAGATGATATATCAACGTCTTCCTCTAAAACCTCAAGTATACGTTTAGAGCTAACGAAAGAGCGGGAGCTTTGCATGAATATTTGCGCAATCATATTAACCGACATCAAAATCTGTGCAAGGTATGTAATAAACGCACTGATATCACCAATTTCAAGGGTATTATTGCCAACTGCTTGGCTTCCAAACCATAGAATTGCAATGGTTGCAAAATTTACTACTAGTGTCATAAGCGGCCGTTGTAAAACGCTAACTTTATAGGCTGCAAGCCCTGTGTCTCGTAAATCTTCATTTACTTTTTCAAACTTTTTTTCCTCGAATTTTTCACGATTAAACGCTTTAATTACCCTAATATTGGTAAGTCCTTCCCAAACCGATACGTTAAGAGCATCAATTTTATCTTGAAGCTTTGCAAACCTAGGGTACGAAATCTGTAATACAATATATACAATTAAAGCTAAAATAGGTGCTAATACAAGAAAAATTGTAGACATAGATGGGCTAATTGTTATAGCCATTATTATTGAACCTATAAGCATTCCAGGTGCTCTAAAAAGCATACGCAAACATGTTACAACAAGCTCACCTAACTGTGTTATGTCGTTAGTTAGCCTTGTGATAAGCGAACCCGTGCTGAATTTATCGATGTTGTTAAATGAAAAACTTTGGATTTTTTCAAATAAATCCTCTCTTAAATCGTGGCAAAAATTCACAGATGCCCTTGTGGCAAAATATGATGCGCCTACTCCTCCTGCTACCGAAAGAATTGCCAGCAGTATCATTTGAACAGTTGTAAAAATTACTTCTTGCACCTCGCCGTTTTCGGTGGCTAGATTAACAATTTCTGCCGAAAGCGACGGAATGTACACATCGCAAAAAACCTCTACCACCATACAAAGTGGAGCAAGCACAAAGAATATCCAATAAGGTTTTATATATTTTGAATACTTTTTCATTTATTCGCCTCACAATCAATTAATTTACACAATTATAGCATCTTTATTTTGCGGTGTCAATACATTTACACCGATTAGCAAGAAGAAATTCGTTATTTATGAATATTTAGCTGATTTATGTTATATATTATTTGTAAAATCTTGAATTATTTTAAAAAAAACAGTATAAAGCTATTGACACTAGAGAAAATATGTGATACATTGGTATCAATACAATGATACGGAGATTAATTATGAATAGAAAAATAGAACTATTAATAAAACTAACAGAATTATCCGAACAAATTAGGCATAGCAAAAAGAACCATTCGGATAAAAATCATCATGCTGATATTGAGTCAGCATTAACAGTAAAACATAAGCACCATAGACCACCAAACAAATTATCGTTTACTGCAAAGAGAACCATTTGTATTCTGCTAGACGAGCAAAGTATTAATCAAAGAAGTATTTCTAAAAGATTAGGGGTTAGCGCACAAACTGTTTCTGAGATGATTAAAAATCTTGAAGCGAAAGAACTTATCATTAAAGCACAAGGTGAGCTTAACAACGAAAACATTATTACTTTAACCGATAAAGGTAAAGAGATTGCTACTGAAACTAACAAAAGAATTGCATACACAGCGGACAGAGTTTTCATTGGTCTTTCTTCTGAAGAAATTGATACTCTTGGAAATATATTAAAAAAAATCAGTGAGAACACCTGGCGTGACAATGATTAAAGGAGAAGTGTATGAAATTACTTAGATATTACTGCAAGCCGCATTTGTTTCAAATTCTGCTAACAATGATACTTAAAATTATTGCAACAGGGTTTACACTCTTTTTGCCATGGGCATTTACCTATTTAGTAAATGTTATTGTTCCTTTAAATTCAAATGATGAATTGTTACTTTGGGGTGCAATTATGATTACTGCGGCAATTGCAATTATGGTTCTTAGCTTATGGTCAACACATTTAAGCGTGAAATTCGGTGTGGATATTTCAAAAGAGATGAGAGAAGACGTGTTCAAACAATCTTGTGGCATGGATTGCGAGAAAATAGATAAATTTGGAATATCCTCTGTAGTATCAAGGCTTACTACCGACATTGCAAGCATACAAACATTTATAGCTAAAATTATGACAAAAGGTACAACGACAATTCTGACGTTTGTAGGCAGTATGTTGTCTGTCTCAATTTTGGATTTCAAACTTGCAATTATCATGTTTGCCATAGTTCCGCTAATAGGAATAACTGTTTATTTTACTACTAAGATAGGATTTAAAAGATTCAAAGAAACAAAAAAGGTAAATGACAGTTTAGTAAAAGTTATTAGAGAAAATGTAATCGGAATTAGAGTTGTAAGGTCACTATCGTCTTTCGGCAGAGAAAGTGCTAATTTTGATAAGGTAAATGACTTACTCAAAAAGAAAAATATACAAGCTTCTATTGTGAACGCAATTGGTACTCCAGCTATGAGGCTGTGGGTAAACCTTGGAATGGTGGCTACACTTTTAGCAGGAGCTTATTTTGTTAGTGGGTCAGAAAGTAATGTAGCTTCAATTATTGCATTTATGAGTTACTTTACAATGGTTCTCACATCGCTTATAGGAATAGGTCAACTATTTACTATGTATTCAAAATGTGCGGCGGCAGCTAGCAGAATTTCAGAAGTGCTAAATACTAAAAGTCGAGCTTATAGTGATGCTAGTGTTACACCTAAAAATGATAATTTTATTGAGTTCAAAAATGTAAGTTTTTCGTATGGTGATAATGTAAAGGTGCTCAAGAACATCTCTTTTTCACTGAAAAAGGGTGAAACTTTGGGTATTATCGGTTCAACAGGTTCTGGTAAATCCACTGTAGTAAGCCTTATATTAAGGCTTTATGAGCCAGATAGCGGAGAGATTTTTCTTGAGGGGAAACCTATAAACTTTTACTCAAAAGAAAATCTTTATAAAAAATTCGGTGTTGTTTTTCAGTCAGACATTATATTTGCTGACAGTGTAAAGGAAAATATAATTTTTGGTAGAAGTATCTCTGACGATCAAGTGAAATTTGCAAGCTCCTGTGCGCAAGCTAAAATGTATGTAGATAAACTAAAAGACGGATATAATGCACTTATAAATATAAGAGGACAAAATATGAGCGGTGGTGAAAAACAGAGGGTGTTAATTTCTAGAGCATTAGCTGGAAACCCAGAAGTTTTAGTGCTTGATGATGCCACAAACGCCCTTGACTACAAAACCGATGCCAATTTACGCATAGCCTTGTCTAAAGCTTATGAGGGAACTACTAAAATTTTCGTTTCACAAAGAGTTGCTACAATAATTAATGCAAATAAAATAATCGTGCTAGACAAAGGCGAGATAATAGCACAAGGAAACCACAATAAACTTACAAAAATATGTGATATTTACAGCAAAATAAGCAAGGCGCAACTGGGCGACTCTTCACTATATGCATAGGAGGCAATATGAAAACTACCGGAAAAAACAATCTTGAAATCCACAAAAGAACAAGAAAACAAAATTATTCTACACTCGTTAGATTGTCAAAATATCTGGGCAAATACAAATTTGCGATACTTGGAGCTTTTGCGTTGACTTTGCTCTCAAATGCTTTTTCGTTATACGCTCCTCAATTAACCGAACAAATAATCTCTATGATTGAAATACCGCTTGAAGAAATCGATTTAAGCTCTGTGTTTTCATTCGGAGGTGTTATGGTGTTTTTTTATGTTATAACTTTTTTGGTGAGTATTATTCTTTCATATGTACTGTTAAGGTTAAGTCAAAACATTGGCCACAGGTTAAGAAAAGATACTTTTAATAAGTTTGATAAACTACCTGTATCATATTTTGACACTCACCAAACAGGTGAAACCATAAGCAAATTCACATATGATATTGACATTGTGTCTGCCTCTTTGGGAAATAACTTTATCAGTATTTGCACTAGTATTATAACACTAATTGGCTCATTTGTTATGATGATGATTTCTAACTTTACGTTGATGACATCTGTGTTTATAGTAATACCAATTTCTATAGCAATAGGAGTATTTTGGACAGTTAAAGTAAGGGGTCTTCACAGAGAGAAATCAAAAAAGTTTGGTGAGCTAAACGGTTTTGTTGAAGATAAAGTAACAGGACATAAAACAATAAAAATATATGCGCAACTTAATAATATTCTTACTAAATTCAAAGTGAAAAATGATGATTGGGGAAAAGCTCACTATAAATCTGACTTTGTTGGTAGTGGCTCACTTAGGGCTGGACTTCAATTTGTATCTAATATTACCACTGCATCTATATATGTGCACGGGTGTTTTATGCTATTATCTGGTAGTATAACTTTAGCCGAAATTTCTGCATTTGTTCTATATGCAAAAATGTTTACTGGTGTGTTAAACGACATTACCTTTGTTCTTGCAGACATTCAATCTGCCTTAGCTGCCTCAGATAGAGTATTTGCATTTTTAGATGAAAAAGAAGAAAAATACGACAAACAAAACATTTCTGAAACAAGCAAAATTAACGGAAGAATCACATTTAATAATGCGAATTTCAGTTATAATAAAGATAGACAAATTCTAAAAGGAATCGATATTGATGCCAAAGAAAACGAAGTAATCGCTATTGTGGGTAGTACAGGAGCGGGAAAGACAACACTCATTAATCTACTTATGAGATTTTACCATGTTAATTCAGGAGCCATTTATATTGATGGTGTAAATATTGAGAATATAAATATTAGAGATATGAGAAAATCTGTAGCAATGGTACTTCAAGAGGCTTGGTTATTTGGAGGCACAATATTTGAAAACATTACTTACTCAAAACCTAACGCAAAAATGGATGAAGTAATAGAAATCGCTAAATCTATTTCACTTCATGATTCTATAATGGCATTACCAAACGCTTATGACACGGTTATAAACGAGAGCAGTGTTAATATATCCGCAGGACAAAAACAGCTTATTACAATAGCTAGGGTAATGCTTTTAGATGCTAAAATTTTACTTTTGGATGAAGCTACTTCAAATGTAGATTCTTTAACCGAGCTTGATATTCAAAGCTCTATGAAAAAATTAATGAAAGACAAAACAACATTTGTTATAGCTCACAGGCTTTCTACTGTAAGAAACGCAGACAGAATAATTGTTCTTGAAAACGGTGAAATAATCGAGATTGGAACTCATGAAGAACTACTTACAAACGGTAAAAATTATGCAAATCTATACAATTCACAGTTTGAAAATGTCACTTATTGTAGTGTTGATGAAAAAATGTACGTTATGCATAATCTGCATATGTAAGGATTAACGGATATAAACTAATTTCTATTGCATAGCAAAATAAAAACCTCCAAGTATTTTGATTATTTGTTTTATTTTATACATTAAGTTTATATCTCTAAAATTAAAGTAACATTAAAACTAAATATTTTATTTTGAAAATTTCACAGTAAACAAACTGCCTTTATTTAGCTCACTTTCTAGTATGATTTTTGCGTTGTGAAGTTTTGCAATCTGCGCCACCATCGAAAGACCCAAGCCCATGCTTCCGTGTTGGCTTTTTGTTCGAGAACTGTCCACCTGATAAAATCTATGCCAAATTTTTTCATGATGCTCTTTTGCTATTCCAATGCCGTCATCTTTCACAGACAAAATAATTTCCTTATCGGTTTCGCTAAGTGTAACATGGGTATTTCCGTTTTCTTTTCTGTAACGAAACGAATTGCTAATTAAGTTTTCAAGCAGTCTGCTAATCATAGCAAAATCAAACTCTCCACTAATATTAGGTTCAATATTGTATGTCATTGTTAGATCGGCAGGTGCAATTATTTTCTGTTCTTCACAGATTTCTCGCACTGTATCGCTAATATTAATCTTTCTTAACTCCGCTTTTTGAGTGCCCCTATCCATGCGAATATGGTTTAATAAGTCTGAAATTAGTGCCGACATCTTTAACGCTTGACTTTGCACTGTTTCAAGAGCATCCTCTTTATCCTCTTGTGAGATATTCTCTCCAATAGCATACTCACACTGTGCAAAATAACGGCGGTTGGCGTTCTAAGCTCATGTGAAACATCTGAGGTAAATTGCTTCTCTGCTTCAAATACACTTTCTAAACGCTCGAACATATTATCAAAAGCATTGGATAATTTGCGTATTTCGGGACTTCCGTCTTTTAAATCTATACGCAAAGAAAGATTTTCGCTCTCGCTTATCTCTTTAGACGTTTTAATTATTTTTTCTATAGGACGAAATGTGTGTTTAGCAATAAAATAGCACCCTATCGCACCAAACAGAACAAAAAACGGTAAGGATAATAACGCTATCTGTAAAAGACTATTTGTGGCATTAGCTACTTCATCTACTGCTATGATTCCACGAATCCATACATAATAACGTGAATCCTCTACTAAGACTAATCTTTCATAGACATAATATAGTGTTTCATCATCTGTAAATTCAGTGATTTCTTTGTCTTTAAACGGTAGTGAAGATGTCTCTTCTTCCATAAAATCACCTTCAATAAGTTCTCCTTCTTGTGAGTACAACAGCGTATATACTCCATTTTTGAATAAGTCTACATCCTTAGTATCAATTTTACCATCATCAAATTCAAGCTCGTTAGAATTGTCGTCTACTTCCCCGGTTAGTTGGGCTATGCTATTAGACGATATAATGTTTTCACTAAGCATGAACATCAAACCTATTAAAAGACCAGCCATTAGAAGCATCAGAAAGGTTGTGAAAAGTGTGAGCCTTATTTTTGCCGATACATTTTTCATATACCCTCCCTAAGAACATAACCGCTTCCTCTTACTGTATGTATAAGCTTTATCTCATAGTCGCTGTCAACCTTTTTTCTTAGATACCTGATATAAACGTCTACCACATTTGTTCCACCCTCATAGTCGTAATTCCAAATGTGATTTTCGATTTTTTCTCTTGAAAGTACAATTCCTACATTGTACATCATATATTTCAAAACTGCATACTCTTTTGTTGATAAATTTATCACATTATCTCCACGCTTTACAATGTGGGTACTTATATCAAGCGATAAATCGGCAACTGATAGTATATTTGTGGATTTTCCTGATTTTAGCCTTGTTACCACACGAATACGAGCCATTAGTTCATCAAAAGAGAAAGGCTTTACAAGATAATCATTTGCGCCTAAATCAAGCCTCTTAACCCTGTCTGACACAGCATCTCTAGCAGTTAAAAAGATTACAGGAGTTTCTATACCCTTAGAGCGCATTGCCTTAAGCACAGAAAAGCCATCCATCATAGGCATCATAATATCAAGTATTACAACATCATAATCTGTGTTGAGTATATAACCAAGCACAGTTTCACCATCAAAAAGGCTATCGACTGCATAGCCCTCTGATGTTAATTTTTTAGTTATAATTTTATTCATGTCTCGCTAGTCTTCGACTACTAAAATTCTCATTAAGAATCCTCCTTTAATAAGTTATGCCTGCATTATATCATAGAATTATTAATATTTGATTAAATTTTTGCAGATACCCTTATTATTAAAGATTTTATTACATTGATGTTCGGTTTGATCGTTTCTTTATTTTAGATAACACAAACAAGACCACTCCTATAAACAGTATGACTGCTCCACCTATCGTTAGTGCCGTTTGATATAAAGAAGCAGTGCCTGCAATATCAAAAACACCTCTTAATATCGAGCCTAAAATAAGCGCCACTACTCCCGTATGATAAAGATGCGAAGACCAAAAATACTCTGTAGTCGTTTTTTCTAATAAACAAAACAACATACCTACAAGTACTCCTGCTAGCAGAGGATAAAGAAAAAGATATGTCATATGCGGTGAACTAACACCATGAGAAAACTGTGCATAAATAAATGAAAACAACATACAAAACACAGTAGCAAAAAAATAAGGTATAACTCTTTTCTTAAAATAAAATCTTTGAATTGTTTTTCTATTTTCCAATGTAGACAATATCACTCACACTTCTTTCTTTATAATCTCTGCCATTAGTTGTAGGAAAATTCACCACTTCACCCATGAAAACCATAGTGGCTGACCCACCACCATCTAAATTATACGCCACTTCACAGTTGTAAGAAGATAAAACCTGTGCCATCTCATATAGTGATAATCCTTCGCTTTCGTCTGTTCTACCGTCCGCAACCATAAAAATATAGTGGTTTGGTTCTAACATGGCTATTGCGGTTCTAGGGTTGCTTTCATCTTCACGATCGACTTTACTTTCCTCGTCTACTGTGATTTCGCCGTCAGAAATAAGACCTGGGCCAAACGAGAAAATCTGAACAGCGCCAAGCTCTGCTAGTTCCTGAGCTGAAATATCGCTCTCTTCTATTATTTCCATGTCACCATCTGAATATATAACTAAACCTTCATTTCCACCAGGAGTTTCCACGTCTCTGTAAAGATATCCATTACGCATAACATAACCATAATCTCTAAAGCCGTAATAATCTCCATTAATTGCTATGATTGCATCATTTTCTTCTGCTATAACAGACGTTTTATCGTTTACGTTCGTACCAAAAGAATTTTCGGCTAAACCTGCCATAAGATATGAGCTGTCAGTTACAATTATTTCTGCTATATAAATGTCGGTATCGTACTCTCTTATTGTACTAATAGAAACTTGAATATTTTCATCGCTATAACTTGTTTCAGTGATAATTGGTTCACTAGTACTAACATCAATATCACCTTCAGGTTCTGATTCATTATTCTGTGTACTTGTTTCGTCAGAACTAGTATTATCTTGGGTGAGATATCCTGTGTTTACGTCATCAAAATTAACAACATTATGAGCTATAACAAATCTGTTTAGCAGGGTAAAACTAACATAAAAAACAAAAAATATTGTTGCACATGATTTCCAAACTTTTGACATTTTCTTTTTGCTGATCTTTTTTACAAACACCCAATTTTGTTGAATTGAATAGCTAAAGAAAAACAAAGATACATCCACAATAATTTTTGAGATCACAGAGTCTTCAAGTAGCATATCAAGCCCTGTTGTAGCAATTGCGCTGCTTCCCATAATAAATAAAAAGAGTATTACATATTTTGTGAAACTTGATATAGCACCGCCATTAAAGCAGAAGACAGACTTTTTATTTATAATATAATTGAGAAACCCAGATAAAACCCTTGCTACTACTGTAGCAATAACTATGTTTTCGGATGAATACATAGCCAGAATCTGCAAAACTATTGCGAAAAAAACAATATCTGTCAAGAAACCTATAATTGAACTAGCAATATATTTTATTGGACGCTGATATATTAAAAGCGAGTCAAAAACAGGACGAAAATGTGATTGTTTATTGTTGTCGAAATAAACTGTTTCTATATCAACTGTGTAAAGACCTGTATAATTTACTGCATTTTGAAGAAAATTATATTCATATTCATATCGTGAACCCTTGGTTTTCAAGGCTGTTTCAATAAGGTTTGCGGGTATTCCTCTCAAGCCAGTTTGTGTGTCTTTGCAAGGAACTCCAGTTCCTGCTTTAAATGCATAAGAGGTTATTTTATTACCTAAGTAACTTTTTAGTGGCGTGTTTTTAGGCTTAAAATCACGAACACCTAGTATAAGTTGCTTTGGATTAACCCTTAGCGCATTTGCTACTCTAATAATGTCGCAAGATTTATGTTGCCCGTCAGCATCCGCCGTAATTAAACCATGCTGAACATCTAAATTATCAACAGCAAACTTAATTCCTGTCTTTAATGCCGCTCCCTTACCTTTGTTTCTTTTGTGTTTTACAATCAAGCAACCTAGCCTTTTAGCTTCTGTAAATATTGACGAATAAGAAGTATCACTTCCATCGTCAATAATAACTATATTACCAAACTCATTTTCTCTAAGTTCATTTAACAAAGTTATCAATTTCTCAGTTGGCTGATATGCCGGTATGATGATTACAGTTTTCTGCATTTAAACCTCCTAAAGTCCTTTTGTATAATTATTTTTATCTATTTTTTCAGCTTACAGTAAAAAAATGTCTTTCACAAAAATAAAACTCCTAGCTGTATTTTACATTCTAATTGTACAAGCTTAACCTTAAATTTACTTTAAAATATAAAATATTTCTGTAAAGATATTTTCGAGTGATAAAATCGTAGAAATAATGAGAATAAAAAATCGAGTGTCATAACTCTTTATTGAGTTATGACACTCGATATGGATGTGCTCCTAAACGCTAATCCCAAGCAGTTAGTTTTATACGTTTATAAAAAAATTTCCTATACCCAAAACTAGCATGTTTATATAACTTTTCACGGAACGGAAAAGCCGCCCTGTGCATTGCTTTTCTATAATAGGCAAGGTTAATATTATCAGCCCCTACATTTTGATATCAAGCAAATTTTTATTCTTCTGGTTTTAGGTTAATTACTGCAACCTCGGGTTGGTTCATAAATCTTATTGGGATAGGTCCATTGCCAAGTCCACTAGAGACAAACAATGTAGACCCGTTGTACTCATAAAGTCCCTTTGTGTGAGTTGCATCAAAGTTTCCCTCAAGTTCTGGTAGCCAGTATCCCCTATTAAACACAGCCCCTATAAACGGAAGTCTCACCTGTCCGCCGTGGGTGTCTCCACAAAGAGTTAAGTCAATTCCGAAATCTGAAAATTTATCTAACTTTGAGGCATGTGCTAACAATAAATTAAAGTTCTCACTGTCTTTTTCAAACTCGTTTTCTAGGTCGAATGTAGGTGAAAAATACTGGTTATTTATCCCATAAATATGAATTGTGTTTCCATTGACTTCTATTATTTCGTCTTCGTAATTAATGACGTTCACGTTATTTTCTGCTAAATCTTCTAAAAAAACTGTGCTATAGTCGTGTTCTCCATTGACAAAGTAAACCTCATGCTCCTTAGCTAAATTAGTTAAGAGGTCAGTAGCTACTTCTCTTCCAGTGTCGTCATAGCTTGTGTGCATGTCACCTGTCACACAAACTAAGTCAGGCTCTGCGTTGTTTATCATTTCTATTAAAGTTTGGTTATTTGTTCCAAAACTATAGCCGTGTAGATCAGTTATATGAACTATAGTCATTTCATTTTCTATTTTATCTGAATATACATCTACAGTAGTAGTAGCAAGCCAGTAGATGTTGAAATACCATGTCGCAAAAAGTGCTATTATCACTAATACAACAATAATTAATGTTTTTTTCATCTATAATCCTTTCGGTTTTAAAATAATCTTCTATAATTCAGCTTGTAGAAAAATGATTATCTTAATAAATATTACACAAAGCCATGTGTAGTACCACGTAAATACTATACTCAATCTTAATGCGTATTTGTAGGGTACGGGTTTTCCGTCCCGTGGAAATTTAACTAAACCCTGTAGTTTTTCGGGACTGAAAACTCGTCCCCTACATCAGTTTCATTCCTAAGAGGCACGTCTGCGCAGAGACCCTTCCCTACAATATTTTATCAAATTTATTTTAAATCCACACAAGATTTTTATTTAAAAAGCCTTTAACCAAAAAATCCGCAAGGATTTTCACATAAACTTTTCATTATTCATTTTCCACTATTCACTAATTATAACTAACTAAAATTATTTTGTACCGAAAATTCTGTCGCCGGCATCGCCAAGTCCTGGTAAAATATATCCTTGGTCATTTAATTCTCTGTCAACCATTGCACAATAAATTGTAACGTCTGGGTGAGCCGCTGAAAGTTTCTCTATGCCTATTGGAGATGCAACCATGCAAAGGAATTTAACGTTTTGTGGATTTTCTTTCTTTACAAAATTAATTGCATCAATAGCAGATCCGCCTGTTGCAAGCATTGGGTCAAGAACTATTACGTCTCTCTCGTTTATGTCAGATGGCAACTTATTGTAATACGCCACTGGTTGTAATGTGTCGTGGTCACGGTAAAGTCCAATATGTCCAACCTTTGCAGATGGAACAAGTTGTAACATTCCGTCTACCATTCCAAGACCAGCACGTAAGATAGGCACAAACGCCATCTTTTTGCCGTCTATAACTTCTGTAGTTGTAGTCTCTAGTGGAGTTTCTGTTTGAACCTCGGTTAAAGGTAGGTCTCTTGTAGCCTCGTAACACATTAGTGTTGCTATCTCGTTTACTAGTTCTCTAAAATGCTTAGTTCCTGTGCTCTTGTCTCTTAGGAATGTCATTTTATGTTTGATTAGTGGGTGATCCATTACAAATACATTTTCTTTTAATTTAATCATTTTCATTACCTCTTTCTATTTCCATCATTAAATCGACTCGTCTTTGGTGTCGTCCGCCCTCAAATTCTGTGTGTAAAAATACTTTTATAATTTGTTTTGCTGTTTCAGCAGAAACGTAAGTAGCTCCCATACAAAGCACATTAGCATTGTTGTGTCTTCTTGTCATCTCTGCTCCGTGTAAATCAACACAAAGAGCTGCCCTTATTCCCTTGACTTTATTCGCAGACATAGACACGCCTATTCCACTAGTGCAAAGCACTATTCCAAAATCTGCTTCTTCATTTGAAACAGTAGTAGCAACCTCTTTTGCAACTAGCGGATAATCTACCGCATTACAGTCATAGCAACCGAAGTCTTTAACCTCGTAATTTTGCTCAATTAAGTATTTAGTTAGTTCGTTCTTAAGTTCGTATGCGCCATGATCGGCTCCAATTGATATTTTCATAACGATATTGTCATTTTTACCGCATCAAGTTCGGTAAAAATTGAGGGGTGTTCCTCGTGACATTCTCCTTTCTTTTTTAATTGAAAACCTGTTTTTCTAATCTTTGAAGACGTTCTCTTTCTGCCTGTGGTAGTTGTAGATATTCAGGTCTTAAATCATCCAATCCAGTAGTATTTTTTCCCTTACCGGCCAATAATACAGATATTCCATCTATATATCTTAATTCTTGTGCAACTGCCATTGGAGCATATTTTTCATATTCTTTTAAGAATGGTTCTACCCCATCCCCTAATAATAATATGTCTTTGTCGCTACACTCCAAAACTTTAGAAATACTCTCAAAGTCTAGGCAGTTATCGTCTGTGAGCCTTGTTATCTCATTGTTTTTCAGCTCAAAAAGAGCAGTATACGCCCTTTTAAGCCTAGCATCAAGCATAGGGCAAATCATGTATTCACCACTAAAAGCGACTAAATTATAGGCTAATGCCTCTAAGGATGAAACCTCTACACAATCTATATTTTCAGCTAGTGCAAGACCTTTTGCTATTGATACTGCTATTCTAACCCCTGTAAATGAACCTGGCCCTACAGTGACAATTATTTTCTCAAGTGGCTTTTTACCGCTTAAATTAATCGCCTGTTCTATCATTGGCATAAGGGTTTGACTATGTGTAAGCCCTGCATTAAGTAGGGAGTTATAAACAATTTTATCATTGTCAGCTAGTGCAACACAAGCTGTTGCGGTTGAACTGTCTATGGCTAAAATCAAAAATCCACCCCCTTTATATTAAAAATTCTTTGGTTTTCATGCTCGCCTAACCTAATATCTATAAATATAGTGTTATCAGGTAAAGCCTCTGTTATGTTTTCGCTCCACTCAATCAGCATTACAGCACCTGTCTCAAGGTAGTCAAAAAAACCTGTAGAGTATAGATCATCTATAGAGAAAATTCTATACATATCAAAGTGATACACAGTAAATTCTTTAGTGCTATACTCATTCATAATTGCAAATGTAGGGCTTGAAACTACATCTGCACCGCCTAATGCCGTTACAAAGGCACGTGTAAATGCAGTTTTCCCCATTCCCATAGAACCAGAAAACGCAATTATGTCGTTTGGCTTTATTTTTTGAGCTATTTCAAAAGCTAGCTTAGCTGTCTCGGTTTCGCTATTGCTTATAAATTCTTTCATTTAGAATAACCCGTGAATTACTGCATTTTCATCTACATCAATTTTTTCAGCAGCTGGAACTTTAGGTAATCCTGGCATTGTCATAATGTCGCCTGCAAACGCAACTACAAAACCAGCACCGTTTGAAAGTCTAAGATTTTTAATAGTCAATGTGAAATCAGTAGGTCTACCTAGTAGGCTTGGGTCGTCTGAAAGTGAGTATTGAGTTTTTGCAATGCAGACAGGTAATTTATCTCCACCTAATTTGTTTATCTCTGCAATTGTCTTCTTAGCAACATTTGTAAAATTAACAGCAGTAGCTCCATAAATCTCTTTAGCTATGGTCTCAATTTTCTCTTCAATACTTAAATCTAATGAATAAATTGGTGCATAGTTGCTTTCTGTAGAGTCTATAACATCACAAACTGTCTCAGCTAGAGAGACACCACCCTCTCCACCTTTTGCGAAAACTTCTGATAAAGCATACTTTACGCCGAGTGATTTACAACAATCGTCTATAACCTTAATCTCGTTTTCTGTATCTGTATGGAAACGATTTATCGCTACAACTACAGGCACACCATATTTGTGCATGTTCTCTACATGTGCTTTTAGATTGATTATTCCATTTTCTAATGCTTCAACATTCTCTGTAACTAAATCAGCCTTTGCAACTCCGCCATTATATTTTAAGGCTCTAACTGTTGCAACTATAACTATACAATCTGGTTTAAGGTCTGCTAGTCTACATTTGATATCAAGGAATTTTTCGGCTCCTAAATCAGCACCAAATCCAGCCTCTGTTATACAATAGTCAGCTAGTTTTAATGCAAGTTTTGTAGCTCTTACAGAGTTACAACCGTGTGCAATGTTGGCAAAAGGTCCGCCGTGCATGATAGCAGCAGTTCCTTCTAATGTTTGAACTAGGTTAGGGTCTATTGCATCTTTTAAAAGTGCAGCCATAGCACCATCAGCCTTGATATCTCTTGCATATACAGCCTCACCGCTTCTTGTGTAAGCGATTAGTATATTTCCTAGTCTTTCTTTAAGGTCGATAGCATCTTTTGAAAGGCAAAGTATAGCCATAACTTCACTGGCAACAGTTATTATAAAGCCATCTTCACGTGGAACTCCGTTTATCTTGCCACCAAGACCTATAACTATATCTCTTAACGCCCTGTCGTTCATATCAAGGCAACGTTTAATTTCTATTCTTCTTTCGTCTATATCAAGCGCATTTCCTTGTTGCATATGGTTGTCAAGCATTGCACAGCATAGATTATTTGCAGACGTAATTGCGTGCATGTCGCCTGTAAAGTGTAGGTTTATTTCTTCCATTGGAAGAACTTGAGCATAACCACCGCCGGCCGCTCCGCCTTTAACACCGAACACTGGTCCTAGCGAAGGTTCTCTAAGTGCGATTACAGCGTCTTTGCCTATTTTAGCCATTGCTTGTCCTAAACCGACTGTAGTGGTGGTCTTGCCCTCACCAGCAGGTGTTGGGTTTATAGCAGTTACTAATATAAGTTTTCCGTCTTTAGTATCTTTAGTACGCTTAAAGATTTTCTCGTTAAGCTTAGCTTTATATCTTCCGTATGGTTCTAGTTCGTCTTCTATAATTTTTAAATCATTTGCAATTTTACTAATTGGTATTAACTCAGCATTTTGAGCTATTTCTATATCTGTTAGCATTATGCTACCTCCAAAAGATTAATTTTTCTTTATTATAATACAAATTTATTAATTAGTAAAGTAAATATCAAAAATTTGTTGAATGAAATACAATTATGTGTTAGAATATATCTATTAATAGGTTAGGAGCTTTATATGAGACAAAACAGGTATAAAAATTATTTTTTAGATTATATAAACAGATTGGACAAAACTTTATTGGCTATAGTGCTGTTTATTTCAAGTTTTGGACTGTTGTTGCTTGACAGTGTTTCACGTGCAACAGAGTCAAATTATTTTGATGTGCAATTAATGTCGGTTATTATTGGATTTTTTGGAATTTTAGTTTTAACCTTTATAGATTACAATTCAATTGCGAACTTTTGGATATTGATAGCAGGTGTATCAATTTTTTTAATGATATACACGATATTTTTCGGAATAAACATAGTTGGCTCTGGTGGAGTAGATGCAACTGCATGGATAAATATTTTCGGCAGAAGCTTTCAAACCTCTGAATTAGTTAAAATTGCCTTTATGATAACATTTGCAAAACATGCAAGCATTTTAAATGAGAAAGATAAAATAAATCATCCTTTATATTTATTGGTTTTATGTGTCCATGCTGGCGTGCCTGTTCTGCTTTGTAACGCACAAGGAGACGACGGCGCTGGTGTAGTATTTGCAGCTATGTTTTTGGTTATGGCATATATTGCAGGCGTAAAAACAAGATATTTTGTCATATTAGGTGTGCTAGCTATTATTTTAGTCCCAGTTTTATGGAACTTCGTTTTAAACGATTACCAGAAACTGAGATTCACTGCGGTTTATAATCTTGATGATCCAGCAGTAAGACTTAATGAAGGTTACCAACAGTATCAGGCTAGAATATCTATTGCAAGCGGTGGTTTGTTTGGACAAGGACTTTACAACGGACCTAGAGTTGAATCTAACCTTGTTACATTTCAGCACAGTGATTTTATATTCTCGGTAGTTGGTGAAGAATTAGGCTTTTTGGGCTGTCTTCTTGTAATTTTAAGCCTTGTAGCCTTGATGTGGAGAACAATTTATATCGCCAAAAATTCAAGAGACGACACAGGCAAAATTATGGCATTTGGATTTTTAGGCCTTATTATGCTCCAAACAATTTCAAATATTGGAATGTGTCTTGCGCTCTTGCCTGTTATGGGTGTTACACTTCCTTTTTACAGCGCTGGAGGTTCTTCTGTACTGTGTATTTATCTAGGAGTAGGGTTGCTTGAATCTATTTATATGCACAAAGATGATGTAGGTGGAATTAGACTTAGAGCCAACAGAGTTAAAGAGCTATCTTACAAGGATATTATCACAAAAATGTGACATAATTTTTTAGTATTCAACTTATAAATATATATAAGCCTATATTGTTACAATAATTAGCAATATAGGCTTGCTTTTTTCTTTAATAGAGTATAAAATATATAGGTTGCAAATATTTTGTAAAACAAATAAATTAATGTAAGAGACGAACCTCAAGCCTTAGAACTCAGTGAAGAGTGAAAAATGAATAGTGAAAAGTTGATGTGAAAATCCTTGCGGATTTTTTGATTAAAAACTTTTTAAATGAAATTTATTGAAATATTGTACGGTAGGGTTTTCTTTCCCCCAAAAAACTAGCGGTTTTAGCTAACTTCCAACAAGACGGAAAGCCCGTCCCCACAATGCTTTAGTTTAATCAAGGAGATTTATAAATGAGTATATTAAACGTTAAAAATTTGACTCATGGTTTTGGTGACAGAGCCATATTAAACAATGTAAGTTTTAGACTTCTAAAAGGTGAGCATGTAGGATTTATCGGCGCTAATGGCGAGGGTAAGTCCACATTTATGAACATAATTACAGGAAGCTTAGCTCCTGACGAAGGTGAAATTGAATGGAGCAAAAATGTAAAAGTCGGCTACTTAGACCAACACACAGTGCTTGAAAAAGGTCTTAGTATTAGAGATGTTCTGAAAAATGCCTTTGCACCACTCTTTGAGCTTGAGAATAAAATGAATGACATCTGCGACAAGATGGGCGATGCAGATTCAGAAGCTTTAGATGCAATGATGGAAGAGCTAGGTGAAATTCAAGAAATCCTTAATATCAAAGACTTCTATTTTATAGACTCAAAGGTAGAAGAAGTAGGAAGAGCATTAGGTCTTGAAGATTTAGGACTAGATAAAGATGTAACAGAGCTTAGCGGTGGTCAGCGTACAAAGGTTTTACTAGGTAAATTGCTTTTAGAAAAACCAGATATTTTACTTCTTGACGAGCCAACCAACTATCTTGACGAGAGCCATATTGAATGGCTTAAAAGATATTTGATTGAATATGAGAACGCATTTATTCTTATATCTCATGACATTCCATTTTTAAACTCTGTAATTAACTTAATTTATCATGTAGAAAACGCTGAACTTACTAGATATGTTGGAGATTACAGCAAGTTTGAAGAAGTGTATGCCATGAAAAGAAGTCAGCTAGAGGCTGCCTATAAAAAGCAACAACAAGAAATTGACGAACTTAAAGACTTTGTTGCAAGAAATAAAGCAAGAGTTTCAACTAGAAACATGGCGATGTCAAGACAAAAGAAACTTGACAAAATGGATGTAATCGAGCTTGCTAAGGATAAGCCAAAACCAGAGTTTAACTTTAAACTAGCAAGAACAGCAGGCAAATATATATTTCAAACTAAAAACTTAGTTATAGGTTATGAAACTCCGCTTTCAAAACCGTTAACTCTTGAAATGGAGCGAGGACAAAAGATAGTTTTAACAGGTGCAAACGGTATAGGTAAAACTACCTTACTAAAAAGCATTATGGGAGAGATAAAACCTATTAGTGGTAGCACTGAACTAGGTGATTATTTACATATAGGATATTTTGAGCAAGAGAAGAAATATCAAGATGATACAACTTGTATAGATGAAGTTTGGAGAGAGTTTCCATCACTTACACAGCGAGAAGTAAGAGCGGCTCTAGCAAAATGCGGACTTACAACAAAACATATAGAGAGCATGGTTAAAGTTTTAAGCGGTGGCGAGCAGGCAAAAGTTAGGCTCTGTAAGCTAATAAACAACGAGACCAATGTTCTACTCCTAGACGAGCCTACAAACCACTTAGATGTAGATGCTAAAGAGGAGCTAAAAAAGGCCTTGATAGAATACAAGGGAAGTATTTTACTTATATGCCATGAGCCAGAATTTTATAATGCTATAGGTGCTACTGTTTGGAATTGTGAAACTTGGACAACAAAACAATTTTAATTTTGAAAGGGAATGAACATGTCAACAACTAACACAAACTCGAAAGTAACTGTAATTCAATCAAACCTTGCAAATCCATCTGCAATAGGACTTTTTGGTCTTGCAATGGTAACACTGGTAGCCTCTTCTCAAAAACTAGGGCTAACAGACGGAAACTCACTAATAATACCATGGGCAATATTTTTAGGAGCGTTGGCACAAATATATGCTTCAATTGTAGATTTAAAGCTTAACAACACATTTGGAGCTACTGCATTTGGTGGATACGGTTTCTTCTGGCTAGGAGTTGCCACAACTTGGATGATAAACTATGGAATGTTCGGTGAGACAATGGCACAGAACGCTGATATGAACCAATTAGGTGTGGCGTTTTTAGGATACTTAATATTCACACTTATAATGACAATTGGCTCAATGGGAACTAACAAAGTTTTATTTATAATCTTTGTTTTAATCGACTTCTTGTTCTTAGGTTTAACTCTTAGCACATTTGGAATTATGGAGCATGAGACTCATATGTTAGCAGCTGTAGCAGAGTTATTAATAGCTTTAGTTTCATTTTATGGAGTTGGGGCAAATGTGCTTAACACACAGTTTAAAAAGACAATTCTACCAGTTGGAAAAGCATTTAATATCTTTAAATAATTAATATATTTTATAATAAAACAAACTATCACCCCAAAAAGTGTTAGTTTGTTTTTATATTATATGATACTATATCATTATACTAGTAAAACAAAAGGGCTACATAACATAGCCCTTAAAATTTATATAGTGTCTAAAACAATGTCGTCACCGCTAACTACTAGATTTACACCTGAAATTTCATCTTCTCCAAGTTCAACCATTTTTTCGGCTATCTTATCTTCAACCATTCTTCTAATATTATTGCGTATGTCTCTAGCTCCACTTTTGCCATTGATTGACTTTTTAGCAAGCAACTCACAACACTCATTACTAAAGCTAAATGTAATAGCTTTTTCTGCTAGGCTATCTACATACTCATTAAGCATTAAGGCAGCTATCTTCACATAGTCAGCTTCTGTCAGAGTGTTAAATACAACAACTTCGTCTATTCTGCTCATAAACTCAGGTCTTAAGAACTCATTTAAGCCTTTCATAGCCTTTTCACGGCTAATATCATTAGTGCTCTTGTTAAAGCCTAGGCTATTTTCTTTGTTGTTGCTTCCTGCGTTAGAAGTCATAACAATTACTGTGTTCTCAAAGTTTACTGTTCTGCCGTGGGCATCAGTAATTCTTCCTTCATCAAGAATTTGAAGTAGTACGTTCATTACATCTGGATGTGCTTTCTCTATTTCATCAAAAAGAATTACACTATATGGTCTTCTTCTAACTTTTTCAGTTAGCTGTCCTGCCTCGTCATATCCTACATAACCAGGAGGTGAACCAATAATCTTAGAAACAGAATGCTTCTCCATAAACTCAGACATATCAAGTCTAATCATAGTTTCTGGGCTGTCAAAAAGCTCCTTAGACATTACTCTTACTAATTCAGTTTTACCTGTGCCAGTAGGTCCTACAAATATAAATGATGCAGGATGTTTACGAGGAGATAACTGTACTCTACTTCTCTTAATTGCAGATGCAATCACCTTTATAGCATCGTCTTGACCTATGATTTTTGATGATAATGTTTTATCGATATCTGCAAGCTTAGATAAATCCGTTTTTTGAATTTTAGAGCTTGGAATACCTGTCCATAACTCTATTACATATGCTAGATCTTTGATAGTAACATCTGCATAAACTTTGTCCATGTCTATTTCAGATATAGATTGCTCCATAGTAGAAATCTTGTATCTTGAGTTAGCAAGAGCCTCATAGTCAGGAGTTTCAAGCGCTTCTAAATCTTTAACTGTTAATCTTTCTTTGTCTAAATCATAGCTTAAAGCTTCATATTGTTCAAGGTGTTTGTTTCTAAGAGCTGCACAAGTGCAAGCTTCGTCTAAAAGGTCTATTGCCTTGTCTGGTAAAAATCTATCATTAATATATCTTTCTGAAAGAACAACAATATTTCTTGCTACCTTGTCACTTACCTTTACCTTGTGGAACGCTTCGTAATATGTCTTAATTCCTAGAATAACCTCATAAGCCTCTTGAACTGATGGCTCATTTATGGTTACTGGTTGGAAACGTCTTTCAAGTGCTGAATCTTTTTCAATGTACTTTCTATACTCATTAAAAGTAGTTGCACCTACCACTTGAACTACACCTCTTGAAAGAGCTGGTTTTAGTATGTTTGCAGCATTCATTCCACCCTCTGAGTCGCCGGCACCGACTAAATTGTGAACCTCATCTATAAAAAGAATAATATTACCGCTTTGCTTAACCTCTTCTACTAATCCCTTAATTCTGCTCTCAAATTGTCCTCTGAACTGAGTTCCGGCTACTAAAGCAGTTAAATCAAGAAGTTGTACTTCTTTGTCTTTGAGTTTTTGAGGTACAGTTCCATTAGCAATTCTAATTGCAAGCCCCTCTGCTACTGCTGTCTTACCAACACCTGGCTCACCGATTAAGCATGGGTTATTCTTTGTTCTTCTTGAAAGAATTTGAACAACACGTTCAATTTCTCTTTCTCTGCCTATAATTTTGTCAAGTTCTCCACGTCTTGCCTTGCCTGTTAAGTCTGTGCAATAATTTTGTATATGTTTTCTTTTTTGTTTGTTTGAATCTTTTTTCTCTGTTTTAGTAGCTTGTGGGTTGTTGTTCTTGTCTGAACCAAAGATTTGCTCTATTGGTAACGACAATGAACCACCTACTGAAAAATCGTCTTCGTCGTCTTGATTTTCATTTGCAACATTCATAAGGCTGGTCATTTCTTCTGCCATTGAATCTATCATATCATCTGTTATGCCCATTTGTGCCATCATATCATTAACAGGCTTAATGCCTAATTCTTTTGCACAAACAAGGCACAAGCCATCCGATGAAGACGGATTGTTGCCCTGTGCGATAAAGACTACTGCTGGACGTTTTTTGCATCTACTACATAATTTTATCATAAATCTTTTTCCTATCTTTATATTATAACTTATAAATTCATGAATTTATAATCATTCTTAATTTGGTGTACAATAGATACTATACACCAAATATAAGAAAAAACTTTTAACTAAATATTAAATATTTTATGACTGCGTCATTCTTGCCGAATTTAGTGTTATGAAAACTTTAAAACTGATTGTAGGAGACGGGTTTCTTTGCTAATCAACACGTCTGCACTCAGACCCTCCCCTATAATATATTAATAAATTTATCTTTATCAACACGGAATTTTTATTCAAAAAGCCTTTAATCAAAAAATCCGCAAGGATTTTCACATAAACTCTTCACTATTCATTTTTCACTTTTCACTAAATCCTACATTAGGTTTGTTCCATATGACTGTCATTTCTTTTTTTTTTATCAAATTTAACCACTTTTTTAGCACTTAATTCACGCTTTAAATGAAATCTATGTTGTTTAGAATCTGACGCCTTAATATTTTTGTATATATCATAGTATTTAACTGCTGAATATATCATCATTATGACTGTAAAGAATAACAATGTTACTGAAACACTATAAAACGTCTGCCTCTCTACATGAAGTTCATACATAATAATAATCACAGTAGCTGACAAATAGAACAAAATTGTAGACACTTTTCCGTACCACATTGCAGCAGATGGTTTCTTTTTGCTTTTAACAAGGAGACTAGCGAGTATTAGCATTGCAAATTCTTTAAGTAAAAATACAGATAAAAACAAAAATAACATAGGGAATTTAATTCCCAAACAAATTGCTATTACAATTTGAGTGAGTTTATCTGCAAATGGATCTAGTAATTTTCCAAGTTCTGTAATTTGATTAAATTTTCTTGCTACCATGCCATCAAAGGCATCTGAAATCCCCGATAAAATTATTAATATTCCTGCTGTAATAATCTCGTCATTTAAAAAAAAGTATATAAAAAATGGTATAATTATTATCCTAAACGCTGAAAGAGCATTAGGAATATTGAGATTTTTATTTCTCATTTTAGTATTTTCCATACTCCCCTATTCACTCCAAACTATAGTATACTATTCAAAAATCCATGTAAATGGATTTCCATTCATTATTTTTTCCGCCAATAATGAATTTTCAAGGTATTCGTTAATTGTAATCATCCAAGTATCGTTTGCTACATTTAATAAGAATGTAGCTGCACTAATTACCACAAAAATCAGCACTAAAGAGAACATAAACCCGAATACGCCTCCTAAAATCTGATTAACTTGTGAGATTAATGGAAGTTTAAACACATTATTTGCAAGCTTAATTGCAAATTTAATAGCTATTATCAGAATTATAGCCAATATAATAATTACAAAGAAATTGATGATAGTGATAATTGCTTCTGAGACTGAGGCGGTCACGGCTATTGCCATTTCCTCGGTTGTACCAGATACTCCATCTACAATGGAAACTTGAGTTATACCTCTTTCTGCCAATGCATCTATCATAAATTTAGGCAATGTTTCAAACAGATTTTGAACGGCTAGGTTTAAACCATCTTGCTCTAATTCAAGCATTAGTCGTTCTTCAAGCCCTGCTCTAAAGAACGTGTTAAACAAAAATTCAGAAACCATGTCTGAAAAGAGTGTTGCTATAATTATAGCTACTACTACGCTTAAAAAATTAGCCGCCGAATAGAAAAAACCATTACGTACGCCTCTCACTGTAAAAATAGCGATGATAACCAAGATTATTATGTCTACAATATAATTCATAATACATTTCCTTTCTCCTAATATACTCTAAGTAAAATATAACATAAATCATAAATTAATTCAAGTAATTTTTAATTTAATTCTATGAAATTTATATTTTTTATTCCCAGAACATACACTCTTTTTTCGTCACACAAGGCAATACTTTTAGTATCGTTATCGGTTTCAGTGCTAGAAATCAAGCTTCCATTCAAATGATAAGAATAGATATTATTTTTTACAAGCACTGCAAAACTAATTCCATGTGATGAAATATCCTCGACTGTTCCGTCTAATTGTACTATATTTGCATTTATCCCATCCAATATATGAACTTCACATTCACCACCTCCTGAGTACTCACTAAGTGAAAGAAGAACATTTTCTCCCTCACCATCAAAAGAAGTTAGCCTTTTACCCTCGTAGCCATATTCTTCAAAAGTAGAACCATTATAGTAGACTGTGCTCGTATCACCTATCATGTAGTAATTATTTCTACCATTATATGCTACGTCAATTATTAGGTTATCTTGTGACTCATATTCATGTACCGGATCTACATTTGTAAAGTCAAGGGCATAAATTTTAGAAAAAATCTTAGCTTCTTCACTATCTGCACAAGCCACCAATGCAAAACTTCCATCATCATTAAGCGCTAATGAAGTAACATAACTTGTAGAAAAATCAAAACGATATTTTAGTTGTGAATCGGCTGTATAAACATAAAGTGTAGAAGAGTAACTGTCTTCTTGAGTAACAATAGCGTATGTTCCATTATCAGCGATACTGGCAACATTTATTGGGTATTCTGTTTGCATCTCTATTATTTTATTATCATCAGAGATTAAAACATACTTTTTTTCACCAACATCATATATTAAATGTCTAGCGCCTGCCGAGACCATTATAGGTTCTGAAAAATTGTGAAGAAATTCAACCGACAAATCTCCTGTGGAATTTATCAAGAAAAAGTTAGTGTCACTTATAACTGCAAGCTTAGTATCATAGGAGTCAATATTGTTAGTATTGACAGAAGAACCACTAATTTCAACTGGAAAACCTTCACCAATTTCTGCACCTATAAAGTTACTTCTTAAAAATAGCGAAAAATTTTCACGACTCAAATAATCACTCGCAAGATAAGTTATAAAAGCTATCAAAGCTACACTTAAAATAATAATAGTCTTTTTAATATTTTTATTTTTTGACGTTTTTATTTCTATCTCTTCATAACCTGATGTCTGTTCGTAATCCGCTTCAGGGATTTTAGCCTCATTACCATATTCGCCTTCTCTAATCACTACTTCTTTATTTTTCATTAATTCACCTCCTCATAAAATACCTTGTTAAGATAAAGCCCATGAGCTAAAGCAGTAGTTCCTGCTCTCATTCTGTCTCGAGCTTCAATTATTCCGTTTATATCTTCGGGATTTATTCTACCCTCTTGAACTCGTATTAGCGTGCCTACCATAATACGAACCATATTATAAAGAAACCCGTCAGCACTTACTATAAACTTAACCATTTCACCCTCTCGGATAACTCGGCTGTCAAACACAGTTCTTGTCATGTCACCTAATTTTCTTGAATCTTTTGTGCAAAAAGATGTAAAATCATGCGAACCTATGTACGCTTTTGCGGCTTCATTTAACCTTTTTTCATCTATTTCATGATAATAATGTAAGGCTCTTGTGTCTAAAAAAGGGTCTCTTATTCTTGAGTTAAATATTTCATATACATATTCTTTGCCCTTACATGAGTATCTTGCATGAAAATCTAAGTCTACTTCTCTTGCCTTTTTAACCACTATACTGTTAGGCAAAAAATGATTTAATGCGTTTAGAAGTCCAAAATCATTGATTTTGCTCTCTGTCTTAAAACTTATACAAAAATCTCTTGCGTGAACTCCTGTGTCGGTTCTGCTACAAGCTTTAATGTCTGGCAATTCTCCTAAAACAGATTTAAGTGCAGACTGAAAACATTCTTGCACCGTATAAGCATTGTTTTGAATTTGCCAACCGTGAAACTTTGAGCCATCATAACTTATATTAAGTAAAAAATTACGTTCCAAAACTTACCTCACTATTGGTGCTACTAAAATATTTAAAACTATTACTACTGCAAGCACCAACACATTTACAACTAAAGCTATAGCATCTCTTTTGCATAACTTAAGAATTTTCATCTTAGTTCTACCTTCACCGCCTGTATAACATCTGCTCTCCATGGCTGTTGCTAGGTCATAGGCTCTTCTAAATGCTGAGACGAATAGAGGTATTAATACAGGGATAAGCGCCTTTACTCTTTGCATAATTCCACCGCTTTCCATGTCTGCTCCTCTTGCTTTTTGAGCAGACATTATTTTATCTGTCTCCTCTAAAAGTGTTGGTACAAATCTTAAGGCTATGGTCATCATCATGGCAAATTCATGAACGGGAACTTTAATTATGGCTAATGGTTTTAGAAGTCTTTCTATTGCATCTGTAAGCTGAGTTGGGGAAGTCGAAAATGTAAGCACTGAACTTATAAGTATTAAGCAAATAATTCTAAGTGCAATTAATATACTATTTAAGATAGCCCCCATTGTTATCTGCAAGAAGCCTATAGTTATTAAAGGTTCGCCTGTACCATAAAACAGGTTAAAAACCGCTGTGAAACTAACAATAAACACTACTGGTTTTAGGCTTTTCAAATATATTTTCATTGGAACTTTTGTTAAAATCATAGAAAGAATTATAAATCCAACTATAACACCGATAGATGCAAAATTGAATGCAACAAAGGTAAGAACTATTAAGAAAAGTGTAAGGCATATCTTAATTCTAGGGTCAATTCTATGAATTATACTCTTAGCCGGAAAATACTGCCCTATTGTGATATCTGATATCATTTTAGTTCCTCCTTTTTTAAAAGTGGAATAAGTTGCTCGATTGCATTCTGCATTTTTATTGTTCCGCCGTCTACAGGGAGCCCCATCATAGAAAGCTTGCTCATTATATGTGTAATTTGTGGAACTCTAAGACCTATTGCCCTAAGTTCAGGTCCTCTTGAGAAAATGTCTGACGCATTGTCAAGCATTTCTTTGTCGCCCTTATTCATAACCAAAACTCTATCACAGGTTTTTCCAACGTCTTCCATGCTATGAGACACAAGTATAACTGTGTTTCCAGCATCGCTATGATATCTTAAAATCTGCTCTAATAGTTTTTCTCTGCCCATAGGGTCAAGGCCTGCCGTAGGTTCGTCAAGAATTAGCACTTTTGGATTCATTGCAACAACACCAGCAATTGCGGCACGTCTTTTTTCTCCGCCTGATAATTCAAAAGGAGATTTATTAAGCAGTTTCTCTTTTAAGCCTACAAATTTAGCGGCTTCATATGCCCTTTGTTCCGCTTCACTCTTGCTAAGTCCCATATTTAAAGGACCAAAACTAATATCCTTAATTACTGTTTCATCGAATAACTGATATTCTGGGTACTGAAAAACTATGCCTACCTTAAATCTAATGTCACGAATTTTTTTAGGTTCAGCCCAAATATCTTTGCCCTCTAGTAAAACTTGTCCACTAGTTGGTCTGATTAGTCCGTTAAGCATTTGAACTAATGTAGATTTTCCGCTTCCTGTATGTCCAATAAGACCTAACACTTCACCCTCGTTAACTGAGATAGATAGGTCTTTAATGGCTACCTTTTCAAAAGGTGTCTGTTTGCCATAAATATATTTTAAATTTTTTGTCTCAATAATTGTATTAGCCATGACTGTTCCTTTCAATGTATTTCTCTAATAAATCGATACACTCATGTGTGTTCATAGGTTGTCCGCCTAAGTCTATACCATTTTCTTTTAATAGATAAGCTAATTCTGTAGCCTGTGGAACATCTAAGTGGTGATCTTTTAATAGTTTGACTTCTGCAAATACTTCACGAGGAACACCTTCTGTCAATACTTTTCCCTCGTCCATGATTATTACTCTGTCTGCTTGTGTTGCCTCATCCATATAATGAGTTATTAAAATTACTGTTATCCCTTTTTCTTTATTAAGTCTTTTAAGGGTTTCTATAACCTCTTGTCTGCCTTGTGGATCAAGCATAGCTGTAGGTTCGTCTAAAACTATACACTCTGTTTCCATGGCTAGTATGCCCGCTATAGCTACTCTTTGTTTTTGTCCTCCAGAGAGCTTAAATGGAGCATGTTCCCTGTATTCATACATATTTACGGCTTTAAGAGCGTTGTCAACTCTCTCTCTTATTTCAAGAGGAGGCACACCTAAATTTTCAGGACCAAAGGCTACGTCTTCTTCTACTATTCCTGCTACTAATTGGTTGTCAGGGTTTTGCTGAACAAGACCTACTATTCTTCTTATATTAATTTGTTCCTCGTCTGTGACAGTAATTCCTTTAATAACCACTTCACCTTGATAAGGACTATACATTCCATTAAAAATTTTTGCAAGAGTAGACTTGCCACAGCCGTTATGCCCTAGCAATGCTAAAAATTCGCCTTTTCTTACTTCCATGTTTACACCCGACAAGGCCATTTTCATGTCTACCTCATCTATATCATAGGTAAAAAATAAATCTTTTACTTCAATAAAAGCCATAAGTACTCCTTAGCTGTTAAATTATTAATTCTATAAAATAGCATTATTTTTTATTATACCACAACTATATTATTAAGTCTATAATTTTTTATTAATAAAAAAAGAACGACCATAAGGCCGTTCCTTAAATTTATTTCTCGGCGAATTTATATGCTAGAATTGAAGCTAGCACACAAACTACTAGTCCTATTGCTAACTCAGTGCCACCTATAGGTATTAACTGTCCGTCAACAAAGAAGTTTTGATAGATAATGCTTATGATTGAAGCTATTACAAAACCTACAACGCCCCAATATGCTTTATATGGATATTTTTTAATTAACATTTCTATAAACTTTGCTCCGCCTAACATTCCACCTACTACACCTAAACCGAAAGGAATAAGTATTAACGCAGATGATAACATTAAGTCAGGCTCTGTTAAATTTTTAATAGTTTGAATTGTTGGTTCATAGTAGCCTATAGTCATTAAAACTGCTGAACCACTAATTCCAGGAATTATCATGGTTAATGATGATACAATACCAACAAAAAATAATGCAACATAGCCAAAGAAATCCATTCCCTCAAAAGAAACCTCGTTTTCTCCTGCGAAGAAAGCTAAAGATAAGACCAATGCCGCTGAAAGAATAAATGTTAGTATATGGGCAATTCCCGGTTTTTCACCACTAGCTTTTTGAACTAACATTGGTAATCCACCGATGATTGCACCAACGAACAACATAATTGTTATAAACAGGTGATTTTGTAGTCCGAAGTCAATTACTCTTGTTAGTGTTAATAATGAAAGCAGTATACCTATACCAATCGGTAGCAAGAACTTTAAATTCTCTTTAAAGTTTTTAAAGAAGTTACCGAGTGCAGATATGAACTGTTCATATATTCCAAGTGTAAGAGCTAAAGTTCCTCCGCTTATTCCTGGTACTAAGTTAGCTAGTCCCATTAAAAAGCCTTTTGCTGTTAGAATTAAGTTTTTAATCATTTAAATTTTAACCTTTCCTTTATATTACGGCAGCTGCATGTCTTGTTACATGGCAACCAACATTTACCGCTACAGGAAGACCAGCAATATGTGTAGGGAATTGCTCGATATTTACTGCTAGTGCTGTAATTTCTCCGCCAAATCCTTGTGGGCCTATTCCTGTTTGGTTAAGTTTACTTAAGATTTCAGCCTCTAAACTAGCATAATATTCATTACTGTTTCTAAGTTTAACATCACGGCACAAAGCTTTTTTAGCTAAGACTGCACTGTACTCAAAGTCACCGCCTATGCCTATTCCCAAAACAACAGGCGGACATGGATTACTGCCAGCTTTTACAACTGTGTCTACTATAAACTCAATTATGTTTTCTTTTGTTGCTGATGGATTAAACATCTTAATGGCAGACATATTCTCACTGCCAAAGCCTTTTGGTGCGGCTGTCAGTTTTATCTTGTCGCCTTGAACCAACCTAGTATGGATTATTGCAGGCGTATTGTCATTCGTGTTTTTTCGCATAATTGGGTCTGCTACCACCGAACACCTAAGCAAACCATCAATATAAGCTTTTCTGACACCATCGTTTACAGCCTGTTCAAAATCACCAACTATATGTACCTCTTGTCCTATTTCTGCAAACAAGACAGCCATACCTGTATCTTGACAAACTGGTATATCCATCTCGGTAGCCGCATTAATATTATCACACAAATCAAATAATATAGCCTTGCCTAGTTCATCGCTTTCATTTTGGGCAGAACTTTTTATAATTGCAGTCAAATCGTTCGGTAAAAACTTATTGGCTCTTACAAAAAGTTCTGCAACTGTATTTACTATTAATTCTGAATTAATTTCTCTCATCTATTCTCCTAAAATTTTCATGCAAACTATTATCTCTCACGACGAGAAAAACCGCCACCACGTTTAGTCTCGGTATTTCTTTTAAGTGCAGACATTTTTTCATCACTAGTTTGCTTAAATTGCGACATCATATCTTCAAATGTCCCTGCTTGACTTTTAGATTGCCACTCGAAATCTCCCGGTCTTGCAGGAGTCTGTGGTGCTGGAGCCGGTCTGTTATATCTAGGTGTCCTAACAGGCCTTTCTTGTCTTGGCGCACGAGGAGTTTCAGGTTCAGCCTTTTTCATTGAAAGTGCAATTTTGCCTTCTACCGAAACAGAAATAACCTTAACTTTAACCTCTTGCCCCTCTTTTACAAAATCAGAAATTTCTTTAACAAAAGTAGAAGCGATCTCAGAGATATGTACCATACCTGTTTTGCCCTCTGCAAAATCTACAAACGCCCCGAATTTTGTAACTCCTGTTACCTTGCCCTCAAATATTTGTCCTACCTCAATTTGCATATGTTTAATCCTCTCAATTTAATGATAGTTTAATTTCCACCAATATTCACAAAGACTCTTTCATCATTCTTTGCATACCCAAACTCTTCTCTTGCGTAATCCTCTGCAAAACTGTCTTTGTCAAACTCGTTTTCATCCATAGTGAGCTCTAATTGCGCATTGGTAAGTTCTTGCGCAGATATAAGCGCCTTATATTCGTTTGTCTGTTCTTGCATTTGCCCTATCTGAATGTTTTGTCTAACAATCATAACACCAAAAAACAACATTAACCCCAACACTGAAACTTTTAGCAGTAGACTACCTTTATAACGTTTTATTTGAATTTCTTTCAATTTAATCACCTTTTCAAACACAAAAATTTCTCTTCTAATAAGAAAAATCACATAAATATATTATAAACTATTATGATACCTTTTTGCAATAGTTTTCTCGAAAAAATTAGGTCTTTTTTTGCTTTTGTTTCGCTTTATAGTTTATGCGTAGTTTTCTTGTCGATTTTAGCGGATAAAACAAATATAACACACATGAAAATCCAATAACATGTAATGCAATTTGAAAAAATCTTGGTATTCCATGGTTTATTACAAGAGCTACTATAAATGTTAACATACATGTAATGGCGGTAAATGTAAAATCTAAGAGGAAAGTTAAAATTTTTTTATCTACAAAAAGTGATATTTTTCTGAACAAAGTATAAACCAGGGCTAATATTACTCCTACCACTAGAGAAAGGACAATTGTCTGCTCACAAAAACCCATGTAACTGCCCTCTCAATCTATTTAAATATGCGCTTAAATTTGTTATTTGCATCTTTTTCTAGGTAAGTTACACTGTTTATCTTGCCTTTAATAAGAATTTCACCTGTTTGAGAGTCAAGAGTATCTACAAACAGGTTTTCACCCTTTATTACAAGCGGACCTAAATCGGTGGCTAGCAACACCGTTTCTTGTGAGAGATATTTAATTTTTCTAACAGAGTCAGCAGAGATTTTTTCTCTAGACAAAATGCTTAAGGTTTGTTGTTTTTTTAGCTCTTTTTCATACTGCATATAAATTCACCTTTCTAAATAAAAAAGAATGTTAATTATTAGTATGAATTTTTTTAAGCGTTTATTACTGTTCTGCTACTACTTTATACATTTGGTCAACGTCCTCTTTTTTTGCGAACTCTAATACTTTTACTACTTCAATTTTTATAAGTCTTGCTCCAAATTGAATTTCTACAATATCGCCTGTTTTTACATCATAAGATGCCCTTGCAATTTTTCCGTTTACTGTTATTTTTCCAGCGTCGCAAGCCTCGTTTGCAACAGTTCTTCTTTTTATTAATCTTGAAACTTTTAAATATTTATCTAATCTCATATACTACCTCTTTAATATGAAAATGGGACGGATTACCGTCCCTTGTGTAAGTTAATTAAGCGTTAACTATGTCCTTTAGTGATTTACCTGGTTTAAACGCAGGTGATTTTGAAGCTGAAATCTCAAGTATATCATTAGTGCGTGGGTTTCTACCTGTTCTAGCCTTTCTCTCTCTGGTTTCAAATGTACCAAAACCTACAAGTTGCACTTTATCGCCCTCTTTTAAAGCCTCAGTGATTGATGAAAGTACTGCTGATAATGCTGCCTCTGAATCCTTTTTAGTTAGACCTGCCTTCTCAGATATAGCTGCGACTAATTCTGTTCTATTCATTTCTTTTTCCTCCGATATTTTATATCTTATTTATTATATTTTGAGTATATTTCGCTAAAGCCTCTTCTGCATCTATCCCATTTTTCTCTGCTAGATTAACAATTTGCGCCAACGCTACCGCTATAGAATTTTCTGTGATATCACCCTCTATAAAGGCTGAATCAAATTCTTTTATGTTATACTTAGTAGCTTTTTTAACAAATTTTTGATATCTCATTAAAGACGGCATTGCCTTGGTGATACTTTGGATATTTTCCTTAATATCTTTTTGCCCTTTCGTCTCTATCTTGATTTTATCCCAATTGCTTAGAATTTCATCTGTAGAATTTACTTGAGTGTCAGAAAATACATGGGGATGTCTAATTACAAGTTTACTTGCAATATCATTAATAACGTCGTAAAAATCAAAATTTCCAATCTCTTTTTCTATTTGGCTGTGAAACACTAACTGCAACAATACATCACCTAGCTCTTCCCTTAAAAGCTCAGGGTCGGCATTGTCGATAGCTTCGATCGCCTCATATGTTTCTTCAAGGAACTCACGTCTGATGCTTTGATGTGTCTGAGCTTTATCCCAATCGCATCCGTTTTCAGATCTTAATGCTTCCATGATTTTAAGCAAATCTTTCAATTCCAATTTTTGGCTTAAATCTATATCGAAATTACTACACATAATTCTATCTTATTGCTCCTTTTTTTTCAAGTACTTTTTAATTTTTTTTTATTAACCACATCATTTAGTGTAACGGTATTTGTCAACAACAAGACACATATGTAAACACTCATGCAAAATACTATGCTTATAATGGTTACTATGCCTAAATGTTCTACATATCTTACTATAATCAGACTAGCAAGCCACGCAAAATAGACAGATATTACTGCACAAAACAGAGGTTTGCACACCGATGATGTAAGGCTAATTTTTTGTTTTGATACCTTTACTATTAAAATATATTGAGTAATACATATAAACATATAAGAGGCTAGGGTGCTTATTCCAGCGCCGTGAATGTTTATTATGTCGATTCCACAAAGTATGTAATTAAGTGAAATTTTAATAAGTAGACCTACTAATAATGTTTTAACACTTAAGTCTGCCCTACCCATGCCTTGTAAAATCGCCCCGAAAGGCAGACTGCACGCAGAGAACATCGCAGCTATTCCTAATACTCTTAATACTTCTGAACTAATTGGAAGTGAACTTAAATCTCCATAAAGTAACGATAATATCTCTGAACTAAAAACCGATAAACCTAATCCAGCTGGGAACGCACAAATACAAGTAGTTTTAATTACTGTCTCTATAGACCTTTTAATAAGTTTTTTATTCCTCTTTGTCCAAGCAGTGGTGAGATTCGGCAATGCACTTACTGCAAAAGCTTGTGTAAAAGATGGAACTAAAACAAACAATGCTACTGCATACGCAAAACAACCAAATAAAAAATTCGGTATTGTTTCTATGTTACTTAAGTTTTCGTCGGGAATTAATCCACTATACATATTAATTAGCACATCGGGTGAAGTGCTAATTATGTCGCTTATTCTTCTTTGTAAAATTGTTTGGTCAACTAAGCCAGCAATGCTAAGCGCAATTGAACCAGTAGCCACAGGAATTGCAACCAAAACCAATCTTTTAACTATAACTTTAGACGGATACGGACTAGGAGACCTTTTTAGTTGCTCTTTAGTTATTTTATCTCCATTAAGATTAGTCTTTAAAAATAGATAAATAAAACTAATAAACGAACCAACACTTACTCCAATTATTGCGGCGGCTGCCGACAGTGCATAAATCATTAGCATGGCTTCATTTTCGCCTAAACTTATTCCAATTACAGTGCCGAAAGTTTCAAATTCAAGGCTAAACCTTTGCATAGAGAGTACCGCCAGACTAAGACCTATCACCAGTTTACATATGGACTCTATAATTTCTGATATAACCGTTGGATACATATTTCTTAAGCCTTCAAAATATCCACGATATATAGCGTTGATACAGCAGAAGAAAATTGTAGGAGAGAGCATCACAATGGCATAGTAAGAAAGTGGATTTCCTATAAAAATTGTGTAGGCATTTGCTCCAAAAAACATAGCTAGGCTAAAGCCTAGTCCTAGCACAACAAAAACAGGAATAGCTATTCTTTTTACTTTTCTTATATCGCCGTATCTGCCCTTACATTTAAACTCTGCAACCATTACTGCTATAGCAACAGGAAAACCAGCTGTCGCAAGACTAAAGAACACGGCGTAAAAATTATACGCCGTATTGAAGTAACCCATTCCATTTTCAGTTATAACATTTGCAAGGGGCAATTTAAACAACGCCCCTGTCATCTTAATGAATATCATTCCAACACTAAGCACAATTGCGCCGTGTATAAAGCTTGAACCCTCGCTTTTTTTCATATATAGACCTGTCAACAGATTTAAACTGCTACTTACCTTTCATTAGTGTTATGACTAATAATATGGTAATAGACATGCCTTTTATGCGTTATTTTAATCCAAACGTGCCTCTTATGTTTTTTGATTTAAAATTAAAACGTTATAACTCACAAACACATGTAGGGGCGGATATTATCCTGACGTGTCGATAACGATTTTGGATTTAAATCTAATTCGTTAAAACATACAAATTGATGTAGGGGACGGTCTTGACCGTTCCGAAAACTCGGAGTTTTAACTAAATTTGCTCGGAACGGTCAAGACCGTTCCCTACATCAGCACTCCTAAGAGGCACGTCTGGATAATATCCGCCCCTACATGGCTAAACTTTCTAATAGGCACACATGATTTTAATCATTTCCTATAAACTCACGTAAAATTGAATTAGACGGCACTAAGGTTTTATTAATTGACTCAAACCTCATGAGTTTTCCCTCTAGTTCTCTTGCTTTTCTATATTTAGAACTATCTCTTTCAATGGCTCTTAGCATTGGTATAGCCATTGTTCTAAGCACACATGGTTCATATAGATGTATAGAATTAACGGTGAAATCTGCTGTAAATCTGTATGGCCTTATGTATCTATCCTCGCCTCTTTCTACCATGTCCCACATGTTAAGAGTTTTCTCTGGCGGTGAGTTTCTGAACTGAACGTCTCTTACAATTCTTCTAACTAGCCTTATGTCTGACGGCGACATGACAATTCCGTTTTCATCTTTTATAGGCTGTTTCACACTTACATAAATCCTTACCAATGTATCTTGTGAAATATTGTCTACAAAAATAGGGTTTAGCGCATGTATACCTTCAATTATTACAACATCGTCTTCATCAATATTTAAAATTTGTGGTTCGTCTAGTGGACGGCTAAGCTCAAAACTAAATTTAGGTATCTCAACTCTTCCGCCTTCTTCGGTAATCTTTTTAATACAAGACTTAATTCCTGATATATCGAGTGCATCCACAGTGTCAAAATCTATTGTGCCATCTGGCAACACAGGTATTTGCGATTTTTCTAGATAAAAATCATCTAAAGATACTATACTTACATTTCTACCAGTTTCTGATATGTATTTTTTTAAGCAATGTGCTGTAGTGGTCTTTCCGCTACTGCTAGGTCCTGCCAACATAATAATTTTAATTCTTTTTTTAGAACAAACAATATGTTCAGCTATTTGAGCTAAATGCTCGTGATAACTTTCTTCAATCTCTTGTATCATTAAGTCAACATTCCCAAATACAGCATCGTTTATCTGCTCAAGATGATTGATATACTTAATGTAACCGCTTGCGAAACTCGCCATATAGTCTCGTCACCTCGTCTTTCCTTTTCAATATTTCTTCAAATCTTTGTATATACTCATAGGAATACTTAAAATTAAATACCCTTTCAAGTCTTTGTGAGTATGGATCTTTAAGCTTTGAAACTCCCCCAGCTCCACAGGCAATTACTGTCTGCGATTCATCCATAGTATAGATATTATAAGCGCACTCATGGTTAGCCTTGGTCCAGCCTGTGTTCTCGGCATTGCCTGCCATTCTGCTTTGCCTATATAAATAATAAGGTTTATAACCAGCATTGGTTAATTTTTCTATAGAGTAATCTATCATCTCGCCTACCATGTCTTTTTGACTGTGATATGCTTTTGTAGTGTCTTCTCTAAAAATTTGTGCTGAACGTTTAAGTGCCAATGAGTGGACTGTAACATTGCTAGGAGATAATTCTATAATTTTGTCTAAAGTATTTTTAAATCCGTCAAAATCGTCCCCTTGTAGTCCTGCTATTAAGTCAGTGTTTACAGACTCAAAACCAATATCTTTAGCAATGTCATATTTTTCTAGAAAATCATCAGCACTATGAGCCCTACCAATGTTTTTTAGAACTTGGTCGCTCAAAGTTTGTGGATTAATGCTAATTCTTTGAACACCTAATTCTTTAAGTTTTATTAATTTTTCTTTAGTGATTGTGTCTGGTCTACCGGCTTCAACCGTAAACTCAAAACATTTAGCGTTGTCAAAATTATTTTTGACACAAGAAATAACTAGTTCAAGTTGCTCAGAATTGAGGGTGGTAGGAGTTCCACCACCAAAATATACAGAACGTAAAATCAAGTTATTTTCTTTGACAATTTTAGCTGTATATTCAATCTCTTTAAGCAAAAGCTCAACATATGGAGCTATTAGTTTATCTGTTTTCTCTATGCTTTGCGAAACAAACGAACAATAATTACATCTGCTAGGGCAAAATGGGATAGAAATGTAAAGGCTAAAATCATTCTCTGCTATGTCACTTATATATGGTTCTTGTATTGATGAAATTAAGTTGCATAGTTGCATTTTTTCATCTGACACAAAGTACTCTGATTGTAGCCTTTTTTTGCCATCATCATCGAGATTTCTTAATAGTTTTACAGGATGAATACCAGTAAGCATTCCCCATTTCGGCACATAGTTTAGCACTTTAGCAAACATATTAAATATAAGCTTGCATGCTATATACTCATTTTGTTTTTTATCACAGCCTAAATTTGCTGTTTCACTATAGTTAAATGTTTTAGAGCTTAAGACTAATTCTTCATCATTTAAGACAAGGCTTATATCTGCATCATCAGTCTCTTCATTTGTTAGCTTTAATTCTTCATACGGCAGAAAAATTCTAAAAATATTGCCTGCCTCATATTTTATAAATTCTTTGTTAATGTAAAATGTCATATTACTCTTAATTATTATCCAAAATAATAATTAAATTCTCTTTCTTTATCAAGTTTTGTGTCTTCACCATGACCACAGTGTAATGTGTAATTGTAGTCTAAAGCTTTTAGTTTCTCTATTGACTTTCTTAGCTGACTGTAGTCACCAGTAGGTAAGTCTGTTCTTCCAATAGTATCTTTCATCACTGTATCGCCTGTAAACAAATGGTCACGAGCAATATAACAACAACCTCCTTTAGTATGCCCCGGTGTATGAATGACATTTATAGGTAATTCACCTAGCATAAATGTTTGATTGTCTTCAAGTAAAATATCTGCCTCAAACTCTGCTTTTTTGCCAAATTCACTTGATAAATTAAGGTTTGCATTAGCAAGTATATCGGCTTCATCTTTGTGACATACAATTTTCGCATTATACTTTTTCTTTATTTGTGCGACAGATGAAATATGATCATAGTGTGCATGTGTCAAAAGAATATAGTCTATCCTTTTGATATCAGACAAAGTATTTTTGTCTAAAAAGCTAGGATCAATTATCGCTGTGGTTCCTGTCCTGTAGTCTGATATTAGGAAAGAGTTTTCCCCAACTAAACCGTCTCCAATATAAGATTTTAAAATCATTTTGTATACCACCTTTCATAGTAAGTTGTTTAGTTTCTTGAAATTGAAATTACTCCATTTATTTTATTGAGTCTTTCGGTTATGGATTTTAAATGCTCTAAACCATTTATAGTAATTGTTGTTGTGATTAATGCCTCTGTTGTATTTTTTATTGATCTTGAATTAAGTGAGTGAATAAATAGGTGCATGTTAGCCAGCTGTATGGTTATGTCTGCTAGTAAACCCTCTCTATCTGTTGCGAGTATGTGAAGAGTAGATTTAAAGTTTTCTTTAACTATACCTTGCCAATGAGAGGGAACCCATCTTTCTGGTTCAGGGGAGTTTAAAATATCATTTGGTACATTTGTACAATTATTTTTGTGTATAGAAACTCCAAATCCTCTTGTAACAAAGCCTATAATATCATCTCCAGGCAAAGGATTGCAACATTTAGAGAACTTAATTAAACAACCCTCCATACCGTCTACCAGTACGCCGCCTACTGCATTTTTAGCGGAAGCATCGTGTATCTTAATCTTTTTAAGTGCATTTTCATTTTTACTAAGCTTTAAAGACTCTTCTTTTATTCTAGGAAGAATTCTCCAAAGTTTAATTCCGCCGTATCCTATAGTCGCATAAACATCTTCAAGTGTAGAGCAACTATATTTTTTTCCTACAGTGTCAAGAATAAATTTGAGCAGTTCTTCACTTATTACAATATTATTACGCTTGCACTCTTTCTCAAATTCAGCTTTACCCTCTACAATATTTTCATCACGTTTTTCTTTTTTAAACCATGTTCGTATCTTGTTTCTAGCTTCACTGGTTCTAACTATTGTAATCCAGTCTCTATTAGGCCCTCTTGAAACCTCTTTAGTTGTCAATACTTCCACAATTTCGCCTGTCTTCACCTTATAATCAAGTGGAACTATTCTTTTATCAACCTTTGCACCTATCATTCTGTTACCCACAGCACTATGAATTGCATAAGCAAAGTCGATTACATTTGAACCTAGAGGCAATGCAACAACATCACCCTTAGGGGTAAACACAAATACTTCCTCAGGAATCAAATCTGTTTTTATAGAGCTTATTAGGTCTGTGATATCCTCGCTGTCCTCTTGATTTTCAAGCATGTGCTTAATCCAAGCTAGACGACCTTCTAGTGCCTCGTCTTTATCGTTTCCATCTGTCATTCCAAGTTTGTATTTCCAGTGAGCTGCTATACCAAATTCAGCAGTTTGGTGCATATCCCATGTTCTAATCTGAATTTCAAAAGGCATTGCTGCCCTGTCAACCACTGTTGTATGAAGTGATTGATACATGTTAGGTTTTGGAGTAGATATATAATCTTTAAACCTATTAGGAAGTGGCTTAAACATGTCGTGAATAATTCCTAGAACGTTATAACATTCAGCTATGTTATTCACGATAATTCTAAGTGCGAATAAGTCATAAATTTCTTCAAAACTCTTGCCTTGAATAAACATCTTTCTGTATATTCCGTTAACGCTCTTAACTCTTCCCTCTATAAAAGGCTTATCAATTATTTTATCCAGTCTTGATAAAATATATGATTTAGTATCTGCAATAAATTTATCTCTTTTTTCACCCTTTTGACTTAATCTGTCTGTGATTTCTTCATATGCAATAGCATCAAGATATCTAAGAGATACGTCTTCCATATACTCTTTAACTTTTTTCATACCAAGTCTATGTGCTATAGGAGCATAAACTTCAAGACATTCCACAGATTTATCACGTTGCTTTTGTGCGGCAACATACTCTAGTGTGCTTAAATTGTGCATTCTATCTGCAAATTTTACAATAATAACCCTGATATCTTCCGCCATGGCCATAAGCATTTTTCTGATATTTTCTGCTTGTAGCTCTTCTCTTGAAGAAAACTCAATCTTAGCTATTTTTGTAAGCCCATTGATAAGTTTAGAAACTTCCTCACCGAACTCTTTTTTTATCTCTTGTAGTGTTATATGGGTATCTTCTACAACGTCATGAAGCAAACCAGCTTCTATTGAGGCGTTGTCCATTCCCATCTCTACTAATATATATGCTACAGAAATAGGATGAATAATATAAGGTTCTCCCGAACGTCTTTTTTGATCGCCATGAGATTCATTAGCATATTTATACGCCTTTTCTATCAACTCTAAGTCATATTCTTTATCTGATTTTTTGATAACATCAATTAACTCTTCATATGTTCTAGTCTTAATCTGCATATATTCACCCTTTACTAGGCTCTAATTAGCCTAGATTATCACCTTTCTTACTACCTTTAAGTCTTTTTATTATGTTTGAGTTCATAATATCCACCTTTTTGTCGGTCGGTACTATTTTAACTTCAATCAAGCTTTCTATATTAAGTTCAATCAGTTGACTTTCTTCAAGTGCTTTTAATCCTAACATTAGCTTACCTACGTTTATATTGTTAAGAGTTGAAGGAACTTGAAGTAGTGCGAATTTATTCTTTTGTTTAATGTATTTATATATTAATACTAAATCCTCACGGCTGATGTCGATTAAGTGAAACTCATTATCTGTTAGACTTTCATTTCTCATAAATTTTTCAAAGCCTTTATAGCTTGAAATTTGCACATCAATGTCTACACTAGATGGCTTGATATGCCTAACTATAGTTGTTAGTGAATTAACTCCCCTGAACTCTCTTGCATCAAGGCTTACAGCAAGGTCTAATAAGTCACCCTCAGCGTAAGGAAATTCATCTAAGGTACAAGAGAATAACATACACTCTATTTTAACATCGTCTCTTGAAAAATTAAGCCTTAAATGGTTTTTCATGGCTCCTAGAGCTGTCACTTTTTCAAGTTTAACTAAATAAATTCCAAATACAGGAGATTTATTCCCTGACCCAAATGGCTCTAATAGGCTTATTTGTTGTGCTATATCGACAGATAATGCCCTAGGCTGTAGTTTAAGGTCTATCTCAAGTGTAGAAACAGGCATTGTTTCATAATAATTTAATGCAAACTCATTAATCTTTTCTCTGAATTTTGGGATATTTTCTTTGGCTACCGAAAGCCCAGCCGCTGCCTTGTGTCCGCCAAACCTAATAAGTAAATCTTTACAATGCGTAATGGCATCGAACAAAGAAAAATCTCCAATGCTTCTACCACTGCCTACCCCGTGTTCATCTACCGATATAATTATTGCCGGCTTGCCATACTTTTCTACAATTCTCGAGGCTACTATTCCAATTACACCAGGGTGCCAGTTCTCGTTATCTACAACTATTACCCTAGCATACTTTATCTTATTATCTGATTCGATTTTTGTGATAGCTTCCTTGATTATCTGTGCCTCAATTTCTTTTCTGTCGTCATTGGCACTGCAAATATTTTCTGCTATAAGCAAGGCTCTTTCTCTGTTGTCACACACAAGCATTTCTACAGCCTGCCTAGCAGAGCCCATTCTTCCGCTTGCGTTAATTCGTGGAGCTAAAGTAAAAGCTACGGCAGTAGAACTAGGTTTCTCAATCATCGATTTTTCTAGCAAAGCTATTATGCCTACTCTTTCACTTTTTGATATATTTTTAAGTCCATTTCTAACTATAACTCTATTTTCTCCAGATAATGGAACAATATCCGCTATTGTTCCAATACATGCCAAATCTGAATATCTATGTAAAATTTCATCTTCGTCGCCATAGTCAAATTCCATTGCTAACAAAAACTTAAACACTAAACCAGCTGCACAATAAGCCTTGAAATAAGAAGTACAGTCAACTCTGTAAGGGTCAACTATAGCTACTGCGTTTGGCAAAATTTCAGATGGTCTGTGATGATCTATAATTACAACGTCTATGTTAAGCTCGTTAGCTAAATTCACTTCATCTACAGATGATATTCCATTGTCTACAGTTATTATTAAGCTAACATTTTCAGCGTGAAGTTTTTTTATTGCATCTGCGTTCATTCCATAGCCCTCTCCCTCACGCTCAGGTATATAGAAAATAACATCTGCACTAAGAGTTTTAAGGTAATCATATAGAATTGCAGTAGATGTTACACCGTCTGCATCATAGTCGCCGTATATAGCAATTTTTTCTGAATTATCTAAGGCTAACCTTAGTCTTTCAGTCGCTTTGTCCATGTCTGTTATGTCAAAAGGAGACTCGGCAAAACTACCCTCGTAAAGAAAGTTGTCTATCTCATCATCGCTACATCGTTGGCTCAAAAGCATCGCCAAAACTGTAGGGATTTGATATTCTTCTGCAATTGTAGCTGATTTTTCTTTGTCTAACGACTTAATTTCCCATTTCTTTAAACTCATACTGTCTCCTTACTGCTATGTTTATTCTATTTTAACATTTTTTTCTTAAGAATACAACAGAAATTTAAAAATATTTTATTTTTTTGTGTAATAGTTGCAGTAAAGTCGGGATGCCCCGACAGGCAAATTCGCACACATAGCAACAAATAATTTAAAGCTTTATTGCCTGCGTCCAAAATATTAAATCTCTATAGTTAAAGCCGGGTAGCCCCGACAGGCAAATTCGCACACATAGCAACAAATAATTTAAAGCTTTATTGCC
>CAYJER010000002.1:73771-180238 GCA_964369225.1 uncultured Eubacteriales bacterium
TGCATCCAAAATATTAAATCTCTATAGTTAAAGTCGGGTAGCACCGACTGGCAAATTAGCACACATAAAAACAAATGGCGACCGCAAAGCAGTCACCATTAAAATTAATCTTCATCAGCTGGTTCTATTATATATTTTTTTACTGTTGGGTAAAAAATTGATGCGTTTGTATAACTTATAAATGAAAAAATAAAGAATAACACTAAAACAAAACTTATAACTACAGTCAAACCCATAATGTTCCAGAAAAACACAAAATAGAATGCAATTAGTAGCATAATAAATGCAAATCCTATATTTTTAAGTAATCCAAATATTGAGAATAATAAAGCGTTTTTATATATTGTTACAAGCGGTAAGTTCACCGAAACTATAAGTAAAGGTATGTAGTATTGTGCTGTAATAAATAATAAAGCCAGTAATACCACAAGTACAAAAGGAATATAATTAATAAATCCATCGCTTAGTCTTGAATTATAGAACATCAACGCAAAACTTTGTAAAACATACAATATGTATACTGTAATTCCATTAAACATAAATTGTTTAAAGTTTTCTTTAACGCCTTTCCAAAATTCATGCCATACAAACACATATTGCCCTAGCGAAATTCTTCTTGCTACCACCATTAAGCCTCCCCATAACGGGAACATAAACACTAATGGCAGTGGCATTACATACATTAGCCATAAATCTACACCCATATATGTAAGTCGTGAAACTGGTGCGAAATATAAAAGAAACATAAGTATTGCTGAAACTAGAAAAGGCAACAAAAAAGTTAAGTTAAGTTTTAATAGTTTATCGAAATGCCTTTTATATATTACAAAATATTTCGCAAATCCTGATAACTCTTCTACTTCGTCACTTACTCCTGCACCAGGTTTGTTGTAACTGTTAAAGAACAATCCCAAATAATCATCTCCTAAAATAAATTGAATTAATTATACACTAATTTTATGAGATAATCAATACCAAACAAATAATTTCACATATGGTTCACAGATATACTTGAATTATACTCACAATTATCATCAAAACCGACAAACATATGTATATGTAAGCATCGTTATTAAAACTAAACCTATTAGTTATTCTTTTAAAACTTAGCGAAACATCGACACAATAAACAAAGTATAATATAAGCAGGCTAAATTCTATTGTTATTATTAAAGCGTAAATTAATATAAGAAATATACTTTGTGAGGTCTCAAATAAATAAGCTACCGAAACACAAGTGAAAACTCCTTTAGCAAACGGCAAAATAGGTATAAAACAATATCCAAATCTAGAGTTTGCAAGAAAAAAGCTAATAGTAGCAAAAGAGAAAAAATAGAGTGAAGAATGCACAAGAGAAGGTAAAAGCTCTTTGCTGTCGTGGATTATGTAAAATGGCGACAACAGCTTGTCCGTTGCATCTAAATTAATAAAAAAGACTGACAGTAAGCCCAGCAAATATAGAAGCACAAAAGCTAAAGCATAGTTTAGATTAAGCCTCATATTTAGAGAACCCATACTAAAATTGATTATTTTTTTCAAGTTAATACCACCTTTAATGCTGATAGTAATAAATATGTTTTAATAATTAATATTATTACTATTGTTTTAAGAGAATTTTTATGTTAAAATAAATGCGAATAATTTTTAAGGAGGAAAAAAATGAACACACCAGCTGAATACAAGCAGAGATTTTACGATATTTTCAACACACATATCAAACGTGAAGGCAGTGAAAGACTTTTAGCGTGGCTAGAGAAAACAGATTTTTTTACAGCTCCTGCCAGTACAAAATTTCATTGCGCATGTGAACACGGACTTTTAATGCACAGCGTGAATGTTTATGAGGTTTTAAGGGCAAAATACTTTACAGATAATTCTAATGAAGAAAGTTTTGCAATTACAGCACTGCTTCACGACGTGTGCAAGGCACAATTTTATAAGACTTCAACAAGAAATGTAAAGAACGAGGACACAGGAAAATGGGAAAAGGTTCCATTTTACATGGTAGAAGATATATTCCCTTATGGACATGGTGAGAAATCAGTATTTTTAATTGAAAGATTTATTAGGTTAAAACTTGACGAAGCCATGGCGATTAGGTGGCATATGGGTGGTTTTGACGACAGTGTAAAGGGTGGATCTTTTGCAATTAGCCTAGCGTACGACAAATACGATTTAGCAGTAAAACTACATCTTTCAGATTTAGAAGCGACATATCTATTAGAAAAAGGAACATCAGAACAATAATAAGGAGAAATATATGCAAAGTTTTAAAACAAGAGGAATTTGTGCAAGAGAGATAAAAATTGAACTAGATGGAGATATAATAAAAAATGTAGAATTTGTTGGTGGTTGCAACGGAAACACAAAGGGAATTATGTCTTTAGTTAAAGGAATGAAGGCAAAAGATGTTATAGAAAAATTATCAGGCACTAACTGTGGAAGTAGAGGAACATCATGTCCTGCACAATTAGCCGAAGCGCTTGAACTAATGCTAGACCAAAACACTCAATAATCAAAATACATCGAATTTTTGTGAGTAATGTATCAAATAACAGCTAAGTTATTAACTGTTTTTAAAAAAAATGGGAATACTATGCAAAAATATACAATATATTCACTCATAACAGTTGACATATTCTGCTATTGTTGATATAATAGAATAAACAAACAAATAAACAGAAACAAAATGTGGAAATGGAGGCTTATTATGAAAATACTTGTTACGTCAGACAGCCATGGATGTCCTAAAGTTTTAGAGAAAATTATTGATTCTGAAGAGGATGTATCAACACTAATTTTTTGTGGTGATGGTGAAGCGGATTTTTCAATAATTAGGTCAAAATTCCCAAATATTGACTTTTATATAGTTAGAGGCAACTCTGATTATAACAGCAAGCTAACCTTAAAGCATGAAATTAAATTGTCCGGAGTTAAAATAATGGTAACCCATGGTCACGAATTTTATGTTAAGAGCGGTCTTGGCAAACTGCAAGATTACGCTGAAGCAAAGGCACATGATATTGTCTGCTATGGACATACACACATGCAAAAGTGTGACTACTCTAATGGAATTTACTATATTAACCCAGGTGCATCCTCATTGTATTTTGAGGAATATGCTGTGATTGAAATAGAAAATAACGAGATAAATGTAAAATTAAAGAGTTTATTAAAGAGAAAACATTAATATAGGCTTGATTTTTTAACGAAAATGCCTTATAATGAATATATAATAAAAATTTGGAGGAATCAACAATATGCTAGTATCTGCAAAAGAAATGCTACAAAAGGCACACGCTGGAAAATACGCAGTTGGACAATTCAATATCAACAACCTTGAATGGACAAAGGCTATTTTACAAACTGCACAAGAGAACAACTCACCTGTAATTTTAGGTGTATCAGAGGGTGCAGGAAAGTACATGTGTGGCTACAAAACAATCGTTGGTATGGTTAATGGTATGCTAGAGGAATTAAACATCACAGTTCCTGTTGCTCTACATTTAGACCATGGCTCATTTGATGGAGCAAAAGAATGTATCAATGCAGGTTTTTCTTCTGTAATGTTCGACGGTTCTCATTATCCAATAGCAGAGAATATCGAAAAAACTACTGCTCTTGTAAACGCATGTGACGTTTTAGGTCTATCAATAGAGGCTGAAGTAGGCTCTATCGGTGGTGAAGAAGACGGAGTAGTTGGTGCAGGTGAATGTGCTGATCCTGAAGAGTGTAAAACAATAGCTGACCTAGGCATAACAATGCTTGCAGCTGGTATCGGCAATATTCATGGTGTATACCCTGAAAACTGGGCTGGTCTTTCATTCGAGACACTTGAGGCTATCAACGCTAAAGTTGGTGATATGCCAATAGTTTTACATGGTGGAACAGGTATACCTGATGAAATGATTGCAAAAGCTATCTCATTAGGAGTAGCTAAAATCAATGTTAACACAGAGTGTCAATTAGTTTTTGCTAAGGCTACAAGAGAGTATGTTGAAGCTGGTAAAGACCAAAAAGGTAAAGGTTTTGACCCTAGAAAAGTTCTAGCACCTGGCGTTGAGGCTATCAAAGTTCTTGTAAAAGAGAAAATGGAACTATTCGGTTCAGTTAACAAAGCATAATTTATTGCTATATTTAAAAGAGTTAGTGTTTCGGCACTAGCTCTTTTTTAGTATTTAGAAGTATTATACACAATAAAAACGCCCTACAAAATTATTGTAGGACGTTTTATAAAAATGTTTGAAGTTTGAATTTAATGATTACGTGATACGCTCTTGTCTTAGTTACAGGCTATAAGCCATATACCTTATAACTTAGATAGTTTAGCGACCGAATTTGCCTGTCGGTGCTTACCGACCGAATTTGCTTGTCGGTGCTTACCGACTTTTGTTACCCTGTTACCCGTTTTGTGGGTCGCAGGCGATAAAGTTATAATTTATTTGTGACTTAGTGTGCGAATTTGCCCGTCGGTGCTTACCGACTTGCTTGTCGGGGCTAACCGACCGACTAGTCGAAGAATTTGCCGTGGATTGCTGATACTGCTCTGTCAGCGTCATCTTTGCTGATAAGAACTGAAATTTTGATTTCGCTAGTCGAGATCATTTGAATATTTATGTCTGTCTCAAATAGAGCCTCGAACATGTCAGCAGCAACGCCTGGATGAGTCTCCATGCCTGCACCAACTATTGAAACTTTAGCTACATTAGCGTCTGTTACAATCTTGCTAGCTCCGATTTTCTCTACATATGGCTCTAGTACTTCTAAAGCTAGATCTAGTTTGTCTGCTTGAGTTGTAAAGCTTATGTCTTTTGTACCGTCTCTGCCGATTGATTGAAGAATGATATCAACATTCACATTCTTGCTTGCTAGTCTTGAGAAGATTTTGAAAGCTAGACCTGGTCTATCTGGAACACCTACTATTGAAATTCTAGCTATGTTGTTGTCTTTTGCTACACCATTAATTAACATTTTTTCCACGTTTGTTTCCTCCTTAACGATTGTACCTGCTTCACGTGTTAGGCTGGACAATACTTCTAGTTCGATTTGATATTTTTTTGCCATCTCTACTGAGCGGTTGTGAAGAACTTGAGCACCTAAAGTTGCTAGTTCTAGCATTTCGTCATATGTTATTTCGTCTAATTTTTGTGCATTTTTAACTTTTCTAGGGTCAGCAGTATAAACGCCGTTTACATCTGTGTAAATTTGGCATAAGTCAGCCTTCATTGCAGCAGCAATTGCAACAGCACTTGTATCTGAACCACCTCTACCTAGAGTAGTCATGTCATCAAAACGGTTAGTTCCTTGGAAACCTGTAACTATAACAATGTTATTTTTATCAAGCTCTTTATTAATTCTTACAGGATTAACCTTTTTAATTCTTGCATCGCCATAAGTTGATGTTGTAGAGAAACCTGCTTGCCATCCTAGTAATGAAACTACTGGGAATCCCATTTTCTCAATAGCCATAGCTAATAAAGACGCAGAGATTTGCTCACCTGCTGATAAAAGCATATCCATTTCTCTTTTTGACGCCTTAGTATTAATCTCGGCCGCCTTTTCTATTAGATCGTCTGTTGTGTCGCCTTGTGCTGAAACTACTACTACAACCTTGTTTCCTTTTTTGTAAGTTGAAGTAACAATATCTGCTACATTAAAAATTCTTTCGGCATCTTTAACAGATGAACCTCCAAATTTTTGTACTATTAAAGCCATAATAACCTCCTAAATTTATTCTATTATTATCTTAGCACCCTGTGGGTCAGCTTTCATGATTTGAATGTTCCATCCTTCAATCTCTTTTTTCTCGAATTGATTTATGAGATTTTGATGGAATTTTTTGTTGTCTGCCTCTATAAGTGAAATGATTGTAGGTCCAGCTCCGCTTATATAAGTTCCAAGCGAGCCTAACTCATAGCTCATTCTAAATACAGTATCGGCATTTTCTATTAAAGATATTCTATAAGGTTGGTGTATTCGGTCTTGAACTGCCACCCTTAAATTCTCTATATTACCTGAAAACAACGAGGCTGTCATAAGTCCTGATCTTGATAAATTGTATACGGCATCTTCCCTGCTGTATTTTTCTGGAAGAACCTTTCTAGCCTTTTCTGTTTTAAGTTCAAATGGTGGAATCATCACAGCAAATGCAATTTTTTCGCTAACAGGCACACTTACACTGTATACCCTGTTCGCCTCCATTGCAGAGGCTACTAAGCCTCCTGAAATCGCAGGACTTGTGTTATCTGGATGTCCCTCAATTCTCGCAGCTACATTTAACAGCTCATGCTGTGTAAAAGGAGAACCTAATAACCTATTAGCGCCTAAAATTCCTGCCACTATACAGGCAGAACTACTGCCAAGACCCCTAGTCATTGGGATATTATTTTCTTGAATTATCTTAAGACCGGGCAATTTTTTGCCACATAAATCATAAAGATGATTTGCCGCCCAATAAATCAAGTTGTTTTCGTTTGTTGGAATTTCTGTGTCATCACATGAGCTAATTTCTATATAGTCGCTCTCTTCCATCCAAACTCTGTTATACATGCTAAGTGCAATACCCAGTGAGTCGAAACCTGCACCTAAGTTAGCACTTGTTGCCGGAACATCTATTCTTATCATATGTGACCTCGTCATTTTTTGCACATAGTGCATTCAAAAATTGGGGTTTGTTCCCCGTGACTGTCCTTTATTCAAAATTTAAGTTATTCTTGCCCTTAAAAATTAGAAATTCTAATGCAGTTATCTATATTTAAACCTAAAGCCTTTAGCTCTGACAATTTTTCATCAATTCCACTTTGGTTTAAAGCTGAAGCGACAAATGCAAATTCGCTATTTTCAGGATTTTTTCTTGATAGCTTTTGTACTTGACCAAATACTTTTTGAACAAGCTTTGATGCTTCATCACTGCCACTAGTCTTAACATAGAAATCAAATACAATTTCTTTATAGTTAGCAACATAGTTCGGCTTACTATCTTCCCAGTATAGGTATTTTCTTGCATTAAAGTGTTTTACACAATCTATAACGTCCGCTACTACCGCACTAGCTGTAGGAAGTTTACCAGCACCCTTGCCATAGAATACAACATCGCCTGTTGCATCACCTCTTACCATAATGCCGTTAAACACATCGTCAACACTTGATAATTGGCTTTCTCTTGAAACAAACATAGGTGCTACCATTATTTCTACTTTTTCCTCTTGTGTGTATTTCGCAAAGCCTATTAACTTAATTACTCCACCCCATGAAGCTGCATAATCAACATCTGCTAGAGTAAGCTCTGTTATACCTTGTGTGAATACGTCCTCTGGATATATATGTGTTCCAAATGAAAGAGCCGCTAAAATACAAATCTTACGGCAAGCATCTCCTCCGTTTACATCTGCTGAAGGATCACGCTCTGCATAACCTAAGTCTTGAGCTAATTGCAAAGCTGTCTTAAAGTCCATTTGCTCTCTAATCATCTTTGTTAAGATAAAGTTAGTTGTGCCGTTTAATATACCTGCAATCTCTGCTACATCGTTTGCAGCTAAACACTGGCTGATTGGTCTAATAATTGGAATACCGCCACCAACACTTGCCTCAAACAGGAAGTTTAGATTATTTTTTTGTGCAAGAGCAATAAGTTCTGCACCCTTTGCGGCTACTAGCTCTTTATTAGATGTAACCACACTCTTGCCATTCTCTAAACAAGACTTAACAAAATCATATGCAGGATTTAATCCGCCCATTACTTCTACTACAATTTTGATCTCTGGATCATTTAAAATCTCGTTAAAATCTTTTGTAAATAAGTCTGCATACTCAAGCTCTGGAAATTCTCTTAAGTCAAGAATTTTCTTAACTTCAATCTCCTCTTTAGCCCTTGTCTTTAGACTTTCTTTGTGGCTTAAAACCACCTCAAGCACACCTGAACCTACTACGCCATGCCCTAATACTGCTATCTTTGCCATAAATCCGACCACCTTCTCCGCCTTTAGTTTAGGCGAATCACCTTTCTGTGTTTTCCTAATTTGAAAGACTATCTATTTTAACTACACCATTCAACGCCTTTATTCTTGAGAGTAGTTCGTCTAACTCTACTGTTATATCGCTTATCCTAGCAGATAACGAAACAAAGGCCTTTCCCCTAATTGGGATATTTTGGTTTACTGTTAGTATGTTTGCTCCTACTTCATAAAAAGCAGAAAGAAGATTAACTAAAACCCCTGGTTTATCGAGTAAAACTACTTGAACCGTTAGTATTCCCGATGTCTCTTTCTTTTTATATGAATATACACTATCTTTATACTTGTAATACACACTTCTTGATATACCTACTATCTTCACAGCTTCCGAAGCATTTTTAGCCTCTCCATTTTCAAGCAACATAGTAGCCTGCAAGACTTTCTCATAAGTGTCTGGCAATGCAGACTTCTCTATTATTAAATATGATTCACTAAACATTGTCCACCACCCGTGTACTACTGTATTTTCACTAGATACAGTTTAACATATATCTACAAAAATTTCAAGTCCTTTTTGTGCAAAATTAAAGAACTGTCGCATTGCACAACAGTTCTAAATTTATTATTAACGTTTTGTTTGTTTTACCAGAAAAACCATGGTGTATCTTCATTAACCTCAGCTGGTTCAGAAGTTGACGAGGTGGAATCTGAAGACTCCTCTTCTGGATCTGAGTTAGAAGAATCAGGCTCTGGATTAGGCTCTGGTTCTTCTGGTGGAGCTGTTGGGACAGGAGGTTGAGCTATCGGGGTAGGTGTTGGTGACGGCTCAGGAGTAGTTGGATCATTTCTGTATTGTGAGTGATCTGTGTTACTGTTGCAAGTACGTGGTAAACTTGCACTACTATACCAACCTGTTTGGGTATGAGGACAATTATCGCCCGCTAAATAACCACTATCTGTGCAGTATCTAGCAGAAATCATCTCATCTGAATACTCAAAATACTTAGGCTCTTCATTTACCCAGTGGGTCTCCTGCATATATTCCATAATAGCTGACCACAATGTTCTATGATGACCTTGTGTCGGTAAGGTATCTGGTTCTTTTGAATAACCTGACCAAATTCCTGAAACACCATAAGGAGTACCATTAACAAACCAAATATCGTGAATATCGTCTGTAGTACCTGTTTTACCATATATAGTAACTCCAGGGATTTTTGTGGCGATACCTGTACCATTCGTCATAACATATTGTAGTAATTTATTCATTATGCTTGCATTAACAGCAGACATAGCCTTTTCTGGTTGATTGTCTCTATTGTCTAGCAAAATCTTTCCGTCTGCATCTGTTACATAGTAATAAGTGTACGGCTCGTTATATTCACCTTGGTTTCCAAAAACTTGGAAGGCAGCTGTCATCTCTTCAACGGTTACACCATTGTAGGTACCACCTGTTGCCATAGCAGATTTTGTTCTGTCATCTGTATTATCAAGTGTACTGATATTAAATCTATCTATTAAATAGTTAAAGCTTGCATCTACACCAATCAATTCAAGAACCTGTGCAGAAGGAGCATTTTGAGAAGTCGCTATAGCTGTAGCGACAGACATATAACCTCTGTAGTCCCACTTTACATAGTTTTGAGGGCCAGGTTCGCCTGGGCCATAATAGTCAGGAAGTGGATTATCGTCTACCATAGAGCTATAATTTATAACACCAGATTCTATTCCCAAAGAGTAAACACTAAGTGGTTTAATAGATGAACCTGGTTGACGAGTAGTTTGCGTCGCATGGTTAAGAACCAAGTTACCTGTTTTTTCATAACGGCTACCGACTACAGCAATAGTTCTGCCGTCATAATCCATATAATAGAAACCTATTTCTATCATTGGGTCGCCTAATATATCGTCAGCATTTACAACTACATTTTCTATGCCCTCTTGAACTTCTAAATCCATAGCACAATAGATTTGTAAACCACCGTTAAAAAGCATGTTCTCGGCAGTACCAGCAGAAACATTTAGCTCTTCTTGCAAGTCTCTGATTATATCGTTACGCATTTCTTCAATATACCAGTTCCAAACCGAGTTTGAGTCAAGCACTTCTTCATCCTCTGTAGTACCAGTCTCTGATTTAGTAAATACGTAATTCATGTTTTCAGATTCAAGCTTAGCTTCTTCATATTCATCTCTTGTAATATAGCCTTGCTCTAGCATTTCACCCAAAACAGTCATTTGCTTTTCTTCCGCATTATCTGGGAAGTTTATTGGGTTATAATAGTAAGGCATTTGAGTAATACCAGCTATCATAGCGCATTCAGCTAGTGAAGCCTCTGTAATAGACTTACCAAAATATAGCTGTGCAGCTGCCTCGACGCCATGAACATTACTACCATAGTTTACAACATTAAGGTAGTACTCTAGTATCTCTTCATCTGAATACTGAGCTTGTAAATTTAAAGCCGCAAAAATCTCTGTAATTTTTCTATTTATACTAACGTCATCTTCTTGAGTAATATTTTTTACTAACTGTTGAGTTATAGTCGAACCACCTCTAGTATCTTCTGCACCAGTTAGAAGCCTAAAAGCCGCACCTATTGTATTATACCAGTCAACTCCATCATGCTCGAAAAACCTCTTGTCTTCAATAGCCACTTGAGCGTAAATCATGTTTTCTGGAATATCTTTATACTCAACCCATGTTCTATTCTCATTTTGATGGAAGATCATATATTTATCGTCGTTGCCTTCATCGTCTGTCAGATAAACTGTGCTTGATTGATTTAGGATAACTGTTTCTAGCGCCTGTATTTGAGTGTCCCTAAGGCTTAAAATAAAGGTTACAACAGCACTCAGAGCTACTAACCCTGCTATAGACAGCACTATAAATACAGTTAGAATCAATTTCATAACCATAGAAAAAACTGTTTTAGTTGTAGCTGTAGCAGCTACCGCCAACTCATCTTCAAAGTTCGCCTTTTTAGAAGCATTGACTTTTTTCCTTTTATATTTATTTATATCTTTGTTTTTAAACATATCTCGCTCCTTATATACTTAATCGATTTACATTATACACCAATAGAACTTTGAAGTCAAGTTATAGAAAATTAATGAACTTTTAATTATTTCTTAAATTTTTATCAATAATACTACTATTTTATCAAATATATAAAGATTTATTAATGTAAAAATAAACTACTTGTTTTTTCTAAATAAGCTACCTAACTTTTGTAACCCTTTATCAAAAAGATCTGCTGTATCTCTTTTTCTAATTTTATTAGCACTACTCAAAAGTAAACCTTTGATATTTTCTATCATGTAGCTTGTTTCTGTGCTTGGAACTAACATATATTTATATTTGTTTTTTATTTTCCTTCTAAGAATATAACTGTGTTCCATTACCGCTGGTGAATAATTACAATAATTTGCAATTTCTATATCATAAGCAAGTGGATTTTTATTAAGAGTTTGAACTTTGTAATACGTATCAGAAGAGTGAACAGTATCTTCAATGTTACTGCTAGTAATTGTATACCAACCCTCTATTCGGACAGGGTAATAGCTACAATCGCCATTTTCAATACAGGAAATTAATCTTTTTAGTTCTCCTTTATACGTAAACCCAACCTTTACTCCTTTTAAGTCTTCGGCATAAGCAGAATTCATAGTTTCATAATTTAATGATTCTAACTGAACTATAGGTAAAAGTTCTACACCACATTTTTCACACACTTTTGCATTATCATCATTTTTTCTTTTGCAATAAACACAATACATTTAATTTTCTCCTTTAAAATAATAATTCTGATAGCTTTTGCATATATTATATAATAAATTTACAAATATTACAATATATAAATTATAGATTGTAACTTAAACTAATGTCAGTCCTTAAAAAATCGGGTTGTGATAGTTATTATCTTTCACAACCCATAATTTTTTACTTTTTTATAAATTTTGGAAACACTAAACTCAGCACTGCCGAAATCAGCATAAATCCTAACATTGATATCATAGATAATGCCATGCCGTCCACAGCAAATACAAATATCGCAACCAAAACAAGTCCTAATACAATAGTCAGCAATTCATTCATCAATGTAATAGCCATTGTGCTTGAGCCCTTGCATAATGAAACAGCTCTTACAAATGATTCCAGTCTACCCTTTGTTATTATGTTGGCATCAAGTGCCTCTTTTTTATCGTTAATCAACGAAGCGTAAAGATCATATTGATTTGATGGCAACATTGCTATTATATTTTCTTCTATTCCACACACTTTGGATATCAAAGCTGTGTTGATATTAGGGTCAACATTGTGAACTAGTAGCCTAATTCCCAATTTTTTAATCTTCTTTAGTTCGTTAAGTTTACGTTTATCTATTCTGTAATCAAGACTTAACACTGCGACTACTTTATCCTCTACACTTAAATAAAGCGGATTATTGCTAAGGCTGATTGTTTGGAAAACCGCCTTATCATAGTCTTTGACTTTGTGTTTCTTCATAAGATCTATAGTTCCAATAAGTATTTTCTTGCCTGAAACCGCAGCAGAAATACCCTCTTGTGGCTCTACAATTAAATTCTCTACACTAAAATCTTCTCTTTCATCGCATATAATGTCGGCAAGTGAGCTAAGGCCTCCGCCTATTTTTTCTAACACAGTAGATATATAAGGTGCATACTCTGGAAAACTCTCATCATCCGATAGTTTAGCGTCTTTGATAACCACTGTACCCTCAGGGAAAATATCGCTGTCTGCAATCAAAAGAGTATCAATGTTTGAAGCAAAAGCAAAGCTCTTCTCACCTGTTATCATTGAACCTGTCCTTCTAATAGCCTTAGAAAGCTTATTTAAATGAAAACTAGAGGCAAACACGTTTGTAAGAGGTACACTTATACACAAAGAAGCTGTCAAAACACTAAAAGCTATAACTGCATCTTGCTTAATAAACATAGCTATTATAGCAAACACTAACGAAACTATTGTTGTTATATAAACATTTTTAAAAGACATATTACGTTCTTCATCAATAGAGTTAGAGATCTCTAAGAATTTATTTGGAAAATCTTCTTTTCTTTGATAAGCAACATTATTGGTATTAATCTTGCAGTCATTTAAAATATCAACAGTGAATTGCTTATTTCTATAAACACCAACACTATATTTTTGCTCTTTTGAGTTAAAGAATTTAAAATTACTATGGATTCTTTTAGCATTTGTAAGATTACCCAAGGCATTTAATCCCCAAGCTACTATCACAATACTAGTATAAATGTGTATGTTTCTAGCAGATATATAAGAAGTATCTACAAAAGACAACAGGCACTGAATTGTGACAGCTATACTAGCTAACGACAACGCACTTTCTGTATTTGGCTTGCTATTAAACAAAGCCTTAATGCCTTTAGCGATAGATTGATAATTAAAGAAATAAACAGCTCCTAAAAACACTAAATTTATTAAAATAAATATCGTTGGACTTCCAGCACCTTCTACTAAGAACAATGATTGATTAATCAAAGTAAATATTACTATAGCAATAGATAATAATGCTCCTATCATAGACTTAAACGAAAACACTTTAATCTGCGATGAAAGATTAGATATATATTTAGCTAGTTTTTCATTCGGAGTATATTCTGTTTCTTCTACTTTCTTTTGCTTTTTATACACTTTTGTGCTATCTGAAACTATTTTAGTGAAAAACTTAGTCTCACTAGAGGTCTTTTGTATAGCATCTTCAAGCACATCTATGTCGATTAAGTGGACAGGCACATTTCTTTTTCTGTACCTATTTGTTTCATTTAATTGTTCAGGTTCTACATTTTTAGAACTAGAATGTATGTCCTCGTTAAAATCAAACGCACTCTTTTGCTCATTTTCACTTGAGATTAAGTTTTCGTCAAGGTTTTCTAAAATGGAATTACGTTCTAATTCTATGGTATCTGTTGTTACGTTAAGCTTAATCTGCATAGTATTAAACTTTGCTGTTTCAATCATAGCCTTTTGATACTCGTCAGATACTAGATCATCAGTTTTAACCTGTGCTTCATCGGCAGTTACAGGCATTGGGGCTACAAAGCCCATTTCTTTTTCAATGTCTTTAACGTCTGCGCCTACTGCACTAGCGGCTTGTTCTACACGTCTTTTTCTCTCTTTTTGAATTCTTGCATAAGTTTCATCTACTTCTGTTTCAGCAGAAAATAGCTTTTCATAACTGTTTTCAAATGTATTTTTATTTTCTTCTACATCTTCTTCGCCTAAAAACTGTAAGGCGAACAATTCATCTTTATCCTTACTCATTTAAACTCTCCTCTTATAAATTTCTTTGCTTTAGAACTTCATAACAAACTATACCACAAGCTACAGAAGCATTAAGTGAGTTAATCTCACCTTTCATAGGTAGCGAGACTATAAAATCAGACTTTTCTTTGATTAGTTTTTGTACGCCCTTGCCCTCTGAACCTATTACTACCGCTACGGCACCCTTGTAATTAACATCGCACCATTTTTCTCCGTCCATGTCTGTGCTATATACCCAAACTCCATTCTCTTTAAGCTTGTCTATTGTAGAGGCTAAGTTGCTAACCTTTACAACAGGAACATACTCAACAGCACCAGCAGAAGCTTTACCAACAGAATAATTAAGACTTACACTTCTTCTTTTTGGAATAATAACGCCGTGTGCGCCACAACAATCGGCAGTTCTTAAAATTGCACCTAGGTTTTGAGGATCTGTAAGCTCGTCACAAATAATAACAAATAAATCCTCACCCTTTTCTTTTGCGATTGCAAATATATCTTCTAGTTCAGCGTACTCTTTAATTGCAGCACTAGCTACTACGCCTTGATGAACTGCGCCGCCACACATAAAATCAAGTTTCTTTGTATCAGCATCTTTAATACATATTGAATTATCTTTAGCTTTTTTTATAATAGCAGTGATAGAACCGCTACGCTCTCCCTTTTGAACATAGATAGCATCTATAGTTCTTCCACTTTTTATAGCCTCCATAACCGCATTTCTACCGGCTATTATGCCAACCTTCTTTTCTGGCTTCGCATTTAACATTTCTCTTGCCATATTTAAACCGTGTCGTCACCTAAATATCTACATATCAAGACAACGCCTTTCTTTTTTTTGCATTATATGTAGATTATAGCATAATAATAGTTTATTTACAAGCATAATTTATTCAGCAGTGTACAATCTATACATTGCTTCAAGACATATTTTTGCATGGGTTTTAAGGTCTTCTTCTTTTATTCTTTCATCAACATCATGTATATGTGTGTCATCCTCGTCAAACGCTGGGCCAAACGAGAGCCCATTACCACACATTTCTCTGGCATATGTGCCACCACCCATAGAAAAAATCTCTGCCTTTTCATTTGTTACGCTGTAGTACGCCTCAGAAAGTATACTTACAAGCCTGTGGCTTTCTTCTATATACAATGGTTTTCTATCGCTAAATCCACTAAGACTAATCCCACTACATTTATCTTCTATTTTTCGCTTTATTTCATCACCGCTTACAGTAACTGGGTATCTAATGTCTATATCTATATCGGCAACCGAGTTTTCAACCCTAATTATACCCAAATTAAAACTTAATTCACCACTTTCTATATCTTCACAATTAATTCCAAAGTTTGAGCCATCAACGCTTAAACCTATGTTCTTATGAACAAAAGTTAGCATCTCTCCTACCCTATCGGTAAACACAGAGTACAATAATTCCACAAGATAAGAGGCTGCGTTTCTGCCTTGTTTTGGCGTGCTAGCATGGGCAGCAATTCCTTTAGATAAAATTTCAGCGCCGTCATCTGTTGGATAAATTACAAAATCGCCTTCTAGCTTATAGGCAGACTCCCTTAAAATTTCACGCTCGATATCAGAACAAATAATTTTAGCTTCTGCCTTGTTAGGAACAGAATTAGACACAGTACCAGCCTTAAAACTTTTTATTACAGATGAGTTATTATCAGAAGACAAATGAAAATCAATTATGCCTTTTTCTCTGTTGCAGATGCCATAAGATGAGTCAGGAGTGAAACCTATTGTAGGCGCTTGCTCTTTAGAGAAATAATAGTCCATGTCTTCCATGCCTACTTCTTCGCCACTACCTAAAACTACCCTTAGTTTTCTTTTACCTTTAACATCTTTTAACGCCCTAAGACAATGAAGTGCAATTATTGCTGGACCTTTATTATCTACAATTCCTCTGCCGTAAAGGTATCCATCTTTTTTTGTAAGTGTAAATGCGTCGTGAGACCAACCCTCGCCCTCTGGGACTACATCCAGATGAGCTAGAACGACTGCGTTCTCTTCACCGTCGCCTATTTGTGCGTGACAGGCATAGTAATCTACATTTTTTGAACTAAGTGAATATTTATCCATTAGTTCTATGGCAAAATCCACTGCCTTAGCTGCCTTTTTTCCATAAGGATAATTTAATTCTTTTTCTGTTGCCACAGAATCAATAGCAATCATTTTAGTAATGTCATGCATTATGTCATCCCAGTAGTCTAAAATTTTATCTCCGAACATATAAGCCTCCATGTGAATATTAATATTGCTTTAATCATATATAATAATACAATATTTGTCAATAGGGTGATAAGTTTGAACATTAAAAAAGAAAGGATAGTCACGGGTAATAAATCCGAGTTTTATCGTATTTTGTGCGACAAAAATGACATGGTTATAAAATGATTGATATAATCTGGATAATTATGATACTAACCTCTTTAGTTTTTTCATTTGTAAATGGTAAGACTTCTGAACTTTCCTCCTCACTTTTTGAGGGTGCAAAAACTGCTGTGGATTTAAGCATTTCACTTTTAGGTGGAATGTGTTTTTGGCTTGGAATAACAGAGCTTATGAAAGCTTCTGGTCTTAGCAAAAAGATAAATAGGCTTCTGTTACCAATAATAAATAGGCTTTTCCCTAGCTTTAAAAACGACAGCGGTATTAATGAGAAAATTTCTTTAAACATTACAGCTAACCTTTTAGGGCTAGGAAATGCAGCCACCGCAATAGGACTAGATGCTGTAAAAGAGATTCTAAAAAAAGAAAAAGACATGAACACACCATCAAAAGAGATGATATTATTTGTGGCAATTAACACCGCCTCTTTGCAAATACTGCCAACTCAAATGGCAATGCTTAGAAGTTCGTTTTCAAGCGAGTCACCATTTTCTATTTTAATACCTGTTTGGATAGTCTCATGCACAGCTATTTTCACAGTAGTCTTAAGCTGTAAACTACTTGAAAAGAGGGATACTTTTGGCAAAAATAATTAAGTTTTCAGAAATAATACCAGTGATAATTGTAGTACTCGTGTTGATTTATGCTTACCTTAAAAATGTATCTGTATTTTCGGTTTTTGTGTCTGGCGCTAAAAAAGGAATAGACAGTACTCTTTCAGTATTGCCAAGTTTAATAGGAATGATAACAGCCATAACTATGTTAAACGCCTCGGGTGCAATAGATCAGCTAGTAAACGTGTTAAGTCCTGTAGCAAATTTCTTATATTTTCCGGCTGAAATTCTGCCATTAGCTATCCTTAGACCAATTTCGGGCAGTGCCGCAAATTCGGTTGTAACAAATCTTTTCTCAAATTATGGGCCAGACAGTGAAATAGGATACCTAGCTTCAATTATTTCGGCTTCATCCGAAACCAGCTTTTATGTAATATCTGTTTATTTAGGTTCAAAGGCATATAAAAATCTATCTTACTTAGTTCCTGTTTCATTGTTAGGAGATTTTTGCGTGGTTGTAGTTGCAATTATATTGACAATTTTTGTTTATTAACAAAAATATCACAAGATATAATTGATTATTTAATCAATTGATGTTAAAATGTATTAAAAGGATGTGAGAATATGGACACCGAATTATCATCAGGAATACAAGTGTTTGAAAATGATGATTTTCTAATTAATCTAAGTCACGAGGTAGAAAGCTCGGGGTTCGGGTTATTTTTATGGATATTTTTGGCGGTTATAATTGTGTTAGCAGTTTTGTTTATGCTTTATAATCACGCTGCAAACAAAAAAGAACTCAGAATGCAGGCAAGGATTATCAGAAACCCAAAACTAGTCGTTAGATACGGACATGAATATAAGGAAGATCAATAAATGACACTTAGAGAATTATATATTTACGGAAAAAAAAATTTACAAGAAGAATGCGAAAGTCTTATCTTGCTTGAAGAATTCTATAACAAAACAAGACAAGACATTATTATGACTCCAGATCTAGAAATAAAGGATTATGAAAAGTTTTACAGTGCGGTTGAAAAACGAAAACAAAACCAACCACTTCAATACATAATAGGACACTGGGACTTTGATTCTTTAAGATTAAGAGTAAAAGATGGTGTATTAATACCACGAGAAGACAGCCTAAGTCTAGTTTTCACAGTGGCAGAGACTCTTAAATCAAATGTATGTAAAGGGTTAGATCTTTGTTCTGGTACAGGAGCTATAGCACTCTCTCTAATTAAAAATTGCCCAAACATTACAGTTGATGCAATTGAGCTTTTTGATATTCCTTTTGAGTGCCTTGTTGAGAATATAAAAAATCATGGGCAATCTCGAGTAAGGGCTATAAAAGCAGATATTTTTACAGAATACGAAAAATACAGTGAACTTGATTTTATAGTTTCAAATCCACCTTATATCGCAAGAAAAGAAATAGCAACACTTCAAAAAGAAGTTCAAAACGAACCAGTTACAGCATTAGATGGCGGAATTGATGGACTTGACTTTTATAGAGTAATTTGCGAGAAATGGTATAAATGCTTAAAAAAAAGCGGAATATTGGCTGTAGAAATTGGAGACACACAGGCAAAAGAAGTTTCAAAACTGTTCAAAGATAACAATTTTAAAAATATTAAGGTAATTAACGACCTAAACAGCTTACCACGTGTAGTTTATGGCGAGAAAATGTAATAATTTTAAAAAAATAATTTTTTTTTAAAAAAAGGCTTGCTTTTTTGAAAGTTATGTGTTACAATATCAAAGTCGAATTAAGACACAACACAAAATGCTGGTGTGGCGGAATCGGCAGACGCAAGGGACTTAAAATCCCTCGGTAGTAATATCGTATCGGTTCAAGTCCGATCACCAGCACCAACCCACAAACGATTTTATGTTTGTGGGTTTTTTACTTTATTCTAGCATACTAAATTATTTCACCGAGCTATAACTTGTAAAACAATATATAAAGAAAATGAACTTTATTTAAAAACTACTAATTCTTAATTACTAAATCTGAAATTTAAACTAATATTTCACTAATCTAATATTATAATTCACTTTTCTACTTATTATATTATATTTTTCATCAAATTAAATTAATTCTTATAAACTATTGAAATTCAATCAGTTTTTTGATAAAATATAATTAAGGATATATGTAAATTTTTATGTTAAGTTTGGTAGTTTACATACTAACAATTAATTTTGTAGTTTTATGCCATTAAAATAGTAAATGGAGGTATAATTTCATGGTAATTGAATTAAAAAGTCTCATTTTTGCTCTTTCTATAATAATTATGTTTATTTATCAGTATTCAATATTCTCTTACTCTTCGAGCTTGTTAGTTGGTAGCACAAAAAAGAAATGGATATTTGCAATCCTTGCATTGTTAAATTCTATATTTTTTGCGTATGTACAATATATAGAGTTAGACCTATATATAATAATTATTATTTTCTTGGTTATGCTGACATTTGAGTTTAAATTAATATCTAAAACAGATATGGTTCAAGTGTTCTGTGGCGCATCAATATTTGTTTTACATATATTTGCATTTATCACTCCTGTAATTATTGTCTTCAGTAGCATATTTAATATATCACCAGCAGAATTAATCAAAAATTCAATCTATGATCATTTTGCTGTTATGATAATTTGTGTTTTATTATCTTGTGCGCATGAGATAGTAAAAAAATATATTGATAATTTATCTATTCAACGAGTAACTGTAAAGAGCAAACATTCAATCATACTTCTTTGCTCGATTGTTTTAATAGTTTTTCTTCAAGTTCATCATGCGTCAGCCATGATGACAGAAGTTTTTTACCCAGAGCAACTCATCCTTTCGTTTGCGGTTTCACTTACATCACTATTTACTTTTTATCTGTTTTTCTTATACGCTATAAGCTTAATAGATGCTAGTTTATATAAGCGATATTCAGACCAAGTTATAGGCGAACAAAAAATAATATCAAAACAAAAGGAAAACCTTTTAACTAAAATTGAAAGAGATGAATTAACGGGTGTGTTCAACCGTGGGTTTATAATGAATGAACTTGAAAGAATGTGCGAAAATGAAAAGAATTCATTCTATGTTTTATTTATAGATATAAATGGCTTAAAATATACGAATGATACATATGGACACAAAGCTGGCGACAAATTGATTACTAAAATATCACATGCTGTATTAAATTCAATTCGTGAAAATGACTTGATTGCTCGTATTGGCGGAGATGAATTTTTAGTGATTATTCCAAATGCCCAAGAAGAAGATTCAAAAAACCTTATTAAGCGCATTAGTACCTGTATTGAACTCCAAAATAGAACAGAAGAATTTTTGATTTCTGCCAGTATTGGTTCGATTTTTGTTGATGAAAATGCGAAAAAACAAGGAGTTAGTCATATTTTGTCGATTGCAGATGAAAACATGAGAAAAAACAAAGAACTTTTCTACAAAAGTAAGGAGAGTGGAACTTTATGACATTATTAATAATTCTTCTAGTATCTATATCGTTTATAGGTTACCACTATTCGTTTTTCTCATATTGTGGATATATATTCAATGTGAATAAATATCAATTTTTAGCAAGCGTTGTAACAGGAGTAGTAAATTTATCTTTCTGGTTAATCTATATTTTCTACTTATCCTCAAATTATGAGGCTTTAGCAATTGTTTTATGTGTTGTTGTATTACTCATTGAAACTAAAATTGTATTTAGAGCTAATATAATACAAATGCTGTTCATAGCAATTACATTTACAATAAACCTTTTTGCAAAAAGGCTAGCAGTAGTAGCATCAGTGGCTATAATAAACGAGAAATCAGTAGTTAATATTTTATGCGACCCTGAGCTTTCAGCGTTAGTATCTGCAATATGTTTCACATTATCAATTTCTACTATTGCACTAGCAAGAAAAATGATACCTAGAAACTCACTAGATACTATTCTATCTGACAATAAAAACCTAACGTTTTTAACTACAGCATACTCTATACTTTTCGGTACATTGTTCTCTTTTTTCCTAACATTAGAGGCAAAGGCTAACAATAGATTGTTATATCACTATGTTATTTTAGGGTTTGTAGTTATAAGTGCATTTGCTGTGTTTATCATTTTCGCTTACAATTTAGCAGAACTTAGAATTCAAACCGAGACATATAAAAGGCTTAGCAAAAAAAACACCGAAGATTTAGAAGAAATAAAAGACCTAGAAAAAGTAGCGATTAAAGACGCCTTAACGCTTCTATATACAAGAGATTACGCCGACGATCTTATCGAGAAACTGGTCGCTAAAGAGGCTTTGTTTTTCGTTGCATTTATAGACCTTGATGGACTAAAAATAGTTAATGATTCTCATGGGCATGAAGAAGGCGATTTTTATATCAAAACTGTTGCAGAAATACTACAAGATTATTTCAAAGACGAAGATGTTTGTAGGTATGGTGGAGATGAAATTGTAATTGTTGGTAAATGTAGTACAGAGGATGAAGTAACCAAAAGATTGATACAATCATACAAGGCAGTTATTAGCATTCCACAACTTTACAATAAAAACTATAAAACTTCGATTAGTTACGGAGTAGCATTTAAACATTCAAATGAAATTATCACAGCATCCGAGTTGATATCTATTGCCGACACTCGTATGTACGAGCTGAAAAAAAGTAATAATAAAAACCGAAAAGCCATTTCCATAAAAAAATAAAACTATAGTGTGTACAAAGGAGTTCACAAATGTTAGAATATAATTTATTAGCTGAATATACATCGCTGTTTATTTTAACGGCTATATTAATCAGCTTTAGGCGAGATTACGAGACAAGAAATTTAAGATATAAATTTTTAAAAGGTATGTATTACTCAGCCTACACAAGTGTTGTCTTAACTATAGTTTCAATTCTAACAACTACTACACTCACAGCTTATTCAAATTACTTTTTTTCTTATACTTTGATGCTTCTATATTTTGTGTTTCTGCCATGTTTGCCTGTAATGTTTATACTCTACTCTATTACAATAACCGATTATAATACAAGCGAAAAAGATCATTACAAAAAGCTATTTCCTTACTGCTTGCCTTATATAATATATCTGGTAGTAGTAGTTTCAAATTTATTTACATCCATTCTCTTTACTATAGATGAAAACCTTTATTATATTAGAGGAGATTGGTATCAAGCTCCTTTTGTAGTAAGTGCATTTTATATACTTATGTTATTATATCTTGCAATAAAGAACTCAAAAACAGTATATAAAGAAATAATGCAAGTTTTAAGTTTTACATTTGTCTTTTCGTTTAGCATAACATTGCTTCAATTTTTTATGGATGATGTCATACTTACTGGTACAATATATACTTCAAGTATATTAATAGTTCATCTATATATTCAAAATGTACGAAAATCAGCCGACCATCTAACTGGTGTAAACAACAGAATTGCTTTAACTCATAAAATAAATGAGAATATTAAAAATAAGCACAATTTTTCTTTGTACATTATAAGTTTACGCAATTTTAAAAGCGTGAATGAAAGGTACGGTCTTGAAACAGGTGATAAATTATTAAGGGTTGTCTCTGAAAATTTATTAAAGAAATTTACAATTTACAACACTTACAGATATAGCGGTGACGAATTTGCAATTCTTTCAAAAGATTTAAGTGATACATATTTTAATGAAGTAAATTCAGTTGTAGATTCCTTAAATCATCCAATTTCAATAGATGGTTTAGATGTTATTTTAGATTTAATTTTTGTTAGAGTTGATTATCCTACTTTTTCAAAAAATTCAAAAGATTTAATTTCAGCTGCAGATTACTCTGTCCGCACTTTAAAAGATAAATCTGGTAATGTTAGATATTTGTATGATATATCTATCATGAGCAATATATCAGAGAAAAATTTAATGACACAAAAAATTAAGGAAGCACTCAAAAATGATTATTTTGTAGTTCATTACCAGCCAATTTTCTCTATGAAAAAAAACGAATTCACTCAAGCAGAAGCTTTAGTGAGAATGCGTGATAAAGATAAACTATTGTATCCCGATAGTTTTATAGCTCTAGCTGAAAAAACAGGGCTAATTACTAAAATCACTTATAAAGTATTAGATATTGTGTGCAGAGATTTAAGAAATTTATTAGATAATGATCAGTTAAGCCCTAATTTTGAATCTATTTCCGTTAATTTTCCATATTATCAATTTACTTTGCCAGATATGGTCGAAGAAGTAATATCAATTCTATCCAAATACAACATTCCCCCTTCTTTGATTAAAATTGAAATTACTGAAAGAATACTTATTTCAGACAGTTTTAACATGAAAGCTGTTATGAAAGAAATGCAAGAAAAAGGATTTATTTTTGAGCTTGATGATTTTGGAATTGAATATTCTAACATGAGTGTGTTTTTAGATTTGCCTTTGGATATAATAAAAATTGATAGAAGTCTTCTTCTTTCAGCTGCTAAATCTAAGCAAAACAGAAAATTCTTTGAACACCTAATATTAGGAATTAAGTATACCAATAAAAAGATAATTGTTGAAGGAATTGAAGACTCAGAACAAAAAGATTTATGCGTTTCTTGTAGATGTGATTATATCCAAGGGTACTTTTTCTCGAAACCTATTTCTATTGAAGAACTGCCTCCTTTATTGGGATAAATTAAAAATCTTACCAAAAAACTTTGTTTTAAGGTAAGATTTTTCTTATTATTAAGTTTAAACTAATTGTTAGCTCGCTTTACTTTTAAATATAAACTTGAGTATATAATGTTAAACAGGTTCACTAGCAAGTGTTTTATTCCCGACTTGAGACTTCTCTTCAGCTTGATTTTTACCAAATACTTTTCTTGACACTCTAAAGTAAAATATAAGTGCTATCACCAACGCAGAAATATCAGCTATTGGTTGTGCAAAAACCAAACCAACTAATCCTAAAGTAGCATTCAAAATGTATACCATCGGGATATACACAAGTCCTTGACGGCTGACATTAACAATAAGCGAAGCCGTTGCAGCACCTGCGGCTTGTAGCGCATTTGAAAGCACAAACAGTATACCAAAAAGAACACTTGTAGATAAAAGAATTTGAGAAAATGAGAAAGCGTAATCAAATGCAGCTGGGTCCCTTAAAAAACCACCAACTATTTGCTCTAAAGTTAAATAACAGCCAATTGTTAAAACACTGCTTAAGACAAAAGCAAAAATCAATGAAATTTTCATAATCTCACTATATCTTTTTTTGTTCCATGAACCAACTGCATAACCTAATAATGGTTGAACTCCTTGCCCTAAACCAATACAAAGCATACTTGTTATCATTGTCACTTTCATTGCAACACCAATTCCAGCTACAGCAAGATCTCCATACTCTGACATTTTACTGTTTAAAATCATTTGAGAAATACTCATAAGAATCGTAGCTAGTGAAGCAGGCAGACCAATTGATAAAACATTTGAAAGAATACCATTTGAAACAGAAAAATCTTTAATTTTTGTACTTAGTATAGTATTTCCTTTCAAAAGATAGAAAACGTAGTAAAGACCACCGCAAATATTACCTATAACTGTAGCAACGGCTGCACCCTCGACACCCATTCCAAAACCTAAAATAAAAATTGGATCTAGTATAATATTCACGATATTGCCAATTAGCATTCCTATCATAGCTTTTCCAGCTTGACCCTCGCCACGGAGCAAATTTGAAAAACAGCTCGAAATTAAAATAAATGGCCCACTTATACAAAGTATTTGCAAATAGTTTTTAACCATAGTCCATATGTCTTCACTTGTTCCTAACAGAGCAAGAATGCTATCCATAGCGAAAAACATAATCGCAGATACTATTATACCTATAACGATACAGGACCAAAAACAAAACGAAGAGATTTTCTTAGCTAGCTCTTTGTTTCCGCTTCCCAAACTTCGTGAAAGAAAAGACGTTCCTCCTATGCCAAAGATATTTCCCAGCGACATAAAAATCAAGAAAACTGGTGTTGCTATTGATACGGCGGCAACTTGTAAAGGATCGCCTGTTTGCCCTACAAAGAACAAATCTGCCATATTGTAGACAAGCACCATTATCATAGCAATCATTGCTGGTAAGGCGTTTGTAAGTACTGCCTTTTTTACGGGTAGTGAGTCTAATTTTTCTAAATTATTGTTCATTTATTTCTCCTATTGTATATCATGCTATTATTTCAAGTTGTTTTCTACTCTAATAATAAACTCAGTAAATAATGCTTTTTCACCATCTGTAAATCCTGTAAAAACTTCTTCTTCACTTTGCTGAATACTTGTTTTTATAAAATCAATTTTATTTATTCCAGCTTCACAAAGCTTTACTATTTTTGTTCTACTGTTAATAGCATAAGTTTCGATATATCCTTTGTTTTCTAGCCTATTAACTATACCAAAAGTTGTAGATTGTGCACTTCCATACATTTTTTCAATCTCTTTTATAGGAAGTTCTTTCTCTTTAGTATCAAATAGCCAAATAAGAAGTATAGCTTGAGACAGGCTTAGGTCTTCTTTTTTTAATATATTATTGGCTCGTTTCTCTAAACTAGCACTAATATACTTTATAATTTTACCTATTTTTACGTCGTTCATCGTTCTCACCTCCGACCTAAACAAGTATAGCACGCTATTAAACATTTGTCAATAGCGTGCTATAGTTTTAATTGTGAACTTTTTATGATATTATCGGGCATGATTTTCTAATCCACAAGTCTGCTTATTGCTAGCTCCCTCTTTTAGTGTTCAATTTTACGAACCTAATATCTCTAAACACTTCTGTGTAGGCGCAATACTACCACATTCGATAGTTGGTATATCTCCTAAAAAGCCTGCTTTCCCCTGTGCTTCATTTACTGTTTCTTTAAAATATGCGTAAATATCAGAGTTATGATATTCAGAATACTCATACCCAGAAAGTGGTATGTCATAGTCTAATGTTATTAGACCTAAGTTTTCTAAATTTCGGAGTTTTTCACCTATATTTTTAACGCCTTCCATGCTTTCTTTAGTATCAACTATAAATACTGGTGATAGCACAACGTTAGCAAAATCATGCTCTTTGCTACTCTTTACTATAAATCTAGCAACAGGAATATACTCATGCGCTAAAAGATGTTGTAAAAAATGTAGTTCTGTGTCGCTGACGTCTTCAATTTTTACATTTTTGTGATTTCCACAGCATTTATCATGACTTGCATGTGAGTGGCAACCGCAACCATGTTGGTGGTGATGATGTGAATGTGATTTACAGCCACAGCTGTGTGAGTGATTATGTTCTGACATAATATTTCCTACTTTCAATTTTTTATTGTTTTTACCATGAATGAAAAATACGCTATATGAAATACCCAAATAAAGAAAAGAGCCGTTTGCCCAACAGGCACTGCATTCATCATTATAAAACCTATTGTCATTAAAATTGTGACAGTTATCATAATTTTATTTTTGCTTTTAACGGTCATACCTTGTCCTTTAACATAGCTTTCTAAATTATTTTTGTATAACTTTGTGTTTTTAAACCATCTATCAAGTTTTTCACTGCTTTTACCAAAGCTGAATGCCGCCAGAAGTAAAAACGGAAAAGCCGGTAATAGCGGAACCACTGCACCAACTGCTCCTAACCCCAGTCCAATAAAACCTAAACACAAATATACAATTTTCTTAATACTCATTACTTTTTTTCCCTTTCTTTCTTTGTATCTATAAGATGTTTTACTGCTATTATTGGATGATAAAAAACCATTTGTGGTCCTGAAAAACGCATTACTTCTCGTATTTTTTCTCTCATTTCTGGCTTGTAGCAATGAGTTTTACAGTTAGAACAAAATGTTTTATTATTTTTATTAGGACATTTTTCAGCTCTTTCAATTGAGTATTTCAGCAACTGAGTGCAATTATTACATAACTGTTTCTCTTTATGCCTTCTTTTACAGTAAAGCTCTATCATCAATTTAACAATGCGCTTCTCGTTCTGAATTTTATCCATTAGCTTTGCCTCACCGTTTCCATGTTTAATATATCATCCGCTATTTTCAGAGTGGATTTTCTGTGAGAAACTAACACTACTGTCTTATCACTACATTCTCTAAGCGATTTTAATATTACTGCCTCGTTTAAGCTGTCGAGATTACTCGTTGGTTCATCTAGTAAAATTAAATTTGCATTGTGAAGAAATGCCCTTGCTATACCTATTCTCTGTTTTTCGCCACCAGAAATAGTGTCGCCAAGCTATCCTACTTCAGTGTCGTATCCATTTGGCAGACTTTGAATAAACTCGTGGAGCGAGGCTCTTTTTGCAGCTTCTATAACTTCTTCACGGCTTGCCTTTGTGTTAGCAATTTTTATGTTATTCTCAATTGTATCATGAAAAATATGAGTTTCCTGTGTTACAAAACTTTCGTTATAACGCAATGATTTTGTGTTGATATTCTTCACATTCTCACCCGAGATAAAAACCGTTCCGCTTTGAACATCGTAAAATCTCATTAAGAGTTTTAATGTTGTTGACTTACATGCATAGCACAATTACCACAGCATACCAAATAAAATTATTTGAGTCTAAAGCATTAATTATCAAAGCATTTATGAAAATACTTATGGTTATCATCAAAACAATATTTGAGATTAGCCCTATTAGTTGTAACGCAACGTTATTGGCAATATGCGAAGATGCATCGGGTACTGACTTAATTAATCTTTTGTTTATCACTATAATACCTACTTTATTTCATATAATAGAATAGATTAAGTTATATAAAACTAACCTATTTTATTCTATCATATCCATATCAAAAAGTCAAGTTTATTGCTATAGCTAGATATTACCTACCGTAAAAGTGTCAATTAAATGTACAGCTCTACATCACTATTTGTTAAAATTAGCAAAATCAATTGACTTAAAATCACAAATCTGTTATAATCAGTTTAATGATATTTGAAGATAGGAAACGAAAATATGCTTAGTAACAATGAAAATATTCCTTTTGTAGAGTTTTTAGAAGTTTCTAAATTCTACAAAATGGGTATGCAAGATATAATTGCACTCGATAAAATGACTTTTACTATATATCAAGGAGAGTTTGTAGTCATCTTAGGGCCTAGTGGTTCGGGTAAAACTACTATAATTAACATTTTAGGAGGCATGGACACCGCTGACTGCGGTAGCGTTCTGCTAGAAACTAAAGATATAACTAAGTATAACAAAAAAGAACTCACAACATTTAGACGTCATGAGATAGGTTTTGTCTTTCAATTTTATAATCTTGTTCAAAATTTAACAGCCTTAGAAAATGTAGAACTTGCAACAGAGCTTTGCAAAAATCCTCTTGATGCACTACAAACATTAAAAAATGTAGGATTAGAAGATCGTTTAAACAATTTCCCATCTCAACTTTCAGGCGGAGAACAACAACGTGTTTCTATTGCCAGAGCATTAGCTAAAAATCCTAAACTCTTATTGTGTGATGAACCTACCGGTGCCCTAGACTATGAGACAGGTAAAACAATCTTGAAATTACTACGAGATACTTGCAAGAAAACAGGTAAAACGGTCATAGTTATCACTCATAATCAAAGTATTGCAGAGATGGCAGATAGAGTTATTAGGATAAAAAACGGTAAAACTACTTCAACACATGTTAATCCTACCCCAAAAGAAGTCGAAAATATTGAATGGTAATTATTTGAGGAGAGAGAATAATGAGAAGTAAAACTTTTAACAAAAATACTTTAAGAAAATTCAAAAATAATTTCAATCGCTTTCTCTCAATATTCTTCATTATGGCGTTAGGGTGTGCTGTATTTGTGGGAATTGCTTCAACGGGTCCTGATATGTTACTGATGGCAAATAAATATTTTGATGAACATAAATTGGCAGATTATCGTATTATATCAACCAGTGGATTTACAGAAGAAGACATAGAGGCACTTGAGAAAAGCGATAGATATTCTTACATATCTGCCGGTTACGGAATAGATGTTTTAGTAGATAATACAGCCGGCTTAACACCAGCTAGACTTCATAGTTTGCCAAACAATGAAGTTAATACGCCAAATCTAATAGATGGTCGTATGCCAGTGGCAGCTAACGAAGTCTTGGCAGACTCTGAATCTCAAGATAAAATTGGTGATGTAATCAACATTACACAAGCAAATAATCCGAATTCTGAAAGCATATTGGCTTATCAGGAATTCACTGTAGTAGGAATAACCGAATATCCTTATTATATCTATCCCTTCAGAGGTTACACAAATATAGCCGACGGACAGTTAGATTCCTTTTATTTATTACATGAGGAAGCCTTTAAGTCTGAATATTACCTTGAAATATTCTTGCGTGAAAAGAATACTGAAGGCGCTGACAGTTTTAGTAACGCTTATGATGAGTCACAGCAACTTGGTTTAGAGTTTTTACAAAACATCGCAAATGAACGTGAGTTAGAACGATACCAAGAAGTAACTGACGAATTAAATTTTAATATATCACAAGCAACCTCCGACCTTGAAGAGGCTAAAACTCAATTATCGCTCTCTAAAGATTTAGCGGCTACTGAAATTCAACAGTTACTTCTAACGGCTACTCCTGAAATGATTATAGAAATAGAAAAAAAAGAACTGGAATACGAAGCAGAATTTAGCAAAGCAGAAGAGGAATTGTCTTTAGCCGAAACTGAATTAGACAGTATGAAACAATATCTTTATGAACTTAGTCCTCCTATCTGGATAGTAGAAGAACGTTTCGAGCAACCAGGATACCACGGTTTTCATAATAGTGTAAAAGAGCTAGAGCAACTATCAAGAGTATTTCCGTTCTTCTTTTTTATTGTTGCACTTCTAGTCTGCCTTACTACTATGACAAGAATTGTAGATGAAAACCGCACACAAATGGGTCTTTTAAGTGCAATCGGATATAGCCACAAAAAAATAATATCTGAATATCTTTTTTATGGAGCAGTGTCTAGTCTATTAGGTTCTTTGCTAGGTGTCATAGTAGGTACAATTGCATTTCCTTACTTGATATGGGAAACTTATAATATTTTATGCAATATGCCTGGAATTGAAATTGCTTTCATTCCTGAAATAGTATTATTTAGTATATTAATTTCAGTAGTTTGTACATCAGTCGCAACTGTTTTTTCTTGTATTAAAGAACTCGGAAATAATACTGCCTCACTCATTCAGCCAAAATCGCCACGAATGGGAAAAAGCATTTTACTAGAGAAAATAGTATTTTTATGGAATCACTTTAGTTTTATGCAAAAAATCACAGCAAGAAATATTTTTAGATACAAAAAAAGATTATTTATGACTGTTTTCGGTGTCGCAGGGTGTACTGCATTACTTTTAGCAGGATTTGGACTAAATGACACAACAAAGCAAGCAGTAGAAAATCAATATGATAAACTTAATACATATGATGTTAGTGCCGTACTCTCTCAAGATACACAAGATTATTCACAAATAGATCACTTAGTGTCACAGTATGGCGAGGGACTATATCTGCACCAACACGCTGTGGAAGTAAGTTCACAGGTTAAACAAAATTTTTCTGAATATCTCTATTTGATAGTTCCTCAAACCCCTGAACTCTTAAGTAACTTCATCAAGTTTTATGATATGAATAGTGACAATAATTTCACCTTAGAAAATGGCGCTGTTTTATCTTCAAAGTTAGCAGACGTGCTAGGTGTTACAATCGGCGATACCGTAACTATCAACTATTCAGAAAAAGAGCCTGTCGTTGTGCTAGTAGAAAATATAACCGAAAACTATGTAAATCATTATATATATATTACTCCAAAGCTTTACTCAAATCTATTTAGTGAAGAAGCAAGTTTTGATAACATGTTAATAAAGCTTACACAAGAAAATAACACCGACAAGTTTGTTCGTGAATTTTTAGAGTTGGATCAAATAATCGGAGCAGTAAAAAATCAAGAAGTAGAAAACGAAATAAATAATATGTTACAAGGAATTAACTCAGTGGTTGTTTTATCTATAATATGTGCAGTTGCATTAGCAGTTGTAGTGCTATATAACCTTACCAATCTTAACTTAACAGAGCGCAAAAGAGAAATCGCTACACTTAAAGTGCTAGGCTTTTACCCCAAAGAATGTGTTTCTTATATTTATCGTGAAAGTTTAATACTTAGCATAATGGGAATAGTTGTAGGAATATGTTTTGGAATAGTCCTGTTAGAGCTAATATTAAATGCGGCAGAAGTTAATATCATGTTCTTTTCAAATTACATTTCTATACAAAGTTATATAGTTTCAATTCTTATAACTTTATCGGCACTGGGATTAGTAGATTTAGTCTTAATAAAACAAATCACATTGATTGATGGAATAGAAAGTTTAAAATCAGTAGATTAATCAAGGAGGACGAAAATGAGAGTAGTAGAAGTTAATAACAACGAAAATTTGATTAAGAAATTTACAAATATTCCAAAAATGCTTTACAATTCTGATGAGAGAACACATAGTAAAAACGAGGAAACACAGCTTCTTACTAAAAATCATGTTCTTTCACATTATTTTGAATTATATGCTTTTTTGGTTTTATCAGAAAAAGAGAAACCACTTGCTAGGTGCATAGTTACTTTTTACCATAATAGTAATAAAGCATACCTAGGTCTTTTTGAGTGTATTGATAATCTTGAAGTCTCAGAAAAACTTTTTAACTCAGTAGAAAAATTTTGCAAACAACATAATAAATATGAAATAGTAGGCCCCGTTGATGCATCACCATGGATAAAATATCGTTTAAAAGTTGATAATTTCAACAAACCATACACAGGAGAACCGTATAATAAATCCTACTACAAAAAGATGTTTGACAAAGCAGGATATAGTGTCTTGAACAAATTTATATCAACCTACTACGACACAAGCAAGTCTTTTACAAATATAAAAGCACAAAAACGTTTAGATGAAAAGCTTAAACAAGGCTATAAAATTGTAGGCTCTAATCCAAGCAATATACAAAGTGATCTTGTAAAAGTTTATAGGTTATTGTCTAAACTCTATAAGGATCTACCCGAATTTAAGCAGATTAGCGAGCAAGAATTTATTGCTATATTTAAAGACTTTAATAAGATATGTGACTATACATTAATAAAAGCTGCATATAAGGATGATACCTTAGTAGGCTTTTTCATATCAATTCCAAACTACAGCAGCATACTTTGCGGAGATATGACAATCATTAAACTGTTTCGCTTTCTCAGACTTAAAAAAAATCCTAAAGAGTTTGTAATACTATATCTAGGAGTAGAAAAAGGCCACGCGGGGCTAGGAGTGGCAATGGCTGAACTACTCAATAGAGAGTTGGTTAATCGCAGAATGAAATGTATCGGTGCATTAATTCAAGAAGGAAAAGTCACAGCTGGTTATTTTGGTGATAAGATAGAGAAAAAATCTACATATGAATTATTACATAAACTAATTTAGGTGCTGTGATATATTTGGTGTAAATTCGTAAAATTGATAAAAAATATAGGTTACAGGTTGATTAGAAAGTTTAGCTGTGTAGGGGCGGATATTATCCGCCCCTACATGGTTTGTGAAATTTTACAAATTAAATTTAATCAAAAAAAACGTAATCAACACATCTACACTGAGACCCTCCCCTACAATAAATTTATCAAATTTATTTTTATACATACGAAATTTTTATTAAAAAGTCTTAAATAAAATAACCACAATGGTGAAAAACTAATGTAGTAACGACTATAATAGTCATTCACCTTTAGTCATTAGCCCAATAAAATCGCCGCCCCACAGGCTAAATCTGCGGGGCGGCGATTTTATTTGTAATCTTATCTTTGGCAAAATTCTATTCTTTCGCCGCCACTTCCATTAATAAAGAAGTAATGTACACCATTCTCAAACAGAAAATCTGCATAGGCTATTTCACCCTCTAACATACTGCTATCAAGTTTTTTAAAGTACTCATAATCAGCCTTAATATCGTTAGATACATAAGCAATATGTTCAAACACTGCCTTATCAATATTCTTATTCTCTATTAACTCATAGACTATGTTTCCATCGGATACAAACACAAACTCCATTCCACCGCCTTTATATCTCTCTAAAAGCTTAAAGTTTAAGGTCTCGGTATAGAATTTTACGGCTTCCTCCAGATTTGGAACATTTAAATTCAAATGGTCAATTGCTCTTTGTGTGTACATAAGTTTACTTCCTTTTCTATTTATTAAACTCTCTCAATTAACTCGTCTTTGCTAAGTCTAGATTTTGGCAAATCCTTGTTAAAGTCTGTTTCTTTGTGGTATCCAACTGCTACAGCAAAAGACGCTGTAAAGCCTTTTTCTCTTAATTTAAACTCTTCGTCTATCGCTTTAAGATCCACACCCTCCATCGCTAAGGCGTCTAATCCTAGAGCTGCAACACCTAACAGGAAGTTGCCTAGGTTTAAATATACTTGCTTATCTGCCCAGTGCTGAAAATCTTTATAGTCTAGCTTGTGCATGTGTGAGAAAATGCTTCTTCCACCGTGATTTTGAGCCTTGAACTCAGCTTGTGGAAATCTTCCGTCGGCATCTTCTTTATCTGTTAGATGATTTAGGTATTCATCTGTTAAGTCAACCTTTGAAGCAAACACTATTACAGCACTCGCATCTAAAACTTTGTCTTGGTTGAAAGAGAAGAACCCTTGTGTTCCTTTTGTAATTCTTTCTTTTCCCTCTTGTGTGCTAGCTATGACAAAATGCCATGGTTGGATATTTGTTGAAGATGGAGACAATTGTAGCAAGTCTTCAATTTGTGTTAGTTGCTCTTCACTTAATTTTTTTGTGCTGTCAAATTCCTTTGCTGAGTAACGTTCCTTTAATACATTAATAATATTCATAATGACCTCCAAATTTTATATATTTATTTAAATAGTATTTTCTACTACACTCATATTATAACTAATATTTTACTATAAATCAATTATGGATATTTTTGTCTGTACGGATAAATTTGTCCGTACTACTAAGATTCACATGAAACTTTAGCGTAATCATACTTCTTGTTGTAGCTATCTCCCCATTTTGTAAGTTGATTTAGTATAGGCAATACATCTTTACCAACTGAAGTAAGGCTATATTCTACCCTTAGAATTTTTTCTTCAAAGACTTCCCTTGTAATAATTTTAGAGTCTTCAAGTTCTCTTAACTCTCTTGAAAGAACTCTTTCGCTTATTCCATTTACAAGCCTTTTTATTTCACCATATCTTAAAACTCCTTGATTGCCTATATGATAAATTATAATAGGCTTCCATTTGCCACCTATAACGTCAAGGGTAAGCTCCATATTACAGTTAAAACATCTTAAATTATCCTTTAAATCTAAATCCATTTTCATTCTCCTTCTTTTGGAAAATTAATGCTGAAAACAGCACTGTTAGCGGAACTGCCACTAATATGCCTATGCTTCCGACTATAGCCTGAATTATTTCGACTATCATTAACTCAAAGTTCATTATTATTAATAAATCTCTGTTGTAAGAGGCAAACAATAAAACTGTAGCTAATGAGCTACCTACATATGCTAATATAAGTGTGTTTGTCATAGTTCCAATTGCATCTTTACCTATACGCATTCCAGCAGCTGTCATTTTAATAAAGCTCATGTCCTGCATTTCTGCTGCTAGCTCCTGCATAGCAGACGATATAGACATCGCAACATCCATAATAGCTCCCAAAGAACCTATAACTACTGCTGCCCATACTATAGCCTTAAGATCTAGCTCTACCCCATTTTCAAGGTTTATTAGGAACATATATTCCTCGTTAAGCATGCCCGAAATTCCAAACAAACTGCTAACCAACACGGTTACTAAGCCTACTACTAACACGCCTCCTAGGTTTCCAACAATGGCACATAGTGTTTTTTTATTAAATCCGTTTAGCATGCAAAGGCTTGTAAAGATGATAAACAAGGCTATTATTATAGTAGTGATATAAACGTTTTGCCCTGCTAAAATTGACGGAATATACACAAAGAAGATCGAGGAAATTGTAATCACCAAAGATAGAATTGTCCAAAGACCCTTTAGCAAGCCTACAGCCACAATTAAACCTAAGAAAACTACTCCCAGAATTAACATTCCCGGTATTCTATTATGAGAACTATACGACCAATCTTCAACCCCTGTAGTCCTTATCATAACAATGTTGTCGCCAACTTCTACAGGTGTAGATGCTGCAAACTGGGCACTGTTTATAGTTTGCGTTACCCTAAATTTTTGGTTGCTGTCTTCACCCCAATTAACTTGAGCTATAAAAGTTATTACCCTTGAGGTCATCCCAGGAATTAACTCCTCTGTTTTATCGTCTTCAATCTCTATAACTGTGGCGGAACGAGCCTCTTCACCCGAACCAGTTTCAGTTGTATAGGTATTCATCATATTGCCCACAATTATAAAAATAAAAGAAAATATTAGAATTGCTACTGCACTTGCAGTTGTGTTGTTTTTTTTCATTTTATGTCTCCCTATAGTTTTATAAGATTATTATAACTAAATTTAACACAAAGGTCAACCATATTATTAAAATATAAGACTATAATATCTATTATTTGGTAAAACACATTGACGAAAAGCCTCGAATACTGTATAATAAAGTAAAAGGTTTAGTTAAAATTTAACAAGTAAATATTTGTATTTTAAAGCTATATTTGGCAAGACTATAGGAAGTAAAAAAAATATAAAGGAGAATTGCGTTTATGAGATCAGCTGGAATATTAATGCCTATTTCTTCTCTCTCTAGCCCATACGGAATTGGTAGTTTTGGAGAAAAGGCATATAGATTTATCGATTTTTTAGCAAATTCAAGACAAAAATATTGGCAGATACTCCCACTAGGTCCTACAGGCTATGGCGATAGCCCTTATCAAAGTTTCTCGGCATTTGCAATTAATAACTATTATATCGACCTTGATATACTTTGTGATTCTAAACTAATCACCAAAGAAGAGATTAATTCTTTTGACTTTGGTGATAGTGAAAAGGTTGAGTATTTTATGCTTTTCCAAAACAGAAAAAAAATACTAGAAAAAGCCGTTTCAAGATTCGACACAAACAACGAGGGTTTTATAGCATTTAAAAACGAGAATTCCTTTTGGCTTAAAGACTATGCACTGTTTATGTCAATTAAAAATGCTCATAAGATGGTTTCGTACACTCTTTGGGATGAAAAGCTACGAATTAGAGATGAGAAAACAATTAAGAAGGCAGAAAAAACTTACAGCAATGAAATTCTTTTTTGGGAAGTCTGTCAGTTTTGGGCATATAGTCAATGGCTGTGCTTAAAAGAATACGCCAACAGTAAAAACATAAAAATTATAGGAGACATTCCTATTTATGTTTCACCCGATTCTTCCGACATTTGGGTAAACCATGAACTATTTCAAATGGACGAAAACAGACAAATGACAGAAGTCGCTGGTTGTCCACCAGATGCCTTTTCGGCGGATGGACAATTATGGGGTAACCCACTTTACGACTGGGATTATCACAGCTCTACTGGTTATGACTGGTGGATAAAGAGACTTGCTAACTCAAAGTTACTTTATGACGTTACAAGAATTGATCATTTCAGGGCATTTAGTGGATACTATGCAATTAAATTTGGTGAAAAAACTGCTAAAAATGGCAGATGGAGAATTGGCCCTGCTGTTTCTATTATTCAAACTTTAAAAGGTTGGTTTCCTGATATTCAAATCATAGCAGAAGACCTAGGCTATTTAACCCCAGATGTATTAGAGCTATTAAAGTATAGTGGATATCCTGGAATGAAAGTCTTGCAGTTTGCCTTTGGTTCAGACGGAAGCAACGCATATCTGCCACATAATTACGAAAAAAACACTGTTGTTTACACAGGAACACACGATAACACTACCAGTCTTGACTGGTTGAACACCGCTAGCGAGCATGAAATTGAGTTTTGCAAGGAATACTTAGCTTGTTCCGATGACGAAAATTTCACACAAGCAATGATTAGAGCCGCATACTCTAGCATAGCCGATTGCTGTATAATCCCTATTGCAGATTGGCTCTCACTAGACAAAACTGCCAGAATTAATACTCCATCAACCATAGGCGACAACTGGGTTTGGAGGATTGATGAAAACTCACTTGACGAAAATTTATCAAAACAGATTGAACTTTTCACACGAATATACTCAAGGGATTAGGAAAGGATGGAATTTACTATGGAGAAAAAAATAGAACAAATTTTGGGCAAACAAATTATTAAATCCACTAACACAGAAATATATATTGCCCTGCTCAAACTAATTAAGGATTTAGGCGGAAAACGCACCGCAAAAAAAGACGGAAGAAAGCTATATTACTTCTCGGCAGAGTTTTTAATAGGAAAACTGCTTTCAAATAACCTAATTAGTCTAGGTGTATTTGATGAAGTAGAAAAAGTGCTAAAGGATAACTTTAAGTCTTTAGCAGAGATTGAAGAATTAGAGGCAGAGCCATCACTTGGAAATGGTGGTCTGGGCAGACTAGCAGCCTGCTTCCTTGACTCTATAGCAAACTTAAACCTTAATGGTGATGGTGTCGGGCTTAATTATCACTTAGGTTTGTTTAAGCAAAAATTTGAAGATAACAAACAATTAGAGCTACCAAACCCATGGATAGAGCCTAACAGCATACTTGAGCCTACCGATTTTAGCTGTGAAGTAGAATACAAAGATTTTAAACTTAAAGCTAAAATGTATGATATAGAAGTTTATGGTAGTAACACAATAGCCAACAAACTTCATCTTTTCGACATTGAGACTATAGATGAGAGTATTGTAGAAAATGGTATAAGCTTTGACAAGACAGAGATTGAAAAAAATCTTACACTTTTCTTGTACCCAGACGACAGCGACAAAAACGGTGAGCTTTTAAGAATATATCAACAATACTTTATGGTTAGCTGTGGTGCTAGACTTATCTTAAAAGAGATGGAAGATAAAGGGCAAGATCTTTCAGATCTTTCAAAACATGTTGTCATTCAAATTAATGATACTCACCCATCAATGATAATCCCTGAAATGATTAGATTGATGGTTGAAAAAGGCATTAAAATTGAAAAGGCAATAGAGGAAATATCTAAGACTTGCGCCTATACAAATCACACAATTTTAGCAGAAGCTTTAGAAAAATGGCCTATGGAGTTTTTAGAAGAAGTCGTGCCATGCCTTATCCCAATAATTAAACACCTTAACTCTTTGGTAAACGATAAATACGGCGATGAAAATTTAAGCATAATCGATAACAATAAAAGAGTTCACATGGCTAGAATGGATATGCACTTTAGCTTTAGTGTTAATGGTGTTGCGTATCTGCACACAGAAATTCTAAAAAGTTCGGCGTTAGCTGACTTCTATAAGATTTATCCTGAAAAATTCAATAACAAAACAAACGGTATCACATTTAGAAGATGGCTTAAACACTGCAACCGAGAATTGGCAGTGTGGCTAAGGTCACATTTTATTTCTAGTGAACCACTAATCTACTCAAGCGAACCCGAGCTTTTAGAGAACGTAAAGGCTCTAGCTGAAAGCGAAGAAGCGCAAAACGACATGATTTACATCAAGAGGCTTAACAAGTTGGCTCTAAAAGATTTTCTTGATGTTAATTACGGAATAAAGGTAGATGAAAATTCTATATTCGATATCCAAATTAAGCGTCTGCACGAGTACAAACGCCAACAAATGAACTTCCTCTACCTTGCATATAAATATCTCGAGATTAAAAAAGGTAACATTCCGTCTACTCCAATAACTGCAATTTTCGGAGCTAAGGCAGCTCCTGCTTACACAATAGCCAAAGACATTATTCACGCAATTTTGTGTCTGCAAGAGATTATTGCCAAAGATGTTGAAGTTGCAAGACATTTAAAAGTTGTAATGATAGAGAACTACAATGTTACTTTTGCAGAGAAATTAATTCCGGCAGCAGATATTTCAGAGCAAATTTCTCTAGCTTCAAAAGAGGCTTCTGGAACTGGCAACATGAAACTTATGCTAAACGGAGCTATCACACTAGGTACACTTGACGGTGCAAATGTTGAAATTGCCGAAAAAGTAGGCGATGAAAACATATATATCTTTGGAAAAACAAGTGAAGAAATTATAGACTTGTATGACAGAAACGCCTACAGTGCAAAACAATGTTATATAGAGAGCGACAGAGTAAGAGAGCTAGTAAACTTCTTAATTCACCCTAAAATGCTTGAAGTTGGCAACCTTGATATGCTTATGAGACTTCACTCAGAGCTTTTAAAGAAAGACTGGTTTATGACTTTAATAGACCTAGACGAATATATAGACGTTAAAGAGCAATGCTTTGCAGACTATGAAGACAGAGCAGAATGGGCAAGAAAAATGCTCATGAATATATCAGGAGCAGGTTTCTTCTCTTCTGATAGAACCATCAGAGAATATAACGAAGACATTTGGAAGTTATAATGTCTACAATAACGCAAGGGGAAGATAATTAATTTATCTTCCTCTCAGCTTGTCGAAAAAGTGTTTCTCTTAAAAATATTGTACAAAATAAAAATGTTGCTTGTCATCTAGTGATACTTTTTAGTATTTCTAGTTTACAACATACTCGTTAAACCGCACAAATTAATGTAGGGGACGGGTTTTCCGTCCCGAAAAAACTAGCGGTTTTAGCTAACTTTCCACGGGACGGAAAACCCGTCCCCTACATAGTGTTTCATTAATTTATGCGTTTTGACAAAACAGTATTTTTGGTTTTTCTACAGTCAGAGTGGCAGCCATTACAACTGCCACTGTTTTGTTATTAATCAACTTTAAATTCTTCTTTTAGGTCTAAATATGCCATTATCTCATCAAACAAAGTAGCGATATTTGCACAAGTAACATCGTTTCCATCAATATTACAGTGACCATCGGTATCCATTTTCATGTAAAACTCTTCGCCTTGAATAATGATGTACGCCTCACGCTCTGGAATTTCAATACTTGTTTTTGGCCATGGAATCATTCTTCTAATATAAGTGTAGTCATCAAAAATCTCAAATACACCTAACTGCTCAACGCTCGACGTATCAAAGAAATAGTTAGAAGAATGTGATCTCATAACATTATTTTCATCTAATTCACTTTCAGTTACAATGATGTGAATTAATTGATCTTCTTCCAATGTGTCTTTGAACTCTAACGGAACAAAAAAGTATATTCCTAAAAAAGCAATAAATCCGACAAACACTACAATACTAGCAATAATAATCTTAATTTTCATAAATTCTCCTTACTCACTCTAATACTTTAGAATTATCTTTCTAACCTTAGATAACCACCGTGTGGAATTTGGGTTTCTGTTTTTAAATACACTGTCATAGTTGCATGAGGAGCCGATTCAATCTCCTGCATGTATTCATTATAAATTTCATCAAGCTTAACAGTAAATGGTTTCATATTAGGCACAAGCACATTCACAGTGTCACCCTTTAAAAACTTATTACGTTGAGAAAGTTTGATAAATTCGCCCTCACGTCCTAGCGACATTGCGCAAACGTCCCAACCTCTAATATAGCCGCCGTCGCCAGTGTTTTGACCTGGTTCAGTTCCCAGATAAAATCCGTTGCTGTATGCCCTGTGGCTTGTTTTTTCTGCTTCTTCTAATATCCAATCTGGAATTTTTTCATCTGGATTTTCTATTGCAAAATCTAAAGCATTTCTATAGGCATATGTGGCACTTGCTACATAATATGCTGATTTTGCCCTACCCTCTATTTTAAAGCTTGTTACCCCTGCCTTAATAAGTTGCGGAACATATTCAAGCATGCACATATCTCTTGAATTCATAATATATGTGCTACCAATGTTGTTCTCACCCTCGAATTCTTCTATAGTGAAACGCTCGTTTGGCCTTTTCTTTTCTATTAGCTCGTATTCCCAACGACAAGGCTGTGCACAGTCACCACGGTTTGCGTCTCTTCCTGTCATATAGCTTGAAAGCAAGCATCTACCAGAGAACGAAACACACATTGCACCATGTACAAACGCTTCAATCTCTAAATCGTCTGGAACTTTTGAGCGAATTTTAGCAATTTCATCTATGCTTACTTCTCTTGCTAAAACTACCCTTTTTGCACCAAGGTTATAAAAAGCCATGGCTGTTTCATAGTTTGCTACTCCTGCTTGAGTAGAAATATGTATATCTAGGTTTTTAGCGTATTTTTTGGCAAGCATTAAAACTCCAATGTCCGCCACAATTACACCATCAACAGATATCTCATCTAAAAAAGATAGGTATTCTGGCAACAGTTCTACCTCATCATTATGAGGTATACTGTTGCAAGTTACAAAAAGTTTAACATTTTTCTCGTGGCATAGTCTTACAGCTTCTTTTAATTCCTCGTTAGAGAAGTTGTTAGGTGCTGTCCTCATGCCAAAGTTTTTTCCTGCTAGGTAGACTGCATCAGCACCAAAATTCAGTGCTGAAATAAGTCTTTCCATATCTCCTGCCGGAGCTAAGAGTTCTATACCGTTTCTCATTCTGCTAAACCTGCTTTTACTAAATTCTGATTATGGTCTGAAATATTAGAAGCATAATACGCTGTTCCGTCTGCACTGTGGCAGAAGTAATACATGTTTCCATAGTCAGGGTCTGGATTAAGCGCCGAAATAATTGCATCTGTACCAGGGTTACATATAGGACCTGGTGGAAGGCCTTGAATTGTATAGGTGTCATATCTGCTTTCAAATGCATCTGGGATAGCATCTGAACCTGATTTGTATGGATACAAGTAGGTTGAGTCCATTTCAAGAGAATAAATATCTCTTTCTGCTCCGTTTTCAAGTCTGTTATGAATTACCGCCGAAACTCTTGCCATGTCTTCAATGTCAGCAGCTTCTAACTGAATTATAGAGGCAATCGTAATAATTTCATCCATTGTATAGCCAGATTCTTCTATTTGATTCATAATAGATACAGTGATTTTTGTTTGGAAGTTTCCTAGCATTTTCTTAAGTGCTGACTCTGGATCTTCACCTATATAGAAGTCGTATCCGTCTGGGAATAGATATCCCTCTACTTTATAATATCTTTCATCATCATTTTCTATCATTTCGATCATGTCGTATTCGTCAAACTCAAGGCTATTAGCAGCCTCTAAAACTGCTTCTTTATCTGCTACTCCATACTCTTCAAAAAAGCCAGCAATTTCTTCAACCGATCTACCCTCACTGAAAATAAGGTACACGGTTTCTCTAGGAGGTGCAACGCAAAGAGCATTGATAAGTCCCTCATAGTCAAGATTTGTAGCAATTGTTTTTTCGCCTGAATAAATATATTCTATGTCAGAAGTTACAGTAAAGTAAAGCTGAAAAAACTCCTGTGAATTAATAGCATTTTCATCATAAAGAATTTGAGAAAGCTGTTCGAGTGTAACATTCTCTGGTATATCTAATGTTACCTCTGAATCCACTCTTCCAACTGCGAATAGATCGTTAGCACCAGTTGAAAGATAAGTGCCAAATGTGATACCTACAATAATTACCATGGCAAACCACACAGCCCTAAAGACCCTCTTGTTTTTTATAGCCTTTACCCTATCTCTTTTTTTATGCTCGCTATATTTTTTCTTTTCTGTCTCATCGTCTTCATATTCTTCACGACTTATTCCACCATTTTGAACGTTGATTAAATCTCTGTCTACATTTACTCTGGGAACTGTCTTAACCTTATCCTCTGAAATATTATCAAGCATTTGATCTGTGACATTAATTTTGAAATCGTCAAATTCATTTAAATATCTGTTATCCAAAAATTTTTACCTCCTTGATATCTGAAACTATATAATCCATTTTTTTATCATGTATATCTGTTGGAATATACTCTATTATCTGTTCATTATAACACAAACAAATAGAAATTGCACTACTTTTTTCTAAAAATTTATCGTAATATCCCATACCATAGCCAATTCTTTCACCTTTTTTTGTAAAACCTAAACCAGGCACAAGACAAATAGCCTTGCTTGCTGTGAAAATTTCTTCAGAGCTAGGCTCTAATATATTGTATTTTCCCTTAACTAGCTCACAGAAATTTCTTAACCTAAAAAATTCCATATTGCCAAAATTATCACATTTAGGTGCATAAACTCTTATACCCATTTTAAGAAGTCTATCTATTATATATGTAGTATCAACCTCTGTGCCATGTTTTATAAAAACTAATACATTTTCATATTCTAATTTTAATTTAAAAAAATTATTGGTTATTTTTTGGTCTTTTTCTTCTCTGTTTTCAATGTTTGCCCTTATAAGTTTAAGTTCGGTTCTAAGTTTATTTTTTTCTAACTGCATATTAGTGCTGCATGAATTTTTTTCGCCATGAACTCGCCTGCTAAAATTTCTGCAAGTTTAATTCCAAATTCAACCGCTACTCCTGCACCCCTTGCGGTAATAATTTTGCCATCTACACATACTCTTTCGTCTGTGTTTGTAGCACCTCTTAACTCACCCTCAAACCCTGGGTAGCAAACTGCGTTTCTACCATTTAATATGCCCATGTGGCCTAGAATTGACGGTGCTGCACAGATAGCCGCAATTAATTTATCGTTACTAACACAATAATTAATAGAAGTTCTAACTATTGGGTCGTTTTCAAGGTTAAGAGTTCCCGGCATTCCACCAGGTAGAATAATCATTTCCATGTCGTCTGTGTTTATGTCTTTACACTCTATGTCAGCTACTACCGAAATTCCATGTGAGCCTGTAATGGTCTTTCCGCCTACTCCAACGGTCTTTATATCAAGCTCGGCTCTTCTTAATATGTCAAGAGTTGTCACCGCCTCTATTTCTTCAAATCCGCTCGCTAAAAACATATAAATCATAAATTTCCCTCTATTTCTTCTATTTCTTTCAGCCATACGTTTACACTAGCATCACTAGGCATTCTAAAATCGCCTCTAGGTGATAATGTTACCGAACCTACCTTAGGTCCATCTGGAATACAACTTCTTTTAAATTGTTGTGAGAAAAATCTTCTGTAAAAAATTTTCATCCACTTTAAGATAACTTGGCTGTCATATTCACCCTTAAATGCTTCAAGTGCTAGAAAATAAATTTTCTTAGGAGAAAATGAAAGTCTTAGCAAATAGTAAAGGAAAAAGTCGTGTAGCTGATAAGGACCTACTATCTCCTCTGTTTGTTGACTTATTTCACCGTTTACAGCTGGAAGCAATTCTGGGCTTACTGGTGTATCTAAGATATCTTGAAGTACTGTTTTTGTTTGTTCATTGTCGCTGTAGTCTCTTACATAGGCAACCAAATGCCTAATAAGTGTTTTTGGTACAGACGCATTTACACCATACATGCTCATGTGGTCGCCGTTATATGTTGCCCAACCTAAGGCTAGTTCCGATAAATCGCCTGTTCCTATAACCATTCCACCACTGCTATTAGCCATGTTCATTAGAACTAATGTTCTAACCCTTGCCTGAACATTTTCAAAAGTTACGTCATGCACTGTTTCATCGTGTCCAATGTCTTTAAAGTTTGAGCGAACAGTTTCTGTAATATTTACCTCTTTAAGGCTAACCCCTAGGCTCTCACACAATTTTTCGGCATTAGATTTTGTCCTATTTGTAGTTCCAAAACAAGGCATTGTAACTGCAACTATGTCTTTTAAAGGCTTGTTTATTAGCTCAAAGGCTTTTACCGTTACAATTAACGCAAGCGTACTGTCAAGACCGCCCGAAATTCCTACTACAGCAGTCTTACTAAATGTATGCTCAAGTCTTTTTGCTAAACCCTTAGCCTGCATTGTAAGAATTTCTTTGCATCTTTTTTCACGTTCAAAATTATTCGACGGAACAAAAGGTGCATTGTCTATTTTTCTTGTAAGCTCTATTTTTTCGTCTATGTCAAAATACACATGTCTGTAGTCTGAATTATCAACACTTCTAAAACTTGTATTTTTTATTCTCTCGTTAAATAATTTTTCTATATCGATTTCAGATATTACTATCTCATTTTCAAATATTTCACTTTCGTTTAATAAAGTTCCATTTTCTGCTATTATGTTATGCCCTGCAAAAACCATGTCAGTGCTTGATTCGCCGTCTCCAGCCGCAGTGTATATATATCCACAAAGAAGCCTAGCAGATTGCCCCTTAACTAGTTCTCTTCTATAACTTGACTTACCTATGGTTTCGTCGCTAGCTGATAAATTCACAATTAGTGAAGCTCCTGCCAATGCGTGAAAACTACTAGGAGGCAAAGGCGACCACAGATCTTCACAAATCTCTACTGCTATTTTAAGTCTATTATCACCCTTAGCACAAATCAATATATTAGTGCCAAAAGGCACTTCACAACCTAAGTTAATTATTCCACTTAAGCCCAAATTAGCCTCGGTGAAATGTCTCTTTTCATAAAACTCACTGTAATTCGGTAAATTTGTTTTCGGTGTGACCGAAAGAATTTTTCCACCTTGAATAGCCACTGCGCAATTATAAAGTGAGCCTTCAAAGATAAGCGGAACTCCTATAAAAATTAAAGATTTTAAATTTTCAGTCATTTTAGAAAACTTTATTAGAGATTTTTTCGCTGACTCTTGTAAAGAGTTTTGAAAAAACAAGTCTCCACAAGTATAGGCAGTTATTAAAAGTTCAGGCAAACAGATAATTTCTGCACCTTTCCCCTCTGCCTTAACTACTTCATCATATGCAGAATTAATATTGTATTCGCAATCTGCAACCTTTATTTTTGGAGTGACACTCGCCACCTTAACAAAACCGTATTTCATCCAGTATTTCCTCGTTTAATTATATTATCATCATATGAATTAATTATCTCTTCGCCTTTAGGCACTATAAGAAAATCATCATTCCAATTACCATTTAGTAAATCCATTATCAAATTTAGTTTGCCTTGCACTACTTCAAAATCATAGTTTTCGGTTTCAGCTTGCTTTTTAGTAATGTCTATTAGATAAGTTTGGTCGCCTACTCCTGTTTCTATGTAGGTAAATTTATTGTAATTTTGCATCCAGTTTCCAAGCGACTGCTCAAGAAAAGCCATTGTTTCCTCGTCGTAGTCCTCATCAACATACTCCATGCCTAATCCCATATTTTGAGTTACACTGTTTTGAACATCATTAGGATTAGAATCTCTTTCTATCCAACCAGGTGATTTATAGTAAGTTCCAGAATTAGCGTTAAAATATTCATTATAAATTTTGCGTGAACCTAACATCAAGGTAATACAGTCATGAGCTTTGGGTACTACTAAGGTAAGGTTAGCAGAGAGTCCAATTATTCCATTATTGCACAATCCGTAACACAAAATTATTGCATCATATTTATCTGAGTCTACTTTATCAATTTCAGCTTGAATTCGTTCTCTCATAATTGTAGCACCGATATCATGCAATCCTTTATCAAGTATTGTTATATCGATTATATTCTGTGAAAGAGCAGCACAATAATATAATTCACGTGATAAAATTTCACACGAAATCACCTTGAATTTCTGTTGCATCATCACTCCTCTATTTTGGTAGTAGTAATTTCTATTTCAAAATACATTTCTATAAATTTTGTGGCTTCTATAATCTCTTCTTTAGTATAATCAAGCCTATTTGCTACAACCCATTTATCTTCATTCGTGTCTTTTCTATGGATAACCGCTATCACAAATCCATCAAAAGTATCTTTTTTGATTTCATCTGCACCCATTATATAAGCTTCTTGATATTTATTATCTTTTAGCGGAAACTCTTTGACATATCCATAGTTTAGTTCGTAAACTATGTCATTATACCGTGGATGAGTTGAGTCCTTTGGTCTGTCTACGATTACCGTTACTGGACAACCTAGCATATTAATTCCCAAAAAAGTGTTAGTAATATTATCTGGCGTGTCATAATAAAAAGCACAATTGTAGTCGTTAATCTTATCTGAATGTTCTGAGTTATACGCAAAAAACAAGGCATCCATAATACATATTCCCTTTGCTTTAGCTATACCTTTAATTAATCTTTTATAAACTTTTCCAATATCAAAATGCGTAGGAGTAGTATATTTACTCTTTAAAAAATAGTCTTCCTCACCAGTTTCTAAATTATAATCATTTACAAAATCATCTGTTACTCTATCTATATTATCACTGTGATAAACATCCGCTAATTTATATATTTTGAGTATTGCACCTTTACCTAAAGTGTTTACTACATATCTTGAATTATTTTTAGTCTTTCTTGCAATATATTCTATAAGACTACAAGTAAAAAACAAATCATTATCTTGTTTTGATTCTCTTCCTATCATTCTATTATCTCCTCTGCTGATATTAAATTAATGCTTTATTCCTCGTGATTATCTTTTGTTGCTTATTATTTTGTTTAATCATCATATTTACATACATACTTACAATATATATCACTATCAGCTATTGTATTAATCAACACTTTATACCTTTTAATTTTAAAACCTAAAATATTATATATCTTAATTTTAGCTTTACATTTTTTATTTTGATACAACTCCCACGTAACTGTTCCAAAAACTCTAGGTAAATATTCATATATAGAACCTAGAATATCAGCAGTTACAGCATTACGAGAAAAATTCATAGGTTTATCATGTGGCCCTTCTATATCATCTGCCATGCACACACTGTCTCGTAATATTATTATTCTCATCTCTTTTTCCATTATCAATTATAACTCCGACTAAACCCTAAAAATCTAGTTCCTTGGAATTTTAAAATTCCCTTATCACCCTCTACCATCATTCCATAATTATAACTATCAACTAATAGTTCTAACCTATCACGACTTTCAAATTCAAATGTAACATAATAACTGCTTCTAACAGTACTGTGTGAAACACTGTTAGAAGAGTGATTATTATGCCTTCTAAAGTCTGTTCTTTTAGTTACTATTGTTGCCGAAACATCTAAAATAGGAGAGTTATTATTCTTTTTCCATGTTGAAACGCCTTTGACTCCTATGCCTATAAACATTGATATCACAACAATAAAGCCAACTATAACCATTATAGGTATTACTGAAAAAGCAAAATCCATGCCCATGATTTATCCTCCATATTAAAACAGATATTTTAAAAAGTCAAATTTCTTTTTCTTTTGTAGTTTTATCACAAGCAAACCTAACAATATATTTACAACAAGCACTATTATATATAATTCTAAGTTGTTAAAGTTTGCAATAAAATTTGTTATGTAAAAACTAATAAAAAGGTGGAAACCAAAAATAATTACAGATAATTTCCTTGCATCATATGCAAATTGCAGATTTTTTTTCGGTAATTTAACCGAACATAAACATAAAAATGCAAAAATTGCTACTACAGGAGTTAAGAAAATCATATTCTGCTCTTTATGATTAGTAAGAGATTTAATCCAATACTCTTCAATATTCATAATTAAGAAAGCCGACACAGCACAAATTGCATAAATTACTGGTCTAAGGCGTATTCTATGACTGTTTTCACTTAACAAGTAACCTATACACACCATTGGAAAACCAAAAAATAATCCATTTCTAGTAGAATAAAACACCATGTTATGTAGCTGTAAAAATTGGTTTATACCAGAGAAACCAGATAATAGATTAGAGTAAGCATCACCAAAAACACCAATAGTATAAAGTACAATAATTAATGGAACCAATACTTTGTTTGAAACTTTTAGTTTTTGAGTAACGAAATACGCTAGTACAAACGCTACTAATAAACCAACAAAATACCATAATTGTAATGTACCATTTATAAAATAGTTTCTTACAAGTCTTAACGCAATATCGCCGAACGAAAGTCCCTCGCTTATATATCCTATAAGAATTTGTGGCAGATAAAGCAAAGAATATACTATATACATAAGAACTATTCTATGTATATGCCTTAAAAACTTGTCTTTATCTTTTATTGATCTCGAACCAAAGTATCCCGATGTAATAAAGAATATAGGCACTGCTACTCTCGAGAATACTTGGCCGAACCAAAAAGAAAACTCTGAATTAATTTGTGCAAACGGAGTTAAATGTATTGCAACTACCAAAAAGCTTAAGAAAACCTTAAAAAAGTCCAGTACCATGTACTCACTTTTATCTTTTAATAAATTCATACTATTCCCTTTTAATTATAACTTATAAAGTTATAAAATCATTCCCTACCACTCCAACAATAGGTGCAGAGTGTGCTAGGGTCTATTCCTATTGACTCAACTAAATCATCTAATCTGTGGAATCTTAGTGAAGTAAAGTTAAGTCTCTTTCTTATTTCTTCTACCATATCATGGTAATTCTTGCTGTCAGGATCAGCATAATCAAACAATACCTCGTCTGAAACATTTTCTCCCTCACGTTCTTTAATAATTCTTCTTGTGATTAGGTCTAAATGAGAATTAGAACGTGAGAAGTCTAAGTATTTACAACCAAAAAGAAGTGGCGGACAAGCAGGCCTAATGTGAACTTCTTTAGCTCCACTTTGGTAAAGAAATTCTGTAGTCTCGCCTAATTGAGTTCCTCTAACTATAGAGTCGTCTATAAGTAGTAGGCTCTTATCCTTGATTAAATCTTCAATTGCTATAAGTTTCATTTTAGCAATTAAATTTCTTTGTGATTGCTGAGTAGGCATGAATGATCTAGGCCATGTAGGAGTATATTTAATAAATGGTCTTGCAAAAGGAGTACCAGACTCATTGGCATAACCTATAGCATGAGCCGTACCAGAGTCAGGCACACCGGCTACAATGTCAGCTTTAATGTTGTCTCTTTTAGCAAGCATTTTACCACATACATATCTCATAGCCTCAACATTAACACCCTCGTATCCTGCTGTAGGGTAGCCGTAATAAACCCAAAGGAAAGAACAAATCTTAAGTTTGTCTTGCTGTGCTTCTGCCTTAACTATAACTTCATCCTTAGAAACCTCTACAATTTCGGCAGGACCTAGTTCCCTTAGTTTAGAATAACCTAAATTATGGAAAGAAAAATCTTCAAAAGCTAAACAATGAGCATCTTCTTTTTTTCCTATAACTATAGGAGTTCTTCCGAATTTGTCTCTTGCTGCTATTATCTTGTCATTTTTTAAGATAAGAATAGACATTGAACCCTCAATTTTTTCTTGAGCGTACTTTATTCCCTCTATTAGACATGGTTTAGTGTTAATTAGTCTTGCTGTAAGCTCTGTAGAATTTACATTCCCGTCACTCATTTCAAAGAATTGGGCGTTTCCATGGCTTAAAAGCTCGTCTTCGAGTTGCTTCTTGTTTGCTATTTTTCCTAAAGTAGTTATAGCGTAACTACCTAAGTGAGATCTCACAAGTAAAGGCTGTGGATCTGTGTCAGAAATACAACCTATTCCTGTTTGTCCCTCTAGCGACTTTAAATCGTGTTCAAACTTTGTTCTAAAAGGTGTATTCTCAATGTTATGAATTATACGATTATAGCCTGTCTCATTATTGTATACTGCCATTCCTCCACGCCTTGTGCCTAGATGAGAATGATAATCTATTCCAAAAAACAACTCCAACTCACAATTTTCTTTTGATGCTATGCCAAAAAAACCGCCCATATATTCTTTCCTTGCCTTTCTAATTTAAAACCGATATTAACCTTCGTACTTAACTATCTCTATTTTTTCTATAATTACATCTTCTGTTGGTTTGTTATACATAGCGTCAGCCTCAACTGTGCTGATTTGATCTGCTATCTCTAAACCTTCATAAACTTGTGCAAAAACAGTGTGACCGTTTCCGCCAGCGTTTAAAGCTCCATCAAGATTTAAGTTTCCGCCATCTTTATAAACTTCTTTAATAGCGTCAGTAATTAAATCTGTGTTTACAGGGTAAAATCCGTATTGAGCATAGAATAGGTCTTCATTAGGAAGGTACATATCTTGATATATTTGCTCGTTATAATCCCAATCTGGAACCGCTGTGTTTGTGTTAATAAAGAACTGTGAGCCATTTGTTGCAGGTCCTGCATTAGCCATAGCCACTGAACCTCTAATGTTTAAAAGCTTGTCAGAGAACTCATCTTCAAAATCAGCACCCCAAACACTCTCGCCACCTGTACCATTGCCTAGTGGATCTCCGCCTTGAATCATAAAGTCTTCAATAACACGGTGGAATATTAGTCCATCAAAGTAACCATCTACAGCATGTTTTTTGAAATTATATACTGTCATAGGTGCTATTTCTGGGAAAAATCTTAATTTAATCACACCCATATTTGTTGTTATAATCGCTACTTCCTCGCCTACCTCTGGATTTTCAAGTTGGAAGCCAACTTCCTCATTTGTACCTACTGCTACCAGTGTGTCTTTTTCTACAAGACTTGTGTTTTCAAGTACACTTGTTTCATCTGTTATTTTGCCTATTTCATCTTCTGATACTGAACTAGAACAAGCTACTGTGCCAAACGCAAGTATTGCTGCTAATGCTAAAATAATTAGTTTTTTCATCGTATTAATCCTTTCAATTTACATTCATTATAATTATATAAAAAATTTGTTAAATTTGCAAGCATTATTTTATGAACACGAGCATATTAATTATCAAAAGAGAAATTGAAAGGACTGACAAACTATATGAAGTTTTATCCGGAGGGTTATCTATTTAATACAAAAGAAAACAAATTATTTTTAAGCACAGCCACAATGCTAACAGAAGCATACAAAGAACAATTCATATTGGAGGCTAAGGCAATATTGTGTGACAGCAAACACAATATAATTGTAGACCTGCACTGCATGAAAGGGATTATCCCACGTGAAGAGGGGGCAATAGGAATACGTGAGGGAACTGTTAGAGACATAGCCATTATCTCAAGAGTAAATAAGGCGGTGTCATTTATCATTACAGATTTTGCAAGAGATGAAAACGGCCAACTAATAGCCATACTTTCAAGAAGACTTGCACAAGAAAGATGCCGAGACACATTTATAGAAAGTCTAAAAGTCGGTGATATAATAGATGCTAAAATAACACACATGGAGAACTTTGGAGTTTTTGCAGATATTGGGTGTGGTATTATATCATTGCTACCTATTGATGCAATTTCGGTTTCTAGGATAGAACATCCGTCCGAAAGATTTAGCGTTGGCATGAGCATTAGGGTAATAATAAAATCTAAAGAAAACGGAAGAATAACCCTTTCACAAAAGGAGCTTCTTGGCACATGGCAAGAAAATGTAAACTTCTTTTCAGCTGGCGAGACTGTCACAGGCATTGTAAGGAGCATAGAAAGTTATGGAATATTTGTTGAACTTGCACCTAACCTTGCTGGACTTGCGGAGCTTAAAGACGGCGTAACAGTGGGTACACAGGCGAGTGTCTATATTAAGTGCATCATTCCATCAAGAATGAAGATTAAACTTATCATAATAGAAACCTTTAATTACATATATCAACCTGGGATACCTACCTATTTCTACGACAACGATCATATAGATAAGTTCCTTTACTCACCACCTGATTGCGACAAAACAATATTAACAGAGTTCTAGTTTGGTCGAGCAACCACGACGGTTTTTATATATTCAACATAGGGGCAGTCGAACAAGACTGTCCCTAATTTTTAGTAGATTTAAGCTTCTACATTGACTGAATATACTCTTCTTAATCTCCATAAATTTTCGTGTAATAATTTTTATATTCACCGCTAATGATAGTTCCCCACCATTTTTTGTTCTCTAAATACCAGTTAATTGTTTGTTGTATTCCATCTTCAAAGTTTGTTTCTGGTAACCAACCTAACTCACTGTGAATTTTTGTAGGATCAATTGCATAACGCATATCATGCCCTTTTCTGTCAGTTACATATGTAATTAAACTTTCAGGCTTATCAAGAGCTTTACAAATTATTTTTACTATTTCAATATTTTTCATTTCATTGTGTCCGCCAATATTGTAGACCTCCCCTACTTCTCCGCTGTGTATGATTAAGTCTATAGCCTTACAATGATCATCAACATAAAGCCAGTCACGCACATTCAAACCCTCACCATATACTGGCAATGGCTTATTCTCTAAGGCATTTACTATCATTAACGGAATTAACTTTTCTGGGAAATGATAAGGGCCATAATTATTTGAACATCTTGAAATTGTTATAGGTAAACCAAAAGTTCTATGATAAGCTTGAACTAACAAGTCAGCCCCTGCTTTTGAAGCGCTATATGGTGAACTTGTACGAATTGGAGTTTTTTCTGTGACTAACAAATCACGCCTATCTAAAGGTAAATCGCCATAGACCTCATCAGTTGAAACTTGATGATATCTTTCAACACCATATTTTCTAGACGTATCCATAAGAACTTGCGTTCCCATTATATTAGTTTCAATGAATACACTTGGATTTTCTATTGAACGGTCTACATGACTTTCTGCTGCAAAATTCACTACTATATTTGGTTTTTCTTCTGCAAACAAAAAATCTACTGCATCTTTATCGCAGATATCAGCCTTTACAAATCTAAAGTTTTGATTATCTATAACATCTTTTAAAGTAGAAAGATTTCCAGCATATGTTAATTTATCAAGACAAACTATTTTATAGTCAGGATATTTTTTTAGCATATGAAAGATAAAGTTTGAACCTATAAACCCTGCTCCACCTGTTACGATTATTGTCATTACTTTAAACCCTCCAAATATTTTCCATCTAAAACATCTTTTAGATATTGTCCATATTGATTTTTCTTATATATCTCATATATTCTCATTATTTCGTCTTTTGTAATCCAACCATTAAGGTATGCTATTTCTTCAAGACAAGCTATTTTTCTATGTTGGTTATCTTCTATTGTTTTTACAAAACTGGTTGCCTCTACAAGACTTTCATGCGTTCCTGTATCTATCCATGTAAAACCTTGACCTAACAACTCTACATTAAGTTCACCGCTCTCAAGGTATATTTTGTTAAGATCTGTCATCTCTAACTCGCCTCGTTCAGATGGTGTAAGATTTTTAGCATACGCTACTACTCTATTATCATAGAAATAAAGTCCTGTCACACAATAATTACTCTTTGGTTTTTCTGGCTTTTCTTCGATTGATACAGCAACGCCGTTCTCGTCAAACTCTACTATTCCAAATCTTTCAGGGTCATCCACATAATAACCGAATACAGTTGCTCCTTTTCCATTTTCTGCATTTTCTACAGCATTTACAAGTCTTTTTTTTAGTCCATGTCCAGCAAAAATATTGTCTCCTAAGACCATTGCTACCGTATCCTCACCGATAAAATCAGCACCAATAACAAATGCTTGAGCTAGACCATCTGGTGATGGTTGTACAGCATATGATAATTTCACCCCCAATTGTTTTCCGTCTCCTAATAACTCTTCAAATCTTGGAGTATCTTGTGGTGTAGAAATTATCAAAATATCTCGTATCCCTGCATTCATTAGCACTGACATAGGATAATAAATCATAGGTTTATCATAAATTGGCAAAAGTTGTTTAGATGTAACTTTGGTAAGTGGATACAATCTTGTACCACTTCCTCCTGCTAATATTATTCCTTTCATTTTTCCCTCCATTATGTATTTGATTCCTGAATAAATATATTATACACATTGAAGCTAGTTGTATATATTTATTTTTAAATAATTTTTATGATCTTTTTATAGCTTTCTTAATTACCAATATCATACCTTAAACTAGGCATGCCCTAGGCTCTATAATTATTGTACCGCAAAAACACTAAAATTGAAAGATGTTGAAGAAAAAAAGTTGAATGTTTCATAACAAAAATTGTACTTCGCCTTGAAATGAAGTAAAAAATACACATTTCTATAATATGCCTGTAGTTTGATTTTAGTTTTACATGTCTTCTAGCTCAATAAAAAAACGGCAGCTGTTCAGCCACCGTTTGCATAATTTCATTTAATAAATTCTTAGTCTCTTCTAAATATATCTCTGGTATAAACCTTTTCTTGAATATCGTCTAGTATAGAGTCATATCTATTTGCTATAACTGCATTGCACATAGACTTAAATTTTTCTATATCATTAATAACCTTACTGCCAAAAAATCTTGAGTTATCTTCTAAACTAGGCTCGAAAATTACAACGATTGCACCCTTCGCTTTAATTCTTTTCATTATTCCTTGAATAGAGCTTTGTCTAAAATTATCGCTACCAGCCTTCATAGTTAGTCTATAGATACCAATAGTAGGTGGATTCATTTCAGACTTAGAGTATTCATTGTCTTCGCTATAACCATAATATCCGGCTTGTTTTAGCACTTGATCGGCTATAAAATCTTTTCTTGTCTTGTTGGCATCTACAATAGCTGTCATCATGTTTTGTGGAACATCATTATAATTAGCTAAAAGCTGTTTTGTATCTTTAGGCAGACAATAACCTCCATAGCCGAAACTAGGGTTGTTATAGTGGTCTCCTATTCTAGGGTCAAGGCTTACTCCCTCAATAATTTTTTTACTGTCTAAACCACGAATTTCTGCATAGGTGTCAAGCTCATTTATATAACTTACTCTCATAGCAAGATAGGTGTTAGCAAAAAGTTTTACAGCTTCTGCCTCTGTAAAGCCCATAATTAAAGTATCAATATTATCTTTTAAAGCTCCATCTGAAAGAAGCCTAGCAAAAACTTGAGCTTTCTTTGTAAGCTCATCATTGTTTTCATCTGTTCCAACAATAATTCTTGACGGATAAAGATTATCATATAAAGCCTTACCCTCTCTTAAAAATTCAGGAGAGAAAATAATATTTTCACAATTGAACTTTTTTCTTATACTGGCAGTGAATCCTACAGGAATTGTAGACTTTATAACCATTGTTGCATTCTCATTATATTTTAATACTTCTTTAATAACTGATTCCACAGCACGAGTATCAAAGTAATTTTTTTGACTATCATAGTTTGTTGGGGCAGCAATGATAATAAATTCTGCATTTTCATATGCTAGTTTTGCGTCCAAAGTTGCAGTTAAATTAAGTTTCTTAGTTTCTAAGTATTCCTCAATTTCTGCATCTATAATCGGTGATTTTCTCTGATTGATAAGGTTAACTTTTTCTTCAATAATATCCACAGCAAAAACTTCGTGCTTTTGAGCTAATAATATTGCGTTAGAAAGACCTACATATCCTGTTCCAGCTACTGCTATTTTCATATATACCTCCAAGTCATAACACATATTTATATAATTTCCTAATGATAATCTTATTTATATTTTAACATTTTAAATTTAGATTTGCAAGCGAATAATTAAAGAAAATACACTGATTACTATTTTTCTAACTAACTAGCTAAATAATTAATAATTTTTAATATTGTTTATGTTTATTTCACCATAATTCAAATCTATTGGATTAAAAAAACATTGTATAAGATTCAATATTTTTCTCACAAATAAAATCTTTCTTAATTTTCTAAGCGAATTTTAACATGCATGTTTTTGCTCTTTAATATACTGTTTATTTATGTAACAATATGTCCAACAAATAATTCAAAGCCTCACTTTCACTTTGATGATATATCGTTGTAAATTCTGAATTTTCATATATGAATAATGTTTCATACTTAAAGTTTCTGTACCTAACACAGTAGCTATCATGATGTTCTTCATCAAAATACACTTTATTTTGTAGTCCTTGTTCTTTGAGTATTGCAATAAATTCACCCCTAGTTAATAAAGGTTTATTCACTTTAGCTTTGTATTTTATTAACACTAAAACCAGACTAGTAATAAAAACTAACCAAAAAAGTATTTGATACCCTATTACCTCAAAAGCGGATGCTTCATAAATTACTGTCTCTTCGCCATTTTGGTCTATTGCGGTAAGTTTAGAATTTAAGCTTACATATGTAATTCCATTTATTTGTTTTAACGCAGAAAAAATATTATCTCTTGAATATTCTTCGTTTTGGTAATCATCACTGATTCGAGCCATTTCAACTATGTTTGCATCTTTATCTAGGCTAAATATTATTTCACCTCTAAAAGTGTACATATTCAGATTGTCATTATCCCATTCAATTCCAAAATCACCGTGGATATTAAACTCATAACCATATAAAAATTCACCATTAGAAGAATATATTAGTATTTTTTTGTTGTTAAACCTTGAACCAGCTATTGCTATTAAGCCATTGTCATTAACATCAAAACATTCCACTACATAATAAGTATCATTTTCTAACATTAAGCTGATATCAATATTACCCTCGTACTCAAGATACTCCTCTTCGGTGATTTCATTTGTTATAAAGCCAGTTTCCATAGCAAATGATTGAACTGGAACTAGCAACAACATTAAAATAATAATAATTTTTATCATATGATAACCTTTGCTTTCTTAAGTAATATTTCCATTCCATTTTATTGAGTCATCACTCATGTGTGAAAAAACCACAGAAATTCAGTGTGAAAATTTTTACTTTTGAGATTTATTTTATCTTGTTTTTGCGTTGTTCTGCATCAAAAGCATGCTTTGATTTAACTTTATTCTTTATCAAAATATCATAGAACTGGTTAAAGTAATCTATTTTCTCATCAAACAATATAAAACCTTTTGTTGTTTTCAGAATTAAGTATCCTGAAATTCTTTTAAAATATTTGCAATCTTTATAGTACACTTCACGTGTTATTCCAAATGAATTCTTATGTATAAAATATTTTTGATTTTTGAACACTGTAAGTTTCCATAGTTTTTCTTGTATTAAACTTGCAAAACCAAAAATTATAAAAAATCCCATTATCAAGCCAATTAAATAGAAGTCCTCAGGGTCATATAATTTTGATAAATATATACCTATCAATAAGCCTGCAAACATCAATATAATTACTATGCCTGCCCATTTTCTAACTGGCTGTAGTCTAAGATAAAATTCGGGTTCACCAATTCTTAACTCAACAGCACGCTTATTTGGACGCACTTCAACTTCATGTGAAATTAATGACAGAATAAAAAACATCACATTGTTAGCATCCTTATCAATATAGAAATTTTTATTCTTAGCTCTCAAGAATATAATTGTCCTCTGTTCTATTAAATACTCACATTCAGAATACTTAATTATATGTGTTCTACCAAATGCTGTTCGATATATAAAAAAATCTTTATTTTTATTAAAAACTATTCTAAATGATAGTGAATAAAAGCTACAGAATAACCATCCACATGCAAATAAAACAATTATAGCTGCTGCAATTACCGAATCTCTTTCATCCCAAGTTAAAAACATAAGAGTTGATCCTAACACGAAGATAATTGCAGCTGAAATAAAAACACCACAAAAAAATTTATGTAGACATACTATTACATCATCTTTTTCTACTTTAATTTTAGGCATAGCTTAGCTCCTTAACTATTATTTAAAGCAAATTTAAACAGTTTTTTCTCTATTTATTTAATATCAATTGATAATGGAACTCCGTCAATAATTATTTGGTAACTCTCATCTAAATCTTTTACATACACATAATGATATAGATTAGTTGTAGTTTCATTTTCACTAATATATATTTCAAAAACCGAATCTCTATTATCACTAACCTCTACTGGGAAATTATTTTTCGTTGGTGAAACTTCGACATAATAGTCTTGTGTTCCACTTGCTTGATCTACAGTTATCATTGCATTTAGAGTTGTAGTCTTTGATAAAGTAGAGTGGCTAAAAAATGTACCTATCTTATATCCATCATCAGTCTTTGGTAAAACAATACTACTAAAAGAATCCTCATTCTCATATATAACCAAAGCAGACTCTTCTCCCTCAACTACAGTTTTTATATCACCCGAGTCAGTATAATCAAAAACAGATTCTACACTTGGAAAACTTATAAATAAATTTTCAACTGGCAATAACGAAGATAATGATGTCAAAATCATATAAAATACAATCATAAAAGCTATTGCTGTTCCCTTTTTCTTCCCGTTATCTTTAACTACCTTTACGATAAAAAAGATTAATATTATCAATCCTATTAGCATTCTTACTGAACTATATGTCATATTCTACTCCTTATTAAACTTAATTCTGATATTTAATGTGATAAACCTAAAAACTATAATCAGTCCAAAGTTCACATTGGCTGATAACTGTTTGTACTGCGTCTTCCATTCCCTCGGGTGGGTATCTATGTTTTTTTTAGAAGTCTTTTAACAAGTTTTCTCATGCTTGCTCTTGCTGTTTCTTTTTTCTGCCATTACTTCATAATCTTTATCTATCAAAACAAGAGTATAACTATCAAGCTTAAGGTGAATAACCCCATAGTTGAGAACTTAGTGAAAAGGTAATAGTGAATAGTGAAAAGTTGATGTGAAAATCCTTGGGATTTTTTAATTAAAGACTTTTTAACAAAAAAAATTTATTAATGAAGATAAATTTGTTAATATATTGTAGGGCGCAGAGACCAAACGTGTTGATTACGATTTTGGAATTAAATGTAATTCGTTAAAACGTACAAATTAATGTAGGGGCGGATATTATCCGCCTAAGAAATTTAAGCAAAATCACGGACTTTTTAGTCGGATAATATCCGCCCCTACATGGCTAAATTTTCTAAGAGTCACGTCTGCACAGATACCCTCCCCTACAATCAAGCACTAAATTTGCTTAAGTTCCCAAGTATGGTGAATAACCCTACTTTCATAACAAACCGGTTTAGGTGCTCCCTTCTGCTGCTCCCTCAGTCAGCCGTGCTGACAGCTCCCTCTAAGAGGGAGCCAAGCCTTTCAAAGCTGTTTTTCAAAGCCTATTCTTGATGAATTGATATCTGACCTTTCTATTCTCCTAAAATTTTTACAGATTCGCAAGTATTTTGATTATAATATTATATCATTAGTTTAAAATTTTTTCAATTAAAATAGTTAAATTTATAAAATATAATTTTATAAAAAAATGAAACCCAGTTTCTGGATTTCATCTTAACATATTTCTTAGTGAATTACATAGTTTTACTTAAGCATCTTGACACAACTTTTAAAAAGTCAAGTTATGTTTATTCAGTGTATTGGCTGACAAAATCATTCACGCTTTCATAGCGTATATCAATACTCGGCTCGGGGTCTTTGCCTGTTTTTGCGTATAAACTCATAAAATCTGGAGATATACTCGTGGACCCACCACTGATAACAAACCCAAACGCTTCATTTATATTATATTCGTAAATATATCGTCCAGAGCCTATATCTACATATGAAAACTCCTCAAAATCCTCCCACGATAAGTCTTCGCCTTTTTCTGACAGCATAATCAAATCATCTATAGAAATTTTATTAAGTCCTTCGTCCGCTTTATTTTGAACATCGGTAAGCAATTCTGTAAACTCAGTATAAATATCATTCTTTGTGTAATATCTATATTGCACTTCATTTTCTAATTTGTGATGCAATTTTATTAAATCTGGCTCGATTTCATATAGTGAAATCGTCGTATCATTTATATCAAATGTGTAGCTTGGTATTAGCTCTAACGCATTTGAATTATTTCTATTCAAGTTATCATCATTCAAGAAATCAGCAATTATTTGGGGAGATATTTCTATTTCTGTACCATCTTCGGCATTAACTATCACATAGTTCTCCATTTGATAGGCTGAATCAGTTAGTATGAGAGGATTTAACAAAGACAAATCTTCTTCATCTGATTTCCGGTTTGTTCCAAACCCCACTGCTACACAAACAGCAACCAAAAGTGTAACAACACTTACCCAAACCACAGGTTTTTTATACTTCATAACATTTTTCACCCTGCTTTTTGTGTCACCCTCGCCAAAAGCAAGTGGAGTTGCAAAAATCATTTTTTTACCAGTAGCAAGACGTAGTAGCGATATTGCATACTCTGCCCTAATCTCACTGCCCATATTTTTCAGAACTGCCTCATCGCAAGACATCTCCATGTCTTTTGCTGAAAGAATATACGCCACCCATGCAAATGGATTAAACCAGTGTAGTGCAAGCGCTATAAAAGATAGCACCCTTGTTATATGGTCAAGGCGTTTAATATGGCACTTTTCATGTGCTATTATAAAATCAAATTCACTTTTTTGAAGTGAGGACGGAAGATAAATTCGGGGGTTAATCAGCCCCATAACAAACGGTGAATTTATACCATCTGCAAGATAGATATTATCTTTAAGCGGTTTAGCTCCGATTAATTTTCGTTTAAGCAAGACATATTGTATTACGCTATATAACAGAATTGCAAATATAGCGACACTCCAAATAATTCTACCGAAAAATATCCAAATCTGAATTGGATTTACACTCGCAGTAGGTGTCGCTGATGGCAAAATCTCATTCACCGAATTATCTATAATCTCAAACCCAGTGTTAATTTGAGGTTCAGCCTCATAAACAATACTTTGGGGTATTGGCTCGCTACTCGGAATAAGTCCAATAGCACTCTCGAACGAAAAAGGACAAAGCAATCTAAAAAGCACTACCACCCAAATAGCATAAGAGAAGATTTTAGGTGCTTTTTTAAGTACTAATCTTATAGCTAAAACAGCCATAATCACAAAGCTCGCTGTGAAGCTCATACTCAGTAGATTCAAAAAGATACTATCCATTCTATTCCTCCTTGCTTCCATCTATTATTTTCATAATTTCAGCGATTTCACTATCCGACAATTTTTTTCGCATTGTAAATGAAGCTAAAAAACTCGGCAGTGAGCCTTTAAATGTATCCTCTATAAATCGCTCACTCTGCATGGCAGTGTATTCAGCCTTTGAAATAAGAGAAGTCACCTGTGCTTTTTCATTTTGAAAGATTCCTTTACTGCAAAGTTTTCGCAGTATTGTATACGTGGTTGAGCGATTCCAACTGAGTTCTTTTTCGGCAAGTACGGTGAGTTCTCTTGAGGAGAGTGGTTCATTTTTCCATATTATATCTGCAAATTGCATCTCTATCTCACCTAATTTATATTCTATCATTACATAGACCTCCTATCTGTTTACTCACAATAAACTACGCTTTTAGTTTATCATGAGTAAACAGATTTGTCAAGAGGTTTTTTAATAATTCTATATAGCAAATAAACTTTTTATAAAGTGTACTTAGTTTTCTTGACGGAATGTTCTAACCCAACCTTGATGTCATAGAACGCATCGCAGATAATTTTCGTATTGTTTTTAAATGCAACGCCCTCACATGATTCTTTGAACAAGGTATTGTTAATTTTATTTACTTCCTCGGCATACATCTTTCTTACTCTAATTGTCAAACTCTGATTTTTAAAAGTATCCTTTGGTTCTAACAATATATTCGGTCGTAAAGAAAGAACTTCACGAGGAGTAGCATCTGCTCCATTGCTAACTATAAGAAGTATTCTATCGGGAGTTAGCGGGAAAACAGAATATAGATGTAATGGTATTCCGTTCCAAGTGTCCCCAGAAATAACTGTTGGATAAGTGGTGTTAGTATATAACAGTTAGAACAGAGCCTACAGTTAATTCGGATTGGAAAAGGTTTGAGGATTTAAGCCCAAATGCACAATCACAAATTATGAATTTAGCAAAATATAAAGCAAATGGATATGTAAAAGGAATGGTTTGCGATGTTAGCGAAGTTCATGGAAATTGGGGCAAAACTCCTAGTGGGTTCATCTGCTTAGATTATTGCGAAAAACAATAATATATTATGACTTCTTATTGATTTAGAAAAGAGACTAGCAGTCTAAGCATAAACTTGACTGCTAGTCATTAATTTTACCATGTATATACTATTCCGAAATTTGCTCCAACAAAAAATAATGTGGTGTTCGACTTTTCAAAGATTGGTGGAGCTTGTGCGACCAACGTAGAACACGTTTCATTATTCGCAGCACCACTCTCAAAATAATCCTCGATTTCATCTAACATAATATTATCAATGGTGTGTCGTCTTTCATCGCCATTTAGTATTAATGTTAGTTTATCATCCCAAAGGTAAACTGAATTCAAGAATATATTGATTAACCCTCTTCTGCTATTTTCATCTTTTAAGTCGCCTTTTCTAAGTGAGTTTAAAAATGCTGTTATTTGTGGAGCTGTATAAATAACCTGTTTACCTATTTCAATAGCAAGTTGTTGTTCAAGCTCTTTCTTTTCTTCAGTACGTTTTTCAATTCTTTCTGTTATCATTTCAACAGATTGTCCACTTTCTAATGCTTTCCATAAGTTCTCTATGGCTACATCAGCATCACTAATGGACTTCTTGATACGTTTTGTCACTGAGCTATCATAATCAGCTTTACAGGCTTGTTCTGTGGCTATTGCGATACGTTCAATGTTTTTATCAGTTAAAAGTTTGCGACATTCAAGAATTACTCTATCTTCTATTGCTTCTTTGCTAACAATTTTCTTATCACATTTTTTCTTTTTGGCATTATTACAGGAATAATAACGATACATTTTACCAGATTTGCCAGTGCCACCATAGCCAGTCATCATTTCACGGCAATGCCCACAAAACAACTTTGTTGTTAACAAATATTCTTCTGTACCTCTTGAACGTGCAGGAGCTTTTTTATTTCTGTCAAGAATACCTTGTACACGCTCAAACAATTCATCATCAAGAATACGAGGCATACCATTTGGCACTTCTTTGTCTTTGTAGATATAAGTACCGATATAGCGTTTATTTCTAAGCATACGATGCAAACTATTCTTGTTAAACTCTTTACCTTTAGAGGTTTTAATTTGTCTATCATTAAGATATTTATTGATTTCTGTTACAGTTTTGCCCTCTGCATACATTTCAAATATTTGTTTTACAATAGGAGCTGTTTCAGTATCAATTTGAAAACGACGTTCTTCATCAACTTTAAAACCTAAACCAGGATTATGCCCTGTGCTAAGACATTTTTCAGCGTTTAAGTTCATTCCACGTCTAATTTTTTGTGATAACTCTGCTGAATAGTATTCTGCCATACTTTCAAGAACACCTTCAATTAAAATGCCACTTGCATCATCAGTTATATTCTCTCTTGCAGAAATAACACGTATCCCATTCTTTTTAAGTTTTGATTTATACGTCGCACTATCATAGCGGTTACGAGCAAATCTATCAAGTTGATATACGAGCACAAACTGAAAATGCTTTTTATCACTATCAGCGATCATTTGCTGAAACTGTTCACGACTATCAGAAGTACCACTTTGTGCTCTGTCGATATACTCTGCAATCACTGTATATCCGTTATTTCTAGCATAGTCATAACAAGTTGATAACTGCCCTTCGATTGATTGTTCTGTTTGAGAATGACTTGAATATCTTGCGTAAATTACAATATTCATTCTGACTCCTCCATTATATTTTTTCTATTAACCCTTTAGATGGCATGGAGGCTGTTTTAAATGCTGTTTTAATTGATTTTGCACGTTGTTCACCGTTTTTAGCCACCTCTGCAATTAGTTCTTTAGAGGAAGTTATCAGCTTTGATTCAAATAAGTTTATTTTTATTGCAGTTCCTTGGATATCTGTTTCACCTATAGATACTCTTCCAGTTTCGTCAATTTTTACATATTTTGACCCAGATACTAGATTAAAAGAACCACCTAACTTAATGCATATCTGACTTACCATAAATAATCCAAATCCAGAGTTTGACCATACATCTTGTGATTTATTTCCTGTTTTTGGAGAAAAAGATTTAGAAATCCCTGGCTTTAATGCCCACTCTAAAGCATCTTGATCATTTTCTACATAATTTTTATGGATATGATTTTTTATAAGACTTTGCATTATTCCTATTCCGTCATCAACAATTGCAATCTCAGCATTTCCATCATTCCATCGCTGTCCACAAATCCATGCTTTATCACTATCAGAATGTTCTGGAATGTTTCTCAATATTTCTCTTATTATGTATGTAAGTAACTTATGTAATTCGATATTATTGTTCGATAATATTTTAGATAATCTACTAGATTCTTTTTCTATCACATCACCCATTTCGATATAATTTCCATTTTCAAGTTCTTTTTTATGCAATTCACGTAAATTCAACTCAGTTATAGGCATATATGAATTGCTACCTGTTGCTTGACCAGGTAATTTCCCTATATCTAATGTGGGTGATATAGCTTTATAAAATCCCATATGAGCTGCATAAGTATGAGCATTTAACTTTGGATTGTATTCCAAAAGAAACTCAGTGTCATTATTTTTGTTTCTATAATCTCTTATTGCCTTACTTGTAACTAATAGACCAAATGGTTGCACCCATTTTAATTCAGCTTTTATTGTAACAACAGAACTAGTATCAAGTTTGACTAATTTTTTTGGTAATTCAAGAGCATTATCGCTATTTAATTCTTTTAACAGTAAAGTATTACTCATTTGATTGTTCCTCCAACATCTTAACTAAAGTTTTCTTTAAACGCTCATTCATTGGTGAATTCGGTTCAAAACACATCTCAACAAATTTTAACATTTGTGGGTCACTCTGTTCTAATTTCGGCTGATACTTAAATAATTTCCCCTGTGGTTCTTCGCATCTTCCGAAGATATAATCCATAGAAACATCAAAATAATCTGCATATTTAGAAAGTGTTTCAAATGTTGGTGAAGCTTGATTATGCTCATATCGGTTTAAACTGGATTGTTTAACACCTACTATTTCAGCCATTTTCACTTGTGATAGGTTCAAGCTTTCACGTAAATATTTTAAACTATTTGCAACTTCAATCATCGTCGCACCTCCTAATTTGATAATAATATTATATATCAAATTATAATAATAGTCAACCCTTTTTAAGCATAACAATGTATAAGGGAGATTGTTATATAAAAAACCTCAAACAACTTTTTGCTCACAATATAAGAGCATAGAGTTATTTGAGGTTTTGTTTTTTCTAACAAATGCGTTAGCATTTTTAGGAAAAAGGGTTTCCAAAGGGGTACTCTTTGGCACACCATTTTGCGTAGCAAAGTGTAGTGTGTTATACCTGCCACTACGGCTGACATCAAAATGTGATTATACCTGTTAGATAATCACGTTTTGTATGACAGGAAAATAGGCAAGTTTTTAAGAGCAGAAGCGAATAAAATTTTGTCGATTTTTGATAGTGGTGGTAGGTATATTACTCGTCCTTGCCCTCGTCAATTCCTTGTCGTGACCAACTCTCAAGAAATGTTTTTGCAAAATTTCCAAGCATTTCGACTTGCTCTTGATTTAATCCTGCAATATTTGAAACAGCAGTATTTTTAATTATTTCGGAAACATCATCTATTGTCGGTAGGCTTTGTGTACCATTTTCTTCGGATATCTTTATTTGTGATAGCGTTTCGCCGAACATCTCTTTTACAAACTTTGGTGATGTCGGAACATCACTTTCTATATCTTTGCGAATATCTCTTAGCATACTGATAAATAAATCCCTTATTTGGTTTAACTCAATTTCACCTTTGGATATTTTTTGAGATTGTAGCATAACTTTATCTTCATAAATTTCTGGGGTGTTCAGTTTATTCTCTTTTTGAAACCCTGTAATGAGACCTAAAGAGCTTTCTAAAATATCATTTCTGGTTGCCATTGCAGTATCCATTTTACCGCTAAAGTATGTATTTATAAGTGCTAATAATCGTGGGAATGCGTTGTGCTCAATTAACCTGTTTAGTATGTCGGTATTAAAATTATTGTTTAGTAGACGGGCTATAGCGTTTTCCGATAGCCCTAATCGTTCTACATCAAACTGCTTTGGAGCACGTATTGTTGTAAGCCCTAATAGGTAATCGGTTGATACATTAAGAGTGGTAGCTATTTTAATCAGTGCATCACTGCCTATTGTCTTAGTTGCACCACTTTCTATTCTGCTTAATTTGGATTCAGAAATGCCTGCACGCTTTGCAAATTCTTTTTGACTTAGATTCATCATTTCACGTAAATCTTTTGTGAGTTCCCCAATTGAACCAGGTAGATACATGAGAACACCTCCCTTTTTACCTATTATACCATTTTAATTGCAAATTTGCAATTTTCATATTTTATCAGATTGCATAATTGCAATACCCGCAGAAAATCAGGGTGTTTGCATTTCTTGGTGTATACTTTGCTTACAGTCGACTGAAAGAACAAGCAAAGGAGGCAAATATGACATCGTTCATATACATTCACAAAAAACAAAAAGCTCCAAGTTTTACAAGACTTCCAAACTTTTTGTTTGAAGCACCAACTTTTATAAATCTATCAAACGAAGCAAAAATCCTATACGCTATGATATTACGCCGAACCGACTTATCTCAAAAAAATGGTTGGGCAGATGATTATAGCAGAATATATCTCTACTATCCAATCGAGGAAGTCTGCAATTTATTACACTGTGGTAGACAGAAATCAGTGGATACGCTAAGAGAACTACAATACGCAGACCTAATCGCCATAAAAAAGCAAGGCTGTGGAAAACCAAACAAAATATACCCAAAACAGTATGAACCAGTTTCAAATACTGACTTCTTAAAATCCGATAATGGTACGCCTAAAGATTGAAAACAAGCCTTTAGAAGTAGCAAAATCAGTATTACAGAAGTACGAAAAGTAGACGGTATATATAAATACTAAGTAATAACTATTTATTTATAATCTATCCATCTATCTATCATATAAGCCATTCTTGATGGATGGATAGATAGGAAGGAGCTTAAATGGCAGAATATGCAATACTTAGATTTTCAAAGCACAAAGCAAGCCCTGCTGGAGCATTAGAGGCTCATCACGAACGAACAAAAGATAAATATGCTAGTAACCCAGATATAGATATTAGCAAAAGCAAAGATAATTTCCACATAATTACACCAAAAGTCAAATATCGAAAGGAAATTGATAATCGCATCAAAGCAAATAACTGTAAAACTCGAAAAGACAGTACAATGTTTGTAGATACACTCATAACAGCAAGTCCAACTTTCTTTGATAAGAAATCAAAAAAAGAAGTAGCAGAGTATTTTACCGAAGCAGTGAAATTTATGACTGAGAAATTAGGTCAAGAAAATATATTTTCAGCAGTAGTCCATTTAGATGAAAAAAGCCCACACATGCACTTGTGTTTTACACCAATCACAAAAGATGGCAGGTTATCAGCAAAAGATATTTTAGGCAACAGAGCTAACTTATCAAAATGGCAAGATGAGTTCCACAAATTCATGAAACAGAAATATCCAACTCTTGAACGCGGAGAAAGTTCATTAATAACCAAAAGAAAACATATTCCTACAAGGCTACTCAAACAAACAGTAAATCTATCAAAGCAGCAGAAATTGCTCGAAAACGCAATAGCAGATATAAATATGTTCAACGCAGGCAAAAAGCGAGAAGAAGCAATTAACATCATAAAATCATTTTTCCCAAAAATGCAGGCACATTTAGGAGAGATGAAAAAATATCAAGAAACGATAAATTACTTATCACAAGAAAACAGAACACTCATAGTCAAAGCCAATAAACGTCAAAGCATAGCAGAACAATTTGACGCAGTTAAGATTAAACAAGAAAATGAGAATCTCAAGGCACTACTAGAGCAGATACCACCACAGTTATTACAAGAATTAACCCAAATGCAAAATCAACAAAAATCTACGCATACCAAAGGAGGAGATGCTATTTGACAGATAAAAAAGACAAATATGATATAGACCTACCACAATCAATAATAGACTCCTTCGCAAGGTTTTTAGTACCGGAGCTTAGGAAATATTACGAGAGCGAGGAAGGGCAAAAAGCATTAGCAGAGCATGAAAGTGATAAATCTGATAATGACTTATAAATTGAAAGAGGTGGTGTCCTAAATGGATGCCATCTCTTTCAAATATTTACACCTAAAACATGCTAAATCATTGAAAATCGACTTTATATATGGTATAATCTGTATATCAGTGTCAAAGGAGGTCGTACAATGGAAAATCAGCAGTTAGAAAAATGGATAGGAACTAAAGAAGTTTCTGAACACTTAGGCATTACAATAGACACAATACGAAAATGGATTAAAGACGAAAAAATACCTTGCCATAGAGTAGGCAAGCTTTGGAAGTTTAAGCTTTTCGATATAGATGAATGGGTTAAAAGTGGACAGGCTAAGGAGGATTAGGGGTTATGAGTGAATTAAAAGACAAAGTTGAATTGTTGAAAGATATAAAAGATGCAAATGATATTTTGGAAAACTTTGACAGAGAAAAAGCAATCGATTTTATTAAAAATCAAAACACAAAGGATGTCGCAATAGCCGTATATAACAGTCCAATAAATGCTGGGTATGTTACTTTTGAAGATGCAACACCGCAACAATTATATAATAATATAGCACATTTGCGAGATTATTTAGTTTTAAAAGGAATGAAGTAGGAGGATGTAGAAATGCCAAAATTAACAGAAGAAGATGTTAAAAATAGATATATAACTCCAGCACTTGAAAACTCTGGTTGGTCAAAAAAGCAAATGTGGCTAGAGTATAATTTTACTGATGGTAAAGTTATTATTAAAGGGAAAAAGGCTAAGCGTGGTACTAGAAAAAAAGCTGATTATTTACTGTATAATCACAATAACTTTCCTATTGCTATTGTTGAAGCTAAGGACGCAGATCATTCTGTAGAAGATGGTATTCAACAAGCTATTGAGTATGCAAAAATACTCGACATACCTTTTGCGTATTCTAGTAATGGTAGTGGTTTTGTTGAACGAAGCATGATTACAGGAAAAGAAGTATATATCGATTTGGATAAATTCCCCACTCAAGATGAATTATGGCAAAGATACTTAGCATATAAAAACATAAGTAGTAACACAGAAGTTGTAATTCGTCAGCCATATTATTACGCAGACAATAGCAAATCGCCAAGATACTATCAGCGAATAGCAATAAATCGTACTGTAGAAGCTGTAGCTAACAATCAAAAACGGATAATGCTTGTTATGGCTACAGGAACTGGAAAAACATTTACTGCATTTCAAATAGTTCATAGATTATATGCTGCAAAAAAAGTGAAAAAAATACTTTACTTAGCTGATAGGAATATTTTGATTGACCAAACAATATTAAATGATTTTGCTCCTTTTTTAAATAAAAATATAATAACTAAAGTCACAGGTAAAAAATTAGATAGTGCTTATGATATTTTCATGTCTTTATATCATCAATTGAGTGGAGATGAAGATGAAGAAGCCTATTTACAGTTTTCACCAGATTTTTTTGACCTCGTTATTATCGATGAATGCCATAGAGGTAGTGCAAAAGATAATAGCAGATGGAGAAAAATATTAGATTATTTCAGTTCAGCTATTCATATTGGAATGACTGCAACACCAAAAGAAGAAAATGATGTTCACAACAGTGATTATTTCGGAGATGCTATCTATACATATTCTTTGAAAGAAGGCATAGATGATGGTTTTTTAGCTCCGTACAGAGTTCTTAGAGTCGGTATTGATAAAGATTTAGAGGGTTATGAACCTGAAAGTGGTAAGTTAGATATTTACGGACAAGAAATTGAACAAAAAGTTTATACTTCCAAAGATTTCGATAAAAAGATAATTATTGATGATAGAACCAAAGCAGTCGCTAAGCGAATAACTGAGTATTTAAAACAAACAGATAGATATAACAAGACCATAGTTTTCTGTGTGGATGAAGATCATGCAGGTAGAATGCGACAAGCTCTTGTAAATGAGAATAATGATTTGTGTGCTATCGATGATAGATATGTAATGAGAATTACAGGTAGCGATGAGTTGGGTAAAAAGCAACTTGAAAACTTTATTGATAACAACTCGAAATATCCTACTATTGTTACTACCGCTGAACTCATGTCTACGGGAGTTGATTGCAAGATGGTTAAAGTTATCGTTTTAGATAGTGTGATTGGCTCAATGACTAAGTTCAAACAAATTATAGGTCGAGGCACTAGGCTTGTGTGGGATAGAGATAAAAGATATTTTACCATACTAGACTTTAGAAAGGCTACGATGAAATTTAGCGATCCAGAATTTGATGGACCAGCATCATCTGTTTATGATGTAGAAAAAGACAAACCATTACCAACTGAGCAAGATGATGTAAATGATGAGGACACAGATATTGATGATAAAGAAGAATTCAAAAAATATCGTGTTAATGATGTTGAAGCGAAAATTATTAGTGAAGTAGAATTATTATATAGTGTTGATGGAAAATTGATTGTCAACCACAGAGATGCGTTCAAGAAAATTATTCTCGAAGAATATCCAACTGACAAAGAGTTTCGTTCTGCATGGATTAAAAGTGATAAATTATCAATTAATAACTATTTTGAAGAGCGTGGAATTGATTTTACTAAATTCTATGAAACAGTAGGGAAAGATGTCGATTTATACGATATTATTCTTATGGTAGCTTATGATAAAGAGGCTAAGCTAAAAATGGAACGCTCAGAAAATGCCAAGAATAGCAAATGCTTTACTGAATTAGATGCCAAGAAGCAAGAAGTGATACGAGAACTTTTAAATATCTATTTAAAAAATGATATATTCTCTATCGAGAGAAAAGATGTGCTGAAGCTTGCAAACTTCAATAAGTTTGGAGGTCTTACAAAAGTAGCTCGATTATTTGGTGGTAAATCAAAATATGATGAAATACTTGGGAATATAATAAACGAACTATACAAATAGGAGGAAAAACAATGTCTATGGACACGCTTATAAAAAGGCTTGAGAATATTATGAGAGGTGATGACCTCTCTGGGAAAGTACAATATCTAAGACAAATTGTTTGGATGATTTTTCTTAAAATCTATGATGCAAAAGAGGAAGAATGGGAGTTTACCGACAACTATTCATCAATTGTACCAGATGAATTAAAATGGAGAAACTGGGCAGAAGATAATCAAGATGGTAAAGCTTTAACTGGAGATGACTTGATTTCGTTTGTCAACAATGATTTATTTAGAACTCTTAAAAATATAGAAATCGATGAGCATACACCTAAAAAGCATAAAATAGTTAAATATATCTTTGAAGATGCAGCAAACTATATGAAAGATGGAGTTAAACTTCGTCAGATGATAAATGCTTTTAATGAAATTGATTTTACGGATTACAAAGATGCTCATGAATTTGGTGATATGTACGAGGGTATGTTAAAGGATTTACAGGATAGTAAGCGGGATGGTGGTGAGTTTTATACACCACGAGCTTTAACTGATTTTATAGTTGAAATGATTGACCCAGAGCTAGGACAAACTGTCGGGGATTTTGCATGTGGTACAGGCGGATTTTTGGTGTCTGTTTTGAAGTTTTTGGAATCGAAATATGCAGAGAGAGCAAATCCAGAGGATAGAACTATCATCAACCATAGCCTTATAGGTGTTGAGAAAAAGTCATTCCCCTATTCATTAGGGCTAACAAACCTTATACTACACGATGTTGATGAACCTAACATTAGTTATGATAATTCGCTTAAATCAAATGTACGTGAATATAATGATACAGATTTGGTTGATGTAATTGTTATGAATCCTCCCTATGGCGGAACAGAAGATGATATTGTTAAGACAAATTTCCCACAAGACCATAGAAGCAGTGAAACAGCTGACCTATTTATGTCCCTAATAATGCACAAACTAAGATTAAATGGTAAGTGTGGGGTTGTATTACCAGATGGATTTTTATTTGGCGATGATAGTGCCAAAACTAACATCAAAAAAACATTGCTAGAAAAATTCAATCTACACACAATTATTAGATTGCCTAAGAGCGTATTTGCTCCATATACATCTATTACTACGAACGTACTTTTCTTCACTAAAAACGATACAGGAACAGAGCAAACATGGTTTTACCGAATGGATTTGCCAGAGGGGTATAAGGCATTTAGTAAAACAAAGCCTATTGGAAACAAACATTTTGATGTAGTTCGTGAATGGTGGAATAACAGAGCTGAAGATTGCGATGAAGATGGAAACTTCAAATCAAGAGCATATACAAAAAAGGAGCTTGAAGAATTAAATTATAACTTCGACTTGTGCGGTTACCCAAACAAAGTAGAGGAAATATTAGAACCAGAAGTTTTAATCAACGAATATTTAGAAAGAAAACAAGGTCTTAATGAGGGAATTAGCGATATTCTTTCAAAAATAAAATTAATTTTGGGGGAATAAATCTATGAAAGCAGAAATGCTACGAAAATCTATTTTGCAATATGCAATACAGGGAAAACTTGTACCACAAATTGATACAGAAGAACCTGCAAGCGAATTGCTAAAAAAGATTAAAGCTGAAAAACAGGAGTTAATTAAACAAGGTAAAATTAAAAAGGAAAAACCTTTACCAGCAATTACAGATGAAGAAAAGCCTTTTGATATTCCAGATAGTTGGAAATGGGTTAGGTTTTCGGATTGTGTAATTCTTTATACGGGAGATAGTATCAATGCACAAGAAAAAAAGAAGAAATATACTGATTTAAATGCTGGATATAATTATATTGCGACAAAAGATATAGGTTTTGATACAAGTATAGATTATGAAAATGGAATTAAAATTCCTTTTGATACAAATTTAAAAATTGCTAAAGTTAATTCAATATTATTATGTATCGAAGGTGGTAGTGCTGGACGGAAAATTGCTACACTAGAGGAAGATGTTTGTTTTGGAAATAAATTATGCTGCTTTGAAAGCATCGGAATTAGCTACCTTTATTTGTTTTATTACTTACGAACGCCCACTTTTACTGATAATTTCAAAGATAATAAATCAGGGATGATTGGTGGGGTTGGCGTTAATACTCTTAAAACACTATATTTTGCTCTACCACCGTTGGAGGAGCAACTGCGTATTGTTACTCGTATAGAAGAACTGATGCTTTTAGTAAACGAATACGAAGAGAAGGAAGTTAAGCTTACAGCACTTGAAAAAGAATTTCCAGAAAAACTTAAAAAGTCTATTCTACAGTATGCAACACAAGGTAAACTTGTACCACAGATTGATGTAGAAGAAGATGCAAGTAGGTTACTTGATAGAATAAATTTAAAACAAGAAAAATTATTGAAAATGGGGAGAATAAAGAAATATAAATCTTTTGATTCTAAAAACATTGATGAATGTCCATTCGAAATTCCTAATACTTGGAAATGGGTTTATGCTAATCAATTATTTGAAGAATCTCCCACTAATGGATACTCACCTAAAGGAGTGGGTTTTGAAACAAAAGATAAAGTATTAACTTTATCCGCAACTACTACAGGTATCTTTGATCATACAAAATATAAATATTTTATTCCAGATATTAAAATCAAAGATAGTTGGAGGATATCAAAAGGTGATATATTAATTCAGAGAAGCAATTCTCTTGATTATGTAGGTGTTTCCTGTATTTGCACTAAAAGTTTAGATGATTATATTTATCCAGATTTAATGATAAAATTAAGGTTCACTGATGAAATAAATATCTCGTATATACATTTTGTACTTTTGAGTCCTTATATAAGACAATATTTCCGAGAGAATGCAAGTGGAACATCAGATACTATGAAAAAAATAAATCAAACATTAATAGCTCATACATTAATACCTTTACCGCCATTTGATGAACAACAACGTATTGTGGCTAAAGTTGAGGAATTATTTGCTCTAGTTGATATGATTTCAAGTGGTAAGAAACTGAAAATTGAAGAAGATAAAACAATGCTAAAAGACATAGCAAAGGTTATAGAACTAAAATCTCATTTAGAAATACAAAGGCGTGTTGATGTTTCATCTTTCGGTTTAGTAGCACGAGAAGATGGAGAGGTGACACAATGTGATTTAAACACTGCCCTAAGCGAGGTGCAAGATTTTTATGACAATAAGAAAAACTAAACCATTTTGGCTAATTGAAGAAACTGCAAAAAACTACTTAGAGTTGCATAATTGTTTCGACGAGCCATATAGTGGTATTGATTTTATCATAGAGAGTTGCGGAATAGACCTTATACCTCTTAACAAGGTATCAAATGATAATTTGTTGGGTTTTTTTGGAGACGATGGAAAAGAAAAGTTTATTGCATATAATTCTAAGTTAATCCCTGAAAGAATTTTATTTACAAAGGCACATGAATTAGGGCACTTTGTGTTAAAGCATAATCTTAAAAATGACATTATAACTGAAACAACAATTAAGTCGAGGGATGTACAAGAAACAGAGGCGAATGTTTTTGCTGCATCGCTTCTGATGCCTAAACAAGTTTTATGTCCGTTTTTAACTTCTATAAATTATGATATGAACATATCTATTGATTATTTATTGCACTTTCAAAAACAAGAGGTTATTTCATTGGTATGTGATAGATTTAAGACATCAAAGCAAGCTACATATTTTCGACTAAAAAACCTATCCAAAACTTGACATTGGTATATTTTTCATGGTATAATATTCTCGCCCGTGGTGTAGACTCACGGGGAAAAGGATTGTTGTCAAGAGATAACAGGCATTCTGCTGAATAAATTTATACAATTTACAAAGCACCAGCTTGGTTATTTCTAATATGGCGAGTTCGACTAAGGAACAAACAACATTCATCAGAATGCCTGTTATATCCACATAGTTCATTTGTTGAATTATTGTTGAGCTTATCATAGCACAATAGACCTCCATAGTTATAGTTATATATATTATAGCATAATTATTGATTAACGCATTTTGGACAGTTGGTATGTACAAGCACAATAGGCTCTAGCTTAGAGTAAAAAGTAAATATTAAGTTAATCTTATACCCTACAGTAATTTCGGAACACTGTCCTCCGTACTGTAGGGTATTGCGATATAAAAAGGGGCTTTATGGACATAGATAAAGAAAAATTAGAGAAATGGAAAATGAAAAATGCCCATGCTGCTGGATATGCCCACTTCGATGAAAAGTTCGGTTTAACTCGGCATGGGATTATATAACTAATCCTAAAAAAGTAAAAAGTCATAGTTTCTTTCCTTTCATAACATACGACCAAGTTTTTTATAAAGTTTCAAATAAAGATGGCAGTATAACTGTAAAGGATAAAATTAGACCTATATGTTATTCCGCTCATATTGACCGTTGTATTTATCAATATTACGGATATATTTTGAATGAATATTATAATGAATATGCAGATACAAAACAAATTTCAGACTCTGTTGTTGCGTATAGAACTAACCTACATAAAAATAACATTCATTTCGCTAAGCAAGCATTTGATTTTATGAGACAAGGAGATTGCAATGTTATTGTAGGCGATTTTAAAGGTTTTTTTGATAACCTAGATCATCAATACTTAAAACGTATGCTTTGCAAAGTTTTGGGAACAGAAATGTTATCGCCTGATTGGTATGCTGTATATAAAAACATAACACGATATTCTACATGGGATTTAATTGATATATTGAAATTAAATAACTTAATTACCGATGAAGATATAGAAAAAAAGGAATCTGCACATCTAGAAGCTTTGAGCGGAAGAACGAGGAAAGCAAGAGAAATAATCAAATATTTTGACGAAAAGATTGAAATATTAAACGGCTTTAATATTAGTGATGTTAAATTACGCTCTAAAAAATTAGCACTAAGCAAAGAACAGTTTAAACAGCAAAAAAAGAATTGCCTAAAGCGACATAGTGATAATTTTGGAATTCCTCAAGGCTCATCAATCAGTGCGGTACTCTCAAACGCATATATGATTGAATTTGACGAAAAAATTAATAATCTAATGAAAAAAATGGATGGTCTATATTTAAGATATAGCGATGACTTTATTATTATCTTACCTAAAAATTCAATACTAACGTTTAATGAAGTAGTTACATACTTGCGTGGTGTAGTATTTGAGACGGATAAATTAACACTTGAATCTAAGAAAACTCAAATATATAACTATGAAAACAATGAAATTACAAATATTACAGATTCTGAAAATGAACATAAATCTTACATTGACTACTTGGGATTTGTTTTTGATGGAAAGCAAGTCACACTAAGACCCAAAACAGTTTCGAAATATTATTATAGAATGTATAAGAAACTTAACACTATTGTACGTAGTGGTGGCATCACTAAAAATGGCAATAAAATTAGTTATAGTGAGTTGTATAGCACTTACACTCAAAAAGGACGAAGTGGTCAATATGACCCTTCACAGTTGCCTAGAAAAGTGATATTGAAAAATAAGAATAACCCTTATAAAAGTGGTAACTTCTTTTCTTATGTTCATAAGGCTGATGAAATATTTAATCCAGAGTATGTTGGCAGAAACAAAGTGGATAGCCCTACAAATCCCAAAGAACCTATTACACAAGCGACAAAACGCCATATGCTTAAAATTAGAAGAATACGACAAGAAATTAAGGGAAATAATGGTAGCCAAGAAACTTAATACAAACAAAAACGCCTACAAGGAAAATCCCTTGTAGGCGTTTTATCGTTAAATCACAGGAACACCCTAACGGCAAAACCGCCATTAAAATAATAGGTGTTCGTGTAATGTCCATTTGGTGGAGGCGAGGGGAATTGAACCCCTGTCCGAAGGCTATTTACCAAGGCTTTCTACGAGTGTAGTCATTGTTTTTTCATTCCCTCTGCTTGGCACCCAGTGACAGGTTCCAAGTTTTAGTAGCCTTTAGATCATGACAAGCTTAAAGGCGTGTGCTTGTTCACGTTCACCACTAATCGACGCCTTTATCCTTGCCGTGGTACTCAAAGAAAAGACGAGCCGCATTAAGCAGCTAAAGCAACTTTATTGTTGTTGTTTAATTTATTAATTTACGGATTTTATAGTGGTTCCGCACCACTACTCGCTTACCAGGGCTTACAACCCCCGTCGAAACCATTGCGCCCCCATATATTTTAGGGTTTTTTGATTGCGTTTATTAGTTCTTTGTTAACTCTCATGCTCTTTAGGCGGATAATATCCGCCCCTACATGGCTGAATTTCTACATATTATCCACACTATGTATTATTATTGACATATTAAATCTCTTTATTCATCAGGTCATCTGCCAAAAAGGAAGTCTAATACATTTTCTCCTGTACTTGATGTCTCTTTGAATAATTCAGTGTAGCCACATCTTGAACAACTCACAGTTGTAAATTTCTTGTTTTGTACATCGAACATTTTTGCGAATGTTCCACCTGTTGCCTGAAATTGATCAGTTTCGTATTGTGTTTCACCGCATTTTACACATACATAATTCATCACTTTTCTCCTATGCAAATCTCTTTGAATTTTGGCAATGTTAAGATCCAGTTGCAGAATTCTCTCCATTCGGGAAGTCTATGGCTTTTTCTTTGGTAGTATATATTCTTTAGACATCTATAATTAGTAGTCATTCTTGCAGTTAGCTCAAAACCAGCTGGATTTGAGTATAAAAGCTTTAAATAGTCTTTTGGATCGTTTGTCTTATTATATGTATCCTTAAGTTCTTCCATAATATCTATTATTCTCTTGTCTACATACTCATTGTATTGAGGTCTTAAGTCAAACTTTGCAATTCTGTGCATTGTAGATTGAGAACTTACAAAACTTAAAAATCTGTATCTTTCAGCTTCTACCCACATCTTGTTTGTGCAAGTTAGGTCAAAATTAACAATTATTCCTGTTAAGTATTGCTCATGGGCATTGCCTGCCTTGCTTAATTTTTTTGCTCTGTTCATGTCGTTTTCTTCAACTTCACGCATTATAGCCTCTGTTCTCATTGGATATCCACTAGCTATTATGCTTGACTCTAAACCACAAACTTCTACATTTTCTACTTTCACTTTAGCCTACCTATTCTTCTCTTTTATAGCTCTTTGCATTTCTCTTTTTGCGTCTCTGCTTGCCATTACTTCACGTTTATCGTGAATTTTTTTACCCTTGCATAATCCAACTTGCACCTTAACCTTTGAACCTTTAAAATATAAAGATATTGGTATAAGTGAGTAGCCGTCTTGCTTTACTGTTCCGTAAAGCTTTAGGATTTCTTTTTTGTGCATTAAGAGTCTTCTTACTCTCATTGGGTCTTTATTAAATATATTTCCTTGCTCATATGGACTTATATGACATCCATTTAGTAACATTTCACCGTTAACCACTGCACACCAGGCATCTTTTAGGTTGACTCTCCCCTGTCTTAGAGATTTAACCTCTGTCCCGAAAAGCTCTATTCCAGCTTCATAACTCTCTTCTACAAAATACTCATGAAACGCCTTTTTGTTCTGTGTAATTGTTTTAGTGCTTTCCTTTTGAGACATAAGTTCCCCTCCTTTATAGTTCTCGTCTGCCCTCTATTGCCCTTGAAAGTGTGACTTCATCGGCATATTCTAGGTCACCACCTACTGGTATACCATATGCTAGCCTTGTAACCTTTATTCCAAGTGGCTTTAATAGCCTTGAAATATACATAGCTGTTGCCTCACCCTCTACTGTTGGGTTTGTCGCCATGATTACTTCTTTTACTGTGTCGTCATTAACTCTCGCTAAAAGTTCTTTTATCCTTAATTGTTCTGGACCTACTCCGCCTAAAGGCGAAATAACCCCATGCAGAACATGATATGTTGCTGTGAACTCATTTGTTCGCTCTAACGCAAACACGTCTCTAGGGTCTGAAACCACACAAATTGTAGATTTATCCCTATTTTCACTCTTGCAAACAGAACAAATTTCTTCATCTGTAAGGTTGCAACACACACTGCAATATGTGATTTTGTCATGTGCGTCAAGTATTGCGTGTGCAAAACTCTCTGCATCTGCCTTACTCATGTTTAAAACATGATAAGCCACTCTTTGAGCCGATTTATGCCCGATCCCTTGAAAGCTCTCGAACCAATCTACAAGCCTATCAAGGGGAGCAATATGATAATTCGCCATTAGAATAATCCTGGTATGTTAATTCCGCCTGATACAGCGCCTAGTTTCTCTTCTTTATCTGCCGCCGCTGCTCTTAAAGCCTCGTTTACAGCTGCAACTACCATGTCTGACAGCATTTCTGTGTCTTCTGGGTCAACAATTTCAGGTTTTATGTCTATTGACTTAACTTCCATGCTTCCCATAACAACTGCAGTTACCATAGATCCGCCTGCTGTAGCTGTATATTCTGTCTCGTTAAGCTGATTTGTGATAAGCTCCATGTCCTCTTGCATTTTTTGTGCTTGACGTGCTAATTGTTGCATGTTTGCAGGAGCGCCGCCACCTGCACCTTTTGGTATTCTTGCTTTCATATTCGTATCTCCTTAACTAATTTCTACCTCTATTCCAGCTTTAATTGCAGAGTCTGCAAGTTGCTGTAATGGGTCGTTATTTTTTTGTTTAATTGTTTTACCCTTGTAGGGGCCTAATTTATAACTTACACCTGTAACATTTTGAATTGCCTCACGCAATTTATCTTTGTAAACAGGATTAGTTCTTAAGTATTCAAATGCCATATCAGAACCATCTATTAGCATGTATGAACCGCTGATATATGCAGTGGAATCACCAAACGCCGCACCTATAGTTCTTGAATAGTTTTTTATTATGTGTACAACCTCTTGCCATTTATCAAAGACTACAACATTTTTATATAGTTCCTCATTTACTTCTACCGCTGGCTTTACAGGAGTTTCCTTTTCTGGCTTAGCTGTAGCTTGCTTTTGTGGAACTAATTTTCGTTGTTCTAAGTCTTCAATTCTTCTTAATAGCGCTTCTTTGCTCGAATCCATTTCAGGACTGCAAAGTCTAACAAATGCCATCTCTAGTTCTATTCTTTGGTTAGAATATTTCATGACATTGAGTGTTTGAGCAAATGTATCCATTGCATGTAAAATTAATGGTAAGGATGCAGATATCGCCTGTTTTTCAAGTCTATCTAGTTCTTGTGAACTCATGGCTATCATTTCTAGCTTATCGCCCATAGTTTTTATTAGCATTAAATGTCTAAACTGCATTAATAGCTCTTCACAAAGTCTTGAAAGATCTTTTGAGGCTTCATACATTTTAGATATAAGTTCTAACGCTATAACACTATCACTCTTAATTACTGCATCTGTAAGCTCAAAAAGATTATCACGGCTTACAATTCCAGCTGTTGTCTCGACAGTGTTAATATCGACACTAGAATTTCTAGCTATACATTGATCAAGTATAGAAATTGCATCACGCATACCGCCGTCTGCAATTCTTGCTATCATAAGCGCCGCCTCATGGTCTACTAAAACATTCTCGCACTCACCGATATATTCAAGTCTTCCTGCTATGTCCTCTGCTGTAATTCTTCTAAAATCAAACCTTTGACATCTTGAAAGAATTGTGACTAAAAGCTTGTGAACCTCGGTAGTAGCAAGTATAAAAACAGCATGTTCAGGAGGTTCCTCTAATGTTTTAAGCAGTGCATTAAAGGCAGATTGCGAAAGCTCATGTACTTCATCTATTATATAAACTCTGTACTTAGCGTTTGCCGGAGTAAATGCGACTTCCTCGATAAGAGTTCTAACATCGTCAACTCTGTTGTTACTGGCAGCATCAATTTCAACAACATCCATGATGGAGCCATTGTCAATGCCTACACAGTTTTCACATTTTCCGCATGGGTCTCCGTCTTGTAAGTCAAGACAGTTAATAGCTTTAGCTAAAATTTTAGCACAGGTTGTTTTACCTGTTCCCCTAGAGCCTGTGAACAAATAAGCATGAGCCAGTCTATTAGAAAGCAGTTCATTTTTCAATGTTAAAGTGATATGGTCTTGTCCTACAACATCACTGAATATTTGAGGTCTATATTTTCTATATAAAACCTTATATGACAAACTAATCACCTCTTTTGCTCAAAGAAAAAGGACAAGTCCATATTTCGTGGAATAGGTGAGTAGACAAGCTACCTGCATCGCACGCGAAATTCCGCTTAATGCTGCTCGGTTCCCCGCCTGACATGGTTCACGGACACTCGTCGCGCAGACCTATCTACTCGTTTATTCCACGACAGTATGATCCTTGTCCTAATCGTTCACACAATTATACTATATATCAAATGAAATTTCAAGTATTTTTTTAACATTTAACAATTTGTATATAATTATTTATTCTTGTTTGCATTCATAACAATGCCTTTTTTGCCGTCTAGCCTTACAGTTATTCCATTTGAGAGAACTTGTGTTGCGTTTCTAGCGCCTGTGATTACAGGAATGTCTAAAGCTAACCCTACTACGGCGGCATGAGAATTTTTACCAACTTCTTCAGTTACCACGCCTTTAGCTTTTCTAATAAGAGAGATAATCTTATTAGAAGTGTGAGGAATTACCAAAATATCTCCGTCTCTAAAGTTTCTTACAGCTTCCTCCTCGTTTTTGCAAACGCAAAGTCTGCCAACTGCAACACCTTGATTGCCACATGAACCCTCGACTAGAATATTACCTACTAAATGAACCTTTAGCATGTTAGTAGTTCCTGATATACCTAACGGAACACCTGCTGTTATAACTATAACATCAGAATTTTTCACAAGACCTTTTTCGCTAGCTACTGAAACTAGGTGATCAAAAAGGTTGTCAGAGTTCAACACCTCTTTAATTTTAATTGGAATAACACCCCATGAAAGATTCATTTGTCTCATAACCTTTTCGCTTGGAGTTCCACAGATAATTGGGCAGTTTGGCCTAAACTTAGATATCATTCTAGCGGTTTGGCCTGTCTTGGTAGCTGTCATAATAGCCGCAGCTCCTAAGTCGTGAGCTGTTGTACAAGTTGCGTGAGATATTGCATTTGTAACATCTCTTGGCTCTTTTACTGTCCATTTTTGAAATCTTGAAATATAATTAATGTCGTCTTCGGCTCTCTCGGCTATTAATGTCATAGTCTTAAGCGCTAACGCTGGATATTTACCGGCTGCAGTCTCACCGCTTAGCATGATAGCACTAGTGCCATCGTATATAGCGTTTGCAACGTCTGTCGCTTCTGCTCTTGTAGGACGAGGATTATTAACCATAGATTCAAGCATTTGAGTAGCAGTTATAACTTGTTTGCCTGCAGAATAAGACTTAGCTATAATCTCTTTTTGGATAACAGGAATCTCTTCAAGATTAATTTCTACACCCATGTCGCCTCTAGCAACCATTATTCCATCTGATGTTCTTATAATTTCATTTATATTAGTAACGCCTTCTGCATTTTCTATCTTAGAAATAATGCAGATATTGTCACAGTTATGTTTTTGAAGTTCTTGTCTAATTTGAAGCACGTCTTCTTTGCTTCTAACAAAGGAAGCAGCAATAAAGTCAAAATCATTTTCAACCGCAAAGGCAATGTCTTTTCTGTCTGCCTCACTAACATAAGGCATAGAAAGTTTACAACCAGGAACGTTTATTCCTTTGTTGTTTGAGATAGATCCGCCATTTTTAACAAGGCATACCACGTCAGTATCAGTCTTACTAATTACTTCCATCTCTATAAGTCCGTCGTCAATTAAAACCTTACCGCCTACAAAAACATCTTGTGGGAAATTCTCAAACGAAACCGAACAACCAGTCTCATCGCCCTCTATATCACGGATTGTAAGAGTAAACTCTTGATCATTCTTAAGTGTAATTCTGCCATCTTTAAATTTTTTTAATCTTATCTCAGGACCTTTAGTGTCTAACAAAAGAGCAACAGGCAAATCTAATTCTTCTCTTATCTGTTTTACAGCATCGGCACGAGCTTTTTGCTCTTCGTGCGTATTGTGTGACATGTTAATTCTAGCAACATTCATTCCATTTTCTATTAATTCTCTTAATACATTAATATCGTCTGTTGCAGGACCTAGCGTACAAATAATTTTAGTTTTTCTCATTATTTTACATCCTTTCCACTTGTTATTACTATTATATTATATACTATTTTTGGCAGTTTGAAAAGCCTTATAATAAATTTTACACTAATTTAACAGTAGTTTTAAAGTTTGGGCAATATCTGCTGTGAAACATATGCTCCTTTTCTCGATTTCTTCAGGAATATAAGCGTAATTCAGGTTCATACACACATAAAAACTATCTTTATTTTTATGTGTCATCTGCCAAAATGGATACTTAATTATAGATGGAGTATTGTCGCCTATGCCTAGTTCTAAATACAATATTTTTTTGTGTTTATTAATAAATGTTTGGTATCTTTTTAGAGCCTTGTGCCAACCGTCTTCTTCTACAAACCTAACGTCAATTCTTAAGTTCATCATCATAGGTTTATTACATTTGGGGCAATATGGGATTAAATCTGATGGAATTTTCATGTCACGTTGTCTTTTAACCATTTCAAGAACAGTATTTTTATTATCATAGGTTTTTTCATGGCAAGGAGTCGAACATTGCCACAAGCCATAATCACCTTGAGTGTAGAAAAGTCTCTGCTTATCAAAACCATTTTTTATGAACAAATGATCAGCATTAGTAGTTATCACAAAGTATTCTTTATTTTTAACTATATTGAATAAATCGGTATAGACTTCATTTTTCTCCTCTTGATAACGGTTTAAGAATATGTGACGGCTCCAATAAGCCCAAAGTTCTTCTGGAGTTTTAAATGGATAAAACGCAGAAGAATACATATCAGTAAGACCATATTTTTCTATAAAGTCAGGAAAATTCTTCTCAAAACGCTCACCGCTGTAAAGGAGACCCGCAGATGCAGAAAGCCCAGCACCAGCCCCAATAACAACGGCATCACAGGAGTTTAACACTTGTTTTAATTTATCTATGTTCATTTAATCACCATCAAAAATAATTTATAGATTAATATTAACATACCTTACATTAAAATGCAATAATAAGACTAAAACAAAAAAACACCCAGTTTTACTAGGTGCATCTACTCTACAATAGTAGAAATTAATAAGGGTTATTAAACCTATACACCCTACTTAGAGATAGACACATCTACAATAGTAGAAATTAATAAGGGTTATTAAACAGGGGGGTTCGTGTGTGTTCCTGGGCAATCTACAATAGTAGAAATTAATAAGGGTTATTAAACTGAGGAATATTGTTTTGCCTAATTCTTATCTACAATAGTAGAAATTAATAAGGGTTATTAAACGTTAGCTTCGCTGTCAGTTAAGGTTGATCTACAATAGTAGAAATTAATAAGGGTTATTAAACAACATTAGAAGAACGTTTTAAATTCAATCTACAATAGTAGAAATTAATAAGGGTTATTAAACAAGTAAAGCATTTTTTACAAAATAATTTGTATCTACAATAGTAGAAATTAATAAGGGTTATTAAACACACTTTTTCAAAAGTAGAACCTGTTATCTACAATAGTAGAAATTAATAAGGGTTATTAAACTTTTGAATAAAAGTCAATAGACAAATATCTACAATAGTAGAAATTAATAAGGGTTATTAAACAGTTGACAATCCACAAAAAGTTAAGTCAATCTACAATAGTAGAAATTAATAAGGGTTATTAAACCCTTGTATTGTTATAATAAATATATTAGAACTCTTAAAATTTGAAAATTTATAGAGTTTGTTTAAATCGGTGTTTTAATAATAACCCTTTGTTAATATTATAACATATAAGACCTAGGTTTGCAAGTGTTATATAACTATTAATTCTGAATCTTCGTGTCTTGCAAAACCAAACTTTATAGTCTCGCAATTCTTGCTTAGTTTGAATATATAAACACTGTCACTATCATCAAAAGTCTTTGAGAATTTGTTGTTTATGTCAGTAATTATATTGTTTAAAATTCTGTCACTGTTATCAATTTCATATACTGAATACTGCAACATATGTCCGAATTTTTTTATATACTTATTGAATTTCGCCCTTTTTTTATTGTCAGAAATATCATAACTAATTATCACCATAATTACTCTCCTTTATAAAACGGAAACTCACTAGACGGTAAATCTTTTATAAACGCCCTGTAATAGCTTTGAATGTATAGAAAAATCTCATCTTTTTGATCTAGTATAGCTTTCATGAATATGGTTGCATACTCTTGAGATTTCTCCCATTTAAGTTGATATTGTCTATTGATTAGTACAAAATGCTCTTCGTTTATCTGCTTCAAATTAATAGATTTCTTAATTTGAACGTCTATTATACATCTAAACGGCTCTACCAAATCACAGACTAATGACTTCCGCATATAAAATTGCTTATGCAAAACTCCACAATATGTATCAAAACCATAGGCAACAAGTAATGCCTCAATAAACGCAAACAAGATTGTATAACCTATATCGAGAGTAGAATTAATGTAATCAGCCTTAATTCTAGGTTTTCTGCCGTTCCAAGAAACATTATTAAAGTGGTTTCTAAAATACAGTTTTGCAGTTAAGCCCTCGTATGCCATAAGCTCACTTAAAGTACTACATGAGCTAATTTGTTTAATGTATTCTTCAATAGTGTTTATAGCTTCTTTTATTGAATCGCTTTTATTTCTGTTATCTTTTAGTGTTTTTTGCTGATTAAATATTTTATTGCTAATAATTAAGCTAGCTAGGTCTAATTTATCGTAAGAATACTGTTGTTTTTTAAGTAATGTGTTGGCATTTTTTTCAAACCCAACAACGTCGTAAATTCTAAAATTTGCAGTCATTAAGGCTATAGAAAACCCAAATTTTTTACTCTGTTTAACAACTACATTTGTTATACTAAAATTGCCAACTGCATAGATTAAAAAAATTCTATAACAGCTAATTTGTAGCTTAATTTTTCCGTCAGAATTTTTTATTACTACATTGTCATTACTAAACGAGATCTTTTCACCATCGTTAAAAAATACAAATAACACTTGTTTTTTACTAAAATCTGATGTAGAAAGCATACTTATTCACCTCCCTTAAGTTTTAACAACGAAAAATAACACAGCTCTTCATAAATACAGAATTTGCATTTTTGTTCATTAGTTTGTATAAAATTTTCAAAGCTAAATAAATTAATATCTTGAATTAACTTTGTAAATTTTTTATACATTTCTTTGTCGTTTTCTGGCAAGTCAATATTATATTTTTTATTATCACTGTAGCTGTAAATCTCTAATTTTTTCGGGTTATAACCCATTTCTTTGAGCGAAAAATATTGTGCGTACAACTGAAAAACATAGCCATCATATATAGTGCTTATCTTTCGTTTTCGCTCTGTAAGTACTGATTTGTCTATGTCATACATGTCTATTTTCCCAATTAGGTTATACTCAGACGAGTACACAGATATCCCTTGTAGAATATTTTTAGATTTAGAATAATTATTCTCATCAATAGTTTTATGAGCATGAGAGCCTGATATTTGACTCTCTTGTTGATACATCAGGCTTTCACTTTTCTCCTCTAAATTATGAAAATAAATCGATACAGGACAAAATATAAAATCATTTAAATTAGATATCGAAATAGGATTTTCCATATCATCACCAATTTTGAGTGAACTCTAACCAATCCTTATTAGATATGGCAAGTATTACATCATTTAATTTCTCATATTCGCTTTCTTTAATCTGTTGAACAACCCATAGTGTTTTCTTGGCAATATGATACGCACCGTTTGCGTCTGCATTAGATGGTAACACAGCATTTTCACCTGTATAGTCTTCACTGTTATAGAATTTCCCGTCAGAATTTTTCACAGGAGATATTAAGTAATCTATGTTAGTTCCTGTTTCACTGTTTCTCATTTGCAAGCAAAGTGCAATAAGCTTAAGCAAAGATTTATAGAATTTTGCAGTAGTTTGACTGTTTATTGCATTTTTAAGGTCTGCTTGTTTGTAGTCTATGCCGTATTCCTCGAACAATTTTTTAAACTCATCTGTCAAAATAATAGTTTTACTGTCCCACTCACTATTTTTTGCTTCATTTCTAAAAGACTCAATACGAGAACCATTACTGCAAACAGTCCAATTCTTTTTAAAATCGGTACTGCCTCTTTCAAAGTTATCATAATTAAACTCAAATTCAAAATGGTTTTCTAACTCATTAAATTTGATTGAATCAAAGCTTGCAATGAATTTATGTGACTTTTCGATAGACGTGTATTTAGGTTTAAGCAAATCTACAAAACCAGTTGACGGATCTATCTTACTTGTAAGCCACGCAGGTATATAGAAAATAATTCCGTTTTGCTTGCCCATTTTCTTAAAACTTTCAAACTTGTTTGTTAGTTGGTAAGGATATAACAGTCCGCCAATTTCGTCCTCTGCCTTATTCTTGTTTACGTACAAGTTGAGTTTGTCTATTAGCATTTTTTCAAACTTTTGGTAAGTTTGCTTCTCTACCTTTATTCTACTGTTCTTAAATCCTGAATTTAAGTCCTCCATTGCAATTATGGCATCATACCTCTCTACCAAAAGGCATATTTTGTGAACTACCTGACTTATATAACCCTCTTTTAGCTCTTTTATATTCTCTACTGTTTTCCAATTTTGTTTTGCCTTTTTTCTATCTTTCTCTTTAGTATCAAGTAGACTGTGATAATCTGTCTTATAAGTATTTCCGCCATATTCATTAACAATTTCATTAAGTGAATATTGTTCTTTAATCTCACCTTTGCTGTTTATCACTGTGACATAAATTAGGTGACGTTCTCCCCTATCTATTCCAATAATATGTTGATCTTCACCCTCTCTTAGCATCTCTTTAACATTAAAGTTAATGTTATTTTGTTCAGCCGACTTAAAGTTTATAGTTATAGGGAAATGCAATGTGAATTGATCAACAGTAAATCTTTTATCTTTAATAAGATCATAACTAAAACAGCTAGTTTTCTTATTATTTAGTTTATTCTTATTCTCAACAGGTTGATTTTTAGGGTGTTCTATTATCTTTTTTATACTAGCCTTACGATAGAACAGTTCTCCGCCACCGTTAAGTTTGTATACAACATTTTGCAAATTTTCTTCACTAAATAAAGCCTTGAAATACATTGTGTGCAAATTAGGCTTGCCCTTGCTATGTTCGGAAAAATCTTTGTTGTATAGTTGGAAAAGATATAGCTTACCCTCTTCTACTAGATTGTCTATGTAAAGGCTGTCAATTTTTGTGAAGTTGATCTTATAGCCTTGTTCGCTCACTTCTCTGTAAAAAGCAGAAATATCTCGATATGTTTCTGTGTCGGAAAAGTTGAAATCAAAACTCTTCCAGTTCTCATATTCTTTGATACTATCTTTAAAATAGTTTATTAGCGTATGACAATCTTTCAAACTAAAGTTATCACCTTTTGTATGAGTACCCTTATTGTAGTTTTGTATTATCTCATCACTAGGATTAAATGTATCTATACCCTTTTTTGACAAAAATGCTTTAGGTAACATCTTATTAGGTCCGGGTAAAAGTTTATAATCCATCTTTTCATAACATTCATCACTATTAGGGTCTACACTATTTCTGAAAACCTTATTAAATCTCTTATTCATTATTCCAAGATAATATTTGCTATCTTTTCTAAAAAGAACCGATAAATTACTTTCTTCTTTGTTTTTATCCCAGCCATCAAGTAAAGTAGAGTTGTTAAATGTCAACTTGTATTTATCACTTGAATACGGCTTTTGAGTAAGGTAGTTCCTGATTTTGTCATAAAGATAGTTAAATGAGTTAATTCTATCTTTTAAGCTGTCGTACAAACCATAAAATACATTGCTTCTTTTTTCCTCTTTGCCTGTTCCTGAAAGCATAAGAGCTAGTGACTGAAACTCTTTTACGCTATCAAGAAAAGTCTTAATAATATCTATGCTCTTGTCGTCTGATATCAAGTTTTCGTCTGTAGAATATGGCACGGCTAAAAACTCTTCTAAATCTTCATGACTTTGCTTAATTTGCGTTGTAAGCTCTTTCGCCTTATCTATAAGCGTATCAACAATTTTTTTATTTTCCTTGTTGTCTGTGTCAATATAAGTTTGCAATTGACTCAAAGAATAGCTTTCAGTCTTATTAATATTGCTTCTTCTTTTCTTTTCATAATCCTCAATATTTTTAATTTTACCCTTAAAATTGCTATCGTATTCATCTTTTATCGCTTGAGATATAACAGACCATGAACCAACCGTTAGATTAGATATTTCAGTAATATATAATGAATTTTTGACAAACACCTCGTTTAAATCATACGTATGGATATTGCATATCAAGCTATTCATTTCATCTAGGCAAGACGCAAAAGTTCTGTCTTCATCTGCCTTGTCATCAAAGCAAAGCCTTAATGAGTTAAACAAATCCTCGTCACTCTCAAATTTTTCAGGGATAAATGACAAAGTATCTCTGTCACTCAAAATTTGCTTATAAAGTGCTGTCAACTTTGGTATCTTCTTATCAGCATGTTTTTGATTGTGAAGATTGATAATCTCGTTCAAGCCTTGAATTTTTACACCATTCTCTTTTGTGTAACCACCTAAAATTTGATTATATCTATCAATTCCACTTTGCGACAACACAAAATTGAAGTACTCCACACTAAACACATCCTTTATGTCAACATCATAAATAGGTTTAATGTTGTTTTGTACTTCTTCAATTTTTTCAGCAGGCAAAAATTCTTGCACTTTTTTAAACACCTTTATATTGTTAAAAAACTTTGGCAAGTTTTGATTAACTATTCTAAATGAAATTGCAGTTGATTTTTCATCCGCTACATACATATTCATTCTATTGGTATTAAACCCACTAAAATATGTACTAAACTCATAAAAATTAGCCACTAAAGCTTTTTCACTTTCATCAGTTAAGTACTGTGGAAGATCTTCTCTAATCAAAAATTTTTTGTCTATCCTTTTTATAGATTCATTATCTTTAAAATTTTTAGCTATTTCCTTTCTCATATTCTCTTCTAGTTTAGCCACTGCTTTTTTCTCTTTGTCGTCTTTGTTCTCTTTAAAGTAGAGGTTAGAATACTCACCTAAACCCGATATCATGGTTTTATTGAGTACAGACTCTATAACCATCCTATGGTATCGGTCTATTATCTTTTTGACTTTTTGATAGTCAAGTGATCTCTCAAAATCTTTTTGTAGAATTTCTTTTTCTACATACTCTTGCGTTTTGCCTTGTGGTATCAGTTTAAATCTTAGTGATTTAGATAAACTGTATTTACCTATAAATTTTTCTATCATGTTGTATTCCTCCTGATTTTTTACAGATATTATACCATATATTTACAAATTTAGCAATACTTTGCATAAAAAATAACCCCATTAAGTCTAGAATTGACTTAATGGGGTGTTATTTATTGGTTATCCATTAGAAATCTTAAGGTCACCATACTGTCATTTATGTGAACTGTTTCGACAATTGTATCGGGGTACAAAAGTGATATATCGTAGTGACTAAAATTAAGGTAAGTCTTGATACCTATTTCATAAAGCTTAGTTACTACACCCTCAACCGATGAAGTTGGAATGCAGATTATTGCAATCTCGGGTTTTTCGGCTTCATAAAATTCTGCTAAAGTATCTATTGTTCTTACAACTTGCCCTCTAACGAGCTTACCCTCTAATTGCGGGTTTGCATCAAACGCTGCCACTAAGTCAAAGCCCAATTTCTCATAATTCATAGATAATATGGCTGTGCCTAAGTTACCTACTCCTACAAGTATACATTTTTTAAGATCAGATATGCCTAAAATTTCTGCAATTTTTACCTTTAACTCTGCTACATCATAACCGTATCCTCTATGCCCAAATGCCCCAAAACAACCTAGGTCTTGCCTTACTTGCGACGCCGTAAGCCCTAAATGGTCTGCGAATGCCTGAGAGGATATTTTTGATTGTTGCTCTCTTTCAAGTATCGTCAAATATCTGTAATAACGTGCCATCCTTCTAATTACCGAAATTGGAATATCTTTCATTTTCATGAGCTATGCCTTTCTTTTGTTTTGTAATTTAAGCTCCTAAAAGCTCTTTTAGTTTCTCGCCAACACTTACTAAGAATTGTTCTGTATTTACTGTTTTCTTATTCTCAAGTGTAGAAATTGAGTATAGATCTCCTGTCATTATTCCGCCCTCAATTGTCTCTATTGTAGCTTGCTCTAACTTGTCTGCGAACATCATTAGTCCGTCATTATTATCTAGTTCGCCACGTTTTCTTAATGCTCCGCTCCAAGCAAAGATAGTAGCTACTGAGTTCGTTGAAGTCTCGCCACCCTTTAAGTGTCTGTAGTAGTGACGTTGTACTGTTCCGTGAGCTGCCTCGTACTCGTAAACACCCTCTGGTGAAACTAGTACAGAAGTCATCATTGCTAGACTACCAAAAGCTGTAGCTATCATATCACTCATAACGTCTCCATCATAGTTCTTACAAGCCCAGATATAGCCTCCGTCACTTCTTATAACTCTTGCTACTGCATCGTCAATTAGAGTATAGAAATACTCAATATTTGCAGCGTCAAATTTATCTTTGTACTCATTTTCAAAAATCTCTGCATAGATATCTTTAAATCTATGGTCGTATTTCTTAGAAATTGTATCTTTTGTTGCAAACCATAGGTCTTGCTTTAAGTCAAGCGCATAGTTAAAACAAGCTCTTGCAAAGCTAGAGATACTATCGTCAAGATTGTGTAAACCTTGAAGAATACCGTTGCACTCAAAGTTATGGATTAAGTGCTTAGACTCGTTTCCATCTTTATCTGTTACTAGTAATTCAGCCTTTGAACCAGACTCAACTACTGTCTCTGTATTTTTATAAACATCGCCATAAGCATGACGTGCAATTGTGATAGGTTTTGTCCATGTAGGAATGTAAGGAGTAACACCTTCAACGATGATTGGAGTTCTAAATACTGTACCATCTAAAATAGCTCTGATAGTTCCGTTAGGAGACTTCCACATTTGAGATAGGTTGTACTCAGGCATTCTCTCGGCATTAGGTGTGATTGTAGCACATTTAACCGCAACACCATATTTTTTGGTAGCTTCTGCTGAATCAAAAGTTACTTGATCCTTTGTTTGCTCACGGTACTCAAGACCTAGGTCATAGTACTCAGTGTTAAGCTCTACATATGGGTTTAAAAGGATATCTTTAATCATTTTCCAGATAATTCTGGTCATTTCGTCTCCGTCCATCTCCACAAGAGGTGTACTCATTTTAATTTTTGTAAATTCTGACATGTTCAATTCCCTTTCTATTATGCGTTGATTTTTGTATAATTTAACAGACCGCCTGCAACTACCATCTCACGTTCTCTGTCTGTTAGTAAAGCCTTAGCTTTGATAACAGCTGATGTGCTAGCATTGACAATTGTAATATCTTGTTTGTCTATTATTTCTTGCTTAACATTTGGTAACTCTAACTTATCGCCTTCTTTGATTAAGTCGTAATCAGCCTCATTGATAAATTGTAGTGGGATAATTCCCGCATTTGCTAGGTTAGCACAGTGAATTCTAGCATATGATTTAGCTACAACTGCCTTAATTCCTAGGTAAAGTGGAACTAATGCCGCATGCTCACGAGAAGAACCTTGTCCGTAATTTGTGCCACCAACAATAATTCCGCCACCATTTTTCTTACATCTTTCAGGGAATTCTTTATCGCATACTGCAAAGCAGAAGTTTGAAAGATAAGGTATGTTTGAGCGATAAGGTAATATCTTAGAACCAGCTGGCATGATATGATCTGTTGTTATGTTGTCACCAACTTTTAGTATAGCTTGTGTCTCAATGCTATCTGCTAAAGCAACACTTACTGGGAAAGGCTTAATGTTTGGACCTCTTAAAATTTCAACTGTCTCTGCTAGACACTCCTCTACAGGATTTTCTACCATGTTGTCATTTATTAAGAAAGCCTTTGGCATCTCGATTTCTACTGCGTCGCCTAAAGTTCTAGCATCTGTAAACTTTCCTGTGATAGCTGAAACCGCAGCTGTCTCTGGGCTTACAAGATAAACTTGTCCGTCTGCTGTACCACTTCTGCCCTCAAAGTTACGGTTAAAAGTTCTTAATGATACACCTGCTGAATTTGGAGATTGTCCCATTCCTATGCAAGGCCCACAAGTAGACTCTAATATTCTAGCGCCAGAAGCTATTAAATCTGCTAATGCACCATTTAATGCAAGCATGTTGTAAACTTGCTTAGAACCAGGAGCTATAGAAAGGCTAACATCTGGATGAACAGTTTTACCTTTTAGAATTGTAGCCACCTTCATTAGATCTAGATAAGAAGAGTTTGTGCAAGAACCAATACATACTTGATCTACCTTAATCTCGCCTATTTCTTCAATTGACTTAATATTGTCTGGGCTATGAGGACATGCTGCAAGTGGAACTAATTTAGTTAGGTCAATTTCTATAACCTCGTCATAAACTGCATCCTCGTCTGCCTTAACCTCTACCCAATCTTGCTCTCTGCCTTGAGCCTTTAAAAATTCTCTTGTAATCTCGTCAGATGGGAATACAGATGTAGTAGCACCTAATTCTGTACCCATGTTTGTAATAGTCGCTCTTTCAGGAACAGAAAGAGTTTTAATTCCCTCGCCGCCATACTCAACTATTTTACCAACTCCGCCTTTAACGCTCATAATTCTTAAAACTTCAAGAATAATATCTTTAGCAGATACCCATGGAGCTAGTTTACCAGTTAGGTTTATTCTTGTCATGCTAGGCATTGTGATATGATACTCACCGCCACCCATTGCAACTGCAACGTCAAGACCGCCTGCACCAAATGAAAGCATGCCGATACCACCACCTGTAGGTGTATGGCTATCTGAACCTATTAAAGTTTTGCCCGGAATACCAAATCTCTCTAAATGAACTTGGTGACAAATTCCATTGCCCGGACGTGAAAATTTCAAACCATGTTTCTTAGCAACTGACTGAATATACCTGTGATCGTCAGCGTTTTCAAAACCGGTTTGAAGTGTATTATGATCAATATAAGCAACACTTAGTTCTGTCTTAACTCTTGGAACTCCCATAGCTTCAAACTCAAGATACGCCATTGTACCGGTAGCATCTTGTGTTAGAGTTTGATCAATTCTAAGTCCTACATCTTGTCCTTTAGTCATCTCACCTGAAAGCAAGTGAGCTTTTATTAGTTTTTGTCCTATTGTATATGACATTCTAACACCAACCTTTTTAAAATTTATGTCTCCCTCTATTATCTCCCAAAAACGTTCATTTGTCAAGTATTTAACAAGCTTAAAGCCGTAAAAACTTTAAATAATTGCTCTTGATTGACATTTAATAAGAAATATGCTACAATTTTAACCATAATTACGTAGAATAGAAAGGCAGAAAAATGAAACATCCAAGATATTATTTTTCTTTTATTTTGGCAAGAAGTGCCTCATTTTTTTTGAAAATATTAGGTAGAAACGCTACCTGCTTCCCTGGAGTACTAGCCTTAAAGTTTTGTCCAAATTTTTTAGAACTTATCGCTAAACCAAAAAAAGTTATAGCTATCACAGGAACTAACGGAAAAACTAGCATCTCAAATCTTACAGAAGATATTCTTGAGTCGTTTGGTGAAAAATTCACTTGTAACAAACTAGGTTCTAATGTTGCCTCGGGAATAGTTTCTTCACTTATTAACGACAGCACTTTTTTCGGCAAGCCTAAACACGAGCTTGCTGTATTTGAAGTTGACGAGAGAAGTACACCTAGAATTTTTAAATATATTCAGCCAGATATTATATTAGTCTCAAATATTTTTAGAGACTCTTATAGAAGAAATGCTCACATTGAGTATATAGTTGACATATTAAACGAAAATATCCCAAACAAATCTACCGTGATTGTAAACGCTGATGATCCTGTATGCTCTAATCTAGTGCCAAACAACAATAGATATTATTTTTCGGTAGCTCCTCAAGAATTTGAAAGTGGAATTTCAAACAATATTGTAAAAGATGGAACTGTGTGTCCTGTTTGTTCATCTACTCTAGTTTACGATTTTATAAGATATCACCAAGTAGGCGTGTTTCATTGTGATAATTGTGAGTACAGCTCTAAAAAGGCTGAGTTTATTGCAAAAAAAATAGACCTAGATAATCAAAAGGTCTTGATTAATATTAAAGATAAAGAGTACGATTTTAAGTTAATTGATAAAAATTTAATCAACGTATATAACCAAATATCTGCAATTTCTATCCTTAGCACTATGGGTTATGATGCTGAAAAAATCAAGGCAGAATTTGAAAAGCTACAAATTACAAAAACAAGACTTGATTCAACAAGTGTAAATGGAAAGAATATTATTTCTTTTCTGTCTAAAGGTCAAAATCCTATTGCTTGTTCAAGAGCCTTTGACACAGCAAAAGACTTTGAGGGCAAAAAATGCGTTATCATACTTTTAGATGATATTTATGATGCAAAATATTCGGTTGAAAATATTGCTTATCTTTTTGATACAGATTTTGAGTTATTAAAGCACGAAAGTATAAATCAAATACTTTTTCAAGGCGCTAGAAGTGCGGATATGTACATTAGACTTCTAATGGCTGGAATTAATAAAGAAATAATCAAACAATGTGATAGCATAGACGAGCTTATAGCTAAAGTCGATTTAGATGTGTCAGATACATTTGTTATCTATCGTGACATACACCTAAGTGCATTAGGGCAACAAATTAAAACCGCACTTGCAGAAAGGATTGGTGGACAAGATGAAAATTGAAATACTTTTCCCTGAAGTCTGCAACCTTTTCGCCGACAACGCAAACATGAATTACCTTAAACTTTGTTTGCCTAATGCGGAATTTATAGAAACTCATTTAAATGAAAGACCAAAATTTTTAGATGAAGAAATAAACTTTGTGTACATGGGGCCTACAAGCGAAAACTCTCAAAGGCTGTTAATTCAAAGATTAATGCCGCTTAAAGAAGCTATAAGTGAAAAAATCGAAAATGGAACTAACTTTTTATTCACTGGAAACGCTGTAGAAATTCTTGGAAACTATATTGAGACCGAGAAAAAAGAGAAAATTCCTGCCCTAGCAATTTTCGATTTATACGCTGTTCAAAATTTAAAAGAACGTCACAACAGTGAGTGTATTGCCAAATTTAAGGATATGAAAATATACGCCTTTAAATCTCAATTTACTCTTTGTTACCCACAAAATGAAGATAGTTTTCTATTTGAAGTTGAGCGTGGAATGGGTATGAATAGAGGCTCAAAAAAAGAGGGTATTCACTACAAAAATTTTCATGCAACATACCTTATAGGACCGTTATTAATCCTCAACCCTGATTTTACCAAATATCTTTTAGAGCTGATTGGTGAAGAAACACCTAAACTAGCCTTTGAAGAAGAAATGTACAACGCTCTAAAAATAAGAGCTGCAGACTTTGAACGTAATGTTCCAGTTGATGTAGCAGACTATAAATATATGTAGATATGATTTTTACTATGTTGGGGAGGATATCCTCCAGACTGCCTCTTAGGAGTGCTGATGTAGGGAGCGGTCTTGACCCAGACGTGTTGATTAGAGAAATTTAGCAATGTAGGGGACGGGTTTTCCGTCCCGAAAACTGTCGGTTATCGCTAAATTTCCACGGGACGGAAAACCGTCCCCTACATCAATTTGTGCGTTTTAACGAATTGGAATTATTTCCAAATCGTAAGAGGCGCCTGTGGATATCCTCAACACCTACGAATGAATTATACGAAAAAACAACTGCAACCTAGCACTCAGGCTAGGTTGCAGTATTATTTAGTTTTTTGTAAACCTATTTTGAAATTATATATATGTAAAGAATACTATTCAAGCTATTGTAAGCTACTAATTTTTCGGGGACTACTTTAGCTATTTATACACTGTTACCTCTTAAATTGGATGCTCACCAATAAAATGCTACTAAGGTAATTATGTACTATTAAGCACTTACAAGTCAACTTTGTTACACTAAAACATGTTAAACTTGATTTTGCAGTACTACTTAAGATTAAAACTTTATCCGCTACTATACCATTAAGTAAGCTTTGCCTATACAAGTCTATTTTGATTTATTAAACAGTTAAAAACCTGATCGGAATCACTATGCACCTAATATACACATTATAAGTTGTAATTCAATTATAAAGTCTACACAATCCAGAAATCATCACAAGCCATTGGCGATATATTTCAATCCCTAGCCCATTCTTTCTTGCTGTCTACTTAAACTACAAATAACAAGTTTCAATTCAATTTATGTAATTACAACTTCTGAATTTAGCTTATGTAAATTTTGGTACTACCATTGCGTTTTTCCGAATTAAACTATGAAATATTTTGATAAGTTAGCTACTGGTTTTAAAGCCTAACTTATAGAAAATAAATCTAACTATCTCTCATAATCAGCTACACATCGACATACTCAACACTTAAAGCTTAATACCGACTATGACTACTGTTTAAACTACTAACCCATATAAGCGAATAAATAAAACCACTCTAATGAAATAATTGTAAACTGTCTATAAGGAAAATAAACTATCTGTATACATTTTACATTGTATTATAAGTCATTACATCCTTTTTTCTCCAAAAACTTAAGGCACTTCACGAATAATTATTGACTACAAGTCTAACATATAACGTTATTTCTGAAGTTTGCTAATTTTCTTGAGTCTGGTAAACATTATAATCTACACTAAAAACTACATTCAATCACCGATTATCTTTTAAGTTTGTAAACTTAACCGCCGAGACATTTCCAAATAATTAATCAGCATAAGTTCACGTTAATCAATACTTGTTATTACTATCTGATTTAAATTTACATTATATATTTATATTATTCTGGGAACTATAACACTACTAATAAACATTGCTAAAATATATATATACGGTGTCGCTATGCAGTCTCTGATAAACTATAATACTAGAACTAATCTTGTAGACCTTTTAAATTCTAAGGCATTAATTCTATTTTTCCACTGAATTTTTGGATTTTTCTAACAGCTTTAGGTAATGTAATTTTAATTAAAATCGATTTAACTGCGAAGTAATTTTACGACTTTATCACACCACCTACATCCATTTAACAATTACTATTATAATTACATTTAATATTGCTGTATAAATCCATTAACTGGCAATTTCACGCCTATTGTGTAAAACACCTGAATTTTTGTCAATAATTAAAATTGTAACCTGTAATTGTTTTAATGGCGGAATACCCATTTACACTAATAATTTCATTTTGTCTTAACATCATTTCGTATCCTACAAAATTACTTTCTTGGATACCTAAATAATGTTCTTCTTCATTAGCCATTGGAATCACCACTTTCTATTTATCTTGTGTCTATATTATAGCATGTTCTTTTTTGTTTTTCAATACATATTTCATCCAAACATTCAATAAAGTTTTTGTACGATACTACAAATAACGTTTTACTTTTAGTCTACAAACTCAATTTCAATTGAACCCAAAGTAGTGTAAACGTTTAAGTTTTTTACACCTGTCCCCTCTTGATCTACTAAATTATTTATTTCAGTTGAACTGCTAGATAAAATATTAAAATATTCTTTCAAATCTTTAATACTTCCTTGAATATTTCCAATTTTATTTTTAATATTTATTGTTTCACCTACTATTATATGCTCGAAAATTATCTCACCATTGACATTTTCAAACTCAATGTTAGTATTAGCCTGGATCTGTTTTGCAATAATAGTTCCATTTGTATTTTGAGCTAGTATATTATTGTCTGAAATAACATCTATAAGCTCAATTTTTCCATTAGTATTTTTTATATTTAAATCTGCACTACTAAAGTTATCAAGCTTAATTTCCCCATTGCTTGTAGTTAGTTCTACTTGTGCCGATATCTGCATGTCTGTTAATAAAATATCACCATTATTAGTTTCTGCAATGAAATCTTGCACTAAGATGTCAGAAGCCTTTATAACACCACTGTTTGTTTCTACGCTAATATTCCCTTTATAATCATCGGGGATATAAACCGTAAGTGTAGGTCTATTTGACGCATATTCTATTCTAAATATATTGTTATACCATTTAGACTTTATCTCTCTTTTGATATATATTACATTTTCAAGATCTATTTCATATATTTCATTCTCGTTTTCTTGATACTTAATGTAAATTTTTTCATCTGTAGAGACTTGAAACACTACATCACTGTTTTTATCATTAATTACAATGTCTTGATCTGTATATAGTGTTGATACTTGTTTTTCATCATATTCTATTTCGGTTTGAACTATTCCAAAACTTAAATCATCTATATCAAAGCTATCAACTCCACCTATAAAGTAGGCAGACAACGCTACACTTACACCTATCACAAACAGTATTGCACCAAAAATTACAGTTTTTTTCATTCTTCTCCCCCCTATACTTCTTGAATTTTAATAGAATTTTTAATCCCTTTAACTAGATTTCCTGCCCCTCTTACCATTGCAAAAGCTAAGTAGTTGCACGGTCTGAACAACATTACAAATACCCCAACAACTGCTATTCCAACGCCTAAAAGAGCTATTGTAACAGGTAATCCACTTGTAGAAACCACCCCTACTATGCCCGACAAAATAATTGCTCCACCACTAACTCCAATAGAATAAACCACTGCATAAAGTGCAATAATTAGTGAACATATTAGAACATAAAAGCTAAACACTATACATAGTAACGCCAAAATCAATGAAAGCCAAAGTGGCGACCCTAGTATTATTAAAATTAGCCAAAGAGTTTTATTGCTTGAATTATTTCTGCTAGCTTTAAATTTATTTTGAACCAAAGTGGTGAAAGGAATTTCTTTTACCACATCTTCTTTTATTTTTTCGGGTGGATCAAAGCTCGCTATAGCTTCTTCTTCACTCATGCCATCTTCAATTTTATCATCTATTGACTCTGAGTAAAAGTCTATAATTTTTTGTGCTTGTTTATTTGGAACTGTCGCCAAACTCTCTCTTAAATTTATAAAAAACTCTTCCCTTTTCATTTAGACGTCCCCTTTATAACTTCCATTGCTTGAAACTCAAATATTAAAATTCACTTTTGTTATATAACTAAAAATCACCTCTTTACACATAACAGTATACAACTTAAAGTATAAAGAGGTAATCTAATCTTAATTAAACTGTTCTATAATGTCTACCAAATTATCAATCTCTTCACTTGCAATTTCATCTGTTATAGACCTAACATCATATAAAATTACTCCATCTACCCCAGCTTCGATGCTATCTTTGTATTGACTAGCAAGAATATCATCCCTACTCGCCCATGTTCCAATGTCTGCATCGGCAGTTCCGGCTTTATAACCCGCAATTCCAACATATACATCTAAATTAGAATGTTTCTCTAGTGCAATCCATTCATTAAGACTTTCTGAAAAACCTAGATAAGGATTATCATAACTAAAATAAATTTGCGGACAAATATAATCTATATAACCTTCTAACGACACCCATTCCAGAATGTCTGCACCCAAAGCTACATTGTTTTGCAAATTTGCCTGTGGTGAAATTCCAAAGACAACATTTTCATCCACGGCTTTAATAGCCTGAGAGGTTTGTAAAATCATTGTATTAATGTTAGCCATTCTCCATTCTTCAAGCGATAAAGGCGTATCCACAGTCTCTGTATAACTTTGGTATGAACTGCTGTCTTCATCTGTTATTCCATAAGGATAAAAATAATCATCAAAGTGGATTCCGTCAACATCATATTTCTCTACAATCTCTGCTGCACCATTTGCTACAAGATTTCTAACCTCTTTATATGCTGGGTTCATGGTAACTGTTCCATCTTTTTCAATGAAATAATATGGATTAGTAGAAGACAACATTGTATAAGGGTTGTCTGACGATAAATTAGTTGGTATGGTCTCAAGCTTTACTCTTAAAGGGTTAATCCATGCGTGAAACTTCATGCCTTCTGAATGAACTTTGTCTATCATGTACTGCATTGGATCAAAGCCTGGGTCTTGTCCTTGAACACCTGTTAGATAATGCGACCACGGGTAATATGATGAGTCATAAAAAGCATCCGAGAACGCCCTTACATGAACAAAAAGATCTGTTGCGTATATCGATTTTGCATCTGCTACCAATTTATCAAAATTATCTTTAAAAGCCTCTTCTGTCTTCTCGCTTGTCCCAAGTGAAATGTAAGAAATCCAAACTCCTGTTAAAATCTCTGTCGAGGCGCTTACAGGGTTTGTGTCGTTAAGAGTTGTAGTAGCAGATGAATTATCATCCTCTTGCACAACTGTGTCTGTAGGTTCAATTGTCATTGACACAGTCACAACCAATGCACATAAAATAATCCATAGTAAAAAAAATGTAGAATTATCGCTTTTATTCTTCATAGTACTTCCCTTTCTTTTAAAACAATGATATAATATTCTAAATATATTAGCTTAGAGGTGGATTTATGAATAAATATAAGTATTTACTTTTTGACAACGATGAAACTATTATGGACTTTAAAAAATCTGAGGCTGTTGCGTTTGAAGAGACCTATAACAGTTTTAATTTGGACATAAAATACAGCAAAGATTTACTTATATCCTATTCAGAAATAAATTTACTCTGGTGGAAAAAACTAGAGCGTGGTGAGGTAAACAAAGAAACTTTACTTGTAAAAAGGTTTGAAGATTTTTTAAGTAAACATAATCTTAAGGCTGATGCTTTACTTATGAGTGAAACTTACAAAGAAAGACTTTCTCTTAACAATCACCTTATAGACGGAGCATTAGACTTACTAAAAGTTTTATCAAAAAATCATGAAATATACATAATTACCAACGGAGTTTCTTCTACTCAACACAGCAGAATAAATTCTTCACCAATAAGGCAACACATTAAAGATTTTTTTGTTTCGGAGGATATAGGTTTTTCAAAACCGCATAAAGAATATTTTAATTATGTTCTTAAAAAATCAGAAATCAAATCAAAAGAAGAGTGCCTAATAATTGGCGATTCTTTAAGCTCTGACATTAAGGGAGCTAACAATATGGGAATAGATTGTGTTTGGTTTAACTTGCGAAACGAGAGAAATTCTGATCTTAAAATTAACTATGAAGTAAAATCTATGCAAGACCTAAAAAAATTATTCAAGGAGTGATCATATGTTATTTGAAAAATATTATGAGCAAATTGACTCTTGCCATGTAAACACTTGTCCTGATAGAGCCTATTATGTGCCAAATTCTACAGCCTGCGACATTTATATGGAAGAGTCAGACAGAGTTACCATGTTAAGCGACGATAATTGGTGCTTTAGAACTTATCAAAGTCCTTATGTTGTAGAGGAATTTTTTAGCCAAAACTACAAACTTAAGAATTTTGATATAATTCCTGTCCCATCTTGTTGGCAAACAATGGGATATGATAAAAATCAATATGGAAACATTGAATATATGATTCCATTTAATCCACCTTATGTTCCAGATGAAAATTTGTGTGGTGCATATGTAAAGTATTTCGACATGGATGATAAGAAATTATCTATGAAAAACTACTTGAATTTCGAGGGAGTAGACTCTTGTTACTATGTTTGGATAAACGGTAAATTTGTGGGATTTAGTTCTGTTTCACACTCTACTAGTGAGTTTGATGTAAGTGATTTTCTTGTAAAAGGCATAAATAAACTTGCAGTTCTTGTTTTAAAATGGTGTGTAGGAACTTATTTTGAGGGGCAAGACAAACTAAGAATGAGCGGTATTTTTAGAGATGTATATATTATGTCTCGTCCAGAAAATCATATTCGAGATTTTTATATAAAAACTAAAGATAACAACATACAAATTTTCACAGACTGGAACGGAACTTCAACTAACACAGATGTGAAATTATTAGACCCTTACGGCAATTTAATAGAAACAAAAACACTAATAGAAGCTTTAACTTTTAATGTAAAAAACCCTATTCTTTGGAATGCCGAAAAGCCACTTCAATACGAAATACAATTTGTAAATGACTATGAATGTATATGCCAAAAAGTTGGTATTAAGACTTTTGAAGTTAAGGGTAAGGTCTTCTATGTAAACGGCGCGAACATTAAACTTAAAGGCGTTAATCGTCATGACAGCGATCCATTTACTGGCTATAGCATAAGCCGTGAGCAACTTTTAACAGACCTTTGCCTTATGAAACAACACAACATAAATGCAATTAGAACTAGCCATTATCCTAACTCTCCTTGGGCAACAAGATATTTCAGCGAACTAGGTTTTTATGTTATAAACGAGAGCGACATTGAAACTCATGGAGCAACTATCTATTATAACGACATGGAAGACCACGACAATTACGCTCCTAACTCACCATTTCAACAAGAGTATAATTTTGGTATTCTGACAAGAGATCCAAAATTTTTAGATATTTACCTAGATAGAACGAAGAAAAATGTAGAAAGAGACAAAAATAATGCTTGTGTTATCATGTGGTCTCTAGGCAATGAAGCAGGATATGGAATTAACCTTGAAAAATCTGCTGCGTGGATTAAAAGCTATGATAAAGACATGCTAGTCCACTATGAAGGCAGTATTCATCAAAAAAAAGGACACCACAACGACGTTTCTAACTTAGATGTTTACAGCAGAATGTATATGAGTGTCGATATGACAGAGGAAGTTTTAAATCAACCTTGGCTTAACAAACCTTTTATGCAGGCAGAATTTCTTCACGCAATGGGCAATGGCCCAGGCGGAACAGAAGATTATTTTGAACAAATTTACAGAAACGATTGCTACTTAGGAGGTTTTGTTTGAGAGTGGTGTGACCACAGCGTTTACATGGGCAAAACTTTCGACGGACAAGACAAATATTACTATGGCGGAGATTGGGGCGATGAACCTAATTGTTCTAACTTCTGTTTAGATGGATTAGTTTACCCAGACAGACGACCACACACAGGTTTGCTAGAATGGAAAAACTGTGCAAGAGCAGCTAGGGCATATATAGATTATAAAGGTTCTATAATGCTTTGTAACAAGCTTGATTTTACAAATCTTAAAGATTTATTAAGTGTTGAATACGAGCTAAGAAAAGACGGAAAAGTATTCAAAACTGGTGTTTTAGGTTATTTTAACGTTGAGCCTCACGCTGAAAAAGAGATTAACTTCAAACCTGAATTACCAAAAAACGGCGATGTACGACTTAGACTTATATACAGATTAGTTGAAGATACTTTCTATGCAGAGCAAGGCTTTGAGCTAGGCTTTGATGAACTAGTGTTACGTGAAGAGAAGATAAGCCTTCCAAAGCATGAAAAAGCACTAAAAATTAAAGTAAAAGAAACCGATATCTACACTGAAATTTATGGTGAAAACTTTAGATATGTTTACAACAATATAACTTGCACATTTGAGAGCATGGTTAAAAATAATGTGAATATTTTAGAACTCCCAATGCAGTATAATATATGGAGAGCGCCAACTGACAACGACAAATACATTATGTTTGAATGGAAAAAGGCCGGCTATGACAGATGCTTTACAAAGATGTATTCCACAACTGTAAGACAAGAAGACGATTGCGTAATAATCAGCAGTGATTTAAGCCTTACATCTATTTCGGTTCAGCCAATCGCAAACATTAAAGCTGAATGGAAAATATATAATTGTGGCACAGTAAAAGTAGAAATAAATGTAAAAAAAGACAAAGACATGCCTTATTTGCCACGTTTTGGCTTAAGACTGTTTTTGTCAGAAGATTATTCAAATGTAAAATATTTGGGTTATGGTCCTAATGAGAGTTACATTGATAAGAAAAGTTCATCTTACTTTGCTGAATTTTCTGCAAATGTTGAAGATTTACACGAGGATTATATTGTCCCGCAAGAAAATTCAAGCCACTGCGGATGTGAAAGACTTAGCATTTACAATCAGTTTAATCACGGACTGCATGTATATGGCGATAATTTCAGCTTTAACGCTTCACACTACACTCAAGAGGAATTGACAGAAAAGACACATAATTTTGAGCTAGAAAAAAGCGGATACACGGTTTTATGCCTAGATTATAAAATGTCTGGAATTGGCTCAAACAGTTGTGGCCCTAAATTGCCTGAAAAATATCAGTTATTAGAAAAAAAGTTTAATTTTAAACTAACATTAAAGTAATATGACAAATTTACTATCAAGTGGAATATCAGAAGATAATGAAGACAAACATTCTGATATTTCTAATATAATTATAATTAAAAATCAGCACTATTTAATAACTTTTAACTGTATCTTTTCTATTTGGAACTTTTTTATAATTTGAGTACCATAAATTTTCCCCTCTACTTATCGGGCGAAAAATTATCTTTTAGGGGAGTGTTTTCAAAAAAATTCTAAATATAAATTTATCCCTCTAATATATAACTACAACTCCAAAAGCCACAAACGAAAGTAAAGTTATAAAAAAATAAAAATTGGTGTTAGTATATAACAGTAGACACAAAAAGTTGAACAGAGTATAATCTAT
>CAYJER010000003.1:0-117448 GCA_964369225.1 uncultured Eubacteriales bacterium
AAACATTTTATTTTTTGGAGCTTAAGTGTCACCTATCATTGACACTTCTACAAATTATATCAAAAAAGATACAATTGACTATTGAATTTCATGTCAATTTATTGTATAATTAATATAACTAATTTTTTTGGAGGGTGAAATGGAGAACGCAATTGTATCAAACAAAATTAGTACTAGTTTCTTAAACACATTTAAGAATACTAAAATTTTATTTTTCTCTGCTCCAAGTGGTTACGGAAAAACTATTGTATTGAAAGAATTGTTGAAAGATTTTGAAACTATCTATATTAGTGCGGAAGATTTATACGTGTTAGACTTAAAGTGCAAATCAAAAGTGCTATTCATAGACAATTTTAGTTTTATCAATCACGACGGAATTAAAAAATTTAACGCTATAGTCGAATCAACTAATTTCACAAGAATTGTTGTATCTTCACGGGCTACACTTCCTTCTTTCATGTTTAGATATGAAATGATGGGATTGCTGCAAAACTTTAATTACTCTGAATTTGAGTTTGATATTGATTGCGTATTGAAATGTGCGAGCTATTTCGGGGTTGAAACTATCAATTGTGCCAATATATTAAGTATAACTAAGGCATATCCTCTTCATATTATAACATTATTAAGAAACATGTCTCAAAATATTGATACCAATAAAATTGAAGCTATCTCACAACAACAATTGTATTCTTACATGAATACAATGCTTGCTGAATTTAATGAAATTCAATGTATGTTTATTTATTCTATATCAATACTTGATAGACTTCACATTGACCTTGCAAAAATCATTCAAGCAGACTTTAATGTAATAGAAATAATCTCACAAATTGAAAGTAAAATTTCAATTTTTACACATGAAAACTTAAATGAAGTTATTATTATTCCTGCATTCAAGACTTTTTTAGAATGGAAAGCTAGGTCTTATTATACCGACTCTCAAATTAAGTTGATATATTCAAGAATAGCACTTTATAACGAGATGAGAGGCGACTTAACTTTAGCATTAGACTATTATGATAAATCTGGCGAATCTGAAAGAGTATGTGAATTGTTAATAAAAAATTCAAGTCTTCACGTAGGATCAGGAAATTACTTTGAGATGGCAAGATTTTATTTTTCGCTTGATGAAGAGTTAGTTATTAAACACCCATTGCTCATTTCAAGTCTTAGTCTGCTAAATGCACTTGTATCAAACTTTGACAAATCTGAAGAGATGTACCAATTATTGAAAAATTATAGCAATAACCCTAATATAGATGAATCTTTCAGAAAAGAGGCTTTTGAACGTCTTGTTTATCTTGACATAGCCTTGCCTCAAAGGCACAGTGTAAACATACTAAGATTGTTTAAGAAGTTGTTTCTTCCTGTTTCAAAAAACACCTTCAAAATGCCACAATTAGCAGTAACTGCAAATTATCCTAGTGTTATAAATGGCGGAAGAGATGTTTCTGAATGGACTGGGAAAGATGATGTAATATATAATACCTTTGGCTCTTCACTTGAAATGTTATTTGGCAAAAATGGTGTAGGTCTAGCTCCTTGCGGAATTGTAGAATCTAAATTTGAAAAATATGAAGACTATCATGATTATTTATTAGTGCTTACCACAAGATTAAACGAAATTCAAACAAAGGGTTCTTTAGATATAGAATTTGCAGCCGTTGCAATAATTTCACGCACATACATCGCTAAAGGACAACCTAAAGAAGCTTTAAAAATTATGACTAGTTTTAAAGAGCGTGTAAATGCACTTAAAGAAAACCGTTTCAACAATAATATTGAATCATTCATCTGCCAAATAATGATGCGTCTAGGTGAATTATCCTATGTAGATAAATGGCTTAATGAGTTAGCGCCTTCCGAAACAGTATATTTATGGGTCTTAAATAGATATTGTTACCTTACAAAGGCTATGGCATTTATCATTAATGAAGACTATGATTCAGCTAGAGTAATTATGTCAAGACTAGACAGTTATGTGAAACATTGCCATAGATTTCTTTTTAGAATTTCTAAGGGTGTAATCATTTCTATATGTAATTTCAGACAAGAAAAAGACTGGCAAAGTGTTTTTATAGAAACTATGGATCTTGCATATAATTTTAGATATATAAGACCTATATCAGAGTTCGGTATAAGTATTCTTCCTTTACTTGATTCAGGTGTATGGAATAAAGATCATGAATATCTTAACACATTAATAAAAAGTGCTAGAGAATATGCAAGTTATTACCCAAAATTCTTAAAGCCTTCTAAAAAAATAGAGAACACACTGACTGTCACCGAAATGCAGGTCTTAAACTTACTTTGTAACGAATTCAGCAACAATGAGATTTGTGAAGTGTTAGGAATTAAGATAAGCACTGTAAAAACACATGTTAGTAATGTGCTTAATAAATTAGGAGTTAGCAGAAGAACAGAAGTTCCATCTGTTGCAGCAAAACTAGGACTTGTGCAATTATAATATAAATTTTCAAACCCTGTACAAATGTATGGGGTTTTTTGTTTGTTATGTGCTATAATGTAATCAAGATAAACACCAGAAATAATAAGGAGGATTTAATTATGAAACAAAATACAAACGGAACAGGTTTCTTGAAAGTGACAGGTATACTAATGATCATCTTTGGTTCAATCATGCTAGTAATTACTCTATTAGGAATATCTGCACTAGTGTATCTTGATTCTCAGCTAATGGGAATTATGTCACTTGAAACCTTGTATGTAGCAGCTGTTCTTTCACTTATCGGTGCAGTAGTTCAATTCGTCGCTGGCATCGTCGGAGTTAAGAACTGTAGAAACCCACAAAAAGCAGGATTATGCTTAGGTTTCGGAATTGCAACAGCAGTAATATCAACAGCTGGAGCATTATTAGCACCTTTAGCAGGGTCAGAGATCAATTTTGTCTCTATTATCTTCGGTTTGGTACTTCCTATATTGTTTATATTAGGTGCCATTAAAAACAAAGCTTAAGTAGTAAAGGAAAGGGTGAAAAAAATGAAAAAAATAATTAAAAAGACAACTGCAGTTTTAATGTCGATAGTCATGGTATTGGTTTTTTCAGCGTGTGGCGGTTCAGACTCTGACGGCATAAGCGGTAAGTTTTTGATACATAACGCCAACATAGAGGGTTTTGTTATAGACTCGTCTAGTTTAAGTTTAATGGGTATGCAAGATGACTATATAGACATTAAAGAAGATGGTTCTGCTGACCTTATGATGTATGGTATGAATTTCACCGCAGAGCTTGACTTTAATGCCAAAACAGTTATAATAGAAGGTGATACACTTACTTTAGAAGTTGATGGAGATAAACTAGCAATTTCAGGTGATGGGCTTTCACTTAATTATATACTTGAAGGCAGTAGCGAATGGGATAATATAACTGTAAACGAAGCTTCTAGTGAGGCAACAGGAGGTTCTACTGTAGTTAATCCAGATAGCTCAGGCTATACAACAGCCGAACTGCAAGAATTATATGATTCTTTTGACCATTCAGGAAAAACCATGGATGACCTTGTGGCTCATTATGGTGGCGTAGAACCTGTTCTTGATTTTGATGGCGAGACTATCGATTATTATAGATATACTCCAACCGATAGCACTTATAACCATATAGATTATCTTTTTGAAACAAGAGACGGTGAAGTTATAATTACAGGAAAATCAGCTGAATTGTATCCAGTATCATAACAATTAAATATTTACGTATAAAACTGTCTGAATTTCAGGCAGTTTATACGGCGTTTTGAGCAAATTAAAAAGAGTAGGAGAATAGAGAATATGTCAGAAAATGTATTGAAGTATCAATGTCCTGCATGTGGTGGTCCTGTTCATTTTGACCCTAATGAACAGCTAATAGTCTGTGATTATTGTGATAGTAAATATCCAGAAGACCATTTTAAAGACCAGGAAGACGAAAAAAAAGAAGAACCAGAAGTTGACTGGAAAAAATCAGGTTTTGTACATGAAGAAATGGAAGACCAGATAGGTTTTATCTGCACATCTTGCGGAGCAGAAATAGTCTCTGATGCTAACACTGCAGCCACAGAATGTATGTACTGTGGAAATCCTATAGTATTAGGTGAAAAGGTTAGCGGTATGCTAAAGCCTGACTTGATTTTACCTTTTAAAATTGATAAGCCAGAAGCTGAAAATTTACTTAGAAAATTCTATGATAAGAAATTTTTATTGCCGAAAACTTTTAAAGATCAAAACCGTATATCAAAAATCACTGGAATGTATGTGCCATTTTGGTTGTTTTCAGGAAAAGGCGACGGAGAAATATCCTATAAAGCAACAATTTCAAGAACTTACAGAGATGGTAAATATGACTGCACAGAGTTTAAACATTTTCAAGTTTTTCGTGATGGCAGTGTTTGCTTTGAAAAAGTACCTGTTGATGCCTCTAAAAAAATGGAAGATAATTATATGGATGGATTAGAACCTTATAACTATGAAGAGCTAAAAGAGTTTTCTCCTGAATTTATGGCTGGTTTTTTTGCAGATAAATTTGATGTTGACGTTGCTGAATCTTCTCAAAGGGCAAGAGCAAGAATTATTCAATCTACAAAAAACGCAATAAGAGGCACTGTAACAGGCTATTCATCTGTAACTGAAACTACTTCTAACGTCGATATGAAAGATGATGAAGTAAAGTATGCCTTGCTCCCTGTCTGGATGCTTAACACAAAGTATAACGGCAAGATGTATCATTTTGCAATTAATGGACAAACTGGAAAAGTATCAGGCGACTTACCTATAGATAAAGTAAAAAGAATTTTAGTTACATTAGGCATAACTGTTGCTAGCTATATTCCTTTAGCCTTATTAGCATACTTTTTAGCTTTATGAGGAGGTATAAAATGAAAAAGATATTTACAATTTTAATGAGCGTTATACTTATTTCTATAGTGTGCCCCATTGTAATGGCAATAGATTACCCTAGCATTATGGATGATGCTGATTTAATTACAGGCGAAAACCTGACAACCGCCGAAAACAGAATTGAAGCCATTGAGCAAACCTATGATTACAGTGTCACTTTAATTTCAATTACAAATTATTCTGAAACAGATCAATTTAATACATATGTAAACACTTTTGATCAATACGATAGTGCAGAAGACGGCATAGTGTTTTTTATTGGAATACGTGATTTCGGCTACGATTATGATTACTATGCATATGGAAATTTCTCTACAGATTTAAACAGTCAAATGCCGTCAAATTTAGACACGCTAGACTCAAACACTGCTACTTACTGGTCTTTTTATAATGGGTTTCTAAACTTAGTAGAAGATTATCTTTATGATAGAACAGGCATTGAAATAGACCACGATACAAACATAGACACCGCTGTGTCAACTGAATTGATAAGCGGATTTGATCCACTTATTGACTCTGCAAATTTACTTACAGACACTCAAGAGGCAGATTTATTCGCAAGAATTAAAGAGATTAATGAAGACTATAACTTTGATGTAACATTCTTAACAATGGACTATGTTCCTACTAGAGATGATTTGCTTACATACACTGACTGGTACACAGGTCTTGACTACACAAGAGACGGCGTTGTTTTTGCAATTAACATGGACCCAAACAACAGAGGCTATGCAACGTCTACACGAAACTATGCACAAACCGCATTTAGTAGCGATGCCTTAGATTTAATCGACTCAAACATAAGACCAATGCTAACAGATGCTAACTACTATTTAGCACTAGACTTATATTTAGACTACACTATAGACTTCTTAGATGCAGCAAATTCAGGTGCAGTATATTCTTCACCAATGGGTTTAGATTCTTTATTGCTTATTATTTTTGCACCACTTGTAATAGCAATAATTATTGCACTAATTGTAGTAAAATCTGTGTTCGTTAAACCAATGAAAACCGCAGAAATACAAACTGTTGCAAGAGATTATTTAAAACTTGAAACTTTAAATCTTAGAAACAGTTCAGACGTTTATATCAACACTACAGTTACAAGAGTTCTGCGTGAAACCAGTAATAACAGTGGTGGTGGCGGTAGCCGTAGTGGATATGGTGGCAGCCGTGGTGGCAGATCTGGTGGCTTCTAGTCAGAGGGGAGCCCAGTGCCAAATTCGCACATCCAATCACTACTAATTTATACCTTTATTTCATGCGTCCTACATTAATTTGTTGAATCAAATAATTTCATATAGGTGTATTTTCAAACCTTAAAACTTAAACAAACTTAAAATTTAAGCGAATGCAACAAACGCATTCGCTTTTAATTTATGATTCTCCGAACATATCCTTTAACTTAGAGAAAAAACTTTTTTGCTTTTGATAATTTTTCTCACCAGAACTGCTCTCGAAATCTTTTAATATTTCTTTTTGCTTTTTGCTTAGGTTCTTTGGAATTTCAACTGTTATTTGAACATATTGATCTCCTCTGCCTTTTCCGTAAATGCTAGGTATACCTTTGCCTTTTAGCTTAAACACATCACCTGGTTGTGTTCCCTCGTGAACTGTGTAACTCACCTTGCCGTCAAGCGTTGGAACTACAACTTCTGCTCCCAAAGTAGCCTGTGTAAATGTAATAGGCATGTCGCACCATACATCATTGCCCCTTCTTTGGAATACAGGGTGAGGCCTTACATGTATACCAACGTGCAAGTCTCCGTTAGGTCCTGAATTAGCTCCTGCATTTCCTCTGCCTTGAACATTTAATACTTGATCGTCATCTATTCCAGCTGGGATATTAATCTCTATTGTCTTTTTACGTCTGACTCTTCCCTTACCATCACAAGTACCACAAGGTGTTTCAATTACCTTGCCCTTGCCTTGACATCTATCACAAGCTTGAGCCGATTGAATAACACCAAAAGGTGTTCTTTGATTAATCTTAACCTGACCACTACCCCCACAGTTAGGGCAAGTCTTTGCACTAGTTCCTGCCTTTGCACCTGAACCGCTACAGTCAGAACAATTCTCAATTTGTTGGTAGCTTATGTCTTTCTTTGTGCCTTTTGCAGCTTCCTCAAACGAGATAGTTACACTAGCTTCACAGTCAGAGCCTTTTCTAGGAGCATTAGGATTAGCAGTTCTTCTTGAACCACCAAAACCACCGCCGAAAAAGCTGTCAAATATGTCAGAGAAATCGAATCCACCGCCTTGGAATGGATTACCACCGCCAGCACCGCCACCAAAGTTAGGGTCAACACCAGCGTGTCCAAATTGGTCGTATCTTGACTTTTTATCACTGTCTGATAAAACCTCATAGGCTTCATTTAATTCTTTGAATTTAATTTCTGCCTCTTTGTTGTTAGGGTTTAAGTCAGGGTGATATTTTTTTGCCATTTTTCTATATGACTTTTTAATTTCATCGTCTCCAGCGCCTTTTTGAACGCCTAAGACTTCATAATAATCTCTTTTATCTGCCAAGGGGTTACCTCCGTTTTTATGTTTATAAACGCACTATAGGGGCGAACCTTTGTGTTCGCCCTCTAGTGTTAATTATATATTATTGAACATCCTTGAAGTCTGCATCATATACATCACCTTGAGGAGCTTCTGCTTGAGGCTCTGCATATCCGCCGGCTGCTGCTGTTGGGTCTTGTTGAGGTGCATTTGCTTGATATAGTTTCTCGCCAACTGCCATTGTAGCCTTTTGTAGGTCTTCTGTAGCTGCTGTGATAGCTGCAATATCGTTTCCTGCTGCTTTCTCTTTAACTGCTGCAATCTTTAGATTTAGCTCGTTCTTGTCTTCATCGTTTAGCTTGTCGCCATTGTCTGAAATCATTTTTTCTGCTTGGTAGCAAACATGCTCAGCGTTGTTCTTGATGTCAACTTCTTCACGTCTCTTCTTATCTTCCTCTGCAAATTGCTCTGCCGCTTTTACAGCTGCATCAATTTCATCTTTGTTCATGTTAGTTGAAGATGTGATTGTGATGTGTTGCTCTTTACCTGTGCCTAAGTCTTTTGCTGAAACATTAACAATACCATTAGCGTCAATATCAAAGCTAACTTCGATTTGAGGAATACCTCTTGGAGCTGGAGCGATACCATCTAGTTTAAATAAACCTAGTTGCTTATTGTCTCTAGCAAATTCTCTCTCACCTTGAAGTACATTAACCTCAACTTGAGTTTGACCGTCTGCTGCTGTTGAGAAGATTTGGCTCTTTTTAGTTGGAATAGTAGTGTTTCTCTCGATAATTTTAGTCATTATTCCGCCCATTGTCTCAACACCTAGTGATAGAGGAGTAACGTCTAATAGTAGAAGTCCCTCAACCTCGCCACCTAGAACACCAGCTTGAATAGCTGCACCGATAGCAACACACTCGTCTGGGTTGATGCCCTTGAATGGATCTTTACCCACGAAATTTTTAACTGCATCTTGAACCGCTGGTATTCTTGAAGAACCACCAACCATTAAAACTTTGTCAATATCGCCAATTGATAGACCAGAATCTTGAAGTGCTTGACGAACTGGTGTCATTGTCTTCTCAACTAAGTCGGCTGTTAGCTCGTTAAATTTAGCTCTTGTTAGGTTTAAGTCAAGGTGCTTCGGTCCTGTTGCATCTGCTGTGATGAATGGTAGATTGATATTTGCATTTGTCATTCCTGAAAGCTCAATCTTAGCCTTTTCAGCAGCCTCTTTTAGTCTTTGCATAGCCATTTTGTCGTTTCTTAGGTCTACACCCTCAGTAGCCTTGAAAGAAGATGCTAACCAATCTATAACTCTATTGTCAAAATCGTCTCCGCCTAGTCTGTTGTTACCAGCTGTTGAAAGAACTTCTTGAACGCCGTCGCCCATCTCGATGATTGAAACGTCGAATGTACCACCACCTAAGTCGTAAACCATAACTTTTTGATCGTTATCTTTATCTATACCATATGAAAGAGCAGCAGCTGTTGGCTCATTTATAATTCTCTTAACTTCAAGACCTGCAATTTTACCTGCATCTTTAGTTGCTTGACGTTGAGCATCAGAGAAATATGCTGGAACTGTGATAACTGCGCTTGTAACGCTTTCGCCTAAGTATGCTTCTGCATCTGCTTTTAATTTTTGAAGAATCATTGCTGAAATTTCTTGTGGAGTATATGAGCTTGAATCAATGCTTACTTTAAAGCCTGTTCCCATCTCTCTTTTAATAGATGCGATTGTTCTATCTGGGTTTGTGATTGCTTGACGCTTAGCCACTTGGCCTACCATTCTCTCGCCATTTTTAGCAAATGCTACTATAGATGGAGTTGTTCTAGCACCCTCTGCATTTGCGATAACTACAGGCTCGCCGCCTTCGATAACTGCTACACATGAGTTTGTTGTACCTAAGTCAATACCAATTGTTTTTGCCATAATTATTTACCTACCTTTAAAATATTATTTTTTATATTAGTTTGCAACTTGAACCATTGCGTGTCTTATTACTTTATCGCCTAGCTTATATCCCTTTTGGAATACATCTGCTATAACGTTTTCGCCTAATTCTTCATTTTCTATATGAGAAACAGCGTTGTGAAGTTCAGGATTAAATTCTTCACCAATTTCTCCTATTGGGCTTATTCCCAATTTTTCAAAAGATGCCTTGAACTGGCTTTGAATCATTTCTACACCCTTGATTAAATTTTCTGCGCTAGCATTTTCTTGTGATAATGCTCTATCAATATTATCAGCTACTGGCAACAGTGCGGAGACTGTCTCGCTTACAGCATTACCATATACTTGAATTTTTTCATTTTGACTTCTTTTTCTGAAATTGTCATACTCTGCAAGCATTCTTAGATAAGTTTGCTTATGAGCCTCAAATTCCTCTTTAACCTTTAGAAGTTCCTCTGCTTCCTTTGAAAGCTTCTTTTTCTTTTTTTCTTTCACAGGTTTTTCTGTCTCTTCAGTTTCTTGAATTTCTTCAATATCTATTTTTTCTTCTTCGCTCATATCCATGTCTCCTTTACTTGGCTGTTTCATCTTTTATAAAATCTGTCAAGGCTGCACTTACACAATCAGCAACATACTTGACTTCTGAAATTATCTTAGGGTAATCCATTCTAAGAGGACCTATCACCGCAAACACTCCTGTTTCTTTAGCGTTAATGCTATATTTAGCACTAACTATGCTCACTTGATTTAGTAGCGGAAAATTATTATCTCCTCCTATTATTACTGCAACCTTTGATGGAATTTGCATCAAAGCAGTCTTTACAGTTTCAGGGGTTTGAATAAGTTTTGATAACGACAATAAGTTATCTGTGTTTATAGATGTATCTACATATAAATTTGTCTGCCCTTTAAATAGAACCTTCGGCTTTGATAGTTCTGTCACTGCCTCATAAAGTGCTACTATTGCACTTGTCATCAGCACCGACATTTCTCCGAGTGAAAATGAAAACTTTTGAAGAAAACTAGGTGTTACTTCTAGTAGCCTTTTCCCCATCAATTGTTCATTAAAAACTCTAAAGAAAATTCTTAGCATTTCTTGGTTTAAATCAAAATCACAACGGAAAATTCTATTCTTAGTAGTTCCATCAGAACTCAAAAGTATTATCATTGCCTTGCGTCTGCTAATTTGAACAAATTGAATTGTCTTTATAATAGAATTCTCATCAGAGGGTAAACTTGCTATACAAGAGTATTTATGCGCTAAAGCCTCGGTCGCCCTTTCAATTAACTGCTCAGGGTCAAAGCTTGATAGCCTCTCATCAAAATACGCCTTAACGTTAGTGTCAAGACTATCAGTTTCAGCCTTAGTCTTAATATGCTCTCTAAAACCTGAACCCGATGGAATTCTTCCTGCTGAGGTATGTGGTTGCTCTAGTAAACCTTGTTCTGTGAGTTCCGCCATCTCATTTCTAATAGTAGCGGAGCTTACTCCAATTTCACTTGCGATAAGTTTTGAGCCGACAGGTTCACCATATTTTAAATAGTATTTAATTATGGTGTCAAGGATCTTCTGTTTTCTTGCGGTTAGCAATTTTTTCACCTGCCTTTGAGTTTAGCACTCTTTTATCTCGAGTGCTAAGCTATGGTAATAATTTACCACGTTTTTTAAGTTTTGTCAATATAGTATTTGTAAATAGATTGTGAATATTCGCAATCTAAGCCTTAGAGTGCTAATTTTATTTTTCTTGATTTTTTTTGACAAAAATGTTATAATTTCCTTAATTGAAAAAAAGAGAGGTGTGTAGCCTATGGTAAAATATTATTTCGCAGAAAACAGCAATGTACATGAAGTATTAAGCCCCAGTGAGGGTTGTTGGATAAATCTATTAGAACCCACAGAAGAAGAACTAATTAAAGTAGCTGAAATTACAAACCTAGACTTCGACACCCTAAACGCCGCAATGGATGAAGAGGAAACTGCACGTATAGAGACAGAGGATGAATACACAATGATAATAGTTGATATTCCAACCTCTATAGAAAAGCATAACAAGCAGGCTTATATAACAATCCCTCTATCTATTATTTTCACAAAAGACTATATTATCACTGTTTGTGATGACGATAATCCACTTTTCTCACCTTTTGAGAGTGGCAGAATTAAAGGCTTTTTTACAAGAATGAGGACAAGATTTATTCTTCAAATTCTATACAGAAACGCTTCTATGTATCTTCAATACCTAAGAAGTATAAATAAAAAGAGTGAAATAGTCGAAAGAAGGCTTCATCACTCCACACAAAACAAAGAATTAATTCAGCTTTTAGAGCTTGAGAAAAGTCTTGTATACTTTACTACTTCACTTAAAAGTAATGACGTTATACTTGAAAAACTTATGAAAAACGATAAAATTAAGTTTTATTCAGATGACGAGGAGCTTTTAGAGGATACTATCATTGAGAACAAACAGGCTATAGAGATGGCAAATATTTATAGCGGTATTTTAAGCGGAACTATGGATGCTTTCGCCTCTATAATTTCTAACAATTTAAATATTGTAATGAAAGTTCTTGCTACTCTTACAATTGTACTTTCAATACCAACCATGGTATTTAGCGCCTATGGTATGAACGTTAGTAATATTCCGTTTAGCGATAATCCATGGTCTTTTCTTATAATTATAAGTGCAGCTATTGGTCTAAGTGTTATATTACTTTTTATTTTTTTAAAACTTAAAATGTTCAAATAACACTTGAAAATATTACTAATTAGTGTTATACTAATTAGATAACAGCAAAAGAAAGGCAGAATATGATTAAAGTAATTGGAAGAAACCAAAACTTAACAATGCTTACAGACTTTTATGAGCTAACCATGGCAAACGGATATTTTGCAGGTGGATATAAAGATAAAATCTGTTATTTTGATATGTTTTTTAGAAAAGTTCCAGATGGCGGCGGATACGCTATCATGGCTGGAATAGAGCAACTTGTAGATTATTTAAATAATCTTAAGTTTACTGATAACGATATAGAATTTTTGAGAGAGAAAAAAATATTCAGAGAGGAATTTCTTGAATATTTAAGAAACTTTGATTTCACTTGTGATGTTTGGGGTGTACCAGAGGGAACTCCTATATTCCCAGGAGAGCCAATAATCACAGTTAGAGGTCCTGCAATTCAAGCACAGTTTGTTGAAACTATGATTTTGCTTTGTATAAATCATCAAAGTTTGATTGCAACAAAGGCTAACAGAATTGTAAGAGCAGCAAACGGTAAGGCCGTAATGGAATTTGGTTCAAGACGTGCGCAAGGCTTTGACGGTGCTATTTATGGTGCAAGGGCCGCCTATATTGGTGGTTGTGTTGGCACTGCTTGTACGATTTCTGATCAAGTTTTTGGGGTTCCGTCACTTGGAACAATGGCGCACAGTTGGGTGCAACTTTTTGACAGCGAATATGAGGCTTTTGCTTCTTATGCAAAAGAATATCCTGATAATTGTACATTGCTTGTAGATACCTACAACGTTCTAAAATCAGGTGTTCCAAACGCTATTAAAGTTTTTGATGAGGTTTTAGCTCCTTTAGGAAAAAGACCAAAGGCTATTAGAATAGACAGCGGTGACATAACTTATCTTTCTAAAAAGGCAAGAAAACTTTTGGATGCCGCTGGCTATGAAGATTGTCAAATCTGCGCTTCTAACTCACTTGATGAATTTATAATAAGAGACATGCTTATTCAAGGCGCTAAGGTTGACTCTTTTGGAGTTGGAGAAAGAATGATTACTGCGTCATCTGAACCAGTATTCGGTGGTGTTTACAAGCTTGTAGCCGTTGAGAATGAAGATGGAACAGTAAAACCTAAGATTAAAATTAGCGAAAATGTAGCAAAAATCACTACTCCATGCTTTAAAGAGATTTGGAGAATTTTTGATAAAGACACTAACAAGGCTATTGCCGATGTAATAACTCTGCATGGCGAGATTATAGACGACACTAAACCTTATGTGATTTTCGACCCTGAACACACATGGAAAAGACGAAAACTTGAGAACTTTACTGCTGTTCCACTAAGAACTAAGCTGTTTGAGAACGGACAGAGCCTATATACTTCAAGAGATATAAGTGAAATCCGAAATTCTTGTAAGGCGCAAGTAGAGGCACTTTGGGATGAGGTCACACGTTTTGAAAATCCGCACACTTATTATGTAGATTTATCACAAGAATTATGGGACGAAAAGCATAGGCTATTGTCTGAAAATCAGTTATAACAGTCAAACTAATTTATTTCATTTCGTATGTATAAAAACAAAAACTTAAAACTGATTGTAGGGCAGGGTCTCTGTCAGACGTGCCTCTTAGGATTTTGAGTTTAAAATTAATTCGTTAAATTTCACAAATCCATGTAGGGGCGGATATTATCCGCCTATGAAACTTAGGCAAAATCACCAAATTCTTAGGCGGATAATATCCGCCCCTACATGGCTAAATTTGCTAAGAGGCACGTCTGTCTCTGTACCCTCCCCTACAATCAAACATTTAAATTGCATAAGTTCCGACTATGGGGACAAACCACATACATGAGAATTTAAACAATAATTGATAGTGAATAAGTGTCTAAAAAGCCTTTAATCAAAAAATCCGCAAGGATTTTCACATGAACTTTTCACTCTTCACTTTTTACTAAGTTCACCCATACATGACTAGAAATAATAGATTGACATGTTAGTTACAAAGTTATAATTTGACTGTGCCAAACAGTTGCGGGCATAAGGTGAAAGCCTGTGTCTGAGGAAAGTCCGAGCTCCATAGAGCAAGAGTAACGGCTAACGGCCGCCGGGGGCGACCCTAGGGATAGTGCAACAGAGATATACCGCCGAATTTATTCGGTAAGGGTGGAAAGGCGAGGTAAGAGCTCACCGACACAAAGGAGACTTTGTGGTCCTGTAAACCCTACTCGGAGCAACACCGTGGAGAGACATATAAGCCTGCTCGGCTGTCTTACGGAGGTGGCGTGAGGTGTAAGGCAACTTTCATCCAAGATAGATGACTGTTCAAGACAGAACTCGGCTTATCGGCACAGTCAATTATATATATTATGATACCTTATTTGCAAACATTTTTTCACGATAAAATATAAACCAAAAAAACAGGAGCCATGATGAAATGCAAATTTCACCTAAGCTCCTGTTTTAATATTATAGGGACAACCTGTGGTCACACAGAACCGCCCCTACAATAATTATATTTAACCAACACTTTTACTCACATAATAATCTGCCTGTGCATACCAAAGTGAAGCATATTCACCATCAATTTTGATTAATTCTTCATGTGTTCCATTTTGTGATAAACTTCCATCTTTAAACACAACTATTTCATCGCAAAATCTACAACTAGAAAGTCTATGACTTATGAAAACAGCCGTTTTCTCTCCCACTATTTTATTAAGATTTTCATAAATTTCTGATTCTGCCACTGGATCAAGTGCTGCTGTGGGTTCATCTAAGATAATAAATGGAGCGTTCCTATAAAGAGCTCTTGCGATTGCAATTTTCTGCGCCTCTCCTCCTGACACTTCAACACCGCTTTTGTCAAAATCTTTATATAAGTATGTATCGAGTCCTTTTTCAAAACTCTCTAATCTGTCTTTAAAGCCTGCATCTATCAAGGCTTTTTTTGCTTTTTCTCTGTCATACTTTTCACCAGCACCCACATTTTCACCTAGGGTGTATGCAAGCAATTTAAAGTCTTGAAACACTACCGACAGCAGTTCTATGTACTCCTCATAACTATATTCATTTATATTGACACCATCAAGCAGTATTTGCCCATCTGTTGGCTCATATAGTCTGCATAGTAATTTAATTAAAGTAGTCTTGCCACTGCCGTTCTCGCCTACTATTGCAAGACGTTTTCCAGCTTTAATTGTAAAAGATATATCCTTAAGTACAATCTTTTTTGAATTAGGATAATGAAAAGATACGTTTTTGAACTCTAATGAATGATTTTTAGCCAGTTTAAAGTCAATCTTTTTACTGCCTTTTTTTGTAGGATTTTCAAGATCTAGATATGCTAAAGCCGGCCTTAAAAAAGGAGTATTTGCCTTTAATTGCCCTAATGCGTCAAGCAATGCTGTAATTCCCATTGCCATAGCCGTCAAAGCACCTACATATTGTGTAACCTCTCCAACACCAAACGCACCAGCCCACGATTTAAGTGCTACATATACATAAATCGCACCAATCGAAAGAGTAGCTATTGCTAATGAAATCGCACTAAATATACCCATTTTTCCACGTAGAAACCTATACAATGTACCTTTTTTGCCAAATTCTACATTGTTTTTTACTGCATCATCAATAATCAAGTCTTGTCTGTACATGCGTACATCAGTTGCATCTTCTTTTCCATTAGCAAAATGTCTTAAAAAATAACTAAACATCCTATTTGCGGCATTCGATGTATCTACATTCTCTGAATAAAGTAATTTACCTTTAGTTGAAAAATGAGGAGATATAATTGAAATGCCAATTATAAATAATATCAACACCAACATTGACAATGGACTGTTTAAAAACTCAAATTCTCCCGACGGCACTTGAGCTATAAACAAAGATAAAGTCAGTGCAACACCGCCACCAATCCGAGTTATAGAACGAACAAAGCCCTCGAAAATAATTATGATTTTGCCCATTCCCCATCCGTCGTAAAGATCATTTTGTCCTATTTGTGTACGCAAGTCATATGTATTTGGGTCGTCCATCACGCTAAAATCCATATATAGAGTTTTCTTGTCGAAAAATCTATTTCTGCGATACCAAATTCTTCCCGATTCAGTTTGTGCATCACTAATTCGCTTAAGTCCTGCTGTTAGCAACTGTAAAGCAGCAGAGCCTACTAAAGTTATAATTATCAAATTAATAAGCCTTTGACTGTCTCTCTCACCTGATAATTCGGCTATAATCTGCGCTGAAAAAAACACGGTGAAATAAGGAGTTAAAGCCTCAAAACTCAAATGCAAAGCCATAGCTAAAAACATTTTCGGATACGCCTTAAACCAAATTCCCATTGCTCGTCTGTTTAGTTTTAGTGTTTCCCTCCAACTTACTTTCTTCTTATTCATCTGTCATCGCCCCCTCTACATAATATTTACTTTGTAGTGCAAAGAGGTCTGCATATTTTCCGCCAAGCTCTAATAATTCATCATGTGAGCCTTCCTCAATTATCTTTCCGTTTTCCATATACAAAATCCTATCACAAAATCTAGTTGAAGCTAATCTGTGAGAAATAAAAACCGATGTACTCTCACTCGTTAGTTTACTATATCTCTCATACATGTCACGTTCAGCAATTGGATCTAGTGCGGCTGTAGGTTCATCTAATAACAAAATCGGTGCATTTTTATAAAGTGCTCTGGCTAGCATAAGTCTTTGAACTTGTCCACCTGATAGCTCTATTCCATCCTCAAACACACTTCTGCCAATATGAGTATCAAGCTTGTTTGGTAGTTTATCTATAACCTTATTTAAACCAGATAAATTTACACATTCATTTACTCTGTCTAGGTCAACCTCTTTTGCCTGTGTAATATTTTGAACTACAGATGTTTGCAACACTGTAAAATGCTGAAAAACTGTAGAAAAATGTTTATAATAATCATTCCTATTATATTGTTTTACGTCTTCACCGTCAAGGCAAACTACACCCTCACTAGGGTCATATAATCCACAAATAAGCTTGATTAATGTAGTTTTACCTGCACCATTAAGTCCTACAATTGCAATTTTTTCACCCTTAGCAATAGTTAAGTTTATGTTATGTATAGTATCTTTATTAGCTCCACTGTATCTGAACGATACATTTTTTAGTGATATTTCATACTTTTTAGAAATGGGTTCTATACTTTTGCCACTATCTAAAGGGAAAATTTCATCTTGATCTAAAAAGTCACGTATTACACTAAGATCTATGCTAGCTCTATGTAAAACAAGAACATTCTTAAGTATTCCAGAAATCCAAGCGGAAAAGCCGCCAATGGCTGTAAAGTAAAGCAAGAACTGTGAGGCTGATAGATTTTGTTCTAATGTTATCATAATACAAAAATAATAGGCAAGTCCGCCACGCAATAAATTAACAAGAAACTCTACAATATCAGCAACAAACAGAACCCTAGCCTCTTTATGCAGAAAGTCATAATAAAGATTAAGCACAGAAGTAAACACGTCATTAACCCAATCATTCATGCCAAAAAGTCTTATATCTTTAGCAAAAACCATGTCTTCTGCACGTTTTCTTGTGTAATAAAGTTTGCCATGAAACGACCTTAGAGTATCTTCATGTTTTGCCCTGTAGTCTTGAATTTTTTGTTGTATCAAAAATGCCACTACTGTTGAGACAGAAACAATAATCATTAACCACGGCTCAAGTACAGTTAATAAAAAAAGATATACTATAAATCCTAGAACATTTCTAAGAAATTCACTTGATGTGATCCAGAACGATTCTAAATTTCCTGAACCATTAAAATACACCCCAGAGGCATAACTACTGCGTTTAATAAAGTCGGTGTCATCTAAATTACAAAATGAAGTGGTGCAAATTTTCTTCTTTAGCATAGCACTAAAATGAACAGATAAGCTTAATTTATATGTAGTTTTATTTTCGTTTAGATAGCCAGTTAAAGCATTTAAAATTAACAAAGTAGCTGTAAAAAAGCCAATTGTCATGAGTAAATGCCCAAGTGAAACTCTTGTTTCAAGGGCAGATAAAATTGATGGAGCTATAAAAAGCTCTGCTAATTGAATTGCTACGGCTACTAAACTGGTAGCCACAGCAAAAAAAATAACCGATTTATCTTTTTTCCATGTTGTCTTAAACATGTAGAAAAGATTGTTAATTATGCTGTATTTCTTCTTCATACCCACCTCATATACGTAAAATTAATTATTTTAATTAAATAGCTTATAAGAATTATACACTTACAACCTTTAATTGTCAATACCTTACAAAAAAAAAACATCAAATCTCATACACTTATGTAAGGTATGGTCTATGTGCAGACGTGTTGATTACGTATTTTGATAAAAATTTAATTTATAAGAATATACAAATTTTTGTAGGGGCGACCTGTGGACGTCCGAAAACTAGGACTTTTTGTTATACCTACGGGCGACCACACAGGGTCGCCCCTACAATAATATACCTAATCAACACATTTGGATATATTATCCCCACCTACAAAAAAAGCGTCCCACAATAATTTGTAGGACGCAAATTTTTTTGACGCAGGCAATAAACTATAATTCTCAAATATCTATGTGTGCGACACGCCCGCCCGTGCTCACGGGCTAGGATAGTCTTGTTTTGAAGTCGGAGTATGAGAAGGTTTTTACAGTTTTGATAGTTCCATCTGATTTAAGGGTGCAGATGTCTGGCAGTGCCATTCCGTTAAAAGTGTTATTTTTTACCATTGAATAAATTGCCATGTCCTCAAAAATCAGCTTGTCGCCGATACTCACTTCATTATCAAATGAATAATCTCCGATGATGTCGCCAGCTAGACAGGTGTTACCAGCTAATCTATAAGTATATGCCTTTTCGCCACTTTCACCACTGCTAAATAGTGGTGGTCTGTATGGCATTTCAAGGACGTCAGGCATATGGCAAGCAGCTGAGGCATCCATAACAAGGACTACCATTCCATTTTTCACTTTGTCAAGAACTTCTGTTACAAGGTATCCAGCGTGATAAGCAATTGCCTCACCAGGCTCTAGGTACACATCTAAATTATATTTTTCTTTAAAATCTTTTATAGCTTTAATCAAGGCTTCTCTGTTGTAATCTTTTCTTGTGATATGATGTCCACCACCAAAATTCACCCATTTTAGTTTATCAAAATACTTAGAATAATCACGCTCGAAAACTTCTAAAGTCGATATAAAATCGTCACTGTTTTGCTCACAAAGAGTATGAAAGTGCAAGCCATCTATTCCCTCTAATAAGTCTTCTCTAAATTCTTCCTTAATTATGCCAAGTCTTGAACCAACTGAACAAGGGTCATAAATTCCACCGCCTTGAGTTGAGTGCATTGGGTTAATTCTAAGACCAAAACTTTTACCAGATTTCAAAGCTTTCTCTTTGTGCTTTTGCCATTGGTTAAATGAATTGAAAATTATATGGTCGCATATTTCTAAAATCTCGTCAAACTCCTTGTCAAGATACGCTGGAGAAAAAACGTGGTTTTCTTTTTTCATCTCTTCATACCCGAGTTTTGCCTCATATAGACCGCTAGCTGTTGCACCTGAAAGGTACTTAGCTATTAAAGGATATACTTCAAACATGGAGAAAGCCTTTTGGGCAAGAAGTATTTTACATCCTGCCCTTTCAGCTGTATTTTTAAGTATTTCAAGATTGGCAATTAGCCTAGTTTCGTCAAGCACGTAACAAGGTGTATTTATTGAATACAATATATCTTTCATTAGTCCACCAAAGTAGGGTTAAAGTCCTCTTCCCATGGTAAGCCCCATTTGTTTAGTGCATCCATGAATGGATCTGGGTTAAACTCTTCTACATTCCAAACACCTGGTTTGTTCCACTCGCCGTTCATAACAAGCATAGCGCCTATCATTGCTGGAACACCTGTTGTGTAAGAAATCGCCTGTGAACCAACCTCTTTGTAGCATTCTTGATGTTCGCAGATGTTGTACAAATAATAAGTCTTCTCTTTTCCGTCTTTTTTACCTTGGAAAATACAACCAATATTTGTCTTACCTACTGTTCTAGGACCTAATGAAGATGGATCTGGCAGAACTGCTTTTAAGAATTGTAGAGGAATAATCTCTTTACCTTCATACATAATAGGCTCAATTGATGTCATGCCAACATTCTCTAAGCATTTTAGATGAGTTAGATAGCTTTGTCCAAACGTCATGAAAAATCTAATTCTCTTGATACCCTTGATATTTATAGCTAGACTTTCTAGCTCTTCATGGTGAAGTAAGTACATATCCTTTTGTCCTACACCTTTGAAGTTATATTCTCTTTTAATCTCCATTGGTTCAGTCTCAATCCACTCGCCGTTCTCCCAATAGCTTCCGTTAGCTGCAACTTCTCTAATGTTTATTTCTGGGTTAAAGTTTGTTGCGAATGGATAGCCGTGGTCTCCGCCATTGCAGTCTAGTATGTCAATATAATTAATTTCGTCGAACTCATGCTTTAGTGCGTATGCTGAAAATACAGAAGTTACACCTGGGTCAAATCCACTTCCTAGCAATGCGCAAATTCCTGCTTTTTCAAATCTTTCTTTATAATCCCATTGCCATTTGTACTCAAACTTAGCTGTATCTTTTGGCTCATAGTTTGCAGTGTCGATATAATGAGTTTTTGTCTCTAGGCAAGCGTCCATAATTGTTAGGTCTTGATATGGAAGTGCTAGGTTTAAAACTACATCAGGCTTAAAGCTGTTGATTAACTCGACAAGCTCTGGAACATTGTCGGCATCAACTTGAGCTGTGTGGATGATAGTCTTAGTTTTGCCCTCAAGCTCTGCCTTTACAGCGTCACATTTAGATTTAGTTCTGCTTGCAATCATTATCTCTTCAAAGACTTCTGAATTTTGACAACATTTATGAATTGCTACTCCTGCAACTCCGCCACATCCGATAATTAAACATTTACCCATTTTCATTCTCCTTTAAACTTAATAAAATCTCTCTTATAATCTTACAAGCAAGAGCTGTAGAGGCTCCGCTTTGGTCATAGTGTGGTGCTAGCTCGTTCACGTCGCAACCAACTACATTTATATTTTCAAGCTGTAAAACAGCATTTAAAAGCTCTTTAAAACTTACTCCACCAGCCTCTGGTGTGCCTGTTCCCCAAAAACAAGAAGGGTCTAGCACATCTAAATCTAGGGTGAAGTATACATTTTTGCCCTTTAACTCTTCTACAGTTTGCTCAAAACCCTCTAGGTCAAACTTATGAAGTCTAGTGTGGGTTTTTGCAAACTCAAATTCTGATCTTTCACCGCTTCTAATTCCAAACTGGTGAATTTTATCGTCTCCAATTAAATTCCAAACTTGCTTTATTACACCTGCATGAGTTAATTCCTCGCCTAAATACTCGTCTCTTAAATCTGTGTGAGCATCAAAGTGAATTACATGTAAATCAGGGTATTTTTTTATAACTGCCCTTATTGCACCTAAAGTAACAAGATGTTCTCCGCCTATCATGAACGGTAACTTGTTATCGCTTAGAACTTTGTCTGTATATTCTTCTATCATATCAAGAACTTTAGATGGATTACCAAATGGAAAATCTAGCTCTCCCCCATCAAAAACATTGATATCCTCTAAATCTCTGTCTGAATAAGGTGAATATGTTTCAATTCCGAAACTCTCATTCCTAATAGCAGTAGGGGCAAATCTAGTTCCTGGTCTGAAAGATGTAGTTCCATCAAAAGGAGCGCCAAAAAGCACTATATCACTTTCTTCGTAAGTTTTATCACAGCCTATAAAAGTTGTAACATTTCTATTCATTTTCAAGCAACATCTCCTCTACATATTTTGGGATATAAAACGCACCTTTGTGTAGGTTTGTTGTATAATATTTAGTTTGAATGCCTAGTTCGTTCCATCTATCAGCATTCAAATTTTTAAGCGGATGCAAACTTTTTGAGGCAAAACCAAAAAGCCAATGACCAGAAGGATAAGTTGGTATATGAGCTTGATACACCTTAGCACGCTCAAAATTAAGCTTAATTCTTTTGTGCGCCCTCTTCATTGCTCGTGCATCTTCGCCGTAAAACGGACTTTCATGTTGGTTTACCATTATTCCATATTCTGTTAATGCTTTAAAGCAGTTTCCGTAAAACTCTTTTGTGAAAAGAACTTCTCCAGGACCTGACGGATCAGTAGAATCAACTATGATTAAGTCATATTCGTTTTCTATTCTTCTGATAAACCTTAGTCCATCTGCAATATGAATAGTAGCCTTAGGATTATTAAATCCGCAAGCGGTAATAGGTAGATACTCTTTGCAGACTTCTATTACTCTTTCATCTATTTCAACTAGGTCGATTTTCTCTATAGTATCATATTTTGCAAGCTCTCTTAACACTCCGCCGTCTCCAGCACCGATAACCAATATCTTTTTTATATCAGGGTTTACAGCCATTGGAATATGAGTTATCATCTCGTGATATATAAATTCGTCTTTTTCTGTCATCATCATCACACCGTCAAGTGTTAAAAATCTTCCAAATTCAAGGCTCTCAAACACGCCAATCCTTTGATAGTCGCTTATCTCGTGGTGTATTTGTCTATTTACTTTAATTGAAAATCTTACATTATCTGTATGATATTCACTGTACCATAAATCATCCATTGTGTGACCTTGTCACTTTTGCCGCCCCTACTTTAGTTTCAACTTCAAGTAAGTTCCCCGTGACTTTCCCTTTCTTTAATTCCAAATTATTTGACCCTGTCTCTTTTGCCGCCCCTACATGGGTTTGTGAAATTTAACGAATTAATGTTAAATCAAAAAACGTAATCAACACGTCTGCATGGAGACCCTCCCCTACAATATATTAACAAATTTATTGTTATACAAACAAAAATTTTATTTATAATTCTTTAATTATAAAATCCGCAAGGATTTTCACATCAACTTTTCACTATTCATTTTCACTCTTCACTTGTTAAAAACGTCTAGTCTCCGTCATAAACATTAAGTCGGCTTGCATCCATAGTTTCAGGACCTGTAATCAAACAAGACTTTGATTTTGCGTAATTTATATACTCAATAACTTCCTTTGTGATTTTCTCGCCAGGAGCTAAAATCGGAATGCCTGGTGGATAACACATCACAAACTCACAACAAATTTCATTCTCGCAATCAGTTAATGCAAGGCTTTTCTTCTTAGAATAAAAGGCCTCTTGAGGTGAGAGTATAACCTCTGGGCTTATATATTCGCTCTCTAGCATGCCCTTTTTATCTTTTTTGTGAAGTCTTCTAATTTCTGCCAAAGCAGAGATTAATCTTTCAATGTTTTTATTTTTATCGCCTACTGATATATAGGCTAATATATTTCCTAAATCACCAAACTCAATTTGGATATCATAGTCGTCTCTTAATAAGTCGTACACTTCTTTTCCGGCAAGACCTAAACCTAAAGTATTTACAGAAAGCTTAGTGTCATCAAAATCAAAAACACTGTCTCCGTTTACAATCTCTTTTGAATAGGCATAATAGTCGCCAATAGCGTTAATTTCTTCTCTTGCGTAAGATGAAAATTTCTTAACCTTTTCAAATATTTTCTCGCCGTCTAAAGCTAGGTTTCTTCTTGAAATATCAAGGCTTGAAAGCAACAAATATGAACCACTAGTAGTTTGTGTCAAGTTAATTATTTGCCTAACATAGTGTGCATTCATGTTGTTTCCTAAAAGCAGAATAGAACTTTGAGTTAGTGAACCACCAGACTTGTGCATGCTTACGCTTGCCATGTCTGCACCTGCCGCCATAGCAGTAATAGGCATGTCCTTTCCAAAATAAAAGTGAGTTCCATGAGCTTCGTCAACTATAACTTTAATGTCTTTGCTGTGAGCTATTTCCACTATAGACTTAAGATCTGAACAAATTCCATAATAAGTTGGATTGTTTACAAGAACAGCCTTAGCCTCTGGGTTTTCTTCAATCGCCTTTTTAACATCGGTCAATGACATTCCAAGTGCTATTCCTAGTTCTTTATTAGTCTGCGGATTGATATATATAGGAATTGCACCGCAAATTACAAGTGCGTTAATTACACTTTGATGCACATTTCTAGGCAAAATAATTTTGTCGCCTCTTTTAACAACAGACAAAATCATAGCCTGTACAGATGAAGTAGTTCCACCAACCATAAAAAATGAATGAGCCGCACCAAAGGCCTCTGCTGCTAATTCCTCCGCCTCTTTGATCACCCCTGTAGGGTGACAAAGATTATCAAGGCAAAGCATAGAGTTTACGTCTACATTCATACATTTATCGCCTAAAAACTCGGTTAAAGGCAAATTACCTTTTCCTCTTTTATGCCCAGGGACATCAAAAGGAACGGTTTTATTCTCTTTTAATTCTTGAAGTGCCTCCAATATAGGAGCATTAGTCTGCATTCTCAATGCTTGTTTCCTCCATGATAAATATTGGTTCCGCTGAAAATTTCTATCATTTCTTCTCTTAAAGCATTAGTTATATCTAGCCTGCGTTTAGGTGAAATCTCGTACACGTCTGAATTAAATAGATAGTTTTGTAACACAATTTCATTGATTAGCATTTTTGTGTGAAATATATTTGACTGATACACATTAATGTCAATAGCGTCATATTTTTCAAGTGTAGCAGGGTCAATGTAGTCTTGAATTGAGGCTATCTTATGATCAATGAAAAGCTTGTTTCCGCTAATATCACGTGTAAAACCTCTAACTCTATAGTCCATTGTGATAATGTCAGAATCAAAACTTCCAATTAAGTAATCAAGTGTTGATAACGGAGTAATCTCGCCACAGGTAAACACGTCAATATCCACTCTAAAGGTAGCTATAGAATTTTCAGGATGATACTCAGGATAAGTATGCACAGTTACATGACTTTTATCAAGATGCGCCACAACAGTTTCACCGCTTCTGTTTTCAATTTTGCTCTCTTCTGAAATAAGCAAAGTTACAGACGCTCCTTGTGGCTCGTAGTCTTGTTTTGATATATTTAAAACCGTTGCACCTATCATCTCTGTGACTTTAGTTAGTATGTCTGTAAGTCTTTCAGAGTTATACTGCTGGTTTATGTATTTAATGTAGTCTTGCTGTTCACGTGGAGTTTTAGCGTAGCAAATGTCATATATGTTAAAGCTTAGCGACTTTGTAAGATTGTTAAATCCGTATAATTTTAGTTTGTCTTTCATGTGTCCTCCAAAATAAAAAAAGATGTATCGTTCCTTACGATACACCTTGTAAACAGCACAAAAATAGAGCATTACTTTAAGTCACTCATATTCAGCTTTTTTACAAGTGTGTACCAAAGTACACTTAGGGCGAATGTACCCAACAGGCAATTAAGATGCCAGCTTATAAAAACCAGATTAGTAAAAATGAGATAAAGTAATTATTTCTCTCTTATATAATAATATATTCCAAACTTTTTGTCAATAGATATATAAATATTCTCTTAGATTTATTAGAAAAAACTAAATTTTTTAAGAATTCGACAGATATCTTTCGCCTGTATCAGGGAAAATTACTACAATTTTTTGCATATTGTATTTTTGTGATACCATTTTAGCGGCATGAAGTGCAGCTCCAGAAGAAATTCCAACTAATATCCCTTCAGTTAAAGCTATTTCTTTAGCTGTATTTACGGCTTCATCGTTGCTGACAGTCACAATTTCATCATAGATTTTAGTGTCTAAAATCTTAGGTATAAATCCTGCACCAATTCCTTGAATTTTGTGAGGTCCTTTTTCTGCCTTAGATAAAAACGGAGAAGAAAACGGCTCTACTGCTACAACCTTAATGTTAGGGTTCTTCTCTTTTAAATACTTGCCAACGCCTGAAATTGTTCCGCCAGTTCCAATACCTGCAACCAAAATGTCTATCTGTCCGTCTAAGTCATCCCAAATCTCTTTGGCTGTGGACTCATAGTGAGCCTTAGGGTTGACTTCATTTTCAAACTGTGACGGCATGAAAGAATTTGGAGTAGTTTCTATAAGTTCTAACGCCTTATCAATAGCGCCTTGCATACCTTTTGAGGCTTCTGTCAAGACTATTTGGGCGCCATAAGCTGATAGAAGTTTTCTTCTTTCAATGCTCATGCTCTCTGGCATAGTTAAGATTACTTTATAGCCTTTAAAAGCAGATATAGACGCTAATCCTATTCCTGTGTTCCCACTTGTAGGCTCTATTATAACAGAATTTTCGTTTATAACTCCATCTTTTTCAGCCTTTTCTATCATAGCCTTTGCAACTCTGTCTTTTATGCTTCCCGCTGGATTAAAATATTCAAGTTTTGCATAAATTTCAGAAGTTATTTTATTGTTTTTTTCTATTTTGTTAAGTCTTAACATAGGTGTTTTGCCTATTAAATCTAAGACTGAATTATTAATTTTCATCTTTATGACCTTGTCATTTTTGTCGTACATAATACGATAAAAATTTCGGGCTAGTTACCCGTGACTGTCCTTTTTCTTTAATTTCAAACTTATACCTTTCGTATCGATTGGTATATATTTTAATGCTTATTTGTAGGTGGGTCTCATATTTTGGAACTTAAGCAAACTTAAAGCTATAATGTAGGGGCGGATATTATCCGCCTAAAAATTCGGTAATTTTGCCTAAGTTTGATAGGCGGATAATATCCGCCCCTACCTGGCTAAATTTGCTAAGAGACCCTCCCCTACAATGTTTTATCAAATTTAGTTTTTAACCATAGAAAAATTTTAATTTAAAAAGTTTTTAATCAAAAAATCCGTAAGGATTTTCACATCAACTTTTCACTAAATCTCGAAAATTATTTCCACAAAACTTCAGGGTATAGCCCTGATTCTGTCATATCGTTTAAAGCTTTCATAACAGATGGTTTATCCTCTTTATAAGTTACGCCATACCATTTATCGTTGCTATAAAGAACCTTCATTGTAGCCTTTTCTTCTGATAACATTTTGCTCATGATAAGAGGCAAGAAATACTCCGCCTTCATAGGATCTTTTGGAACATACTCGTTTAAAAACTCTGGGAAGAAAGCGTAAGCCTCGTCTAAGAATTTCTTCGTAAATCCAATTAAGTTCATAGAAACAACTGTCTCTGGGCTTAAAGGCTCCCATGTTTTGCCGTCATCCTCAGAAAACGCAATTCCGTCTGCTCTTTGCTCTATGTTCTTTCTTTCAATTACATCTGTTAGGTTGTCGTTCTCATCAATTTCGCAAACGCCTCTTGAAACACTTCCGTTTTCTGTAACTGTGTTTTTAATTCTGTAACCAGCCAAAGCATACTTAGACTGATCCTCACAATTTTCGCTTAGGTAATCAAACATAAGCTTAAACGCCTCTGTTCCATAATAGTCATCTGCATTGATTACAGCAAAAGGACCATCAATAATGTTTCTTGCACTAAGTACTGCATGAGCTGTTCCCCATGGCTTTACTCTGTCTTTTGGAATTTCAAAACCATCTGGAATGTCTGTTAGCTCTTGGAATGCATACTCTACATTCATAAATTTAGAAAGTTTATCGCCTATCGCTTCTTTAAAAACTTGCTCTGTCTCTCTCTTAATTACGAATACTACTGTCTCGAATCCTGCTCTTTTAGCATCATAGATTGAATAATCAATAATAATTTGTCCGTTTGGACCTAGCGGATCAATTTGCTTCATTCCACCATAGCGACTACCCATACCTGCTGCTAATACTACTAATACCGGTTTATTCATTTTTGTTCCTCCTTATTATTGTACTTAAATAGGACTGCTTTTTTACACATGATTATTGTCCTAATAATTTTGTTCCAGCTATCTTTAATTCTTGTGATATTTGTACTGCTTTAGCCTTTGTCTCAGCCACAGCAGAAATATATATTTTTATCTTTGGCTCTGTGCCTGATGGTCTTACAATTAGTTTGTTGTCATTCTCTAATCTGTATTCTAAAACATTAGATTTAGGAAGATTAATTGTTGACTCGATTCCATTATCTACACTTACAGAAGTATTATAGTCACTGTTTCCAACAACTTTCATTCCTGCAAGTTCAGTAGGTGGATTAGTTCTTAATTCGCACATTAGAGTGTTCATGGCATTCATGCCGTCTTCGCCCTCGAATGTAAAACTAGCACCATCATTAATATAATATCCGAACTCATTGTAAAGCTCGTCCATAATTTCTACTAAATCTTTGCCTAGCGCCTTGTAGTATGAAGCCATCTCTGCAATAAGCATAGAAGCATTAACCGCATCTTTATCTCTTACATAGCTACCCTTAACATAACCATAGCTCTCTTCAAAACCAAACAAGAAGCCATCCATATTATTTTGCTCTTCCATGTCTGCTACAACTCCGCAAATAAACTTAAAGCCTGTTAGCACTCGGAAAAGCTCAATGTTATATTTCTTAGCAATTTGAGTTACTATGTCAGTTGAAACTATTGTAGTTACTGCATATGGTTTAGCTGGCATAGTTTTTTTCTCTAACTTAAATCTTGCCATAAAGTCAAGAAGTAATGCTCCTACCTCGTTTCCAGACATTAGTTTGTATTCACTGCCATGTTTCACAGCGATACCAACTCTATCGCAGTCAGGGTCTGTAGCTATCAATAGATCCGCACCTATTTCTTGTGAAAGGTCTAATCCCTTTTGTAGTGCATCTTTAACCTCTGGGTTAGGGTATGAACAAGTAGGGAAGTTTCCGTCTGGCTCACTTTGCTCTGGAACTACAGTTATATCTTTAACTGAAATCTCATCTAATATTCTTAAAACACATTTTTTACCACTGCCGTTAAGCGGAGTGTATACAACCTTTAAATTATCAGCCTTGTTGTCTAAAATTCTCTCGTTTAACACGGCAGAAATAAAAGCTTCATAGCAATCATTAGCTATGTACTCAACACAGTTTTCACTCACAGCCTTGTCAAAATCGACTAACTTTATATCCTCAAAAATATCAAGTTTCTCGATTTCAGCTATTATGCCGTCTGCAACGTCAGAACTAATTTGGCAACCGTCATTGCCATATGCCTTATAACCGTTGTATTTAGCTGGGTTATGACTTGCTGTAACGCATATTCCAGCATCACATTTTAAATATCTAACCGCAAAAGAAAGTGCCGGAGTAGGCATTAGTTCATCATATACATATGCCTTCACACCATTTGCAGCCAATACGCTTGCACTAATTTGAGTGAATAATAAACCCTTGTTTCTGCTGTCATACGCAATTGCAACTGATGGCACTTTACCATCTACTTTGTTTTTATTAAGGTAATTTGCTAAACCTTGTGTAGCCTTTGCTACAGTGTGAACATTCATTCTGTTTGTTCCTGCGCCGATTACTCCTCTAAGACCTGCTGTGCCGAACTCTAGGTCTCTGTAGAATCTATCATTTATTTGGTCTTCTTGTCCATTAATTGATAATAGTTCCTCTTTTAAGTCTTTGTCAAGTAAATCTGCCTCTAACCATCTTTGATAAGCGCTCATAATTATTCCTCCAAGTATATTTTGTTTTATTATATCATATCTTTGTTAAAAAAATATCAAGAAAATGTTAATTTAAATATTTTCCTTTGCAACGGCAAGCATAAGTTTAATCCTATTTTCTTGATTAACCTTTGTTGCCCCTGGGTCATAGTCAATTGGTACTATGTTAGCTTTTGGCATGCTTTTGCATATTTTTCTTATCATGCCTTTTCCTACAATGTGATTAGGCAAGCAACCGAAAGGTTGTGCGCACACAACATTTTCATAGCCTGTTTCAATAAGTTCGAGCATTTCCGCCGTTAAAAGCCAACCCTCACCCATTTTACAGCCATAACCTATCATAGGTTCAACCAGTTTTTTTAGATGCTCATACCTTGCAGGAGGAACAAATCGACTTCCCTCTAGCGCCTCTATTAAAGCATCTTCAAACCTTAAGAAATATTTAAATATTGTGTCTATAGCTATTTTTTTAGCTCCACTGCCACCATAAAGTTTAATATCTTCTATTCTGTTGTCGGTCTTAAACAAAATAAAAGCGAGTATTCCTGGAACCATGACTTCACAACCTTCTGACTCCAAAAACTCTTGAAGATAATTGTTAGCAAGAGCAGAATACTTTACATATATCTCGCCTACTATGCCTACCTTTATCTTTTTTTCGTCTGTTATTTCTATCTTAGAATATTCGTCCACAATCTGTTTAAGAAAAACTTTTGAAGAAGTAGCGCCTATTCCTTCATTTTTCTCAAACAAGTTACATATTTTATCTGTCCATTTTACGGTTAACGCTTTAGCTTCACCCTTATTTTTTTCATATGGTATCACCTGATTTTCAAGCAACATAAGTAAATCACCATAAATCAAAGCCGCCAAGGCTCTTCTAAGCATTGGTAAAGTAAATTTAAAGCCTGAATTTTTTTCAAGACCAGAAAGATTAAGCGAAATTACAGGAATATCCTTTAAGTCTGCATTAACTAACGCCTTTCTTAAAAGATGTATATAGTTTGAAGCTCTACAGCCTCCACCTGTTTGAGACATAATAAGAGCTGTTTTGTCTAGGTCATACTTACCGCTTTTAAGTGCTGAAACCATTTGCCCAATTGTTAGAAGCGCAGGGTAACAAGTATCGTTGTGAACATACTTTAATCCCTCTTCTATAAGGTTTTTATCTTCATTTTGAAGAAGTTCCATCTTGTAGCCATAAGTTCTAAACATTTTTTGTAAGAGTCTGAAATGAACATCCAACATATTAGGCATTAAAATTGTGTGGGTTTGCTTCATCTCTTTTGTAAATTCTATTCTCTCCATTAATCCTCCAAGCCTGTAGCCGCAAAAAGACTTCTTAATCGTATCTTAACTGCTCCTAAATTTGTGATTTCATCTATCTTAATTTGAGTATAAATCTTATTTTTTTCTTCAAGAATTTTTCTCATTTCATCTGTGGTGATTGAGTCAACTCCGCAACCAAAAGAAACTAATTGAATTAAGTTCAAATTTTTGTCATCGCTGTCAGCGACATACTTAGCAGCAGCATACATTCTTGAATGATATGTCCACTGGTTTAAAACTGCTGTCTTAGGTTTTTCTACATCATAACACACTGCATCTTCTGTAACAAGTACAGCATCATGATCACAAATCAACTTATCTATTCCATGATTTATTTCAGCATCTAAGTGATATGGTCTACCACAAAGTACAATTACTGGTTGATTTTTTTCTTTGGCAATATTTAAGTACTCTTTACCCTTCTCACGAATTTTGTTCATGAAATCTTGATACTCTAAATAGGCAAAATCGGCAGCTCTTTGAACTTCTGTCAAAGCAATATTTGCACCAAACTGCTCTTTAAAAATCACTTGCATCTTTTTAGAAAAATCTTTTCTTCTGTGAATTCCCACATAATTATTGATGAATTTTATATTATCTAATTCAGATATATTTGCCGAAATCACCTCTGGATAATAAGCAACAACAGGACAGTTATAGTTATTATCACCCATTTTTTCATCAAAATTATATGTCATACATGGATAAAAAATCGTGTTAATTTTTTCTTCTAATAAACATTCAATATGTCCGTGAATTAATTTAGCCGGGTAGCAAACTGTGTCTGATGGTATACTCTGTTGCCCTTTAAGATACAGTTTTCTTGTAGATTCTGATGTTCTATGAACCCCAAAACCTAATTCTGTAAAGAATTTATGCCAAAACGGCAACAATTCATACATGTTAAGCACAAAAGGTATTCCTATTGTTTCACGGGTACCTGAACAGTTTTTATATGAATTTAAAAGCTCTGTTTTGTAGTCATATATATTGTATTTTTCTTTTGAGTTTTTAAGTTTTAGCGGAACTTCACATCTGTTTCCACCTATAAACTTTTCACCGTCTTCAAATGTATTAACGGTGAGTTTACAATTGTTTTGACAACCCTTACATGTTATAGCCTTTACTTCATGCACAAAATTTTCTAGTTTTACTTTGCCAATTAAACCGCTCTTGCCACTAGATTTTTTTTGTTTTGCATAAAGGGCTGCTCCATATGCACCCATAAGACCAGAGATTGCAGGCCTAATAACGTTTATTCCAAGCTCTTTTTCAAAGGCTCGTAAAACTGCATCGTTTAAGAATGTACCGCCTTGTACAACAATATTTTTGCCTAGATTGTCGGCGTTTGCAATTCTAATAACTTTATACAAAGCATTTTTTACAACGCTTATTGAAAGTCCTGCTGAAATATTTTCTATCTCAACGCCATCTTTTTGAGCCTGTTTTATTGAAGAATTCATAAACACAGTACATCTTGAGCCTAAGTCAACTGGCTTTTTAGCAAACAGACCTTTCTTAGAAAAACTTTCGATATCTTCGCCTAAAGCGGCAGAGAAAGTCTGTAAAAAAGAACCACATCCAGAAGAGCAAGCCTCGTTTAAGAAAATATTATCAATGGCTGAATTTCTAATCTTAAAACATTTAATGTCTTGTCCGCCAATGTCAATTATAAAATCAACGTCTGGGTTGAATTTTTTAGCAGCCGTAAAGTGCGCCATTGTCTCGATTACTCCGTAATCTGCCTTAAACGCCCTCTTTACAATTTCTTCTCCATAGCCAGTTGTAGCCACGGCAGATATATTTATATTCGGGAACTTCTCGTATACTTCTTGCAAGAAAAATTTAACCAAAGGCACAGGAGTTCCACCATTTTCAGTGTATCTATAGTGAATAATTTCGTCGTTTTCATTGATTAGTACAGCTTTTAAAGTTGTAGAACCTGCATCAATTCCGATAAAAGCGTTTCCGCTTGGGGCATGAAGTTTAATGCCTTTCCCTATTTCATGTTTTTTTGCAAAAGAATCGTATTCCTCTTGGCTGTTAAATAAAGGTTCACAGCTGGCAAAATTAACATTCGCTTTAAAGTTTTTTACCGAATTAATCAGTTCATCTATGTTATAGGTTCTAACATCTTTTGTAAGCGCAGTGCCTATTGCAACAAAATAAAGAGAATTTTCAGGAAAAACCGCCTTAGTATTAAGTGTTTTATCAAAGCTATTTCTAAGTTCAGAGAAAAACGTTAAAGGACCACCAAGATACATTACATTTCCCTCTATTTTTCTGCCTTGAGCCAAACCAGAAATTGTTTGGTTTACAACAGCATAAAAAATACTTGCTGAAATATCTTCTTTTCTTGCACCTTGATTAAGCAGTGGCTGAACATCACTTTTAGCAAAAACACCACATCTTGAAGCAATTGTATATATCTTAGAACTTTCTTTGGCAAGCTCGTTCATTTCTGTAGGTGTAGTGTGAAGTAATGTCGCCATTTGGTCGATAAATGCGCCTGTTCCACCTGCACAACTACCATTCATACGAATTTCAAGTGTGTCCGATAAAAACAATATTTTAGCATCTTCTCCGCCTAGTTCAATTACAACATCTGTCTCTGGGTTTAAGGTTTTAACTGCTAATCTAGTTGCGTACACCTCTTGAGCAAAAGGTATATCCATATCTTTTGAGTAACCCATACCCGCTGAACCTGAAATTGCCACTGTAACTTGACTATCTTTAATATTTTTTTTGACATCACAAAGCATATCATAAAGCTTTTGTGATATTTGAGAATAATGCCTTTGATAGTCGCTATACAAAATCTCATTATTATTATTTAACACCACACACTTAAGTGTAGTAGAACCAACATCGATACCTATTCTTACCATAAAATCCTCTTTTAACACGCTAAAATTCTAACTTTAATTTTACCACTTATAAAAACCATTTACAAGCAAAATTTTTGTAAACTCTGAAAGAAATCAACAAAACTCGTTCATTTTAGCATCAAAACTTCCCGTTCTTGTTGTGTTTTGATACAAAGACAAGTCATATTTTTTAAACAATGCGTCAAAAAATAATCTTGGATTTATGCTGCCATTGTTACTACTTTGAAGAGTTACTAAAAACACCAGTTCGCTTCCCTCTTCTTTAATTTGCATGTCTTTGAAATTTTCTTTAATATCTACTTCTTTCATGCCTTTTTTAGTCTTTTTAGCTACTAAAATTTCGTCTTGCTCTAAGAAGCTTTTAGCCTTGTTGAGTAAATCGTTTTCATTCTCTATTCTAATTTCATAGCTAGAAAAAGCCATTTCACAAGACTTCATTTGAGCCTCTGAAACTGAAAATACTTGAATATCTTTTGGCAAAACCTTATTAAGCCTTAGAGTAATCTCTTCAAACGGGAAGTCATCCTCTAAAAGTTTTACATCTAATGACTCTTTAAGCCCTGTGTAGCCTAAAGAGATAGGCATGTTTACAGTAACAAACACGTGTGGATTAAACCCTTCTGTGTACCAAAATGGAAGTTTTGCCTTTTTTATTGCCCTTTGCATTAATCTTAGAACATCCAGATTAGAAATATATCTAGCAGTATCTTTTTTATAGAACCAAATTCTTATAGTTTTCATGGACAAATTCCTCCCTTAAAGCAAGACGCACCACAAGCAGAACATTTATTTTTGCAATCTTCTGTAGTTGTTGCCTCGTATGCCTTTTTACATTCTCTTATTAAAAATTCTTTTGATACACCGTAGTCTAGGTGATCCCATGGTAAAACCTCGTCAAAACTTCTGTGTCTGTTGGCGTAGAATGCAGGGTCTATATTTAAGTCTTCAAATATTTGTAGCCAATTTTTATAGCTGAAACACTCTGACCAACCATCAAATTTAAAGCCTCTAGCATGAGCCTCTAGTAAAACCTTTGATAGTTTTCTGTCACCTCTTGCAAACACTGCCTCGATAAATCCAGTGTCGGCACCATGATAGTTTACAGAAAGCTTTCTTGTTGTTACAGATGATTTAAGTTCATATTGTTTCTTTTTCATTACATCAACTGGGTCTTGTCCGAACCATTGGAATGGAGTAAAAGGCTTAGGAACAAAGGCTGCTGCACTAATGCTGACGCTTACTCCAACACCTTTTTTCTTGTCTGGATTTCTGTAATATTCGTCTACAACTGTTTGCCCTAATTTTGTAATCTCTAATATGTCTTCCATAGTTTCTGTAGGCAAACCTAACATAAAGTAAAGTTTAACCCTTGACCAACCATTAGAAAAAGCAATGTTTACAGTTTTTAAAAGTTGCTCTTCACTAACATTTTTATTTATTACGTCTCTCATTCTTTGAGAACCAGCCTCTGGAGCAAAAGTAAGGCTTGATTTTCTAACAGAGGCTATTCTTTTTATTAAATCTTCTGAGAAATTATCTACTCTTAAAGACGGCAATGAAACGCTTACCTTTTCTTCTTCTGTCCATTCGTGCATTGTATCAAGCAGATTAAATAAATCTGTGTAGTCACTTGTGCTAAGTGATGAAAGTGAAATTTCGTCATAGCCTGTGCTGTCACAGATAGCCTTACATTGTTGATTTATAGCCTGTACGCTTCTCTCTCTGAATGGTCTATATAGGTATCCAGCCTGACAAAATCTGCAACCTCTAACACAACCTCTTAGAACTTCAACAGTAGTTCTGTCGTGAATTATATCGATAAATGGCACAACAAAAGTATCAGGAGCAAACATGCTGTCTAAATCCATACAGGCACGTTTTTTAACACTTGCTACAGTGTCACCTTTTGCAGTTACTGATTTCACAGTGTTGTCGTCATTGTACTCAACTTCATAAAGCGATGGAACATAAACGCCCTCTACCTTGGCTACTCTAATTAAAAATTCTTCTCTGCTTGTGTTTTCTCTCTTGCATGCTTCATAGACTTCAAGCACTTCTAAAAGAATTTCCTCGCCATCTCCTAGGCAGAATATATCAAAAAAGTCTGCAATAGGCTCTGGGTTACAGGCACAAGGACCGCCACCCAAAATTATGTTTTTAAGACCCTCTCTGTCTTTGCTTAAAAGAGGAATGTTACTCATGCTAAGCATGTTTAAAATGTTTGTGTAGGTGAGTTCATATTGAAGTGTGAACGCTACAAAATCAAATTCATTTAGTGAATCACCACTCTCTAATGCATATAGAGTAATGTTGTTCTCTTTCATCTTGTCTTCCATGTCAATCCACGGAGCGTAAACTCTCTCGCACCAGTAATTTTCTTTACTGTTTATAAGGCTATAAATAATCTTAGAGCCTAGATGCGACATTCCTACCTCATAGGTATCAGGAAAACAAAAGGCAAAACGCACATCTATATTTTGTTTATCTTTTGTAATAGAGTTAAGTTCTCCGCCTACATATCTTGCAGGCTTCTGAACCTCTAGTAATATTTTTTCAACTTCTTTATTCATTTTATGATTTATCCTTTTCATTTTTAATTAGAACTAATTTATAAAAAAACTAGTTGGGAATTTAAGCAAACTTAAATGTACATTGTAGGGGAGGGTCTGAGTGCCAGACGTGCCTCTTAGAAAATTTAGCCATGTAGGGGCGGATATTATCCTCCTAAAATCCTGTACTTTTGCCTAAGTTTCATAGGCGGATAATATCTGCCCCTACATGGATTTTGTGAATTTTAATGAATTTAATTTAATCATAAAATCCGCAAGGATTTTCACATCAACTTTTCAATATTCACTATTCATTATTCACTATAATTATAACTCGTTTAAATAATAATTGCAAGCATAATTAATTATTCAGATTTTAGACTCAAAAATATTAGAAACATGCTTAAAATTAATGCCGAAAAATTATTTTTAGTTTGAATTAAAACATAAAACCCAACAAGTGCTATTAAAAAAGAACAAATCAAAGATAGTGTTTTCCTAAGTTTAAAGCTTAGTCCCAGAATTTCTAAAATGCTGTCACCGTCAAAACTTAATATCGGTAAAAGCTGAAAACTACCAACTATCATATTAACAGCCGAAAACTCAGCTGAATTTGAAGTTAGGGCAATGACAAAGTTAGTCATTGCCCCTGAAACGGATATGAGAATTTTTTTACCCTTACTCAAATAATCTTTTTCTGTATTGATGTCAATTTCACATAGCGAAAATTTAATAGAATTTAATTTTCCTCCGCACACAAATATCATCACTATATGTGTCAGCTCATGCAGTGCAAAACTAGTCAAGGCATAAATTGAGTTTAAATCTAGTATAAGCATAAGACACATCACCACTAAAAATGGAAAGCTGACTATTAAATGTACGCCAATAAGTTTTACATCTACATTATTCATTTACAATGTTTATTACCCCATCTCCTGTCAAAAAAATCTTGTCAATTATCTGTGAATAGTCAGAAGAAATATCTTCAATATAAGTTGGAGCTACTAATTTTATAACAATCACAGACATAAGAATTATCACACATATAACAAGCTGAATTAACACATAATCTATCTCACGTTTTATAACCGGTACTGTTTCTAGTTCTTCTTCAAGGTCTATCTCTTCTTCATCATAGATCATACAATTATACACAACAGAGCATTACAACCCTCGTTTATTACTCTTTCTATAGTTTCACGCAGTTTGTTTCGTGCTTGGTCTGGCATGCGTGATAGTTTGCTGTGTATCCCCTCTCCTACCAGTTCATTGAGTGTCTTGCCGAACATGTTTGATTGCCAGATATTTATTGGGCTTTCTTCAAACTCGTTTAAGAGATAAGATATTAAATCTTCTGATTGTTGCTCTGAACCTACTATCGGTGTAAGTTCTGTTACAATATTTGTCCTCATCATGTGAATTGACGGAGCTGTAGCCTTAAGTTTTATTCCATATTTACCGTTCTGCTTTATAACTTCAGGCTCTTCAAGTGTTAATTCATCAATGTCAGGCATTACTACTCCATAGCCTGTTGTAAGAACATCGTCATAGGCAGACTGCAATTTTGCAAAGCGTTCACGAATTTGTGACATTTCCATTAAATGCTCATAAAGCGACGTTTCATCCTTAAACTCAAGACCCGTCTTTTCTCCTAAAATCTTATAGAAAAGGCTCTTTTCTAGCATTATCTCTGTGTCTGCCTTGCCTGTTCCTAGTTTAATTTCTTTTAAAACTAATGAGCTTATGTACTCGCATTTTGCAATTTCTGCTAAAACTCTTCTGATTTCTCGCACCTTTTTAATCTTTGAATTTTTAGCTATTTCAGTTATGATCTCTGATTTTAGCCAATGTTCTTTATCTAAACCTAAGAGCCATTTAGGCATAGAGAACGCAATTTCTGTTACAGGAAATTCTAGTAAAACGTCTGCTAAGATATCCCTTATTTTCTCTTCTGTTAGCTCGTTACAGTTGACAGCCCTTATAGGCACTTTGTATTTTAGGCTTAAAGCCTCTACCATCTCGGCTACTCGTTCACTCTCTGGCTCTACACAGTTAAGCAAAATTATATAAGGTTTGCCTGTCTCGTTAAGCTCCTCTATTACTCGCTCTTCTGCCTCTTCATACTCTTCTCTTGAAATGTCTGTAATGCTTCCATCTGTAGTTATCATTATTCCAATTGTGGAGTGCTCGGTTATAACCTTTTTTGTACCAATTTCCGCCGCCATATTAAAAGGAATAGCCTCCTCAAACCACGGTGTCTTTACCATTCTAGGTTGGTTTTCTTCGATATAACCTATAGCACTTGGAATTATATATCCTACACAGTCAATCATTCTAACTTCAAAAGTTACAGATTCTTCCACTGTTACAGAAATTGCCTGTTCTGGTATAAATTTCGGCTCTGTTGTCATTATTGTTCTGCCCGACGCCGACTGAGGTAATTCGTCTCTTGCCCTTTCTCTTAAGGCTTCATCTGCTATATTAGGCAGTACAATTGTGTCCATAAACTTTTTGATAAATGTACTCTTGCCACTTCTTACAGGTCCTACTACTCCTACGTATATTTCTCCATTGGTTCTGGTTTTTATGTCGTTATATATGTTCATGCTATATTCTCTCCTTTTTAAAATATGAGCAGAGGCTCACCATTTGCTAATTCCGCATCACTTAGCTTATTGTTATCCACAATGGAGGAAACAGCAATAGAGTATTTTTTTCCTATGTCCCATAATTTTTCTGATTTTTGACTATAGTAAATTCTTATGCTTCCATTATCACTTAATTCTTCTGATAACTCTTTTTCTACGCTTGTAAGCATTTTTTTAGTTGTGCACTCATAGTCGTTTGAAACAAGCATACACTCAAGGCTGAACTCAATATTGTTTCCATCCACTATTCTATAGTCTTTTATCTTTACAGATATTTTGGCTTCACACTTTCTTTGACAATACTCGTTGAAGTCACGACTGGTTGTAAAGTCAAAGTTCTTAGTGATAGTGAATATCTCGCCTGTTTTGCCCTTGTAAGAAAGACATATATTAAATTTCGCCCTATAGCTTAGCTTGTTTTTCTCACAATAAGAGGCAACACTTACTTCCTCGCACCAGTAGTCAAGCACCTTTTCTAGTTCGTCGTCTGCTAAAAACACAGATTTTGTCATAGGTATTTTTTCACTGTACGGAACTAGATTATGGTTAAAACTTAAATCCTCATATTTCATCTTGCATTTTTGTTTAGTAGAATAAGCATCTACTATTATGTCTACCTCTTTCTCTTTATAGACAAACAAGCAGGCAGACATTTTTAAGTACATGTCACATATTGTGTATTCGCCCATTTGGTCTTCCTTAGGCTGCAAATTAAATTCACAAATATTAATCTCTGGATTTACCATACAATCGCTGTCAATTCCATTAATTGTTATAATTTCTTCAAAAGGCAATGAGTACTGCATTTTTTGAACCGAGAAACTCTCTGAACAAGATCTGTAAACCATGCAAATATCTGCAACACCTGTTAGCTCAACCTTATTATTAACTACATTTGTTTTTAGCGAACTTAACTGAATTTCATTACGTAAAATACAGTCAATAGGTGGCATACGTTCTGATAGTTCTAGTTCCTCTTCGATTGTGAAATTGTGGTTTGCACCAAAGACAGCGTCGGACACAAGTACTTTTTCTGTCATTTCTTCAAGCTCGTCACAGTTGCAGTCTATCTCTGTTTTTTTCTGTGAGTAAACTGTCATTCCAAGCAAGACAGGCACATGTATGTCTAACTTTCTGGCACTTATCGCCCTGCACACAAGGTGGCCAATACTTGCTGTAACATTGCCAAAGCATTTACTCTCTTGACGGCTAATTTCTCTTGAATGAGAAAAGTCTTGTCTGATGTCGCATACCCTTATTGTAGAACTCTTTTCGTCAACATACTGCACATGCAAAACAAGCTTCCCCTCGCACATGAACCTATCTTGGGTGAAAGAATACGAGCATATGTTTGCATAAGGAATGCACTTTAAAACCTTTTGTATGTCGGGGCAATAGTCGGGCAAAGAATATTCTATATCAATAGGACACTCTATGTTCTCGTGGTTGATTGTTTCAAAACAATCGTATTGTAATCTTGAAAGCCTGGTTTGCATAAGTAAAAATCCTCTCCTTTTTATGTCTTTGTGAATTTATATGTTTCAAATATAAATTTTATGACATAATGAGAGGATAGTTTATAAAAACTATTTTGTAATACCAATGTAGTACCATGTAAAATTTAAAACTTGACATTTAAACCATGTAAGGAATATAATCAAACTTAATGTTTAACTGTAGGGGAGGGTCTCTGCGCCCTCCCGAAAGCTAGCGAATATCCATACTTCTCGGGAGGGCACAGAGACCCTCCCCTACAATATTTTATCAAATTTATCTTTATCAACACAAAATTTTTATTTAAAAAGTCTTTAATCAAAAAATCCGCAAGGATTTTCACATTAACTTTTCACTATTCATTTTTCACTATTCACTGAGTTCCCAAGTTTTGGACATACAACATCCACCATAAAACATATGTATCACTTTATTTTTTTAATTCCATATTTTCTTCTTAAAAATGTTCCCCAAAGGCCAGTTGCTCTAACTACTACTATCTTCATATAAACACCTCATCTTCTAATTACGATAATTCCCAATGCAGTTATAAGCACAGCAGAAATAAACATCATTAAACCATATGGGCAAAAGCAGGAAACTGTCATTCCAAGCCCAAAGGCTATAACGCATCTACAATAAGAATGGTAACATCCTCTGCATTTACAAAATTTATTCCACATCAAAAATCACCTTCACATTAAGTATATTACATACTATGCGAAGGCGATTTTATTGTCACTAACTATTATTTCATAAAGCCAAAGTATTCGCAATATAGCTTTTCTCCAACATAGTTTGCTATATTGTATTTATCTTTATAATATTCATTATAGTAGCTTATCATTCTATCGTGACTTTTATAAAAGTTATGTTTATTAAGCGAACAAAATTCTTGAAATTCATCTTTTCTCTCTTTTGTTAACATTGCAAAAATCACTTCTAGTATTTCAATTACATATTCATCTGATAATTTAACAATATAAGGAATAATCCAATGCGGAAAATTCTCTAATAAAATAGCTCTTAAATGCTTTTCTCTTACAAATCCATTGCTACTGCGAGTGAGTAAAGCGTGGTATATCATTTTTTGTGTGAAAGAAAATTTAGTCAAAACATTTTCATAATTATCAGAATGATATATTCTATATGGAAATGATATCTCTTCTCCATTAATTAATCTAAAACTACACATGTTTTCACTTATCTTTATGTTTTGGGGCAAGACAATATTCTGAACTACTTTTACTTCTTCACTTAAATTTTTAGGAAAGCCATTAAACACAGTTATCATCTCCTATTATTAATTAAAATTAATATTTGTAATAACTCCTGTTTCAAAGTTGTAATCTAAATTACCGCTTTGCTTACTGTCGCTGTTATCGGTAAATTCAAACCCGACTGTCATACTACCTTGTTCTTCTTTCCACTCTATAAAGTTAAACTGCAAAGTTTCCCAATCGTTAACCAGTTCACTAAATTCAGTGTAATTTGACATGCTCATATTTATAGTCTTACTAAGATTTGTAACACTATTATTTGAGTAATTCTTTATTTCTAATAATCTACTTCCATCATTAATAGTTGAAATCACATTATACTTGCTGTCTGGCGACCACCATAACTGTTCAAACACAGAGCCATCTGTGCAAATTCTTTCTCCGTTAAACGATCCACTAGTTACAATTGTAAATCCGTTATTTTGTGGGATAAACTCACTTAAATTATGGTTATACACTGTTATGGTCATTTTTTCATCTGGTGAATTTTGCGTATCTATAATATAGAAAAAACCGCTTGTCCACAAAAAAAATGTTCTTATTATAACAATAATAATTGAAATTATTATGACTACAAACCTCGTTTTATTCTTCATTCTACTCTCCAATCATATGTTTATGTGAATATTGTATCATATCGATAACAAAAACACAAGTAAAATAAACAACCCGACACATCATTCACAGTTGTGCCGAGTTTTGATATTTATACACAGTTTATTTTATAAATCATTCTCTTTATTAAGTTTATTCTCAAGAATAATAAGCACTGTGCCTGAGTGGACAGAAATGCTAGCGTTATCACTTACAACTTTATTTGAAACACCCATAACTATGTCGCCAGCTACTAAATTCTCTCTTGACATTGGGTATAAAAGCCCTTCATAGCTTACTGTACTTAATGCGCATCCAAAAGGGAAGACAGATACTGTACAATCTTTTTGTCCTGAAAGTGATATTCTTGAACCTGCAAGCATGAATGCCTTGCTATGTTCATCTACCATAACAACGCTACAGCCTTTTTTAAGCAGATAAAACATTACATTGTAGTTTGCATATGTATGGTCACATCTGTCACCGCCTGTGCAACCAATTAATACAAAGCTTCTGTACTGATTTTTCATAGCTACCATTGCTGCATACATTGTATCAGTTACATCTTTTTCAGGTGGAAGTTGCTTAACCTTTTTATGTAAACTTCTAGGCACTGAATCACATGAGTCAAAGTCACCTACTATAAAATCTGGGTCTATGCCATACTTAACCGCTGTGTCGAAACCTCCGTCGGCACAAATAATAAAATACTCGCTTAAATCAAACTCCTCAAACACCTTAACATCTTCTACAGGTGCTGCTCCAATAATCATACATTTTTTTGCACTTGCCATTGTTTCACATCCTTTATTTCATTATACATAGAAATGTAACTTTCTATTCTCGACTTATTTATTTTTCCATTTTCTACTGCCTTTAAAATTTCACAACCTTTTTCACAGGTATGTGTGCAAGAGACAAACTTACAAGTTCCAAGGTAGTCTAAAAACTCATCAAAACCCTCTGCAATAATGTCTTTATCTAAAACATTGTACTTTTGTAAATCTACTGTAGAGAAACCAGGAGTATCAGCCACATAAGCATTAGATTTTTCTTCTACTTCAAAAAGCTCTGTGTGCCTTGTTGTATGTCTTCCTCTGCCTAGTTTCTTGCTTGTAACCGCTGTCTCAAGATTAAGCCCACTAAAAATATTATTAAGGAGCGTTGACTTTCCAACTCCGCTGTTACCTGTAAAAACAGAAACTGAATTTTTAAGTTCTTGCTTAATCTCACTAAAATCAGAGTTTTCATCGTAATTAACCTTGAAAATTTTAATTCCAATGCTTTTATAAATTTCTTCAAACTCTTTATTTTGCCTTAAATCATTCTTAGTTATAACCAAAATAGGTTCAATTGAATTAATTCTAGCTATGCAGATTGTTTTATCAATTATCAGTGTGTTAGGAACAGGCGACACTGTAGAGCTAACAATAAATAGTTTATCAATGTTAGCAACAGCTGGTCTTACAAGACTATTCCTGCGTGGCAATATTTCATCTATTACACCCTCTTTTTCGTCGTCACCGTCGTGAGTAAACTTTACTATATCGCCCACAAGGGGGCTTATATTATTCTTTCTGAATATGCCCCTTGCCTTACAGCAATATATTTTATCTTCACTTTTTATATAATAAAATCCTGCCAAACCTTTAATGATAATTCCCTGCATAGTCCCTCCAAATTTTAAGGATAAATTACTGTTCCATCTGCTGATGTATATGGGTAAAAGTCACCCATTGAAAAACTTCCTGAATCACTGTCAAACTCTACTTCACCAAACATGTACTCTTCATCATTTAAGTATACTGCAACTTGTAAAGTTCCGGCTTTTCCTACTAAAGATATCATATGTGTGCTTACTAATTCTAAGTTTAGAGTAACAGGATTTCCATATAACGCACCGCCTAAATAAACCTTAACTTCTGCATCTCCTGTAGCTCCTTGTGGTAGTGGAATTACAGCATTTACAACTTTCGCTTGATAGTTACCCTTACTTACTACTATGTCAACCGCTGAACCTTCTGAAACTTTATCTCCAGCATTAGGGCTAGACTTAACTACAATTCCAGCATCTTCCTTGCTCTCTTCGTCATAGCTTACATTTCCTAGTCTAAGACCAACACTCTCAAGTGCAGCTTCTGCATTTTCTAAAGTTTCGCCTATTAAGCCCGGTATAGGAACAGGAATTTCAGCAGGACCTTTACTAATATACAAAGTTATCTCTGAACCCGGTGTAACCATAAAGTCAGCTTCTGGATTTGAGCTTATAACATTGCCAAAAGGAGTATATTCATTGTTTACGTTTTCTACTCTAACTACAAAACCTTCTGCCTGTAAAATATTGTGAGCTTCAACCTCTGACTCGCCTACTACATTTGGCACAGGAACTTGCGGTGGAACATCTGGCTCTTTAACTACTTGCAATGTAACTTCTTTTCCTATTTTAACCATAATTCCATCGTTAGGAGTTTGCTTAATTATCTCACCTACTGCCTTTGTTTCATCTTCAACATATTGTACTCTAAATGTAAAATCTTCATATTGTAGATTTCCGTTTACCTCTTGCTCATAGTCAAGCCCTACAAATAAAGGAACTAAAACCTCGTCTACAATTTCTTCTGGTTCTTCTGCCATATAATCAACAACTAAATATACACCAAATGCAAGCAATAGAACTATTACAGCTGAGACTATTCCTGTTATCACCATAGAGCCTTTAGCAGTTCTTTTTGATTTAACTAGCTCTTCTTCATAGTCAAAGCTATCGTTGTAATTTTTATTTGTTGTTCTTACTTGTTGTGGAGTAGATCTAGGAATATCGGACACTACCCTTGTCTTGTCTTCTACTCTTTCTCTAATTACAGTAGTATCTACTTGCTTAGTAGCGGCTAAATCTTGCTTATAATTAAACATCATGTCTTGATCTACTCTTACCTTTTCGATGTCGGCGAGCATCTCTATTGCGCCTGAAAAACGCATTGCAGGATTTTTTTCCATAGCCTTCATTATTATTTCTTCAAGGCCTTGTGGAATACTAGGATTAAGTTTTCTTGGATTTTCAGCTGTGTTTTGAACCTGCATTAATGCAACAGAAACTACACTTTCGCCATCAAAAGGCAATGCACCTGTAACCATCTCATACAGCGTAACACCCAATGAATAAATGTCTGCCTTATGAGTAGTAAAGTCACCCCTTGCTTGCTCAGGTGAAATGTAGTGGACTGAACCTAAAGCCTTGTCTGACACAGTTTGAGTTTGATTTTGGCTTACTCTTGCTATGCCAAAGTCTGTTACTTTAATGAGTCCATCTTTTAAAAGGATTATGTTTTGTGGCTTAATGTCTCTGTGGATAATTCCTCTGTCATGTGCGTGAGAAAGTGCCTTTAGTATTTGAATTGTAAAATACATAGCCTCTTTCCATGAAAGCACACCACGCCTTGTAATATATTCTTTAATTGTAATTCCGCTTATGTATTCCATAACTATGTACTGAATTACGTCACCGAAACTCACGTCAAAAACTTTAACTATGTTAGGGTGTGACAACATGGCAATCGCCTTAGACTCGTTTCTAAATCTTCTTAAAAATTCAGTGTTATTAGAAAACTCGTCTTTAAGTATTTTTACAGCTACCCATCTGTCTTCTTTATTGTCGTATGCCTTATAGACATTAGACATGCCGCCTGTTCCTATAAGCTGATGTATTTCATACCTACCATCAAGCCTTTTTCCTATAAATTTATCTTCCATTCATTTTCCCTCCTGTTATAGATAAATTACACCGGTGGTTATATTGTCTGAACCACCTAGAGCTATTGCACAATCAATCAATTTTGATGTTATTTTCTCTTTTGGATATTTATTTATATATTCTATCATTGTGTCTTCTGTTACATAATTGCTTAAGCCATCGGTACACAACAAAATAATATCTCCTTCTTGCAAATTAATTTGGCTGTAATCACATTCTACCTCAAATTTTACACCTAAAGACCTTGTAATAATATTTCTTCTTGGGTGTACTCTTGCTTCTTCACTTGTAATTTCGCCACTATCTACCAAATTCTGCACAAAAGAGTGATCTGTTGTAAGCTGGACTATACTATTATTTCTTATTAAATACGCTCTGCTATCACCTATATGAGATATATACAACATTTTATTATATACAACAACCTGAACCACTGTTGTACCCATACCTAAAAGATCAGTGTCTTCAATGCCTTTTTCATAAACTGTTAAATTAGCCTTTGTAATGGCATCAATACTTAAAGTCTTTAATTCTTGAGGTTTCATCTTTTTAAGGTTAATGCCCTTGTGAAATTCCTCGTCTATTGCTAAGGCAGCGAGCATACTAGCTACTTCTCCACCGTTTACACCGCCCATTCCATCACAGACAATGCACCATGCAATATTGCTAGATAATCTACTGTACACACAATAGTCTTGATTTGACTTTCTGCTTACTCCTATATTCGATTCTGCAAAAATTTCCATTATATCACTCCTTTCCTTCATATTTGCCTTTAAGTTGCCCACAAGAGGCATCTATATCTGAACCTAATGTTCTCCTAATTGTAGCTGTAAATCCTTTTTTTTCTAAAGTCTTTACAAAAGCTTCTAAAGTCTTTTGTTTGCTTTTTCTATAATTTGCTTTTTCTATACTGTTTACAGGTATTAAATTTATATGGCACAATATGCCTTTTAATTTGTTTGCAAGCTCAATAGCGTGCAAATTTGAATCGTTAACCGAGTCTATCATAGCATACTCAAACGATATACGTCTGTTAGTCATTTTAGAATAATATCTGCATGCCTTTAAAAGGTCCTCTATATTATACCTCTTATTGATAGGCATTGTCAAATTTCTTATTTCATCGTTTGGTGCATGGAGCGAAACCGATAACGTAATCTGTAGTTTTTTCTCTGCTAGAGAATAGATTTTATCTACTAAACCGCAGGTAGAGACTGAAATATGTCTATTACCTATATTTATATTATCGTCAGAGCTTACTAATTCTAAAAAATTAATAAGATTTTGATAATTATCTAAAGGTTCTCCCATTCCCATTAATACAACGTTTGAAATTCTCTCACCTGTATCTTTTTCAGCAGATGTAATTTGCGAGAGCATTTCAGAGGCTGTAAGATTTCTTGTGAAGCCTTGTTTGCCTGTAGCACAAAAACTACAATTCATCTTACATCCTACCTGACTTGAAATACAAAGAGTGTTGCCGTGCTTATATTTCATAAACACCGACTCTATGTATTCACCGTCATTAAGTTTAAAAAGATATTTAATTGTTCCGTCAAGCTTTGAAACTCTTTTAAGCTCTATCTCACAGTTTGCTATATAATATTTTTCAGCTAACACTTGTCTTAAATTCTTAGGAATATTATTCATTTCGTCAAACGATTTTACTCCACTAACAAGCCATTTGTATACTTGTCCTGCCCTAAATTTTGGTATTTGCATTAGAGTAAATTCGGACTGCAAATCTTCAATTTTTATTGACTTTATATCTAGTTTTTCCAAATGCAATCCCCTTTAACTCATTTCTTTCTAAATAATGCAACGAAAAATCCGTCTGTATCGCCTGCAAAAGGCATCATAGTAAGCTGATTTTTAGGCTCTTCTATAACTCTTTGTAGGCCCTTTGGTATCTTAACTGCTATAGCCTCAAAATCTTTATTTTCTTTTAAAAACTTATCTGCAATCTCCCCATTTTCTTTTGGGTTTAATGTGCAGGTTGAGTAAAGCAATACTCCACCACTTTTTAAATGCTTTGCAGATTTAGTAAGAATTTCATACTGTATCTTTGGTAATTCGTTAGTTGACTCTAAAGATTTATATCTAATCTCTGGTTTTCTTCTTATAGTTCCATAGCCAGAACAAGGTACATCGCACAAAATTCTATCAGCATTTGAAATTTCACATTTTTCATCTGTTGCATCTCTCATGCTTGCCATTACATTTTTAAGGCCTAGTCTATATGCTCCTTCACGAATTAATTTCACTCTACCCTTATATAAATCGTAAGAATAAACTTTGCCTGTTCCATTCATTTTTTGCGCAATTGTAAAGGTTTTTCCGCCTGGAGCAGCACATACATCAATTACGTTTTCACCCTCTTTAGGTGAAATAATCTCACATAAATATTGAGAAGATAAGTCTTGAACATGGAAGACACCATCTTTAAACTCTTGAGTTTCTGTTATATTTCCACCCTCACAGTACTCAAACGCATAGTCTAAATCCCAATATTTTTTGCCTAAAGCATATGAGTCTGCCTTTAAGCTATTAATTCTAACATAGGTTTTTGACAATTGTGTGAAGCTTTCCAATATTTTCTTTGTGTTGTCTAAGCCGTAAGCGTTAATCCACATGTCAATTAAAGGAGCTGGCACAGAGTAATTTATACTCATAGCGTAAGAGTTATCTCCGCTAGGTAATTTTGTGTCGTTTCTTAAAAACTCACGCAAAACAGCGTTTACGAAAGCCGCCTGAGCCGACTTTTTTTGAGCCTTAACCATTTCTACAGCCTCATTCACAACAGCCGAGTCAGGTATTTTATCAAGATATAAAAGCTGATAAAATGCAATTCTTAATATTGTTGCAATATCGTCTGCAAGTTTAAGGCTAGGTCTTTTAAGGCTCTTGCCTATGTAGTAGTCTAGGGTTATTTGTCTTTCGAGTACGCCATAAAAAATATGACTGCATAAAGCTTTGTCACGCTTTTCCATTTCGTATTTTTTCAAGGTCTTATCAAGCACTATGTTTGAATATCCCTCATTCTCTTGTACCTGCATAAGAGCTTCAAATGCAATATTTCTTGCTGATATCATCACTATGAACCTATCTTTCTATTGGATTGCCTAAAAGAAAACTTTCTCCACTCATTCTCTTACCATTTTCAGGCTGAATTTCAAGAAGTTCTAAAGAGGCATCTCCACAATAAACGCAAAGTTTAGAACCCTTTGAAAAAAGTTCGCCAGCTTTGCCCTTGTCTTCAGTTATCTTTACAGAAAAAACTTTTATGTTTCTTCCATTTATCATCATTTTTGCGCTAGGCCATGGGTTAAGCCCATAAACTAGACACTTAATTTCTTTAGCTGTCTTATTAAAATCAATTATAGACATCTCTTTGTTTATCATCGGTGCATGACTAGCCTTAGATTCGTCTTGTTTTATTGGAGTTATTTCATCTAACTTATCGATTGTTTCAGTAAGCAAATTAGCACCCATAATCATAAGCCTATCAAAAAGTTCACCAGAACTTTCATATTCGCCTATTTCAGTCTTAGCAGTTAAAAGAACATCACCTGTATCCATTCCCTCTGCCATAAACATTGTGCAAACTCCGCTAATTTCATCACCATTTAGCACAGCCCATTGAATAGGAGCAGCACCTCTATATTTAGGCAACAGTGAACCATGAACATTTATACAACCTTTTTTAGGAATTTCAAGCACTGACTTAGGCAGTATTTTGCCGTAAGCCACAACCACTATTAATTCAGGCTTAAGGCTTGCTAAATCTTTTACTGTGTCTTCATCCTTAAAAGTAGTAGGCTGAAATACTTCAATATTATGCTCTAATGCTAATTCCTTTACAGGTGTATACTGCATCTTATGCCCTCTGCCCTTTGGTCTGTCGGGCTGTGAATACACACGCATAATGTTATGCCCTGCATCTATTAAAGCCTTAAGGCTAGGAACAGCAAAATCTGGTGTTCCCATAAAAACAATATTCATTGACATGACCATGTCATTTTTGCCGCACAAAATGCGATAAAAATTTAGGGATTGTCCCCCGTGACTGTCCTTCCTCTTTTATTTTTCAAACTTTATTATTCCTCTTCTGTTTCTTCCGCTTCTTCATAAGCTGCTCTTAGTTCTTCCTCTGTTAGCATACGGCTTACTCTGCTTGTGAATAAAATTCCGTCTAGGTGATCTATTTCATGGCAAAAAGCCCTTGCTTTAAGCTCTGTTCCGTCTACCTCAAAGAAATTACCATTTCTGTCTTGCGCTCTTACCTTCACGTATTCAGGTCTTTCTACTAGACCGAATTGTCCAGGATTTGATAAACAGCCTTCAGGGCCATCTTGTATGCCTGATACAGCAGTTATCTCAGGATTAATAAGTTCTATAAGCCCATCTCCAACATCCACAAGACAAATTCTTCTAAGAATGCCTACCTGTGGAGCTGCAAGACCCGCACCTTGAGCCTCCTCTAAAGTATCTTTCATATCTTCAAGTAACTCATGAAGTCTACTATCGAATTTTACAACCGTCTTACACTTTTTGTCTAATACACTGTCCCCAAAAGTAACTATATTTCTTATTGCCATTAATTTACCTCTTCTACATAATACTATACGGATTAGGATCCGCATAGATTGTTACGTCTTTATATTCCCTATTTTTTTGAAATGTTATAAGCACAGCAGAGATTAAATCCCTGAATTTAACTGTATTTCTGCATTTCAATATCATTTTATATCTAATCTTTGAATTAACTTTTAATACCGATGCCGGTGTTGGTCTTAGCAACCTCACGGGTATTTTTTCTTCTGATTTTTTTATTCTTTCAGACAAAATCTGCGAGAAATGTTCTAACGCTTTTTTAACTAAAGCTTCATCTTCTCCAACTGCAACAATTAACAATATGTCAACAAACGGAGGATAAAGCATAGCCTTTCTGTAGTCAAGCTCCATCTCGTAAAACAGGCTGTAGTCTTGAGATGCCGCAAGTCTTAGATACACATTTTCAGGCATATGCGTTTGAATAATTGCCTGCCCTTTATATTTACCTCTGCCTGAACGCCCAATAACTTGAGTTATAAGGTCAAAGGTTCGCTCATTGCTTCTAAAATCATCACTAAATAAACTTTGATCTGCCGACATAATTCCAACTAAGGTTACATTCTCAAAGTTAAGACCCTTAGCCACCATTTGAGTTCCAATCATTATGTCGTATTCACCGCTTGCAAAGGCATCTAGTTTTTTCTCTAGTGAGTATTTAGCAGAAGTACTGTCTGCATCAACTCTTAAAACTCTAGCACCAGGTACTGCATTCATCAAGGCATCTTCTGCCCTTTGTGTGCCATATCCCGAGAAGTCCATCTCTTTACTTCCACATTCAGGGCATATAGTCGCTAAAGGCGAAGAGTATGAACAATAGTGGCACATTAGCCTGTTGTTTGCACTGTGCAGAGTAAGCGAAATGCTACAATTCGGGCAATTAATCACAGTTTTACAAGCCTTACACCTTGCAAAAGTGTGGTAGCCTCTTCTATTTAATAATACTATCGACTGTTTGCCGTCTCTGTATACATCATTCAAGCCTTTTCTAAGTGCAAAACTTAGGTCACTGGTGTTTCCGAAAACTTCCTCTTGGTTCATATCGACTACTCTTACACTAGGCAAAAGTGCATCACCGTATCTAATTTCCAATCTATTTAGTCCGAAAATTCCATTTTCAGCCATATGAAAACTTTCAATAGAAGGTGTAGCAGATGTAAGCAAACAAAACGCCTTGTTAAAAGAACACCTAAACCTAGCAATTTCCTTTGCATTGTATCTAGGAGTAATTTCTGATTTATACGTATGCTCTTGCTCTTCGTCTATTACAACTAAACCTAATTTTTTAAACGGAGCGAAAATTGCAGACCTTGTACCAATTACTATTTTAGTCTCGCCCTTTTCTACACGCTTCCATTCATCAAGTCTTTCACCTAATGATAATCTGCTGTGGAACACACCAACCATACCTGGGAACTTATTTTTAAAAAGTTCTATGCTTTGTGGTGTAAGGGAAATCTCTGGCAACAACAAAATTACATCTTGCCCCTTGCCAATTACATAGTCGATAAGTTTTAGGTAAACCGAAGTTTTACCACTTCCTGTAATTCCATAAAGCAAAGACACAGGTTTTTCACCTAGTTCTAAGTCATCTACAATATTATCAAGTGCCTTGCTTTGGCATATGCTAAGCTGAACCGATTTTGGTTTCTCATCTAAAATAGTCTCAAGGCTCTTAGGCTTTCTGTAGACTTCTTGTTCAAAGATTTTCGCAACGCCTTTATCTATTAACGCCTTTATAATAGCCATAGAACAACCCGTAAAATACATTAGGTCTTTAACCGTGGTTTCTCCAATGTCATTCAAAACAGATAAAACCTCTTCTTGTCTTTGAGTAAGTTTAACCCCTGTATTTAAGATTGGAGATATCATCTTTTGGCTTGCGTCGCCCATCTTCCTTTGTGCCTTGTCTGTACAGTCTATAAGTGCCTTAGCCACTAGATTAGTAAGAGATATTTCATCTTCTTTCAAACCTAGAGATTTTGCTATCTGTGCTAAACTTAAAGGATTACTAGAATTTTTAAGCAAAGTTAAAACATCTAGCTCTGTTCGGTTTGCTTCTATTTGATTTTCAGGAAACTTCACAAAATTATATACAGGCTCTATTTTATAGCTTATTCCAGCCGGCAACATTAATCTTATGCAGTCAAACATTGTACAAAAGTATCTTGACTTCATCCAATGCACCAATGCAATCATCTCTTTTGTTAACACAGGTTTTGCATCTAAAACAGATACCATTTCTTTAAATTTGCCCTCAAGTTCATCTTTTACAATCTCTAAAACTAAGGCTACATTGCTTTTATTGGCAGTTCCAAATGGAACCATAACCCTTATACCAAGTTTCACCTTTTTTTCAAGTTCTACTGGAACTTTATAAGCAAAGGGTTTATCAAAGCTATACTTCGCATTTTCTACAGCTACTTTTACAAACATATTATTCTGCGTATGGATCTGGCTCGTTTATGATATATTTACCTGCTACGAAATCTTTAACCGCTAGGTCAACTGCCTTTTCGATTAATATTTCACTTTTTCTCTCACATTCGTCTGTGATGTCTCTAGCTCTTTTAGCTACAGCTATAACCAATGAGTAATGGCTTTGGTGTGGGGTTGTAATTCTATTTTCTGATGGTTTTAACATGTATATTTCCTCACTTATCTTGTTGTTTTTAATTTTTCTGCTACTATAATTGCTTTAATATCTGAAACAGCCTTTTCAACTGTGTCATTAATTACTAAATAATCGTACTCTTTAATCTCTTCAAGCTCTTTTTTTGCGGTTACAAGGCGTTTAGCAATTGTAGCCTCGTCTTCTGTGCCTCTGTTTCTAAGTCTATGCTCTAAAACTTCAAGAGATGGCGGAGCTATAAAAATGCTTACGCAGTCAGGTTTTAACCTTTTAATTTGTGCGCCACCTTGAACCTCAATTTCAAGAACAACACTAATTCCATCTTCTATCGCCTTTTCTACTGGAGCTTTAGGAGTTCCATAATAATTATCGCAGTATGAAGCGTATTCAAGCATTTCATTATTCTCAATTAAATTCTCAAATTCTTCTTTACTTATAAAATGATAATGCACACCATTTTCTTCGCCTGGTCTTGCATTTCTTGTGGTTGCAGACACAGAGTACTGCATGTTTTCTTCTGTCTTAAAAAGTTCTTTTAAGATTGTACCCTTTCCACCACCTGATGGCGATGAAACAACTATTAATAAACCTTTACTCACTTAAATCACCCTTCCTTGTATTTTCTATTTCTTCATTTTCGCCAGAAAGTCTAGCAGAGATAACTTCAGGACTTAAAGACGAAATTATTACAAGATCGCTTTCTGTAATTATTACAGCCTTTGTCTTTCTGCCTTGTGTTGCATCAATTAGCTGTGAATTTTCTTTAGCCACTTGTACAATTCTTTTTATTGGTGCTGACTCTGGACTTACAACAGCTAAAATTTTATCAGCCGACACCATATTTCCAAAACCTATATTAACAAGTTTCATAAATAACTTTGTCATTTTTATAGCTTATACAGCAGTAAAAATTTAGGGTTTTCCCATAGCCTTAGAACTTAATTAAACTAAATTATTGATTGTAGGGGCGACCTGTGGTCGTCATAAAACTAGCAATTATTGCTAAACCCTCGGACGACCACAGGTCGCCCCTACTAAAAATTGTGCGTTTTAACGAATTAATGTTAAATCAAAAAATCCGCAAGGATTTTCACATAAACTTTTCACTATTCATTTTTCACTTTTCACTAAGGCTTAAGGCTTCTTCCCATTGACTATCCTTTCTGTTAAATCTTTTAAATTAGCATCTTACTCAATATTTTGAATTTGTTCTCTAATTTTTTCAACTTCTGACTTCATATCAACTACTATATAAGCAATGTCAGAATTATTCGCTTTAGAACCTATAGTGTTAGCCTCTCTGTTCATCTCTTGAACTAAGAAATCCATTTTTCTACCAATGGCATTTTTAGCAGTAGCAAAACTTTTAAGCTGATTAACATGACTTCTAAGTCTTACTGTTTCTTCATCTACTGCAACTTTGTCGGCAAAAATAGCTGCCTCTAACAAAACTCTTTGTTCATCTATATTTCTATCTTGAAGAACTTCTTTAAGTCTATTCTCTAGTCTTAGTCTATATTCACTAACAGTTTCAGGTGAACGCTTTTCAACCTCTGTTACAAGTGAGATTATGTGGTCTGATCTTTGCATTATGTCTTGGAAAAGCTTTTCTCCCTCAACTTCTCTCATTTTTAGGAATGAGTCTACTGCCTTTTGAAGTACTGGTAACACACTCTCATACACAGTCTCTTCATCCTCTGGTTTTTTGTGTAATGAGAATAGCTCTGAATTTCTAGCCAACATTTCAAGATTTATTTCATCTTTAATGTCATATCTTTCTCTAATTGAGTTATAGGCATCAATATATGCCTTTGCTACAGAATGATTTACTGTAACCTCGACGTCGTTTTCCTCTAAGTTTTCTATGTGGACATACATATCAACCTTGCCTCTTGAAACTCTAGTTTGCAAGTAAGCCTTTAGTTTGTCTTCAAGAAAATTATATCCTCTTGAAATACGCAATGAGTATTCAAAAAATTTATGATTAACAGACTTAAGTTCTACAATAATACGTCTTCCGTTTACTGTATCCTCACTTCTGCCAAAGCCTGTCATGCTCTTTAACACGGTATTCAACTCTTTTCTTAATATATTCAATATATTGTACCATATGTAAATTATAAAAAGCAATAAAAAATTACAATATTGTAACTTTTATTGCTTTTATAATTTTAATTATATTCTTAAATAGCTAGATTTTATAAAATTATTTACATTGCATTAGCCTAAAATCTTTTTTAAATCACTTTCTGGCGTACTAATAGGTGAGATATTATAATTTTCTACTAAAATTTTCAAAACATTTTGCGACACAAACGCTGGAAGTGTTGGCCCTAAATAAATATTTTTTATACCTAAATGCAATAATGTCAACAAAATTGCCACAGCTTTTTGTTCATACCACGATAAAACCATTGATAACGGCAACTCGTTTACAGAGCATCCGAAAACCTCTGAAAGTGCTACAGCTACTTTAATAGCAGAATATGCGTCATTACATTGTCCCATATCCATAATTCGTGGCAAGCCGCCTATTTCTCCTAAATCTAAATCGTTAAATCTATATTTACCACAAGCGAGCGTTAAAATTATACTATCTTTTGGCGATTGTTTTACAAATTCGGTGTAGTAATTTCGACCAGCTGCAGCTCCGTCACAACCTCCAACTAAGAAAAAGTGTTTTATTTCTCCACTCTTAACTAAATCTACAACCTTATCAGCAACCGATAAAACTGTACCGTGTGAAAAACCAGTAATTACAGTTTTGCCTCCATTTATTCCAGTCAGCTCTTCATCTTTGTCATAACCTTTACATTCAAGTGCCTTATTTATTATTGGTGTAAAATCTTTGTCGTCACCGATATGCACAAGTTCAGGATACGACACAACCGAAGTAGTAAAAACTCTATCTTTATAGCTTTCACGCACAGGCATTAGGCAGTTTGTTGTAAATAAAATTGGTGCTGGGATGTTGTGAAATTCACTTTGCTGACTTTGCCAAGCAGTTCCAAAGTTTCCTTTTAAATGTGGATACTCTTTTAACTTTGGGTACGCATGTGCAGGCAACATTTCACTATGCGTGTAAATGTTTATCCCCTTATTTTTTGTTTGTTCAAGCAGTAGTTTTAAATCTAGTAAGTCATGTCCACTTACAACAATAAATGGTCCTTTTTCTATTGTTAACGATACAGTTGTTGGAGCTGGCATTCCATAACTTTCTGTGTTAGCTTTATCCAAAAGTTCCATACATTTTAGGTTAAACTCCCCTACTTCAAGAACAATTGGTAAGAGCTGATCTGTAGTGCTATCACCGCCTATGAAAAACAAGGCTTTGTATAAAAATTTGTTTATTTCATCATCCTGATAGCCTAAAACCATTGCGTGGTGTGCGTAAGCTGCCAAACCTCTAATTCCAAATAAAATCAGCGACTTAAGCGAACGAACATCTTCATCTGCTCCCCAAATTTTTGACATGTCAAAAGTTTTATCACTACCACAAGACGATTCACAATTAACACATTCAGAAATAATTTTCTCTTTTTCACTGTTTATGGTTTCAATCATTTGAGTAAGAGTTTCGTTGTTGAAGTTTACATTAGTCACGGTAGTAAATAGTCCATCTATAACTATTTTCGCTGTGTTTTTAGTAGGAGAAGTATTCCCCCTTAAAGCGCACGCCAGATTAATTAATGCACCAGTTAACTCATCTTGTAAATTTGCATTATCAAATTTTTTACCGCATACACCCGACTTTCCTTCACAAGCTACATTGTGTGCCGTTTGTTGACATTGAAAACAAAACATTTCTTTCATTATATAACCTCCAATTTTTTTATTATTATGTGCTAATTTTATAAAATTAAACTATTTGTATAGAAGTAGCTAGAAAAGTAATGTCGGGGGCGGAGAACCCACACGTGACTCTTAGGAAAATTTAGCCATGTAGGGGCGGATATTATGTTGCATTAATTTATACATTTTGACAAAATAGTGTTTTTATATTTAGGTTTTTCAACAGTCTGAGGGGCGGTCACAATCGACCGCCCCCTACTATGATTTATGCATTATGACAATCACGTCACAGATTTATTTCATTTATAAAATATTAATAAAACAACTGCTATTTAAGAGAATAGCATATATAAGAGCACAACTATTAAGCCAACACCTGCAAACAACAAACCATATGAAAGGCTTGATGATATCATTCTGCGTCTAATTGCAGACTGTGCCTCGAAGTCTAGCAAAGTATCAGCTAATGGTTTTTTAAGTTTTATATGCAGAAAAGCAAGTGAATGATCTATGCTATTTCCAAGCTTGTAGCTGCTAGGAGTTCTGTCTTCTGGGTCTTTTTCTTTAAGCGCCTTAAACCCAAACATAAACAACATTTCTCCTATAAAATCTGTCATGCGAGCAGTAACAGAAGAATAAATATCTAATAGTTTTATACTGAATTTATAAAGCCATTCGATTAGGTATTTGTCTAAGAAAACTGATACCCCATAGATTATAAAAGGTATGTCTTTTATTATAATTTGAGTATATATATTTTCTAAGCTAACTGCATTTGGTATAATTTGTTCTTTCTTCCTCTTTGAAAATAAAGGCTTATACACAAACACATACAGCAGTATTCCAACAGAAATACTATATATTGCACCTTTTAAATTAATAAAACTAAAATAATTTATAGAGTCATGTAAAGGTTCTACTATCATAAAACCGCTTGCTATTTCAGCTAATTTATCTGTTACAAGGTTAGGCAACACACCGCCTACTACAATAGCCATAGAAACTATCAAAAGCACTGCACTACAAAAAGGAGAAATTTTTAACTTTTGATTGTTTTCAGGTTTTGCAAATAAGATAAACCCAAGCTTTAAAATATAACAAGTTGTAAGTCCACCAGAGAATATAAACAGATATTCAAACAGGCTATATACATTGTTGTGAGTTAGATGAATTTGCTCTACAATTCCTTCATGTAATAAAGTTTTGCTTACATATCCACTTAAAAGCGGAATACCCATAAGTCCGCCACCAGCTGTAATAAATGAAACTGCAAAAACTTTATTTTTTCTTGCCATGCCTTTAATTTTACTAAAATCTGTAGAGCCTACATTCATAAAGGCTATTGCACAAAGAGTAAATAAAATTAACTTAAACGCTGAATGATTAACCATATGGATGACAATTCCATTTGCAGAAACTGCCTGATGTTCAGTAAGCATTGCCTGTGTAGCTATACCAAAAATGATAAACCCTATTTGAGACATAGAAGAATATGCAATGGTTTTTTTCATATCACGACTAACAACGGCACAAAGTCCGCCCCATATCATTGTAAGGGTCGCAAACACCAATAGCACTTGTCCCCATTGTTCGTTCCCTAAAAATAGACTGTTAGAAACTACAATTGCACCGAATACTCCAACCTTAGAAAGCACAGCAGAGAACACCGCTGTTTGTGGACTAGGACTATCAAAGTATGTTTTAGGCAACCAAATATGCAGTGGATACATACCAGCTTTTGTACAAAAACCGACTAAGGCAAGCCCAGCTCCTACATAAAGCATTGTGGTATGTTCTACATTTAAAGAGCTAATCTCTGATATAACAAGTGTGCCTAATTCATTATTTAGAATAAACATACCCATAAGCATTACCATGCCGCTGATTACTGATACCGCTAAATATAGGTAAGAAGTCTTTAAACTCTCCTTTTTTTCGGTTAGCCAAAAATAAGAAGCAAAAGACATAATCTCAAAGAAAAAGAATAAGGTAAACAGGCTGTCCGATAAAAAGATACCCACTACAGCTAGAAAAGTAATTGCAATACTCACATAAAATCTTGCACTTATCTTTTCTCCTTTGAAATATGATTTAGAAAAAACACTAGTAAAAGCAAATACAATAATAGCTATAACAAGTTGAGTTATTCTAAAACCATCTATAGTAAAATAAAATAAATTCATGTTGCCTCCTAAAATAGTCCGTAGGCTATGTTGCTAAGATATTCAATAACAGGTGTAGAATAAACACCCAATACTACAATCAATACTGTAAAAATTGAAATTGGTATTTTCATTAAAACACCAGGGTCTCTAGCATTAGATATATTTTTTACAGGTTCACAGAAGAAAGCCTTAACTGCTATTGATACAAGATATATAGCCACAAAAATAGAAGAACAGAAAAGCGCAAATATAGCTATATATGAAATTGTGTTAGCCTCTAATACGGCAGAATTAATCAATCTATACTTACTAATGAACCCGACAAGTCCCGGCATTCCCATAAGCGATAATGCCGAAATTGTAAAACATGTAAAAGTAAAAGGCATTTTTTTAGCTAGACCCGACAACTGATGCACATAATTCAGTTTTGCGTATTCCATAACCGCACCTGCACAGAAAAAAGAGCTTATCTTCATTACAGCATGAAAGACCATATGTGCTAAAGCTGCCAATAAACCTAGCGGTGACATCATGCAAACACCTACTAAAATATAAGAAAGGTTACTCATTGTAGAGTAGGCTAGTCTTCTTTTAAAGTGTTTTTCTCTGATAGCCATTATCGACGCATAAAGTATTGTAACAACCGCTATGATCATCACAGTAGCTTGCGCCCACGTTCCGCTTAACATATCTATGCTAAACACATAATATGTCATTCTTATTATTACAAAAACTCCTGATTTTACAACCGCTACTGCATGTAACAAGGCTGTAACAGGTGTTGGCGCAACCGATGCCGACGGCAACCAACCATGAAGTGGAAAAATAGCCGCCTTTACTCCAAAACCTACAAACGCTAAAACATATACAACACATTCAATTGTTCTATCTAGTGATTGACTGTCTAGGTTTATAAATCCTCCATAGACAAACTCTGCATTTTGCCCCAAGACTAATATAAATATTATAGTTATAAAACCTATCGCCGCACCTGTAATAGAGTAATAAAGATATTTTCTTGAAGCCTTTACAGCTGCTCTTGTTTGAGTATGAAGAACTAAAGGTGTAGTTACCAAGGTTAAAAATTCATAGAACAAATACATAGTCAAGGCATTTGCTGATAATGCAATTCCAAGTGCAACACCGTATGTACAGGTATATGCACCAAAAAACATGTTAAGCTTTTTATCATGTTTCATATATTCAAAGGCATACAGTGTAGCCAAAGGCCACATCACAGCCATAATTCCAGCAAACACAGTGCCTAAACCATCTAGTTTAAGTTCAAAAGTTATGTTGTCTGCAATGCTTAAAATTTCGAGTGTGCCTTGTGGTCTTGCAACAATCAACACAATTACAAAAATAGATGTTACTAGAGTAGAAAAAAATACATATATATTTCTAAATCTACTGCTTGATGGTCTAACAGCTAGTAGAAGTATTCCTGCTACAATTGGCATAAGAATTGGTATTAATAAAAAATATTCACTCATATATGACTTCGTCATTTTTGCCGCCCATACAGCGATAAAAACTTAGGGTTTCTTCCCCGTGACTGTCCTTTCTCTTTTATTTTTCAAGATTTGTCTCTCTTCTTAAACTAAGCTTGTCGAAATCTCGGCAAAAAATTCTATCAAAACATTAGGTACTATTCCAAACACAATAGACGCAACACTTAAAACTATCAACGGAATATACATAAGCGCAGACTCTTTTTCTCTTTTAATCACGGTATCTTTAACCAAAAATCCTTGTATGCAAATTGGGAAAAGATATCCAGCTGTTAAAATTGCACTCACTAGCAACACTACAGGAGCAAGCCATGACAACACAGAAATATCCGCCTGTAATGCTCCGCTTGCTAAGAACCATTTACTTATAAATCCGCTCAAAGGTGGTATTCCAACCAACCCTAAAGAGGCTACTGTAAAGGCTGTCATTGTTAAAGGTAGCCTTTTTCCTATTCCCTGTAATTCGTCAGTTTGTTTAATTCCTGTTTTAAATATTATTGAACCTGCACAAAGGAACAGACACACTTTTAATATAGCATGAAAGCTAACATGTAATAATGCTCCCTCGATTGAACTTGTGGTAAGCATTGCAAGTCCAACTAAAATATACGATAACTGGCTGACGGAAGAATACGCAAGCCTTTTTTTAAGATTTGTTTCTTTAAATGCCATCATTGAACCCATAACCACAGTGGCTAACGCTAGAATTATCCAAGTGTACTGAACCCACGTTCCTCTTATAAAGTCATCACCGAAAATGTAGAAAACCAGTCTCATTATTGCAAGCACACCAGATTTTGTGATAATTCCTGAAAGTGCTGCACTCGCTGGAGCTGGAGCCACTGGGTGCGCAACAGGCAACCAGCCATGAAGTGGGAACATACCAGCCTTTGTTCCAAAACCTAAAATTCCTATAAAAGCTATTATTAGCATAAGCTCTTTATTTGGCATGTCAACGCTTAAAACTCCACCAGCTGTAAACTCAAGTGTGGCACTGTTAGCATCTATAAAGAATATGCACATAAGCCCCATGAATGCTCCGAATAATGAGTATAGCAAATATCTAAGGCTTGCAGAAATCGCCTCTTTTGTTCTTGTATGTACCACAAGCCCTATGCTTATAACTGTCATAAGCTCATAGAACAAGTACATTGTAACGAGTGTAGCCGAATAATCTAGCGCTAAAAGCACTGAGTATGTCATAAGGTAAAATCCAAGATATGAATTTACTCGTTCCTCATGCTCTACATATTTTACGGTGTACACTGCAACTACACACCAGATAATACTGGTTAATGCAGAAAAAAATCTACCTAAATTATCAAGCCTTAATAATATTGGCATACTTTCGGTTAATTTCCAAAGTAACAACTCTTTTTCACCCGAAAAACAGTTATATAATGCAAATATTGTGGCAGTAAATATAGTAATTAAAAATATTGATTTTACACCTTTTTTCATAAAGAAAAAAACTATACCCACAATCAATGGTATTAATATTGGAACTAAAAGTTCTAAATTACCTCTCATACATTATCCCTTTCCAAAGACCTTATGAAAACATTTTAAGTCCACTGCTGATATAATCAATAATCGGAGTGGAATGCAAACCGATATATATATTTATTGCAATCAATGCAATTAGGCACATTACATATTTATAGTTGTTGTCAGGCTTTCCGCCTGTAATTGTCCTTAGACTGTCGTCATTAGTGTAAATTCTAATCAAAGTTTTAAGGAAGTATATAGCATTTAAAACAGTGCTTATAGCAAGCGCAATTAAAATTATCCACATTCTATTATCAGCCGAAAATGCAGAAGTCGCAAAGAAAACCTTCGACATAAAACCTGCAAAAACAGGTATACCAACCATAGACAAACAACCAACCGCAAAGGCAACACCTGCCACTGGATTTCTGTAACCTGCTCCTGTTAAATCTCTAAACTTCTTACTTTCACCAGAGACTCTAGTAAGTCCGGCACTTGAAATAAACAGAAGTGATTTAGTAGACGCATGCACAAAAATATGGAAAATAGCCGCTATTACTCCAAGCTCTGTTCCAGTTCCAATACCCATATAGATATAGCCTATCTGTGCAACAGATGAATAAGCCACCATTCTTCTAAGGTCTTTCTCTTTAATAGCACCGATTGAACCTACTATCATTCCTATGACACCTAAAACAAATAAAGCGTTTAGCATTCCGCTATCACTTACAAACTCGAAACCAACTACTCTGTACATAATCTTTATAAGAAGAATAATATATGTCTTTGAGACAAGGCTTGAAAGTATCGAGGCACTGGTACAAGTGGAATATCCATAGGTGTCAGGCACCCAAAAATGAAACGGAAACAATGCAGACTTTATCGCAATACCGACACAGACTAAAGCTATAACAATTTGAATAGGAACTGCATATTCACCGCTTTGCATTAAATTTGATATCTCTTCTTTTATTGGTGACATTAAAAGATGCCCTGTAATGTCATACAAGAAAGATATACCAATTAGGAACAAACCCGAACCTAAAAGGCTCATTATCATATACCTAATACCGGCTACTATTGTATGCCCTTTTTGTCTTATAACAATCAGTCCACAGGCTGAAAGTGTGTTTATCTCTACAAACACATAGGCTGTAAACATGTCGTTTGTATAAATTATTGCAAGAATAGAACTCAAAAGCAGACAAATAAGCAGATAATACAAATTAAGCTTTTTAGGTTCAACGTCTTTTTCTGTGTTTTTTTCTCCGCCAACAACACACAAAAGTGTGATAGCTGTAAAAAAGAGTGCTAATATAGCCTCTAGTACTCCTGCTCTAATCTCGTTTCCCCACGGAGCTGGAAAGTGTCCCATCATATATGTAAAGCTTTCACCCGTTTCTGATACATACATGATTAGTACAGATGTCAGAGTAATTACAGCAATCATCATTGTGATACAAAATCTTCTAGCCCATTTTCCATTAAGCACCGAGGCAATTATTCCTGTAAACATAGAAAGTATTATTGTGAAAAAAGGAACATTTTGTGCAAAATTCATTCTTCCACCTCTTTCGTATAGTGCATCATAATTTCATCTAAATTAAGTGTGTTATATCTTCTGTAAAGTCTAATTGTAATTGCAAGCAAAATAGCAGTAACACTAACAGATACAACAATTCCAGTTAGAACTAATCCACTAGGAATTGGGTTTATATAGTTTTCTATACTTGTGTCTCCATCTACAATTATTGGAGCTTTTCTGCCTGTAATATAACCTTTAACCGCAAGAAAAAGGTATACAGCAGTGTCCATTATATTAAGACCTATAATTTTTTTAATAAGGTTTTTGCTGAGCATCAAGGCTGTAAATCCAATAGCAAACAGTACAACCGATATTATCTCTGCAAAATGAGAATTTAAAAATTCAAGTACTTGTTCCATATTTATGACCATGTCATTTTTGTCGCATATACTACCTTCTCAAAACTAAAACTTTATAACTGATTGTAGGGGAGGGTCTCTGTGCAGACGTGCCTCTTAGCAAAGAAACCAATGTAGGGGACGGGTTTTCCGTCCCGAAAAACTAGAGGTTTTAGCTAAATTCCCACGGGACGGAAAACCCGTCCCCTACAAATAAGCATTAAGATTGATTATATTCCCTACATGATTTAAATTTTAAGTTATAAATTTTATTTGGTAGTACAGCGATTAAAATTTCGGGATTATTCCCTGTGACTGTCCTTTCTTTTTTTTGAAACTTCACGCATTATAAATTGCCCTTGCGGAAGTATGCGTAAAATGAATATATTGTGCAAGTTACCACTAGTCCAACACAAATATTTAGCGGTAAAATAAGCCCAGCACTAAATATATTTCCCGGTGTGCCTGGGCTAATTATGCTGTCTAAGTGGTTAGCTCCTGTAAAGAATGAGTAACTCTTAGCTATGCAGTAAAACACCAAAGAGCCACAGGAAATTGTTTTATATACCTTTGATGTAAAGAACTTTTCAGCCTTTACAAAACCAAAAGCATTAAGATATAAAACCAAACCAGCACCCATAATAGCTCCACCAGAGAAGCCTCCACCAGGCGATAGATGCCCGTTAAATATAACGTAAACTCCAAAAAGAAGGACAATAGGAACTAATATCTTTGCAGACTTTTGCAAAATCAGGTCATTCTTAGGCTCATAAATTCTGTCGTTTTCATCGGTCGGCATTGAAAGACTGTCAGTATGTGTGTCAACTCTTAGCAAAATCATAACGCAAGTAACCGCGACAAAAAGTACACAAGCCTCGCCAAATGTATCAAACGCACGGTAGTCAAGAATCATTCCTGTTACTATGTTTACAGCGCCTGTTTCACTCATGCCCTCTTCAATATATTTCTGTGCAACCTCATTGCTTCCAGGGCTGTTAGGGTCGCCTATTACTGGCAGATAAAAAACAGCTGCACTTAAAATAATTATTATTCCTGCACAGACTATAATTGCAGTTAGTCTGTATAGTCGTGAGAAAAGCTTCATCTCCCAGTGCTTTTCTACATCTCTTATATCATGAGTTTTTCTGCCTGATCTCTCATGATCCACCGCATGAATTTTTTTAAGTGTTACAAAAAATAATATAGAACTTACACCAGCACCGACTGCCGCCTCTGTAATTGCAAGGTCTGGCGACTCAAACAACAGCCAAATTATAGCCATTATCGCACCGTAAGACATGAATATAATTACAGAGTTTATAAGTTTTTTTGAAAGGCAAGCGCTAATAGCACAGACCACAAGAAATATTAATAGTATGTACTGAAAAATTATCATTCACCCTTTACCTCGCAATCTTTAAATATATTTCTATTTGTCTTAACTTCAAGACGACTGATAAGGTGACTTGATACAGGACCTGAAATCCACAAAAATACAATCACCAAAAGCAATTTAAGGCTAGTAAATGTAAATCCCTCAATGGTTATAAGACCTAATATGCAGAAGAATATTCCTAAAGTGTCGCCCATTGCAGCCGTCTGCATACGGTTTAGCACATAACCGAATTTATACACACCAACCATAGATATTATAAGAAAAAACAGACCTGTCAACACAAATATATTTGCTAATATAAACCTAATCCATTCCATTTCTTTTTCTCTCCCTCAAACGTCTTAACTCTTCATGAGCACCCATATACACCTTTGTTAGCACGACAACGGCTAAAAAACTTATTGCCGCATAGATAATACATATATCTATTAAGTATTCCTCGCCTATTAAATACGAGAGTATCGCAACTATGACTATTACTATAGTGCTTATCATGTTTATTCCAACTATTCTATCCGCAATCTTTGGACCTTTTATAACCCTTATAAATCCAAATATTATTAGCACTGTAAGAACAAATAAAACAGTTAAAAACATGTAAAAATATGCTGTTGAAAAATCCATTTTTAAACCTTAGCCTAAAAGGCTATATCCCCTTTTCTATCCTTTTTAATATATCAATAAACTTTGAGTCTTTCATACCCTCTGCCATTGCCTCATCAAGGCAATGCACCACAAAGATATTGTCCACTAGTTCTACAGTTATAGTTCCGGGTGTAAGGGTAATAGAGTGAGAAAGTATAACCCTTGCGCCACTGCTTTTAATGTCTGCTGTAAAGCTATATAATATAGGATTTACCTTTTTACGGCTTACCATAATCTTTAAAACTGTGATATTCGCTACAAAAATCTCTTTTATGAGAATTAGCACATACTCAAACATAAGCGGAAGTTTTTTTATAAGCCTAATCTCTGTTTTAACATTGTAGCCTAAATATTTTACACAAAACATGAATATAAAACCACAAAGTACAGCACCTAATAAAAATATTTCCCATGTGAATTTACCGTTAAATGCAATCCACAAAATCAATAAAACAATATACATAAATCACCTTTATATAATAATTTTCACCTTAAATACCTAAAAATTGTAGGGGACGGGTTTTCCGTCCCGTGGGAATTCAGCTAGAATTGCTAGTTTTTTCGGGACGGAAAACCCGTCCCCTACATCAATTTGTTCGTTTCAATGAATTTGAAATAAAGCAAAAATTCGCAAGGATTTTCACATAAACTCTTCACTATTCATTTTTCACTTTTCACTATATATTTAATATACAGAAACGGCGAATAATTAAATCCGCCGTTTTGTTTATTATAATAAAACCTTAACGCCACCAACGGCACGGACACTTAGCACATAGCATGAACCCTTGCCGAAAACTGCTTCAATTTTATTCTTAAATTCAACTAATAAATCTTTCGGCACATATACTTGAATTGTTCCTGCAAATCCACCACCGTGAACTCTACAAGCACCTTGTCCATTTAGAACGTCACTCGCAATGGCAAGCGCTAGTGTTACACCTTGCTCTTTCGGACTGTTAATTGCAAATATATTTTGAAGTTTTGACGCTGATGAGTTACCTGATTCTTTAACGTATGATAAAAATAAATCAAAGTCCTCATTTTTTAAAGCTTCTGCCTCTTTTACTGCTAAATCGTTGTCTTTATAGAAGTGCATTGAGCGTAAAACTGCTCTGTCACCAAATTTTTTGCGTAATTCACAGATATTTTTCTCGAAATCTGCTTGTGGAACGTCTCTTAATACTTCTTTACCAAAAAAGCTTGCCACTTGTTTCATTTCTTTTGGAATTGCAGCGTACTCACCAGTTAAATCTGCATGGTTTCCGCCTGTGTCAACAACGCATAGGTGATATCCATATTTATGTAAATCAAAGTCGATTTGTTCAAATTTAGGATTTTCTTTATCCTCAAAATCAATGGCAGTAACACCGCCAACACTGCAACCGCTTTGATCTAACAAACCAGATGGCTTACCAAAATATACATTCTCTGCATATTGGGCAATCTTTGCAGCCTCAACAGTTGGAATTTTACCCTCATTGAACAGATGGCTTATAACTGTTACAACAAGAATTTCAAAGGCTGCTGAACTTGAAAGTCCTGAACCTTTAAGAACATTAGAAGTAGTAAAGCAGTCAAAACCGCCTACATTATAGCCTAATTCTTTACATCTAGCCAAAATACCTCTGATGATAGCAGAAGAACGTTCCTTCTCTTTCTCTTTCATAGCAAGGTCGTTTACATCTATCTCGTCATATTTTTTATATTCTAAAGATTTAAGAACAATCTTTCCGTCTTCTCTTTTAGCAGCAGCTGCTATTATATCAAGATTTATTGATGCTGCAACAACACAACCTCTTTGGTGGTCTGTGTGGTTTCCACCTATCTCTGATCTACCAGGAGCACTAAAAAATTCTAAGTTCTCATCATAACCAAAAAATTTCTTAAAATGGCCTTTTAGACTCTCGTAACGCTCTACTTGACTTTGAGCTTCTTCTTTATAAAGTTGATTTAAATTAAGTTCCATATTCTTTACCTTCCTTTTATCATCGACATGAATTTTTCTTCATTTAATATATTAATTCCTAAGCTTTGCGCCTTTGTAAGTTTTGAGCCTGCCTCTTCACCAGCTAAAACATAGCTTGTCTTCTTTGAAACAGAAGAAGAAGCCTTGCCACCGTATTTCTCAATTAACGCAGTAGCCTCATTCCTAGACATATTAGGCAGAGTTCCTGTTACTACAAATGTAAGTCCCTCAAAAAAGTTTTCACCTTTTTCTGTCTTACAAACTGTATTCAAGCCTAAAGCTTTAAGTTCTTCTATCATTTTTAAGTTGGAGTCTTTAGCGAAAAATTCTACAATTGAACTCGCCATTATATCGCCGAAGCTGTCTATCTCTAAAATTTCTTCTGCCTTAGCTGAAATTATATTGTCAAGCTCCATAAACTTATCGCTTAATAATTTTGCCGCTTTTTCTCCAATATTCGGAATTCCCAAACCGAAAATCAGACGGTATAAGTCATTTTCTTTTGATTTTTCTATTGCTTTTAGCAAGTTTTCGGCACTTTTTTTGCCTTGTCTTGGCAGAACCGAAACATCTTCACTCTTTAACCTGTAAATATCTGTTACCGATTTTACAAGTTCATTATCGCAAAGTAAAATCAGCACAGCCGGCCCTAGACCCTCAATATCCATAGATTGTCTTGAACAAAAATGAATTAAGTTCCTAAGACTTTGAGCTGGACAAGTAGGATTAACACATTTTATAGCTGCCTGACTTTTTATAACCGCCTCACCGCAAGACGGACATTTACTCGGGATAGAGAATTTATTAGTTCCCTCTGGGTTTTCTTTAACAGATACAACCTCTGGGATTATCTCTCCCGCTTTTCTGATTATAACCTTTGAGCCAATTCTAATGTCTTTTTCATCTATTAAATCTTGGTTATGAAGTGTCGCCCTTGAAACAGTTGTTCCTGCTAATTGTACAGGCTCAAACACTGCTGTAGGGGTAAGCACTCCTGTTCTTCCAACATTAATTTCTATATCTTTTATTAAGGTCTCCTTTTCTTCAGGAGGATATTTATACGCCTCTGCCCAACGTGGAAATTTAGCGGTTGAACCTAATATTTCCCTTTGTTCAAAGTCATCTATCTTTACAACTGCTCCGTCTATAGGGTAGTTAAACTCTCCCCTTTTATCGGCAATTTCCCAAATTTTAGTTATTATCTCTTCAATATCTTTTGAAACACAGGAGATTTCAGAAACTGGCAGTTTTAGACTTTTTAAAAATTTTAAAGATTCTAAATGTGAGCTAAACTCTTTACCTTCTGCATACTGAATGTTAAACACCCTTATGCTAAGGTCACGCTCTCTTGCAACCTTAGAATCTTTTTGCCTTAGTGAGCCAGCCGCAGCGTTTCTTGGATTTTTAAATGGTTTATCTCCCTTTAGCTCTTGGGTTTCGCAAAGTCTTTCAAAGCTTTCGTCAGTCATATAGACTTCTGCCCTAAGCTCTAAAAAGCTTATGTCTGTCTTTAACTTTTTAGGCAAAGATTTAATCGTCTTAATGTTTGCTGTAACATCCTCGCCTACAATTCCGTTTCCTCTGGTAGCTCCTCTTATAAAAACACCGTCTCTATATTGCAGTGCAACCGAAAGCCCATCAAATTTATGCTCTAAAACATACAAAGGAGTTCCAACAGTGGCACTAACCTTTCTACTAAAATCTCTCAATTCATTGTCAGAAAAAGAATCGTGCAGGCTTTCCATTGGAACTGTATGTGTAACTTCATCGAAATTATTATATATGTCACCACCTATTTTTGTAGTTGGTGAGTCTTCTCTTACAAACTGTGGGTACTTATTCTCTAAATCCTCTAGTCTTTTATACAAGGCATCATACTCAAAGTCGCTGATTTCACTAGTATCCTCGGTATAATATTTTTTGGAATAATATTCAATTTTTTCTATAAGACTATCAATTTCTTCTTGTATGCTCATTTACATTCTCCAAATATTTATTATTTCCGTTAAGAGATTTTCATTCCATAACTTGGAACATCTCCACTAATATACACCTCACAAAGAGGATAACTAGATATAAACTCCGCCCTAATATTTTTACTAGTAGAGGATATATCTGCTTCAACCACGGCTACCAGACTATAAACAGACTGATTTATGCCAGAACTTAATAGCCTTGTCTCAATCTCTACATTAGCATAACCAACATAGTGCATATTAACAGGCACAGAAAAACCAAATCCTGCAAGCAAATTATAATTAAGCAGTGAACCAACAGGCACAAAAGTAAACTTGTTTCCGTTTATCTCTTCATTTATTCTAGCACTAAGGCTAGACTTGAAAATAGAAATATCTTGAACGTTCACTTCCATTATTGTTAGAGAGTTATCGCTGTCTTTTTCAATTTCATATGTACTGATAAATTTCGTCAATTCATCGTTTATGACCTCGTTGATAGTACTGTTTGCATAATTATTTGCATTTTGAATATGAAAACTTTCAGGTAGAGTTGATACTCTGTTTTCACAAAAAACGAAAAACGTTATTGCAACAACAGAGTATAAAATAATTCTTGTAATAGGTTTAAGTTTTATTCGTTTGCGTCTCACAATACCACCCCCATACATTCTATGACAATATGAGGATTGTGTTACTAAATTATTATTAATACCAATGTAGGGAATATAATCAATCTTAATGCTTGATTGTAGAGGATGGTCTTAACTTTTAGAACTTAAGCTAACTTAAATGTACATTGTAGGGGAAGGTCTGAAGCAGACGTGTTGATTACGATTTTATGATTAAATTAAATTCGTTAAAACGCACAAATAAATGTAGGGGACGGGTTTTCCGCCCCGTGGAAATTTAGCTAAAACCTCTAGTTTTTCGGGACGGAAAACCCGTCCCCTACATGGTTAAATTTGCTAAGAGGCACTTCAGACCCTCCCCTACATATAATTATTTTATCTCTCTTGAAAGCCTTGCAATAGGCAAGCCTACTACATTAAAATAGTCGCCAATAATGCCCTTAACAAAAACGGCTGCCTTACCTTGAATACCATAAGAACCTGCCTTATCAAACGCCTCACCAGTGTCAAGATAATTGTTTATATCTTCGTCGCTTAAGTCATAAAACTCAACCTTTGTCTCTTCGCAAAAGCTCTTAGTTCCATTTAAGTTCTTTATACAAACAGCGGTATACACACTATGAGTTTTACCTGATAACATTTTTAGCATGTCATATGCCTCTTGTCTGTTTTTGGGTTTTCCCATAATCAAATCGTTATATGCCACAATCGTATCAGCAGTGATTATACTTTCATCTTCATAACATGGAACTGCCTCTGCCTTCCTTTTAGCAAGGCATAAGGCATACTCCACAGGTGAAAGTTTTTCACTTATATTTTCGTCTACTTCTTTAATTCTTACAGTGAAATCAAAACCACAAGAGCTTAATATCTCTTTTCTTCTAGGCGAACCAGAGGCTAAAACTAGTTTCATTCCTCGTATCCGTTAGGGTTTTGGCTTTGCCATCTCCAAGCGTCTGCACACATGTCGTCAATTGTCTTAGTAGCTTCCCAGCCTAGTTCTTCTCTAGCTTTTTTAGGGTCAGCATAACAAGTAGCAATGTCGCCAGGTCTTCTGTCTGTAAACTTATAAGGAAGATCTCTTCCTAAAACTTTCTCGAAAGCCTTAACCATTTGAAGAACTGAATATCCGTTACCTGTGCCTAAGTTGTAAATGCTTAGTCCACAGTTTGGAACATCAATAAATCTTTGAATAGCCGCAACATGTCCCTCTGCTAAGTCTAAAACGTGGATAAAATCTCTAACGCCAGTACCGTCAACTGTGTCGTAATCGTTACCAAAAATATTGATACACTCTAGTTTACCTACAGCAGTTTGAGTTATGTAAGGAACTAGGTTGTTAGGAATATCGTTAGGGTCCTCACCAATTAATCCGCACTCGTGAGCGCCAACTGGATTAAAATAACGCAGAAGAATTGGGTTAAAGTCTTTATCTGCAAAAGCGATATCACTTAAGATACGCTCAATAAATAGTTTAGTAGTGCCATATGGGTTAGTTGTTGAAAGAGGGAAATCCTCTGTGATAGGCACAGTAGCAGGATCACCATAAACTGTAGCCGATGAACTGAATATAATGTTTTTAACGTCGAATTTCTTCATTACATCAAGCAAACTAAGTGTTGAAACTAGGTTGTTCTCGTAATACCAATGCGGTTTAGCAACTGACTCACCGACAGCCTTAAGACCTGCAAAATGAATTACTGCATCTATTTTATTCTCTGAAAACACTTGAGTTAAAGCCTCTTTATCGCATACATCTGCTTTATAGAACTTAACTTTCTTACCAGAAATTTTCTCAACTCTTCTGACTGCCTCTTCCTTGCTATTGCTTAGATTATCGACAACCACAACGTCATGCCCTTTTTCCATTAAAACTATACTTGTATGAGAACCAATGTAACCGGCTCCCCCTGCAACTAAAACATTCATATTATATCACCTTTCTATAAAAGAAATTTTCTTACACCTATATTCTATCATATAAATACAGATATTACAATTATTTCTTTAACATTTCTTGAATTAATTATATTTCATCCGAGAATAATATTTTTAGTAAAATTGATTATAAAAGTTACGAAAAGGAAGAAAGGTAAGCTCTGTTGTTGTATGTTTTTTAAAAAATTCAACAAATATGACAAAGGTTATTTTATGTTTAGTATTTTGATTATTTTTCTATGTGGTGCAATAGTGTACCCTCTTATAGAAGTTCTTTGGCAAGGGCATTCACACTATACAATGGCTATAGCCGGCGGAATTTGTATGATACTTATAAACTGTTTTTGTGTAAATGTGCTATCTTCAAAAAACACATTTATTAAATGTCTAACTGGTTCGGCAATTATAACAAGCGTGGAATTTGTAGCCGGAATTATCCTTAATAAAGTTTTGCTTATGAGCGTTTGGGATTACTCCGCTCTTCCACTTAATTTTATGGGGCAAATTTGTCTTCCTTTCTCACTTATTTGGTTTTTCCTAACTCTTCCTGCTATGTACCTTTGTAGAACAAGCAATAACCTTTGTAATAGAATAACAAGTAAGAACAAACTTAGAACAACTGAATAAAACACTAAATTCCCACAATTTCCATTTACAAAAATAAATGATTGCGACACAAATTAATGTATCGCAATCATTTTTTATTTTTCTTATGTAGAAGCCTTCTGATTAATTAATTCAATAAGTTTTCTCTCTGAAACTTCTTCTGTAGGATATTGATATCCTTTTACTGCTTTTTCAAATGCAACTATAGTCTTTGCACTCTCTAGTTCATTTCTGTAATATAGTTTTTGTAAAGCATAATTTGTTCTTTGAACCGATGGATTAGCCTTCATTTGTTTAAGAAATGTCTTAAACTCGTCTGTCAATATCTCTTCAACATTTTCATCATCTCTCAAAAGTTTAATATATAGCTTATCTATTACAAGTATATGTTTGAATAAGGTGATAATATTTGGTGAGTTATCTAAGACAAAATCTATATTTTCTAACGCTTTATCAAAATTATGCAGTCCCATTTCTCTTGAAACTACAAATGTTGCTATAGATAAAGCAAGAGGAGACTTAATCTCTTCTTTAGTTGGCATAACAAAATATTCTTCTGGAAAGTCTGTTAATGCTTTTCCTTTAATCAGCTCTTCATTTGCTCTTAGTTGTAGCCAAAGATAATACTTGTTCTTTGGATTTTCTTTCATAGATTTTATATTATTTGCATCATTTGGAGTATTTTTAAATGCAACTCCGTTACTAAAAGCAAAAAACAATCCCAAAATAAAAAATATTAAAACAGGAAATGAAAAAACGTTAAAGACAAAAAGACTAATCAACAACGCAAGCACCGAGAACAACACATTAAATATTACTCCGCCCCAGTTATATAAATACACCGGCATGTCATCCCTATAAACTTTTGGAGGTGACATAAGGCATTGCCCTAAAGTACCTGCTAACGAATATTTTTTTAACTTAATTTTTCCATCATTATTTAATATAACCAGTGAAAATAATCTAAACGAAAAGAATTTATAACCTGTAGCAAGTCCAAAGACTAAATGTCCAAATTCATGCACAAATATCTGTAATACCAACGCCGCAAACAATGATACTACAAAAACTATCACTATCAAAATCGGATTTGAAATCTCTGGAACTATTACAATTCCGCTCTCTCTTATAAATGAGATTAAAAAACCTAGGCAAACTCCTAAAACCAAACTAACCGCTATAATTATTAGGTATACTAATATTCTTTTTTTCTTATTCACTCTACACTCCTCCTACACCTATATCCCCGCTAATTTTTCAACTTCTGGCTTAGAAAAGTAGTACTTTTTATTACAATATGGACAAACTGTCTCAACATCTCCATCGTCAAAAGGTAGTCTTAAAAGCTCTTCCTTGCCTAAGGTCATCAACGCCCTTGCGTACTTTTCTTTACTACAAGTGCAGGCATAATGAATTTTTGTTTCGTCAAGTTTATCTACCTCAAAGCTCTTAAGAACATAGTCGCAAATCTCTTCAAGGCTCATTCCTTTAGCTAGCATATGTGTCATTGGCTCTAGGTCTTTAATGTCGTTTTCAAGTTTTGCAATATCGCTGTCATAAGCGCCTGGTAAGGCTTGAATTAGCAGTCCGCCAGCTAACAAGACTTTTCCGTCTGCTTTATCAGTTAAAACACCAAGCACACACACTGTTGGAACTTGCTCACTTGTAGCATAATAATTTGTGATATCTTCCGCAATTTCACCGCTTACAAGCTCTATTTGTCCTATATATGGCTCACCGTGACCTAAATCTCTAATAACGCACATTCTACCATTTTTTCCTACAGCCTTGCCAACGTCTAGTTTACCGTCTGCTCGAATTGGCAATTCAAGGCTAGGGTTGTCTACATATCCTCTAACATTTCCTCTGCTGTCAGAAATAGCTACAATTGTGCCTATCTCTCCCCCACCAGCAAACTTTACAGTTACGCTAGCCTCGTCAGATTTAAGCATTGCGCCCATTATTGAGGTTGCCGTAAGTGTTCTTCCTAAAGCTGCCGATGTAACAGCTGTCATATCATGAAGTTGTTGGGCTGTTTTTACCGCTATAGTGCTGTCAACCGCGGCTATCATAACCGCTCCATCATGTGTAATTGATCTAATTAATCTATCTATTTTAATCCATTCCTTTCATAAAGTTGCCCTTTTTTGCAAAGACAACAATTCTTTGAGTATCTTCTTTGGGTGGATTTTCTGTCATATCATCAAAAATCTTGATGTCCTTAAATCCTGATTTTTTGAGCATTTCCACTAAAGAGTTAGTGTCACAAGTTATTTCAAAAAATTTTTCTGTATATCTATTATACTTTGTGTTCTCTTTTTCAAAAAAGTCAAGTGTGACATCTACTCTGTGATTTTCGGCTCTATAGTTATTTTGCCAAACGCAGTATACATCTTTTGTGTCATACACAAAGGCATTTTCTGCTAAGACAAATTCATGCTTATATGGAGTGTTAAAATCAAACACAAAATAGCAGTTAGGTTCTAAAAAGAGAGAAACTCTGTCAAAAACCTCCTGCATTATCTCAAAAGATCTTAGATGATTTATGCTATCAAGACAACAAAAAACCGTGTTTACAGTTCCAAAAAGGTCAAGGTTTTCCATTTTTTGGCACAAAAACATAATGTCAACGTCTAAGTCGTACGCCTTATCTTTTGCAACTGAAAGCATTGAATTTGAGGCATCCACCCCATAAACATCTATATTATTTTTATATAATTCTATTGTTAGGCTTCCTGTACCACAGGCTAAGTCAAGAGCAATACCGACATCGTGGTTTAAACTTTTAAGAACTTTTAAAAGATAATCCGCTCTGTCGGTATACTTAACATTTTTAGTTAGACTGTCGTAGTACAGAGCAAAAATGTCATAACTGCTCATTACTTCTCTTCGTCCATTCTTTTAAAAACTAGATCATAACCGTCCGATCCGTAAATCAAAGAACGATTAACCCTGCTGATAGTAGCTGTAGATGCACCAGTTTGAGCCACGATCTCGCTATAAACACATTTTTCGCTAAGCATCTTAGCAACAACTAAACGTTGTGACATAGCCTTAAGCTCTTGGAAAGTGCAAAGGTCTTCAAAGAATTTGTAACAGTCCTCTTTAGTTTGAAGTTTCAATATAACATCAAACAAGAATTCCGTGTTGCTATCTTGTAGTTTTCCGCTCATTAATGCAACCTCCTTTTCATTCTGCTATTATTTTACCACTTTAAAACAAATAAGTAAATACTTTTTCATCAATTTTCTTAATTTTTTGATACATCTATGATAATTTCCTTAAGTTCCTCTACTCCATCACCCTTTGTGGCAGAAAAAGGAAGAAATTCTATCTCGTGTTCATCAAGAATACTGTGAAAATAATTCATTTGTTTTTCAAATTCTGACTTATTAAGTTTGTCTCTTTTTGTACAAACAACCATAAATGGAATGTCTCTCTCTATTAAAAAGTTAATCATGTTATAGTCATCTGCTGTAGGCTTGTGCCTTATGTCTAAAATTTGAATTACAAGCTTTATGTTTCTGCCACTGTTAAAGTATCCCTCTATAAGCTTCGACCAACGCAATTTTTCAGAGGCTGAAACCTTTGCATAACCGTAACCCGGCAAGTCAATAAGTCTACAGTCAGGCAATTTATAAGAGTTTACAGTAGCGGTTTTACCTGGTGTTGAGCTAACTCTAGCCAGAGCTTTTCTGTTTAATATTTTATTTATTAGTGATGATTTTCCTACATTTGACTTACCTGCAAACACTATTTCAGGTAGGTCTGAAGTTGGCAACTGGTCTTTTCTGCCAGCAGCAAACTCAAATTCTGCTAAATTAAAATTCATTTTATTGATTTATTAACCTGTCTTTCTTTTTTGTTAATCTTGTTAAAACTTTACAACTGATTGTAGGGGCGACCTGTGGTCGTCATAAAATTAGCAATTAGTGCTAAACCCCTCGGACAACCACAGGTCGCCCCTACATGAGTTTGTGCGTTTTAACGAATTTATTTTTATACAAACAAAATTTTATTTAAAAAGCTTTTAATCATAAAATCCGCAAGGATTTTTACATCAACTTTTCACTGTTCATTTTTCACTCTTCACTAAGTTCTAAGGCTTGAGGTCCAACCCAATTTTATTTTGTGGCTACACGATTAAGTTTTTCTCGCATTTCATCTACAGGGACTGTTAAGGCAAGTTCAAATGCTTTTGTAACTTTTTTAATTGGAACAAATGTGATGTTCTCTTTAACCACGTCGTCAACTTCTGAAATATCTGCTATATTGTCATACGGCATTATAACAGTATCAATTCCGTTTTTGTAAGCTGCCATAGATTTCTCTTTAAGTCCGCCGATCGCCAAAACTCTTCCTTGAAGAGTAACCTCGCCTGTTATAGCAATGTTATGCTTAATAGGATTGTTTGTAAGCGCCGATGCTATTGCAACCGACATTGCAACACCAGCAGAAGGGCCATCCTTTGGAATTGCACCCTCTGGAGCATGTATGTGAATATCATACTTTTGATAAAAATCTGAATTAATTCCAAGCAAATTAGCGTTTCCTCTAATACAAGTAATCGCTGTGGTTGCAGATTCTTTCATAACCTCGCCCAAAGAACCAGTCAATTGAATTTTACCTGTTCCCTCAATTGCTGCTACCTCAATTGGAAGAAGTTCACCGCCAACACTAGTCCATGCTAGTCCGTTAATCAGTCCCACTTCGTCTGTATTAACAGCATTATCACGCTTAAATTTTGGAACTCCAATGAACTCTTCTAAGGTATCTTTTTTGACTGTAACTGTATTAAACTCATCGTTTGAAACTATTAGTCGTGCAGTTTTACGGCAAATATCGGCTATTCTTCTCTCTAGCGATCTCACACCTGCCTCTTTTGTATAAGAGTCAATTAAACACTCAATGCTAGCCTTTGGAAGCTTCAACTGCTTAGAGTTAAGCCCATGTTTTTTAAGTTGCTTAGGTAAAAGATATTTAGACGCAATTTGCAATTTTTCTTGGGCTGTGTAGCTTGATAAATTAATAACATCCATTCTATCATAAAGAGGTGACGGAATGTAAGACGGGTCATTTGCAGTTGTAATAAACAACACAGAACTCAAATCAAAATCAAGGTCTACATAATGATCTCTAAAGCATTTGTTTTGCTCTGAATCTAAAACCTCTAGCAATGAAGACGACGGATCGCCTTTAAAACTTTGTCCCATTTTGTCTATTTCGTCAAGCAAAATGACAGGATTTTTAGTTCCAGCTTGCTTAATAGCAGAAATAATTCTACCAGCCATTGCTCCTACATAGGTTTTTCTGTGTCCCATAATGTCGGCTATGTCTTGAACGCCACCTAACGAAACCCTTGCGTATTTTCTGCCCATTGCAGAGGCTACAGATTTAGCTATTGAAGTTTTACCAACTCCTGGAGGTCCTACTAGACAAACAATTTGTGAATCCATATTTTCTCCACAAAGTTTTTTTACCGCTAGTAATTCTAAAAATCTATCTTTAACTTTTTTCATTCCAAAGTGATCACGTTCAAGTATTCTCTCTGCCTTTGCTAGATCAATTTTTTGCTTACTTATTGTTGTCCAAGGCAAGCCTAGGCAGTAATCAAGGTACGCACGTATAACACCTGACTCTTGTGCAGAACTCGGCATCTTTTGCAGTCTATCGGTTTCGGCTAACAACTTCTTTTTGTTGTTATCTTCTAGTATTAATTTTTTTATTTTACGCTTATATTCTTCAACTTCATTCTCAAGTGTCTCTTCTCCAAGCTCACTTGAAATAATCTTCATTTGCTCTCTTAAAATATATTCACGCTGACTTTCATCAATTTTTGTTTGCGCCTTGCGTGAAATTTCAGTTTCGATCTCTGTTATATTTATCTCTTCTTTTAACAGGTCGCACAGATCAGTCAATCTCTTAACTGGGTCTAGTTCTTGCATAATGGCTTGTTTTTGCTCAAAATCCACATTAATAGTTGAGCAAATAAAGTCGGCTAAGTCTCCGCAGTCTTTTTCCTTGACTACCCTTATCAATATGTCTGATGGCACATTTCTAAACCAGCGCAAGTACTCTTCAAAATCGTCTTTTGCTACTCTTATTAGGGCTCTTGTCTTGTTAGTTGCCTCGACAACAACCTTGTGGGAAATTTCAGCCTCGGCTATTAAATATGGAGTATCTTGAGTAAGATCTATTAATCTTGCTCGCTCTAACCCCTCTATATGGATTTTAATGGTCTCATCTTTAACATTAATTACATGTTTTATCTTGGCAATAACACCAATTTTATATAAATCATCTTTTGTAGGCTCACTGTCTTCAAGATCCATTTGAGTTACTACAAATATGTCTCTGTCTTGCTCTAGTGCTGCCTTTACAGCCATCACAGATTTTTTTCTTGCTATCTCTAATTGTAGCGACATCCCCGGGAAAATAACTATTCCTCTTGCTGCTAAAACAGGCAATATTCTCATATCTTCTGACATTTTTCCTTACCCTGTCATGTTTACCGACAAATTACTTAAAATTTGCGGTTCGTGACCTTCCTTTCTAAAATTCTATTAAAAGGTCTATTAAGGTAGAAGCCAGAAAATAGCACAAACCATAAGTTCTTCTTCTTCTGACTTCTCAACTCTTGACTAAAAGTCAAGACACCTTATTCTTTTTTGGGGTTCGTGGCGACTTTGTAGCAACCTCTATCTTAGAAGGAAGTTTTTCTACATTTTTAACCACATCGATTTTTTCTCTGTCTTCAACAGAGTCTTCATTTATTATAACTTTTTCTATTGTGTGGTCTTGTGGCACTTCAAACATAAGCTCTGTCAAGATTTCTTCCATTATAGAACGCAAACCTCTAGCTCCTGTTTTTCTTAAAAGTGTTTTCTTTGCAATTTCTCTTAAAGCTTCATCTGTAAATTCTAGCTCTACGGTGTCAAGATCAAAAAGTTTTTTATATTGACTTACCAAGCAGTTTTTAGGCTTAGTAAGTATGCTTACAAGTGCATCCTCGTCAAGCTCATCCAGTGTAGTGATAACTGGAATACGACCTACTAATTCAGGAATTATTCCGAATTTCACAAGGTCATGAGGTGTTGCATCATGAAGTAAGTTTTTATTCTTTGCCTCTATTTTGTCGTTAACTGTTCCTGTAAAGCCCAGTGTCATTGAAGCCGTACGTTTCTCTATTAGTTTTTCAAGCCCATCAAACGCACCACCGCAAACAAACAATATATTTGATGTGTTAATAAGTGCATTTTCTTGTTGAGGGTGTTTTCTTCCGCCCTTCATAGGCACAGAAGCATCAGTTCCCTCTAAAATCTTAAGCAATGCTTGTTGAACGCCTTCACCGCTTACATCTCTTGTAATAGAAGTGTTCTCTGATTTTCTTGAAATTTTATCAATTTCATCCACATAGATTATGCCACGTTCCGCCTTTTCTATGTCATAATCGGCAGCTTGTATAAGCCTTAACAAGATATTCTCTACATCGTCGCCGACGTATCCAGCCTCTGTAAGAGTTGTAGCATCTGCAATTGCAAACGGTACATCAAGCACTTTAGCCAAAGTTTGTGCAAGATAAGTCTTACCAACACCTGTAGGTCCTAGTAATAATACATTACTTTTTCCTAATTCGACATCAGTAGCACCAAATGCTATTCTTTTGTAGTGGTTATATACAGCCACTGCAAGAGTTTTTTTAGCTTTGTCTTGCCCTATTACATATTCATCAAGTTTTTCTTTAATTTGATGTGGCTTAAGCAATGTCTTAAACATGTTAGGATCATCAAAGTCAGTACCAACATCAAGCGCATACTGATCTTCACCATCGGTTAAAATATCTTGACAAAGTCTTATGCAGGCATCACATATATATGCAGATTGCCCTGCTATCATTCTATTTGCAACAGATTGAGGTTTGCCACAAAACGAACAAAAAGCATCATCGTAATCTTTTGCCATCTTAATCACCTTTCATATGACTACGTCACCTCTGCCGCCCCTACTGCATATAAGCCTTAGAGGCAGTTCCCCGTGACCGTCATTATCAATTTCTTTAGTAATTTACTGCGTCATTTTTGCCGCCCCTACTGCAACTTGCCCTAGAAGCAGTTCCCCGTGACCGTCAACATTAATCATTAAAAATTTTGGTTTTTATCTTTTCTCAATAACCTTATCAATAAGACCATAATTCATAGCCTCAGTTGCTGTCATAAAGTTATCTCTTTCAGTGTCGTTAGCAATAGTTTCGACACTTTGCCCTGTGTTCTTTGCTAAAATCTCGTTTAAGCTTTTTTTCATAGCTATGATTCTTTGAGCCTGAATTTCGATATCTGTCGCTTGACCCTTTGCTCCACCGCTAGGTTGGTGAATCATAACTTCACTGTTTGGTAATGCAAAACGCTTGCCTTTGGCTCCTGATGAAAGCAAAAACGCACCCATGCTAGCCGCCATACCGATACAAATTGTAGATACATCGCATTTGATATACTGCATTGTGTCGTAAATAGCCATGCCAGATGTGATTGAACCGCCTGGGCTATTGATGTACAAACAAATATCTTTTTCTGGGTCTTGCCCCTCAAGATAAAGTAATTGTGCTACAATTAGACCTGCTGAAACATCGTTTACTTCTTCGTTAAGCATTATAATTCTGTCATTTAATAGTCTTGAGAAGATGTCGTATGATCTTTCTCCTCTGCTTGTTTGCTCAACAACGTATGGTACTAAACTCATTTAATAAGCTCCTTTCAAGCTGTAAAACACAGGCAACTATATTGCAAGTTGCACTGTGTTATTAATTATAGCTCTAAATTTATTATTTTATAACAGCTGATTCCTTAATTAATGCAATCGCTTTAGTATTTGCTATATCTTCCTTTAATTCTACAGGATTAATGAACTTCTTGATGTTCTCAACTGGAATTTTGTGCATGTCTGCAAGTGTTACATACTCTGCCTCTAACTCCTCGTCAGTTACTTCAACTTTCTCTAGTTCAGCTACTTTCTCTAGTGCTAGTCTTACTCTAACGCCTCTTGCAGCCGCATCTCTTTGTTGATCACGTAGAACTTCTACTGTCATGCCTGTGTATTGTAGGTATGTGTTGAAGTCTAAACCTTGTGATTTTAGTCTTTGCTCGAAGTTTCTTAGTAGCTCATCAATTTCATGCTCTACCATCTCGTTTGGAACTTCTGCAACTAATTTTTCTACAAGTGCATCTTGAATTAGTCTGTCAACACTCATCTCATATTCTCTTTTATTTTTAACTTCTAACTTAGCTTTGATATCTGCTTTGTACTCTTCTAGTGAATCAAACTCGCTTACGTCTTTTGCAAACTCGTCGTCAATCTCTGGAAGCTCTTTAGCTTTGATTTCTTTTAGCTTAATTTTGAATACTGCTTCTTTGCCTTTTAGTTGCTCTGCGTGGTAATCCTCTGGGAAGTTTAGAACTACATCAAAGTCTTCTCCGATGTTATGTCCAACCATTTGCTCCTCAAATCCTGGGATAAAGTGCTTTGAACCTAATAGTAGCTCGAAGTCCTCTGATTTTCCGCCGTCGAATGCTTCGCCGTCCATGTAACCATCAAAGTCAAAAATAACTGTGTCGCCCATCTCGGCTGCTCTGTCATCTATATTTATTGTTCTTGCATTTCTGTCTTGAACTTTTGCAATCTCTTCTGCAATAGACTCGTCTGTAACTTCTGCTTGTTTTGCCTCAACCTCTATGCCCTTATAGCCCTCAATTGAAACTTCTGGTCTTGTGATAACTTCAAGAGTAAATAGGAAGTTTTTACCTTTGCCTATTTCTTTTATGTCCATTTGACCTATAGCTACAACTTTTAGCTCAGAAGCAGCAACAGCTTGCATAACATTTGATCTGTATAGAGAATCAATAGCTTTATCATAAAAAACGCCTTCTCCGTATACTTTCTCGACAAACGCTCTTGGAGCCTTACCTTTTCTAAAGCCTTGAACTGTCATGTTCTTAACTTCTTTTTTATATACTGCATCAACAGCATTCTCGAACTCCTCTGTTGGAACTTCGATTGTTAGTAAATATTTGTTTACCTCTAAATTTTCTTTTGATATTAAATTCATTCTTTCATATTCCTTTCAATACGGAAATTTTGTAATCGACTAATTGTACCATACAATTCCTTTATAGTCAAATTTTTTCTATTACTAAACTGTAAATTTTCTTACAAGTAGTGGTATAAAATCTAGGTGGTCACAGGCAACAAGTTTCATATTTATTCCCTCAAAGTCGCCTAACACCAATTTTTTGGAGGCATGCTTGCCGTGTATGTGTCCAAAATAACATTCTTTAATATTATTTTCTTTTAATACATCTATAATTCCATGGCTTACAAAGTTATCATAGACGGGCGGATAATGCAGAAAAACTATAGGTTCTTTATCGAGACTCTTAGCCTCTTCTATGGAAGATTTAAGCCTACCTATTTCTCTGTTCATTATTTTAATGTCTTCCTCTGTTTCAGAGTTGTACATCCACGACCTTGTTCCACACACTGCCACATCCCCAACAATTTTTGCGTTGTTGTGGATAATCTCAATATCGTAAAAACCTTTTAAACTTAAATAGTCATCCATTTTCTTTTTTGTTGCCCACCAATAATCATGATTGCCTTTAAGTATCAGTTTTTTGCCGGGCAAAGAGTGGATAAATTCAAAGTCTTTTTCGGTTTCTTCTAATTTCATAGCCCAACTTATGTCACCAGCTATTACAACTGTGTCTTTTTCTGTTACGAGTTTTCTCCAGTTTGTCTCAATTCTTTGAACATAATTTTCCCAACCAGAAAAAACATCCATAGGTTTTTTAGCAGAAAGTGATAAATGTAAGTCTGCTATTGCAAAAAGCGACATTATCTTACTCCTAAAGTATCTATTACAAAGTCACTGATTGTGTCTTTATCTGCCTTGTTTTCAAACCTAATTTCTTTAGACTTAAGGTCTCTAATTTGTGTTGGGACAGGCATCTTGCTAACATTTTCTAATATATCAAGGTTAGCAAATTCATCTTCGCTTTGTTCATCGCTTACAGCCTTTAAAACGTCTGCTGCAAATTTATATGGGCTAGCTGTTGAAACTATAACAGTTTCAGCCTTATCGCCTGTTTCTTTTACATAGTCGTCATAAACTTTAACTGCAACAGCTGTATGAGTGTCGCAAAGGTATTTTTTCTCATCAAATAAATTCTTGATTGTCTCTAGTGTCATCTCGTCATCACAAGATGAAGCATAGAACAATTCTTTTACCTTGTTTGCTGTGTCGGCATCTACTGTGTAATTGCCGTCGCTTGACAATGCTGTCATCCACTCTGTAAGCTTTTCAGAGTTGTCACCACAAAGGTGATAAAGTAATCTTTCTAAATTGCTTGAAACTAAGATATCCATAGATGGAGAATTAGTTGTATAGAATGATCTATCTTTATTATAAACACCTGAATTAATGAACTCTGTAAGTACATTGTTAGCATTTGACGCACAGATTAATTTGTTTACAGGTAGACCCATTTGCTTAGCATAGAAACCAGCTAAAATGTTACCAAAGTTACCTGTTGGAACTACAAAATTAACTTTTTCGTCTAGGCTTTTAATTCTTCCAGCGTTATATAAATCAATATACGCAGAGAAATAATAGATTATTTGTGGAAGTAATCGACCCCAGTTAATTGAGTTAGCACTAGAAAATACCATATTGTTTTTCTCTAAAAGAGCTTCAATCTCTAGGTTTGTAAATATTTTCTTAACCTCTGTTTGGCAATCATCAAAGTTACCTTTAACTGCACAAACTGAAACGTTAGAGCCTTCTTGTGTTTTCATTTGTCTAAGCTGCATAGGGCTTACTCCGTTTTCAGGGTAGAAAACTATTACTCTTGTTCCCTTAACGTCTTTAAATCCTTCTAGTGCTGCTTTTCCTGTGTCGCCAGAAGTAGCCACTAGTATTATAGCCTCTTTACCGTCTCCACTTTTGTTAAGCGAATAGCTTAATAGATGTGGCAATATTTGAAGTGCCATGTCTTTAAATGCACATGTAGGACCATGCCATAACTCTAGCACACTGAAACTATCCTCTAAAACATTAAGTTTTGCAGGACAATCCCCATCAAATTTGCTGTAGTCATATGCTGAATTTGCACAATCTTCTATCTCTTCATCTGTGAAATCATTTAAGTATAACTTTAAAATGTGTTTAGCCCTTTGGTAATAATCCATACCAACTAGTGCAGATAAGTCCACACCTGGGAAGTTATCTGGAACAAATAAGCCACCTTCTTTAGATATACCTTGTGCTATAGCCTGTGAGGCAGTAAAATTAATATTAGAATTTCTTGTACTTTTGTAATTCAAAAATGTCACCCTTTCGTGTTAATACACCTTATTATATATCATTTATTTAAAACTGTCAAATATTTTAGCTCTCGCCAAACAACATTTTTTCAAACTCACTAGCAGGCATTGGTTTTGCAAAATAATAACCTTGTGCTGCATTGCAACCTATGCTCTTTAATAGATTTAGTTGTTCTTCGGTCTCTACACCCTCTGCAACTGTATCCATGTTTAGTTTATGCGCTAATTGAATAATTACATCTATAACTTGATCTCCTCTGCCACCCTCGTCTTCTACAAAGAAGCTCCTGTCTAACTTCAAAGTATTTACCTCGAAATTTTTAAGCATTCCAAGAGAAGAGTATCCAGCACCAAAATCATCAATTGCAACTGTAAATTTATTCTCTTTTAACTGATCTAAAACATTTTCAAGCTGTTTCTTATCCTCTGAAATAATTGTTTCTGTAACTTCAACTTCTATTAGTTCATGATCAATATTATATTGTTTTACTAAATATGAGATTTTCGTGACAAAATCTGGGTCTAAAAAGTTAATTCTTGAAAAATTTACAGATATTGGCACACATTCTTTGTCTTTCCATTTAGCCTGAAACTCACATACTCTTTCAAGCATATACATATCTAGTTTTTCAATAAAACCATTTTTCTCAAACACTGGAATAAAATCATTTGGGTATATCATATTACCCGACGTTTCTATCCAACGAACTAACGCTTCTGCTCCTACAATTTTGCCTGTAATTATGTCGTTTTTAGGCTGTAAATATAATTTGAACTCTAAATTCTGTAAGGCTTTTTCCATCTTGTTAGTAATCTCAGTAACTCTAATAACCTCATTTTTAAAAGCTTCATCATAATCCCAAACAAGATTTCTTCCCTCACCTTTTGCCATGCTATGAGCTAAATTTACTTTATTTAGCATTTCATCTATGTCTGCCGAATTGTCTTCAATTAAGTAGCGACCTAATCTAAATTGGAACTTGTGAGTTTGAGCAAACTCTAACGCTTCCATAAAACGTTTTTCATATATTTCACTAGCCTTTTCCATGTTCCCAAAAAACGATTCATCAGAAAACATTATGAACTCATCGCCTGATACTCTAGCTTGAATAAAATTCTTACTTTCTATTGATTTCCCAACTTCGGCTATCGTCTTAATTACGTGGTTTCCAATTTCATAATTATATAATTGGTTTACAGACTTAAAATTTACTACGTCACCCTTTACTAGGTAATATTTTTGTATTCTGTCTTTGTCAAGAATTTTTCTAACATCCAACTTGAATTTAGTAAGATTTCTTATCCCTGTAAGATCATCGTTATAAGCTATATTTTTTATTGCTTTTACATTTTTTCTGTTATTAATCAACACGATTGCGATGAATAAGAACAGTACAATTACTATACTAAAACTCACAATCATTATTCTATTTGATATTTCTATTGCATTTTTAAGCACAGCCTCTTCTTCTACTAAATAGACTACAGTCCAATCATTCATGTCAAGAGGTCTATAAGAAATAATCATGTTTTGATTATCAAAAGAAAACACGGAAGAACCTACTACGCTATTTTTTATATCATTGATAGCCTGCACACCTATATCACCATTGCTAAAACAATCCACAATTGAAGTATCATATGTATTTAAAATCACATTCATGTTTTCATCGATAACTAACGCATACCATTCTTCATTAACGGTTGTGCTTAGCATAGTATACATATAACCAATTCCGTACTCAGCCATAATTACTCCATGTACTTCATTCTGGTAATATATAGGTGCCGAGACAGACACAACATATTTATTTGTTTCATAAGAAATATAAGGTTTAGTAGTTTCAACCCTGCCTTCAAGAGCCGTTTTAAATGGTTCTAGTGCAGAGGCATCTATAATTGTATCTCTTGAAGTAGAAACACCTTTTCCGTTTGTGTCTACAATTGCAATATTTTCATAACCTAAAGTATCTTTTATTGAATTGAAATAGTTAATCGTCTCTTCTTGGTTATAACCTAAATTTGATATAGCAGTTGATAAACCAACTAAATTTTCCTTTTGCTTCTCAAATTCACTTAGTAGAGTTCTTTGTTGCAACATTACTACTTCTTCAATCGCTTTATTATTTGTTTCTGCTAAATCACTGTTTACTCCTGCAATTAAATCCCCTAACGCAAAACCTACCAAAAATAAAACGCTAAGCAAAAAAATGTATATTTTTGCATAATTATTTGATTTTTGTTTCATTCAATATTTTACCATATTTGTCACAAACTCAATTTATGGTCAACGACTTACCTTTCCTCTGAATTAAACTATTTCCATATTTCTCTATCAAAGATATTATAACATTATATTTTTTTATTTTCAAGTATTATACAGTAATATTTTCTTAAAGTATTCATAGATATACATTTTAAATTACAAGAAACATACGAAAAGATTTTTCCGTACAGTTACATTTAATGAAACTGTACGGAAGCATTATTTTATTTAAACTAATTCATAAGTCTTTTTTTGTTTTAGCAGTTTTTTGAACTCATGCTCGCTCATCGGTTTTGCAAATAAATATCCTTGAGCTATATCACAAGTAAGATCTTTAAGCCATCCAGCTTGTTCTACTGTCTCAACGCCCTCTGCTACTATCTGCATATCAAGCGTTTTAGCCATGCTTATAACACTTTCAACTACTTTAAGGCCTTTTCCGCCATTGATTTTCAAGTCAAAGAATGATTTATCAAGTTTTAACACATCCGCCTCAATAGCACTTAGTCTATTCAAAGAGGAAACACCAGTGCCAAAATCATCAAGTGCAATTTTAAAGCCTTCTTCTTTAAGTTCTTTTACTCTTTTTAAGAATTTCTTTTCGTTTATAATAGCTGACTCTGTTACTTCTAGCTCTATTTCATCCGAAGAAACTCCATGTTTTTTCATTATAGCAACTAAGTCAAACACTAAGTTTTTATCAAGAACTGTAATTCCAGAAAGGTTAGTAGATATAACAGGAACATTAATAATAGTTTCTCGGTTTTCTGCAATAAGCTTACATACTTCTTCAAACACGAATTTATCTATAGAAGAAATAAATCCATTATTCTCAAACACAGGAATAAAATCATTAGGATAAACTGTTGTACCACCAACTTTTGGTATCCAACGAACTAGAGCCTCTGCACCAGTTATTCTAAGTGTTTCAAAGTCAATTTTAGGTTGATAATGAACTACAAACTCATTGTCTTTTAATGCTTGATCCATTCTTACTGTTATATCAATTTTTTTATTATATGCATCCATCATCTTATCATCAAACAGATAATAAGTAAACTCATGTAAGTCTTTGCCTTTATTTCTTGCCTCATCTGCATAACCTATCATATTAGTTATTTTATCTTTAGTGTTATGTATTACATATTTTCCAAATGACATACTCACATTAAATCTGTTTCCAATAACACTCCGAATAGCAGGTATTATTTTTTCTGCATACACTCTTTCTATCCTAGGAATAGTACCATGCTTTTTAAATATAACAAAATGATCTACAGTAGTTCTTGCAAAAATAGTGTCTGTTCCGTAGTACGCTTCGTTTAACGCCTGGGCTATCGCTTTAAGCACTTCATTGCCCTTTTGAGTACTGTAATAAGCATTTATGCTCTTGAAAAAATCTATATCAAATGTAACTAATTCATATTCCTGTGGTTTTGCAGATTTAATCTTTTCTCTTACTATATCCATAAACTTAGCAGAAGTATAAATCCCTGTAAGCGAGTCAATGTCATATGCCTTGATTTTAATGTTTTGCCTTTCTTTCTCGTGAATATACAAATAAATTACAAAGCCCAATGCCACAACAAATATAATAATTGCAAAAATGTACCAATTATCTCTTACATAATCTGTTGAAGTGTATTCAGGTAGAAAATCATTAGAATTGGTAAGCAATATACTTTGATACTCAGAGTCACTAATGGTGTCAAACATCACATTAAAAATAGGAATATAATCATCTGATATATCTTTTGAAATTAAGAAGCTTAAAGGCAATTCAAAATCTGCCGGATAGTTTCTGTAGTCGTCGTTTTTAAGATATAATTCTAAATATGTAGTTGCACTGTCTGTGAATAGTGTAGCACTTAAATCACCTACAGAAAAATCATAAAGCATTCTGTCAAAATCATCATAGTAAACAAATTCAGTATTTTCAAAAATATCACTATAATAATCAAAATTTAATCTATGATATCTCAAAGTGCCTACTGTTGTTACTGTTTCTCTTAAATCAACCGCTGTAGAGCTGGCTAAAAACACATCTCTCGGTACTGTTACATACATCGGAAGTGATTCAAATGCTTCTGTATACTCATATTTTTCAAGCAAATCTTCTCTTACACCATAAAGCCCTAAATATATGTCTATATCAGCATGCTCATCTAGTATAGAGTTGATATTAATAGGTTTATATTCAACTTCAAAATTATATTCGTGAGCTAGAAAATTCATAATATCAACATATGAACCATCTGGCTCGCCACTATCATTAGTAAATGTATGCGGTGGATACCCTTCCAAATATGCTACTTGTAGTGGTCTCTGTCTAAGTATTTCTAATTCATCTTTTCTTAAATCTCTATGGTTTAAGTTAATATTATAAGATAAGTACTTCTCTTCAAGCTCCATGAAAAAATTACCTTCTGTTACAACTACTTCCATAAATACTTCATTAATCTTATCCATAATTTCTTGATTCTCATATGTTGAAACTAAATGAATGTTTCGTATAGACAAATTAAGAACTGTTTGTCTATCACTATTTTCTTCATTAAACATATAAGTAACATAGAAATCAGCATCTAACTTTTCATAATCTGTAATATCTCCATAAATATAATTCACTGATATGGAATGCTCTTCACAATATTCATCTAAATGCTCATTACCAATATTCCCATGATATGTCGCAACTGTTTTTCCATCAATACTCATAGGGTCATCATACAAAATATCTTGATTCTCTGTAGTAAGAACGATATACGCCTTACTGAAATTAGTTTCAGAATATATATAATCTTCACTGCGTTCTTCTGTTTTAACGTAAAATCCTATTACGTCTACCACCCCAGAATCTAGTGTAGCGAACGGATCTGATTCTATCTGAACATATTCAAACCGCAAGTCGCTAATTTCTTCAATTTTCTTAAAAACTTCATAACCATAGCCTTTTGAGTTAATGCTATCAATATTGTCAATAAAATTTCCGTTTGATTGATATCCAATTTTAATTACTTCTTCATCTGCATTGACGTTTGTATATAAAACTCCTGACATTAATACACATACTATCAGCATTAGGCTTATAACTGTTTTTCTCATTTTGTCCTCCTTTTTTATTTATCATTTGTAAGATTATATAAAAGACTAGATTTACATTCTAAACTGTGTTACATTTTAATTACAAAACTAGTTCACAAATGAACCACTAACATATCTTTTTAAAAATTATATCATAATTTGTCGAAATAATCAATGTTATAATGGTAAAATTTGGTATTAACTTTTACTACACTTTGCACAAATTTGCTTACTTATAATACATTCATATCCAATGCAAAAGTATAAGTGTAAACTAACTAAAAATAAAGCTAACAAACCGCAAATCATGCAGTTTATTAGCTTTTATTATTTATAAAAATCTGTTAAAATCAACTGTGTAACCTTTGAGTAGCTTATAACTCCGTCTTCTTGCCCATTTGCTTTTAAGTAATTATCGTTAACTTCTGTCCAAATTTCGGCAGCCTGGCTCTCGTACTGTTTCCAATAATCAGAGCTGATTTGTCTGTCATATCTCTGGTCATCTGTAAATTTTTCATATACCATCCAATAACTATCAGGGTCGGCTGAATAAAGTGAATTCATAGAATAATTTATAGCAGCCATATAACAGCTGTATTTAACGGTTAAATTTTCTGCGTCTTTGCCTGCAAGCCACGCTATAAAATTCGCCTCATCTTCTCTCATGAATCCACGCTGGTGTACTTCCTCGTGTAGCATGGTAAATGGAATTTGATAAAACGGAACTGAACCATTTATATTTGCCTCGAATGTCCACGGAAAAAACACTCCTGTAATTCTAATTTCTGACAACAAATTAGAAAAAAACACTGGTTTTGCGTTTCCGTATTCGCCAGATAAAACAGTATAAGTTTCGGCTAATTTGTCCATTTCGGCGCCTGCTATATCTGCAAGTTCAATTTTTTGAACTAGAGAAGAATTAAAGTTTAACCGCTCAAAATCTAGGCTTTCACGAATTTCACCAGCCTCAACTATAAGAGTTTCACACATAAAGGCTAATTCTTCAACCGAAAAATCGCTTTCAAATTCGCCATAATAATGCTCAAACGAAAGCCTATTATAATTAATTCCACAATTAAATACAAATATAAAATACAAAACGCTTGCACTCATCAATATGTTTAAAATATAGTTTAGTATAGGTTTTAGTTTTTTGGTTTGTATGCTTCTTGCTACAGATATAATCAATAATAATGCTACTACCACTAGAGATAACACTAACAACATTTCTCCAAGAGAGAAAGGAACAAAACCTGTTATCATGCTAAAAAAACTTGAGTAATACTTATATATGCCACGGGAAAAAACAGTCTCGGTTATTAAAGGGTTTAAAGAGGATAAATAGTTTATAAAAAAAGCTATGGGAACTAATAATAGAAACCATAGCCTTTTTATCTTTAGAAATTTAGTCATTGCTATAGTTTAAGGTGATAGACCTATCTATCTCAAGTTTTGTAAGTATTACACCCGATGCGTTTAGCATTCTTTTTGATGCTATTACGGCTGGCGTATTAGCATACTTATCCCTTAAATATATAACCTCTTTTATACCTGACTGAATTATTGCCTTTGCACATTCATTGCACGGAAATAAATCAACAAAAATTCTTGCGTTTTCTAGTGATTTACCATGTGCATTTAAAATTGCATTAAGCTCTGCATGTACTACAAACGGATACTTAGTGTCTTCTCCTTCACGCTCCCATGAAAAATCATCATCAGAGCAACCAATAGGAAAACCGTTATATCCTGTAGAAATAATAACATTTTGGTTGTCAACTATACAGGCACCCACCTGTGTACTTGGGTCTTTACTTCTCATTGCAGCCAACAAGGCTACTCCCATAAAGTATTCATCCCATGAAATATAGTCTTTACGCTTCATTTGTTTACCTCTTTAGCCCATTAAGCCATCTTGATTAACTAAAGCAACTCCAGCTTTTTCTAAGACTGCCACAGCCTTTTTGTTGTCATCTACTCTTATAACTATGCAGGCTACTCCGTCTACTAAACCTACAAAATCATATACATACTCAATTACAACTTCTTCATCTGACAATAGTCTTATAACTTTAGCTAGTTCACCCTTTTTGTTTTTGACTGTAACTGCCAAAACTTTTGATAATGAAACTGTCATACCTGCGTCTTTAAGAGCTTTTTCTGCTATTTCAGGTTTATCTACTACAACTCTTAAAATTCCAAAATCACTTGTGTCTGCAACTGAAATTGCCCTTAGGTCAATATCAGCATTAGCCAAAGTCTCTGTGATGTCCGCTAATCTACCAGGTTTATTCTCGATAAATATTGATAACTGCTTTACGTACATAAAATCACTCCCACTCTTAATTTTTTATATTATATATATATAATAATATTATATTGCCCTTTTGTCAATAACTCTTTTTGCTTTTCCTTCACTTCTTGGTATAGATTTTGGCTCAAGAAGTGTAACTTTAGCTACAACGTTCAAAATTGACTGTAAAGCTGCCGCAATTTGGTTCTCAATTTTCTCTAAACTTTTGATTGTATCAGAGAAAATTTCTGAATTAATCTCAACTTGAACCTCTAAGGTGTCTAAGTTATTTCTTCTATCTACTATCAATTGATAGTTAGGCTCCATGCCCATATCGATAAGAACTGACTCAATTTGAGATGGGAATACATTAATTCCTCTGATAATTAGCATGTCGTCTGTTCTACCACGAGGTTTTTGCATTCTAACTGTTGTTCTTCCGCAAGCGCATTTCTCACGATTTAAAGCACAAATATCTCTTGTTCTGTAACGAATAAGAGGTAGCGCCTCTTTACCAATACAAGTAAATACTAACTCACCGTATTGTCCGTCTGGCAATTGCTCGCCTGTGTCAGGATCAATAATTTCTGGGTAGAAATAATCCTCTTGAACATGTAGACCTTTTTGCTCTGTGCAGTCACAAGAAACACCAGGACCTGCAATTTCAGATAATCCATAGATATCATAAGCCTTAATGTCTAAAAGTTTCTCTATCTCTTTACGCATTTCATCTGTCCATGGCTCTGCACCAAAGATACCTGCACGTAGTTTAAGAGACTTAGGATCTATGCCTTTTTCTCTTAATGTCTCGCCTATGTACATTGCATAAGACGGAGTACAGCAAAGAATGTCTGATCCATAGTCTTTGAAAATATCAATTTGTCTGTTAGTGTTACCAGAAGAAACTGGAATAGCAGTAGCTCCAAGTCTTTCAGCACCATAGTGTAAACCTAGACCACCTGTAAACAATCCATAGCCATAAGCTACTTGAATAAAGTCTTCTTTAGTTCCGCCAACTGCCATAATACATCTTGCAACTGACTCTGTCCAAACGTCTAAATCATTTTGAGTGTAAGCCACAACTGTTTGCTTGCCTGTTGTTCCAGAAGACGCATGAACTCTTACGATCTCCTCACGTGGAACAGCTAGCATACCAAAAGGATAAGTTTCTCTTAAGTCATCCTTGTATGTAAATGGTAATTTAACGATATCATCAATACTCTTGATATCGTCTGGCTTAAGTCCCATCTCGTCAAAACGCTCTTTGTACAGTGGAACGTTTTCATAGCAAGACTTTACCATTTTGATAAGTCTTTCAGATTGAACCTTTTTCATCTCTTCAGAACTTGCGCACTCAATTTCTTTGTTAAAATAATTCATTTACAAAACCTCTCATTTATTTATTTTCAATCGCTATTTTTGCTTTTCATTTTTACATATAATTTGTTATTTTGTAGGAGACAGGTCTCAAACCTTAAAAATTAAGCAAACTTAATGCTTAATTGTAGGGGCGACCCTCCGTGCCTCTTAGCAAATTTAACCATGTAGGGGCGGATATTATCCGCCTAAAAATTTGGTGATTTTGCCTAAGTTTCATAGGCGGATAATATCCGCCCCTACATGAATTTATGCGTTTTAACGAATTTATTTTAAATCAAAAATCGTAATCAACACGTCTGGTCTCCGTGCCCTACAATATATTAATAAATTTATCTTTATCAACACAAAATTTTTATTTAAAAAGTCTTTAATCAAAAAATCCGTAAGGATTTTCACATTAACTTTTCACTATTCATTTTTCACTCTTAACTAATTATAAGCAGCTTCAAAAGCCTTTAAATTTAAATCTAGGAATTTAGCCGGTACGTTTTCTTTGATAGCCTTTATCCAAACTTCTTTATCAAAATTAAGTTTAGCTGCCATTGCACCAATAAGCACAACATTAACAGCCTTAACAGAGCCAGAATCTCTTGCAATCTCTGTGGCATTAACAGGAGTTACCTTTACATCCATGTCTGAAATTTTCGTTAAAATCTCTTGTGGATACTCCATATTTCCTGTGATAACAGGCATTGGGTCTATACATTGAGTGTTTACGATTAAATCTCCGCCCTCTTTTAAATATGAAAGATATCTTGCAGCCTCTAATTGCTCAAAAGCTAGTACAACATCTGCCTCACCATTTTCGATAATTGGAGAATAAACTTTATCACCATATCTTACATAAGTTACAACAGAGCCACCTCTTTGGCTCATTCCGTGAACTTCACTTACCTTAACATCATAGCCTTGATCCATCATAACGGCACCTAGAATACGGCTTGCAAGAAGTGTTCCTTGCCCTCCGACACCAACTATAATAACACTATTAACCTTGCTCATTATTTAGCCTCCTTAATTGCCTTTTTAGGACACAATCCTTTGCATACTCCACAGCCTACACATTGGTTAGGGTCTATAACAGCTTTTTTATCTTTCATGCTTATTGCAGGGCAACCGATACCCATACATATTTTACAGCCGATACAATCGTCTTTTTCTACTACAAGAGCTGGGTTATGCTTAACTGACTTAAGCAACGCACAAGGTCTACGGCTGATTATTACAGACGCTTCTTCTGCCTCTAACTCTTCTTTTATAAGGTCCATTGTAGCCTTTAAGTCATAAGGGTCTACAACTTTTACTCTTTTAATACCAATAGCCTTACATAGCTCTTCTAGGTTTACAACACCAGCTGGGTCACCCTTAATATTAAATCCTGTTGTAGGGTTATGTTGGTGGCCTGTCATACCTGTAATTGAGTTATCTAAAATCATAACTACGGAATTACTTTGGTTGTATGCTACGTCGATTAAACTGTTAACTCCTGTGTGCATAAATGTTGAATCACCTATAACAGCAACAGAACTCTTGTCTCTGCCTGTAGCCTTGTTAAATCCGTGAAGTGCAGAAATTGACGCACCCATACAGATACAAGCATCCATAGCACCTAAAGGCGCACTAGCTCCTAATGTGTAACATCCAATGTCACCACTTACATAAACTCCAGCCTTTTTAAGAGCATAGAACACACCTCTATGAGGACAGCCACAGCACATAACAGGAGGTCTTACAGGTATTTCTTCGCCAAAAGTCTTACCCTCTATCTCTTGATTTTTCATAAGCTTGGCTAGAACTCTTTGGTTAAACTCACCAATTTTTGGGAATAGCTCTTTGCCTATAACATCAATTCCGTTTTTCTTGCAATGAGTCTCTATAATGTCGTCTAACTCTTCAATTACATATACTTTATCTAAACCTTTAGCAAAATTCTTAATTAGGTCTAGCGGTAGTGGGTTAATCATGCCTAGTTTTAGGTAGTTTACAGAATTGCCTAGAACCTCTTTAGCGTATTGATAAACAACACCAGCTGTGATAACACCAACTTTTTGTCCATTATCTTCTACCTTATTAATGCAAGAGATCTCAGCAAAAGCCCTTAGATCTTCTGTTCTTTTCTCTACTACAACATGTTTAGGTCTTGCAAAAGCAGGAAGCATAACATTTTTAGCTGGATTTTTAACATATTCCTTATTTGGAACTTCTACTCTCTCGCCTAATTCTACAACACTTCTTGAGTGAGAAATTCTTGTAGTTAAACGCAAAATTACAGGAGTATCAAATTTTTCTGATATCTCATAAGCAAGTTTTGTGTAGTCTCTGCACTCGTTTGAGTCTGCTGGCTCAATTAAAGGAAGTTTAGCAGCTATTGCATAGTTTCTTGTGTCTTGCTCGTTTTGTGAAGAGTGCATGCTTGGGTCATCGGCTACTGCTATAACCATTCCGCCGTTAACACCTATGTAACTCATAGTGAAAATAGGGTCTGCTGCCACATTAAAGCCAACGTGTTTCATAGCGCAGAAACTTCTTGCACCACCGATTGACGCACCACAGGCAACTTCTGCCGCTACCTTTTCATTCGGTGCCCATTCTGAATACATTTCATCATATTTAGCAGCCGCCTCTGTAATCTCTGTACTTGGAGTACCAGGGTAACTTGATATTACGCTTACTCCTGCCTCATAAAGACCTCTTGCTACTGCTTCATTTCCTAACATTAGTTCTTTCAATTTTTAATTCCCCCTTAGATCAATTACTCTTTTAGCCTTTCCTTGGAAACGCTCTAAATTCTTAGGCTCAACAAGTGTTACCTTTGTGTCTAACCCTAGAATACTCTTTAAATTTTCTCTAATTTTTCTTGTTAAGTCTTCAAGCTCACCAAAACTCTCTAAAAGTGAAGAGTCGATAAGCTCTACCTTAACCTCTAATTTGTCCATAAAATGCTCACGAGTTAGAACCAATTGATAGTGAGGTCCTATTTCGCTAAAGCTTTCAAGAACTGTAGCTATTTGAGATGGGAACACATTTACACCCTTGATAATAAGCATGTCATCTGTTCTGCCCATAATTTTGTCCATCTTAACGCCTGTTCTGCCACATAGGCAAGGCTCATAGTCAAGTCTTGTTATGTCTCTTGTTCTATATCTTAAAACAGGTGCACCCTCTCTTAAAAGAGTAGTAACTACTAGCTCGCCAGTTGCTCCTCTTTCTTTAACCATGCCTGTTTCAGAATCAATAATTTCTGGCAAGAAAGCATCTTCATTAAAGTGAAGACCATTTCTTAGCTCACATTCACCAGATACGCCAGGGCCTGTAAGCTCTGTCATTCCATAGTTATCACTAACAGTGATGTTTAGGTTTTTCTCTATAGCATCTCTCATGTCTTGAGTACAGCTCTCACTGCCTAAGATACCAAATTTAAGCTTATCATATTCAGATAAAGGCAAATTGCCCTCTTTTACTATTTCACTTAAGTAGACAGCATAACTCGGAGTAGCAACTAAACCAGTTACTCCAAAGTCTCTCATCATCATAAGTTGTTTCTCTGTGTTTCCTGAAGACGCAGGAATAACAGTAGCACCTAATTTTTCTAAACCATAATGTAGACCCAAAGCGCCTGTAAACAGACCATAACCAAAGCTAATTTGGATAATATCCTCATCGCTTACACCGGCAGCTGCACAAATTCTTGCAACTTGTGTCGCCCAGTTGTCAAGGTCATTTTTTGTATAAACACCTACTGTAGGCTTGCCTGTTGTGCCAGAAGAAGCATGTATTCTAACAATATCTTTCATAGGTCTAGCCATCATGTTAAACGGATAGTTATCCCTTATATCCTCTTTTGTTGTGAATGGAATATACTGAATGTCTGAAAGAGTCTTGATTTTGTCACCTGAAGTGATGCCAGCCTTTGAAAGTTTCTCGTTGTAGAACTTTACATTGTTAAAGCAATAGTCCACCATAAACTTTAATCTTTCAAGTTGTAGCTTCTCAAGTTCTGCTCTTGGCATAGTTTCAATTTCTTTTTGAAAAAACATTTTTTCACCCACCTATAATTTAACGATTTTAACCATTGAATTACATTCTACACTATTTTATGATATTTTGCAATACTATTTTTCATTTTCTTTAATATAATTTTACATACACATGCAGAACTTTAAGATTTCACCAATAATTCATGAATTATATTTATAGGTCACTTGACTTTTTTATGCAATAATGCTACAATAATTTCATAACAATATGAAAGGGGTTATATTTAATGGAAGAGTATATGTTATGGGTTTGGATAGCTGCAACTGTCATTTTAGCCATTGCGGAAGCTGTTACACTCGACCTTACTGCAATTTGGTTCTCGCTAGGTTCTTTAGCCGCTGTACTTGCTGTAAGTCTCGGGGCCAGCATACCTATTCAGATTGCTGTATTCTTACTGGTGTCTATTGTCTTATTGTTATCAACTAGACCTGTGCTTAAACGAGTTCTTAAAATTAAAAACGTTGCAACAAATTTTGATAGACTTATTGAGCAAACAGGAACAGTAACAGAAGACATAATTCCAAGTGAAAATGTAGGACAAATCAAAATCATGGGACAAATTTGGTCAGCAAAATCTGAAACCGAAATCCCAAAGGGAAGCAATGTCAAAGTAATAAAAATCGAGGGCGTAAAAGCAATTGTACAAAAGATTTAAATTTAGGAGGGTAATATTATGCCAGAAGAAGTAATGTTAATAATTTGGGGTATTATAGCGATAATTATAGTCGCAGTAATAGCCTCATGTATCGTAGTTGTGCCACAAGCTAAGTCATTTATCATTGAAAGACTTGGAACATATAAAGAGTCTTGGGGAACAGGTCTTCACTTTAAAGTTCCACTAATCGACAAAATATCAAACAAAATATCTATAAAAGAGCAAATTGTGGATTTTCCACCTCAACCAGTTATCACAAAAGACAATGTTACAATGCAAATTGACACAGTTGTTTATTATCAAGTTACAGATCCAAAGCTTTATACATATGGAGTAGAAAGACCAATTTCTGCAATCGAGAACCTAACAGCTACCACTTTGCGTAACATTATAGGTGATTTAGAGCTTGATCAAACTCTAACATCTCGTGATATAATCAATGCAAGAATGAGAACTATACTAGATGAAGCCACAGACCCATGGGGTATAAAGGTTCATAGAGTAGAGCTTAAGAACATAATCCCACCTCGTGAAATTCAAGAGGCAATGGAAAAACAAATGAAGGCAGAGCGTGAAAGACGTGAATCCATACTTATGGCAGAGGGACAAAAGCAGTCTTCAATCCTAGTGGCTGAAGGTGAAAAAGAGTCTGCAATTCTAAGGGCTGATGCTAAACGTGAGGCACAAATTAGAGAAGCTCAAGGTGAGGCGGAAGCGTTGCTAACAGTTCAAAGAGCTTTAGCAGATTCAATTGAGATGCTTAACAGTTCAAACCCAACCGAGGCTATCATCAAACTTAAATCACTTGAAGCCTTTGCAAAAGCCGCTGACGGCAAGGCAACAAAAATTATCATTCCTTCAGAAATCCAGTCTCTTGCAGGTCTTGCAACATCACTGAAAGAAGTTATGTCAAGCGATACTCCAGCTAAATAAATTGTAAATTGAGTCTATTATAATATGATTGATTATCTTTTGTATTAAGATAATTGAATAAGATCAACACTAATTTAGGGAAAACCAGAGGGTTTTCCCTATTTTTATGCCACGAAAGCAAAGAGGCTAAAAAATTCCGCCTTAGCACAAACTATGACGGAATTTGGGTCCAACTTCAAGCTAGTGACAGACTATCCAGAATAGCTGTAGTATAAAATGCGGTGAAAAAATTTAAAATAGCACAAACTATGACGGAATTTGGGTCCAGCTTCAAGCTAGTGACAGACTATCCAGAATAGCTGTACTAACCTATTTGTTGTTTTTAGCTGTATTAATATAAAAAATTAATATTTTCTCACTTCTATGCACATATTTAGAATTTCTTTATGATTATAAGAGAATGATTTTTAAAATGTGTAAATAGCATAAAGCTACAAAAAATTACAACAACCGCATTTGTCATTATATCTACAATAATGTAAAAATCAAGACTATAATGAACGCAAAAGCGGTCTTGACTATTACATTATTATAGAAGTTCGGCAATTAAGCGGTTGCTGGGTATTATATGGTCGAATTATAAAAACACATTTCTATAATCACAACCGATTATAATATCTGATTTCAATTAATAATTCTAGCCAATATTCACTTTCAGAGCATTTTTTAATGCTATTTGGATTTTTTAATCAATATACTATCATTCATATTTAGCTCCTTAATTGTACTTCTTCACTATTAACTATTACTTACTTCAAAAAATCCTAGTATAATTTTTAGTGAAGAGTGAATAAGTAATAAATAAAAATCCTCGTAGCAATCTACAAGGATTTTTTGGCACCCCCGATTGGAGTCGAACCAACGCTCCTGCCTCCGGAGGGCAGCGCTCTTTCCACTGAGCTACAAGGGCATATCTAATTATATCAGATTGCACATACAAAGATACTACTAAAATGACGATTTTTTATTTTTCATCATCTTTTTTTTCTAATTGCTGAATTATTTTCTCTTTTGCATTTGTTGAAGCAAGTCGATATTTAGCTATCAACTGTCTTTCTTCTGTTGACAGTGTAGTTATATTAGAAGGAATTTTTCTTGCCATCGCAGTTGCCCTAACCTTATTACTACTTACTGATAGTGTCGGCGCAGTATCAAATATAAAACACTCCACCCCTACATTATAAAGCCTTGCTAGAATACCAAGACTGGTTCTGCTAGGTTCTGTTTTACCAGTTTCATAATATGAGTAGGTAGAACGAGTTATGCTAAGTTGCTCTGCAATAAATTCTTGCGTATATTTATTCTTAGTTCTAAGCTGCCGCAGTAGTTCAGCCAATGGACTCAAGTTTGCATCAATCGGATCCATATTTCCACCTCTTTTTTCAATTTTCGACAAATTCTCATCTTGATTATACAATTATTTGTAACTAATTGAAAGCAATTGTGAACAATTTTCACTAATTTATAGTTTGTTCATATTTAATATAATTATACACAAAAATAAACCCGACACCACCTTTTTTTATTGGGGGTGTCGGGTTCTATTAATTTAAACCTGTGCTTTATTAGACGCTTTCTGAAACCATTATGAATAGTATCATTACATCTTTATTGTCGATTACGCCGTCATCATTTAGGTCACTTGCCATCATATCGATAGAAGTTCCCATGTTTGTTGTATATTGTAGTAGCACCATAACGTCTTTATTGTTGATAAATCCGTCTGAGTTTGTGTCACCCATAACTACTTCTACAACTTCAACTTTACCTTCTGTAATGTCGAAAGCTACATTTTGTTGGTTCATGTTAAATACATCTTCTGGGTCGTAAGAAGCTGTAATGCTTAAGTCGCCCTCTGTTGCTGTGTCTTTAACCTTGAACTTAAGTGTTGCGTATGTCATGTCAGCTGTGTCGAAATCTTTTGTTCCGTCAACCCAGTTTAGAATTAAAACTGAATTTGCATCTGCTGTCTCGAAAGCGCTTGTCATTTCGCCGAACTCTTTATTAAATGTTACACCTACTAGCTCTAACATGTCCTCGTCATAATCAACTACTAATTTCATTGATGTGATACCAGGGTTGTTCTCTAGTGTGATGTCAACCATAACCTCGTCGCCTGCTTGAGCTTTTTCTGTCTCGATGATTATTGTAGAATCTGTCTCTACGCCTGAATCCATAACTAGTAGAGATTTAGCAGAATTAACGTTTGCTATAGCTGTATCAATTTCATCTTGTGATGGATCTTCCATTGAATATGGAGCCATTGCTTCGTTTACTGCATTCATCATAGCAGTTACAGAAGCTGTAGTGTATTTTGATAAATCCATAGCCATTATTGCTTTATAAGCCGCTGAAAGAGGTTTTCTGTCTACTACTGTTAGTGGAACAAATTGTGCCTCTATAACAACATCGCTTGTTAAAACTGCTGTGTACATCTCGGCATAGCTTACTTCTTGTCCGTTAGATACCCATGAAGCGAACATATAACCATCGTTAGGAATTGCCATTGCTGTTGCAATACCATTTTCCATTGCTCTGTCGTTGCTTACTTCTACTGAACCATTTGCACCTGCTGTTGCAGTAAAGTTATAATAGTTGATAGAAGCTACATTTGTATTGTTCTTATCGAATGTGCCGTCAAGAACTTGAGCTCTTGAATCGTGTTGAACGCCTCTGTCAAGAGTTGCAAGGCAAGCAAAGCTACCTACTGCTACGTTGTCGATAACCTTGTTATACTTAGTTGATAACATGTCATCATAAGGCATTGTTAAGATATGAGAGTATTTTGCATAAGGAGTGTTAGGGTCTGTTAGGTCGTAATCCATTTCGTTTGAGTCGAAAGTATTTCCAAATAGTCCGTAACCATGTTTGTACCATGCTTGAACCTCTGAATAAGGTCCGTCACTTATATATACACCACGCATTACGCCTGTGAATGTGTTACCGATAATAACGTTGTCTCTACCGCCGTTTAGGAAAATAGCGTTTGTATGGCTACCCTTGTTATCGAATACGTTGTCCATAATTATGATACCACCAACGTTACCGTCTAGGTAGATACTGTGGTTTTCTGTTGAGCCACCACCAGCTGCTGGGATGTCATGGAAATATGAATTTCTAATGATTGTGTCTCTGTCTGAAACGTTAGCACCTGTGAATATTGCACCTTGGTCAGAAGACTCAAGAACTACAGAGTGAATTTCCATAAACTCTATTAGATGCTCATTACCATAATATAGTATACCAGCATGAGGTCCTTCTAATATTTCACTAAATCTTGCTATGTTTCCAACACCTGTTAAACCAATACCAGGGTTATAAGTTTTGTTCATTGTAGCAAAGTTTTCTACTGTACAGCCCTCAACATAGTTTAAGCCTTTTTCTAGTGTAGCCTTGCTACCAGCTGTTAATTTAATACCACCGTTTACATCATATACATCACAGTAGCTAAAACCTGAACTAAAGCTTGTTCCGTTTACTGTAGCTGCTGATTTTTGTGTACTGCTAATGTCTGCATTTCTTATGTTGATATAGTTTGAATCGTTTACTTCTACTGCTGTGCCTAGCATAGCACTCATGCTAATTCCATCAATTGTGATGTACTGTGCATCGTTGAAAGTAAACATGTTGTCTTCAAGAACCGCAAAGTTAATTTCTTCGTTGCTGTTCATGTCTGTTCCCTCTGGTGGGTAAATATAAAGAATATGTGTGCTTTGGTCAAAATACCACTCGCCAGGGATATCTAGCTCTTGAATTAGGTTGTATACATAGAATCTTGCCCAACTGTCACTGCTTATGCTGTATCCGCTTGGCTCGTCACCTACTACATTACCAGCAGAACTTAATGAGTGTAGAGGAATTGATTGGTCAGAGAAGTTTGCGCCCCAGTAACCCATCATCCAAATGTCTGTTGCAGGGTCTGTAATTACGCCGTCGTCTCTTACAACTGTGTCAAATGGTACTCCTACCCAGTTTTGCATTCTTTGAGTTAGAGCAGTTGATTTAATGTTGAATAGGTCTCTCTCGTCTCTATCGTCTGGGTGTACCCAGTCTGCACGGCCGATGATATCATCTTTCCACATTCTAGGGTTTGCACCTTTGTCAATAACTGTGTTAATTCTTGTTGTGCCTGGGAATGAACTGTTTACAGAAGCATCGTTTTCATTTGGCCAACGAGCAAGAGTTTGTCCAGCTCCACCGAATGTTAGTGAATAATATGGATCATCTACATTTTTGCCGTCTGACTCTAACCATGTTAGGTTGCCTATAGCATGACCTACGAATTGTAGTGATTTGTAGCCACTAATTTTATCTGATAAATCATATTGATAAACTTTATCATCTTGTGCAGCTGCTGGAAGTTTAGCTATGATAGAAGGATCTACTACTAAGTCCATATCATTAGCCTCAAAGTTGATTGAACCTGTGAATATAACTTCCTCGCCTGGGTATGCCATGTATTTAATTGGATTTTCTTCAGTACCGCTATCAGCAGATGTGAACTCTACTCCGCTTAGAACTTCATAAGTTCCACCACGAACGAATGTTATAACTCCGCCTTCTGGCATTCCGTTTGCAATCATTCCACGTACAACTTCTTGCGCTTTATGGATTGAAGCATATGGTTGATCTATAGAACCGTCGCCTGTTGTGTCATCGCCGTCTAAGCTTACATAAAGTGTTTCGCCGTATACATGCTTATCTTTGCTTACAACAACGTCACAAGAAGCAGTCTTGTTACCGTCTATAGTTGTAACTGTGATAGTTGCTGTACCCTCTTTAGTACCTGCTGTTAATAGTCCATCTTGTACAGAAACTATAGAGCTATCACTTGAAACCCAAGAAACTTCTCTCTCTGTAACGCCTGTTGGAGTCATAATAGCATTTAAAACTAATTTTGTGTCTGGTAGCATTGTTACATCTGTAACAAAGTTTGGCTCAATAGTAAGTGGGCTGTCAGAAATTTGAACTGACTCAACTTTTCTATCTTCACAGATAACATCTATAGTAGCACTTAGACCACTTGAAGAAGTTACTGTAGCAGTTGTTGAACCGAAAGAAGTATTCTCAACTGTACCTTTTGCAGTTACATTAGCAATGTCATAATCGCCTGATGAATACTTAAATTTATCTGTTGTTGGGTAGCTATCGTCTTCTACTGTGATAATATAGTTGTTTATATTAATATCATAGTAATCATAGTAACCTAAGTGAATTTCTGGCTCTGGAAGAGCAATACTTGTCACAGGGTTTTTATCGATAATAGCTAGGTTATCCATTGTTAAAGTAGTAGCTGTTGGGTTATCTTCTCTATGATTTCTTCTTGTAACCTCGATTGTATCAAAGCTTGTGAAATCTGAATTTTCATAGATGAAACGCTCGTCAATAAATACTTGGCAAGAACCATAGTTTGTGAAGTTATACTCCATTGCATGCCAGTCTGTATTTCTTCTTGACTCAGAAGCTATACCTGGAAGAACAACGCCGTCTTCCATTGGGTAATAAACATAGTCACCTGTTGAGTTGTTGTAAATTCTAAATCCATTGCCAGATACTGAATCATAAACATCAACTGTAATCTCAACATCTTCTTTAATGTCTCTAAAGAAGAACTCTAAAACTTTGTCTGAAAGTGGCTCTGCTAGTGTGTATTTAACCTTAGCAATTTGATCGCCATTTTCGTCAAGCTCTGTATCTAGGTGTATGCCTTTTCCTGATGGAACAGAAAGGTTAGAATATGGATCATCGTTATAAGTTCCGAAAACTGCCTTTAGTGGGTTAGGGCTAAGGCTTCCGTCTTCAAACTCATATTGTGTAACTTTATCCATCTCATATTCTAGTGCATCAATACTAGCTTTTAAAGCGTTGTAAAGAGCTGTAGAATAGTTGTCTTTTGCAATTTCAGTAGTTGTGTTGTCGTAAACTGCTTTAAAGCTTGCCCAAGAATCTGCTGTGTAGTCGCCCTCAAAGAAATATGTAGCAAAATCATATAGGTCTGTCACAACCTTTTGTGAAGTCTCTGATTCTGTCATAAATGCTTGCTCATTAACAAGAGCATTACCAGGTCTAGCAGGGTTACCAGTTCCCTCGTTAATGTCTTTAACACGTACATTTACATCTCCTAATGCAATGCTTACATCGCCTACAGGATATGGATTAGATGTAACATCATTCCATGTGTCTCCACCGTCAAGTGAAATCTCATAGTCACTAGCGTCCATAAAATCAGGATGATAAGTCCAGCCGAATGTATCGTTAGTATCATCTACTAATGGAGCTGTCGGAGCTGTTGGGAAGCTCTCAATTGTGATATCATCAAAATATTTTGAAATTGGAGAATAAGAGCTAGGTCCTGTCCAATAGTTGATGATGTTGATATTTTTGTATCCGCTGTTTTGACCAGCCTGTAGCACTTGAGTATGTTCAGAAGCCTCTATTCCGTCAATAGAAAGAGTAACTTGACCAGGATTAGTGTAGTCAAATGTCATATAGTGCCAACCTGTTGATCTTGGAATAGTTGAGTTTACCATAACATTAGCTGAAGAACCACTAACGGCTGTGTTTTGGAAACGGTAAGAATAAACTCCGCTACCTCCGTTTGCAACAGTATCGTCTTGGTTATTCGCCATTACGTAAACATTATCTGTTTGTGTACCTGATTGTCCTGATTGCAATTGAACACCAAATTTAGCACGTTTACTGTTTGCTGTGTCATCGTATACATCATAGAAATGCACTGTAACAACTTTTTCCATTTGTAATTCCGCATAATTCTTACTAATTTGGAAATCGTTTGTCAGCGACTTAATTGATGTGTCACCACCCGGTGTAAAGTTCATGTCTTGTGAAAGCCCCATCTCGTTGCCTCTGATAGTAAATCCACCCATGTCGCCATCTTCAAAAGTATAATACTCTGTGGTGTTTGGCGTTGGCATTGGAATTTCCGCACCTGATACATTAAGTACAGGTATTGCGCTCATTAGCAATGCAAGGGACAACACTGCCGACATAACTCGTTTTCTGATCTTCATTTTCTTTCCTCCATTTTTCACAGCTTTTTTTGATATAATTCACTAAATATTATTACAAAATAGAACTATATCTTATCTATAGCTGAATTCTTTACTTTGAGTTTAGCAAATTATTAATCATATGTACATGTATATTTTGACAAACTTTTTGTATTTACCAACAATAATATTATTCAATTGTCGTATTAAACAAAGTTTAAACCGTTAATATATTCAATATGACGAAAATAATTTTACCTCTGTACAATTGTACAAAATAATAGTATAATAGAATAAGTAATAATTTATTTAAAGGATTTAATATGGAATACAGAAAATATTTAGACGACATAATAGGCTTTTCTACAAGAACAGAAAAAAACGAAAATAAAAACCTAATAGTTAAACCATTTAGAATGGGTTGTAGTGTAAAACCTAAAGACTTTTTTGTTAAAAGGGGCGACAACTACCCATATTTTTTAATACATTTTATTTTTAGTGGCACTGCCACAATTACCACAGGCGGAAAAGAACATCACCTAAAAAAAGGAGATGCCTTTTTGATAGCCCCAAACGAACCACATCTTTATGTTACTAACGAGGAGACAGGTTACCTATGGCTAGAGCTTGACTTTTTCAATTATAAAAATGTGGTAAGCGAATTAAAAAATCATCATGTGCTAGACGCAACACACACAAGAGCCTTGCTTACAGAATTAGTAGACATAGTAAAATATGCAAAAACTAGTGAAAAAATTAGTGAATATATACTTTCTGCCAAGGCTTATTCTATAATCATGACAATATATAACGAGATAATCACACTGAACGACGACCCAATTCAAAGCTATATAAAGCTTGCAATAAACTTTATAGACACTCATTACAGAGAAAGCATAACACTAGCAGATGTGTGCAAGGTTGCCAATGTAAGCGAAAGTTTGATAACTAGAAAATTCAGACAAGCCACAGGAACTTCAATTAAAAAGTATATAATCGCAAAAAAACTTGAGTATGCAGTATTTTTATTGCAACACTCAAAGTATACGTGCGATGAAATTGTAGGATTAGCAGGTTTTTATGATCTATCTCATTTAAATAGACTTTGCAAAAGTTACCTTAATAAAAACCCAACAGAAATTAGAAAAAAACTGTAAATATTTAAACCTCCCATTTTGTGGGAGGTTTTTGCGTTTTTATGTTTGATTGTAGAGACCCTCCCCTACAATAAGTTATAAAGTTTTATTGTTGACAAGGTAGTAGCCTACAATGGTTATTTTAGATTTTAGTAAATTATTGGTTATTGATTTTGTGGGATTTATTATTTATGTTAAACAATTATCCATTATCCATTATCAACTATCCATTAATTTTCCGTGGAATTTATTATTGGTGTTAAATAATTATGAATTATCAATTCTGCATTATTATTTATTATTTCCCCCGTCTACTCCTATTCCTATTAACCGTCTTACCTTTTCTTGAATCTGTTTTCATAAAACGTTTATCGTTTGGTTTTGGCTTGATTAAACAGTTTTTGTCTGTGCCTACTAGGTCTCGTCTTTTTGCCCTTACTAGTGCCTCGGCGACTAAATCGTAGTTTTTTGGGTCTTTGAACTGTATTAAAGCTCTCTGCATGGCTTTATCTTTTGACTCTTTCGCTACAAAAACTGGGGTCATGTCTCGTGGGTCTAAGCCTGTGTAATACATACAGGTTGATATTGTTGATGGTGTAGGGTAGAAGTCTTGTACTTGCTCTGGCATGTAGCCTAGTTCCCTTAAATATTCTGCTAATTCTATAGCAGCTGTTAGGTCTGAGCCTGGGTGAGATGACATTAAGTAAGGCACAACGTATTGATCTTTGCCCATTTTTTTGTTAAGCTCTCTGTATTTATTGCTGAACTGCCTGTAAACGCTGTTTCTAGGCTTGCCCATTTTTTGCAGAACTTTGTCGCTTACATGTTCAGGTGCAACCTTTAGCTGTCCGCTTATGTGATTTTTTACTAGCTCTGTGAAAAATTCATCTGATTTATCTTGCAGTAAGAAGTCAAATCGTATGCCTGACCTCACAAAAACTTTTTTTACTTTAGGTAATGCCCTTAATTTTTTCAGCAATTCAAGATAGTCGCTGTGGTCTGCCTCGATTTTAGCGCAAGGAGTTGGAAACAGACACTGCTTATCAGGACATGCACCTGCTTTTAGTTGCTTTTTACAGGCTGGTTTTCTAAAATTAGCTGTAGGGCCTCCAACGTCATGGATGTATCCCTTAAATTCTTTGTCCTGAGTTATAAGTTTTGCCTCTTCTATTAAAGACTCATGACTTCTAACCTGTACAATTCTGCCTTGATGGAATGTCAATGCACAGAAATTACAGGCACCAAAACAACCTCTATTGCTGATAAGACTAAACTTAACCTCTTCTATAGCTGGGATACCGCCCATCTTTCTATATATAGGGTGGTAGTCTCTCATATATGGAAGTGCATAAACTTCGTCCATCTCGTCGCTTGTCAAAGGCATTTGAGGTGGATTTTGAATTAGAAATAAGTCTCTATTATAGCTTTCGATTATAGGTTTAGCTGTAAATGGATCGGTATTTTTATACTGCTTATAAAAACTTTTTGCGTAAAGTTCTTTAGATGTTTTAACCTTATCAAATCCTGGAAGCTTTATAGCCTCTGAAACGCAGTCGGTGTTATCAGACTTAAAGACTGTTCCTTTAACAAAGTTTATGTCTTTAATCTCAATTCCATTTCTAAGCGAATTTGCAATTTCAACTATAGCCTTTTCGCCCATTCCGTAAATCAGTAAATCTGCACCGCTCTCAATTAACACAGATGGCTTAAGGCTGTCAGACCAATAATCATAATGGCTCATTCTTCTAAGACTTGCCTCAATTCCACCTATGATTATAGGTGTGTTTTTATATGTTTTTCTTATAAGTTTTGAGTATTCGACTGTGGCATAGTCTGGTCTTTTGCCCATCTCTCCGTTAGGGCTGTACATATCTTTTTTTCTTCTTTTTTTGCTAACCGAATAATGGTTCACCATGGAATCCATATTCCCTGAACTGATGATAAATCCTAGTCTAGGCTCGCCAAACTCACAAACAGATTTTGGATTGTTCCAATCTGGTTGAGCAATTATACACACGCTAAAGCCGTTGTACTCTAAGACTCTTGAAATTATTGCATGTGCAAAAGACGGGTGATCTACATAGGCATCTCCCGTTACAAACACAAAATCAGGTCTTTCTATTCCACGCTCTAGCATTTCTTCTTTAATTATTGGTAAATACATTGATAACATCCTTTTTATTTTTCTAATTCAATTATATCACGCTGACAAAATTATTGCAACAAATAAAAAACCTAGAAGCAATTAACTTCTAGGCTTGAAATTTATTTAGTTTAATGATATGTTAAGCTCAAATACAGGGTTTACAACTACTTCTTTAAGTTCTGTGATTGTAGAAAGTCCTGCTGAGTCGAATTTATATGTAGTTCCTAATAAAGTAAGTTCTGTGTCAATTACATACTCACCATCTATATAGTAATAATCGTTTCCGTTAAACTCGTACCAACCATTAGTTGGATACTCAATTACGTCTAGTTTATGCCACTCTAACCAACCTCTGTTGTCCATGTCGCCCATAATCATGTTTGTACCATATGTGCTGTTGTCAACTGATTGTCCATTTCCTATGTATATTCCAATGTGATTGTAATCATAGCTTGTTAAAAGTAATCCGTGAGTTCTAGGCATTGTAGAAATTGGACCACTCTGTGAACTTGCGTATACTTGTGGTAAAACGGCTCTAGGCATTGAGTAGTTAGGTGATGGGTTTGAGTTCTCGCCTGTCCAACAAAGATAGGCATATATTAATCCGCTACAATCTGAATATCTTGTCCCACCGTATCCCATTGAACCATATCCACCGTAGCTGTATTGCCAATCGTCCTCATATGCTTCAATTCCGAACTCTGCTAACTCGATTGATGTTTTCTCGCCTGTATATTTTTCTGTATATTCTTCTGCAATTGCTGTGCTTGAAAAAAGTGTTAATGCTGATACTAGCGCAAGACCTGTTAAAAGTCTGCTGAATATTTTACACATAAATGTGCCTCCATGCTTATATTTAGATTTGCCACAATTCGTAACATGTGTTACAAATTGTAACAATTATAGCATAGTGTTTACAATAATGCAAGACTTTTATTTCAAAAACTTCACCACACTGACAAATACGTCAATTTCGCTTTTATATTTAGTTCAAAGTTGAATATTCTTTGTTAGTTTTAACTATAAATGATATAATTACAACATAAATAACACTATTAATTCCAGCATTTAGATATTATGCACAAAAACAACATCTCAAATTAGGATTAACTAACCGTTTTTTTATACAAAACATCTAAACAAGACGTAAATTACCCTTAATTTGCACTTGACTTTTAATTTTGCTTGATATATAATAGGCAAGTAATAAATTTAATACTCATATTAGGAGGTATATTAATATGAAAAAAATAATCGCATTAGCATTAACTTTAGTTATGGCTGTAATGTTAGTAGCATGTTCAGGTGCAGTAAATGTTGACGGAACATGGGAATTATCTAAAATCGGTGGTATGACACTAGAAGAATATGCAGCTTCACTTAGCACAGAGGAAGTAGCTGTTGACCCAACACTACTAGAGACTACTTATGTATTCGACGGTGACAAGGTTACAATCACAAGCACAGTAGGAACTTTTGAATATGATGTAACATCAAAATCAAACGGCGTTGAGATCTATGTAAACGGCACACTAGATTCAAGCTTAATCCTAGAGGGTGATAACATCCTAAAGGCTAGCGGTGATATTCTAGGAAACGGCGAAGTTATCGAAATAATCATCGAGAAACAATAATCCTAAAAATTTTAATGCTGTAGCAAAATAAATTTGCTACAGCATTTTTTTATTAACTTATAGGTGTTTCGTCTGGAATTTCATCTGGTATCTCTGCTATAATTTCTTCTGCAATAGTCACTGTTATCACAGAACCTATCGCTACTGTTGTTCCGTGAGAAACCGACTGGCTTGTAGCCTTACCGCCCATGCCGTCTTGAAATTCGCCTGTAACAAACTCAATTAGGAATTTATTTAAATATCCAGCACTTCTAATCTCTGCCTCTGTCATTCCATCAAAATTAGGAACTGTGACTACAGAAGTAATAGGCACATATTTTAGTTCAATAGTGTCGCCTTGGCTCATTTCTTTACCTGCTGAAACACTTTGCCACCAAACCTCGCCCTCTAGTCTGTCTTTAGTGTCTTGCGCTACAAAAATCGGTGTAATACCTAATGCTTCACACATAGCAATTGCTTTTTCTCTTGTGACTATTGTTTCATAAGTTCCACCTGTATTAGCTACTAGGTCTGGTGAGAATATTACAGAACCTTCTGAAACCACAATGTATATTGTCTCATACACACCAACGTTTACATTCTCTTTATTTTGAGTAAGAATTGTACCAGCTGGTTGTGCAGAGGCTGTGTAGGTTACATTGACACTTAGGTTTGCGCCTTCAGCGTTAAGTGGAGCTATAAAGTTTTCAATAGCGTCTTTGCCTTGTCCTACAAACGATGGAAGTAAAACCTTATTTCCTAATGAATATGTAAGTTTAACTATCTCTTCGCCCTCGTATAAAGTTCCTGTGGCTATAGACTGTGACACAAAACTATCTTTAGAAGATGAAGCATAAATATGTTTAACGGTAACCGCTATTCCAAGTTGTGATGCCTTTAACTGTGCTGTATCAGCATCAAACTGTGAAAAATCTGGAACTAAAATTTTCTTACCCAATGAAACTGTAAGCTTTATAGTTTCAGAACTTTGTACCTTTTCTTCTGCTTTAATGCTTTGAGTAATTATTGTTCCCTCTGGCATTGTGTCATGGTAGACCTCTTCGATTTCAAGTATTAACTTATTTTCAGTTGCAAAAAGCTCTGCCTCATCGACTGTCATTGTTCTAAAGTCAGGTAATTCCACTGTGCTATTCTCGTCAGGACCACTAGAATACACAACATAAAGCGGTGAATCTCTTCTAATCTCTTCACCCAAGACTGTGTTATCATTTAAAGTGATACTAATAACCTTACCAGCCTCGACAGTTTGGCTATTCTCTGTTAGAACACGCACCTTTGTCATTAGGTTTTCTTCTGCCCATGCCTCTACCTCAGTAGCAGTCATGCTTTCAATGTCTGGAACTTCAACTAAAACAGATAAATCAGGTCCTGCTGAAATTACAAGCTCTAAGAACTCACCGCCTGCTAAAGTCTCACCACTATCAGGTGATTGAGAAATTACTACACCAGACTCTATCTCGTCGCTAAACTCTTCGTTTGTTCTAATAATCACAGAATTTTCTGTTGCCCATAGTTTAGCATCTGACTCTGTCCAACCTGTTGTATCAGGCACTACTACAGATGTACTTGTGAGAAAAACTATCAAGATGATTGTTAGAGCTATTGCCACAATTCCAGCTACTGAATATATAATAGGTTTCATGTTCATTTTTTTATCGGTAGGAGGAGGTGGTGGTGGTGCTCTAAAAGTTTTAGGCTCTTCAAAGTGCATTGCTGAATTAGAGCTGATATCTTTGCTTTGATTTTCATTTTTTATAGGCTGGTTAGAGTCTATGTCTTTGAAATTATTGTTATTTTTTGCATAGTTATTTAAAAAATTGTTGTCCATTTTCTTTTTAAACTTTTGAGACTTTTATTTTCTATTGAACCAAAATCGTTAATACACACAAATTATTGTAGGGGACGGGTTTTCCGTCCCGTGGAAATTTAACTAAAACCTGTAGTTTTTCGGGACGGAAAACCCGTCCCCTACATCAGTTTCATTCCTAAGAGACACGTCTGGTCTCTGTGCCCTCCCCTACTAATTTGTGTCTTTTCAATCTCTAAAAGTTTATTCCTTTCAGTTTGTTAGTTTGTAATGTCTTGTGCTTTAAATTTAATTGTAGCAAATACCATAGAACCTATAGATAATACCAGTAACATTGCTATTCCTATTGTAATATTTAGGTCATACCCTCTATCAATCATATTATTAACTGTAGAACTTGCCACAAAGAATTCACTTAAATTAAAGTATGGTAGTGGAGTTAAAGCTAACCATTTATTTGGCATACCCATATAGTTAAATGCTAATATTGGCACAGCTATAGCAGATCCTAATATGCAGACTATTGGTATTATTATTGCTACTGCAATATTTTTAAATATCATAGAACCTGCAAATGCAAATGAGTAACCGAATATAATTGTTATTGAACTTACTAACAAGTTTAGTATTAAATCTATTAGGAAACTTGATTCTCCATTTACAGTAAAGTTAGGATTAAAGTAATCACCGAAACCATTTATTGCACCTATAATAACAAATGCAAGAATAAATGTTACAAAATATATTATGTAAGAAAGCTTTAATCCAGCTAAATATTTAGAGAAAATCATCTTCATTCTTGTTCTAGGGCGTATCATTAATAGTCTTATTGTTCCTGATTGGAATTCACTAGCTATTCCCCATCCGCCTACTAGTATTGCAAAGATTGCAACCACAAATGTAATTCCAAGGTTAGCGTGAAGCAATGTTCTTGAGCCTTCTGGTTCAAAACTCATGTCAGGTTTATCGGCTTCAAGTGATCTTTCAGCTATTAAAATATTATTTTGAGCTTCACTTACAATTTTTTCAATTTCTTTTAGGTATTCATCATATGTACCATATCGCTCAGCATAATACGGATCCATGTTAAATTCATCTAATGTCATTGGGTCACTGTAATAACTTAATGTGCTTTCATTACCAACTTTTGAATCTAATGCACGATTTTGCCATATATCTTCACCAGGAATAAGGTTATGTTCACGTCTATATTCAAGTGCAGGAATATCACTTTCGTTTATTCTTTGAATATTTCTGTTATAATCATCAATTTGAGGTCCTAGATAGAATTCTTGAGACGGGTCATCGATTATAGTTTGCTCTAATTCTGCAATCTGCAATTGATAATCTGCAATTTGCTTATTATAATCAGCTATCATATAATCAATATAGGCTGAAAAATCGCCATCAATAATTATTTTATCAAGAGTTTCAAAACTTTCATTTATCTCATCAATTCTAGTAGCTTTCTCAGTTGCAGTCATTTCACTAACACTTATTGCTAACATTGAGTCTAAGTACATAGGAAAATATCCTTCAGAAGTTTCCACAAAAAATTCTTCGCTTACTTCATTTTCAAGCAAAAACAGCTCATATACGTTTTGAGAGGAATTCCAAATAGGATTACTTCTAAAGTCATCGTAAGATTCAATTGAAGAAGTGTATTTAATGTAGAAATCAAGCGTGTCATCAGCTAGTTTTTCTGCATCTTTTATCGCATTTGCCTCTGTTAAATACATCCCCATATTTTGTGTGAAGTCATATATGTTTCGTATTTCATGGTAATATGGATTTTTTGTGCTAATTGTAACACCATCTACTTCAAACTCTTCCATATATGGGTCATAGTAATAATCTTGCTCGGGTTGCACCAATGTAAAAATCTGCATTCCAACGCTTACAAGCAAAATTAGTATTGCCGAAATAAGTATGAATTTAGACTTTAACAGATGCTTCATCTCTAAAATAATTTGATTTACAAATTTCATACCGCACCTCCTTAAGATATTTGATCTTTAGTTCCGCTTGTCATAGAGATAAAGTCATGCTCAAGCGAACGCTGTTGTCTGTTAATGGCATAAATTAATATACCCTCGTTTATCAAAGATTTAACAATTTCAGGAATTTCTGAATTTTTCATTACTAAGTTTACTCCCTCAGGAAGTAAATCACAGTTAGCACCCATTTTTTTAAACTTAGTGAGTACATATTGATCATCGCTAGTGATAAAGGTGTATTGATAAACTTCCGCTTGATCATCTTCACCTATTACCTTCTCGCCAATCATTCTGCCGTTGTCAATTATGTATATTCTATCACACAACAGCTCCATTTCAGAAAGCAAATGGCTTGAGATAAATATTCCAGTGCCTGCATTTTGTGCTAAACTTCTTAGCAAGTCACGCATTTCTTTAATGCCTATAGGATCAAGTCCGTTAGTAGGTTCATCAAGAATTAGCAGTGGAGGCATATGTAAAAGTGCCTGTGCTAGACCTACCCTTTGTCTCATACCTAGTGAATATGTTTTAATCTTGTCGTCAATTCTTTTTTGTAGTTTCACCATTTCTACAACTGAATCTATGTTTTTAGTTGCTTCTTTTCCGTAAAATTGAGAAAAATATTCTAAATTTTCTCTGCCTGTCATGTTCTTATAAAGGTCGGGATTTTCAATGATACCACCAACATTCTTCATTGCATTTTCAAAATCATCCTTAACACTATGCCCACATACAGTGATTTTTCCCTTTGTTATGGAAAAAAGCCCCATAATCATCTTAATAGTTGTAGTTTTACCAGCTCCGTTAGGGCCTAAGAAACCTACAATCTCTCCGCTGTTAATTGAAAGATTGATATTATCTACAATTATCCCTTTTTTCATTCTCTTGGTTACACCCTCGAGTCTTAACAGTTCCATAATATTCCTCCTTTAGTTGTATTATTACATATAGTACAGCTATTATATCAAGTTAATACTGCTTTGTCAAGTATATTTTAACTATCACAACAACTTAAATTTGTGTATATTTTATTAAAACTAATAAAATTAACAACTAATTATATATACTTATGTATTATAGCAACATTATAACACATAAAAAATTAAATGTCACTAGTTTCTTAAAATCTTAAGAAAATCTTAAGATTCATCTTGTTGAAAAATCTATATTTAAAAATATTCTTCCTTCAAAACGCACAAATTGATGTAGTGAACGGTCTTGTTCCAGACGTGTTGATTAGAAAATTCCAATGTAGGCACTACAACAGTTTGTGAAATGTTATGATACAATTGATAGGTGACAAATAAAAAAGAAAATAGGCTCCAAATA
>CAYJER010000004.1:0-91735 GCA_964369225.1 uncultured Eubacteriales bacterium
TAGCTAAAACCTCTAGTTTTTCGGGACGGAAAACCCGTCCCCTACATGGTTAAATGTAAAGTTTTAATTGACACAGAGTACTACAAATAAGCATTTAATTTAACATATCTAAAACAGTTAATGCTGTTATCGCTTCGATTACAGGCACGGCACGTGGCACAATACATGGGTCGTGTCTTCCGTGAATGCTAAGGGTTGTGTTTACCTTTTCGGTTAAATCAACGGTTCTTTGCTCTTTCGAGATTGATGGTGTAGGTTTAATTGCAAGCCTGAAAATTAAAGGCATGGAGTTAGTTATTCCGCCTAAAATTCCACCGCAATTATTTGTATAGGTCTTCACATTTTTTTGCTCATCATAATAAAATTCGTCGTTATTTGTGCTACCTGTTTGATTAACTACATCAAAACCTAACCCAAATTCAACCGCTTTTACGGCAGGAATACCAAAAAGTGCAGAACTTAGCCTGTTTTCAACTCCGCCAAACATAGGCTCGCCTAAGCCACAAGGCAAACCGACTACAGCACACTCAATAATTCCGCCAACGCTGTCATTTTCAAGCCTTTTTTGCTCTACCGCTTCATACATTTTTGCTTTAGTTTCTTGATTAATTACTGGGAAAAACTCATTTCCTAATCTTTCAAGCAATTTTTTATCTACATTTATAGGGTCGAACTTTTCGTCACATACATTATAAATCTGTTGCGCATGGGCTGCAAGAAAAATTCCCTTTTGCTCTAAAATTTGCCTTGCTACTGCACCAGCAAACACAATTGGAGCTGTAAGTCTGCCCGAAAAATGTCCGCCACCTCTTATATCGTTTGCGTTTTGATATTTAATAAAAGCGCAGTAGTCTGAATGCCCAGGTCTAGGACAACTAAGAACTGAGTTATAATCGGCACTTTTAGTGTTTGTGTTTTCGATGACCGCACAAAGCGGAGACCCCTCAGTTGTATCATTTATAAGTCCTGACATAATTTTAGGGAAATCTGCCTCTTTTCTTTTAGTAGAGGTCTTGTCTTGCCCTGGCGCACGTCTTGCCATTTGGCTTAAAACTTTGTCAAAATCTATCTTATAGTTAGCTGGCAAGCCGTCTATTACAACGCCAATTCCAGCACTGTGACTCTCGCCAAATATTGAAACTTTAATTTTTTCACCCAATATCGATGACATCTGTTTTGCCTCCTAAAGATTCATAGTCTTTGTAAAATTCAGGGTATGATTTATTCACGCAATGTGGGTCTGTAACTGTTATATCGCCGTCGCACACAGACTTAAGAGCAGAAACTGCCATTAAAATTCTGTGGTCGTTGTATGCGTTAATTTCTGCCTTGTGGAGCGTTTTTACTCCTGTTATAATAAGTCCATCTTCTAACTCTTCTACATTTCCGCCCATGGCATTAATTGCCTCACTAATGCTTTTAAGTCTGTCACTCTCTTTAATTCTAAGCCTTTTAGCGTTGGTGATTTTACTTTTACCATCTGCTAAAGCCATTAAACAGGCAAGTGCTGGAACCATATCTGGTATATCTCTTACATCCACTGTTATAGCATTAATTGTAGACTTTTTAACCATGTAATTGTCATCAATTTCTACACCCATGCTTCTGTAAATGTCTATAACTTTTTTGTCTCCCTGTGAGCTATTTGGGTTTAAGCCTTTAAGAGTAATTCCGTTTTCACAAAAAGCACCCATTGTAAGGAAAAACGCTGCTTGAGACCAGTCCGCCTCAACGGTGTATTCACGTGATTTGTACTCTTGTGAGCCTTTAATTTTATAGCCATAGCTTACCTTTTCGGCTGTAACTCCAAAATCTCTCATCACATCAAGAGTTATGTTGATGTATGATTCTGACTCTAGGTTAGTGGTGATTAAAATTTCGCTGTCGCCCTCAAGCAGTGGCAAGGCGAAAAGCATGGCTGTTATAAATTGAGAACTTATGTCGCCAGCCATTGCAAATTCTCCGCTTTTAAGTTGTCCTTTTGTTTTAAACGGAAGTTTATCACCCTGAGTTTGAACTGGATATAAAATATCTTTATAAATTCCTATTGGTCTTTCTGGAAGTCTTCCACTGCCAGTAAACTCACATTCTACGCCCAAGGCTGACATTATAGGAATAATAAATCTTAGAGTAGAGCCAGATTCTATACAGTCTATTTTACAAGATTTTGGTGGATTAATTTCACCTTTTATTGTAAGAGTTCTGTTCTCATAGCTAAACTCTCTGCCTATAGCCTTTACAAAATTAAGGCTTGCCTTAATATCGTTGCTTAAATCTATATTGTGGATTATAGATTTTCCTTTAGCCAGAGCTGCACAGATTATAGCCCTGTGGGAAACACTTTTACTAGGTGGAAGAAGAACTTCACCACCATCTACTGCCTTATTGAATACTATTTTTTTCATTATATCACCTTGTCAACACTAAAACTTTGAAACTAATTGTAGGGGAGGGTCTGAGTGCAGACGTGCCTCTTAGCAACGAAACCAATGTAGGGGACGGGTTTTCCGTCCCGAAAAACTATAGGTTTTAGCTAAATTCCCACGGGACGGAAAACCCGTCCCCTACATTAATTTGTGCGTTTTAACGAATTTAATTTAATCAAAAAAATCCGCAAGGATTTTCACATCAACTTTTCACTCTTCACTTTTCACTAAGTTCCAAACTTAAAGGTGTTTCCCTATGACTGTCCTTTCTTTATTTCTCTTCATTCTGGAGTCTATCAAGTTCCAATAAAATCTCTAATTTCATCATTAGATAACTGCGTTCTTCGCTCATTATAAATGACTCGCCTATCTTAGAAATAAAGATTAAATTAAGCATTTTTCCTATATTTTTCTTATCAAGATTAGCAGCATTTACTATATCTCTTAGATTGTTACAATCCTTTGTAGGTAGATCAAGGCTTTCAAGTAAATCCTTTAATCTTTGAGCAGTTCCTTCTTCTGTAACCTTTAAATATTCGCCGAAATAGCAGATTATATACATTCCTATAGCCACTGCCCTGCCGTGTGAAATTCCGCTAAAGTCGTGAAGTTTCTCTATTGCATGTCCAAAAGTATGGCCAAAATTAAGTATCATTCTTTTGCCTTTGTCGTTTACGTCTTCCTCGACGTATTGACGTTTGATATCTATACATCTGCATATAATTTCATACATATTTTCAGGGTCTATTCCATTTTCAAGCATTTCAAAAAGCTCTGCATCGTCTATACAAGCGTATTTTACAACCTCGCCCATACCATCTACAAAATACTCTTCTGGTAAAGTTTTAAGTAGAAGTGGATCGCAAATAACTGCCCTTGGTTGATGAAACGCACCTACAAGGTTTTTTCCTTGTGGAAGGTCAACGCCTGTCTTGCCACCAACAGAAGAGTCAACTTGAGCTAGTAAACTTGTTGGAACTTGGAAGAAATCTATTCCCCTTAGGTAAGATGAAGCCGCAAAACCTGCCATATCGCCTGTAACGCCACCACCTAGGGCAACTATAACGTCGCCCCTTGTGAAACTTTCGCTTGTAAGCTTTTTGTAAATCTCGCTTACAGTTACAAGAGTTTTACTCTCTTCACCAGCCTCGAATACAAAGTTAAAAACTTCAAAACCTTGTTTTTCAAGTGAAGTTGTTACACACTCACCATAAAGCGGAAAAACATTGCTGTCACTGATTATTAGCACTTTTGTATCTTTTGGGAACATTGTTAGAACAACTTCTCCCAATTTTTCTATTGCACCGTTTTCTATAACTATTCCATATGGTCTTTCGGTTTCTACCCTTATAAACATTTCCTTTATCTCCCTTATAATATAGATTTAACTTTTTCTATTTTCTTTGCGATAACATCAAATTGCTCTGGTGTGACTGATTGTGGACCGTCACAAAGTGCCTTAGCTGGGTTGTTGTGTACCTCTATAATAATACCTGATGCACCTGCTACTACTGATGAAAGTGATAGAGGTTCTACTAACCAGTTAATTCCGCTTGCGTGGCTAGGGTCAACTATAACAGGTAAGTGAGTTAATGACTTTAAGATTGGAACTGCTGAAATATCGAATGTGTTTCTTGTGAAAGTTTCATAAGTTCTAATTCCACGCTCACAAAGAATAACTTGCTCGTTTCCGCCAGCCATGATGTATTCAGCGCTCATTAGAAGCTCTTCAATTGTGCTTGAAAGACCTCTTTTTAGTAAGATTGGCTTATTAACTTTGCCTAAAGCTTTTAAAAGCTCAAAGTTTTGCATATTTCTTGCACCAACTTGAATGATGTCAACTTCATCAAATAAATCTAGGTGAGCTATGCTCATAATCTCTGAAACTATTGGTAAGCCTGTCTCTGCTTTAGCTTTTAGAAGTAACTCAATTCCCTCTGCTTTCATTCCTTGGAATGCGTAAGGTGAAGTTCTAGGCTTGAATGCACCACCTCTTAGAATTGTAGCTCCAGAAGCTTTTACGCTTTTAGCAATTTCAATAATTTGCTCTTCGCTCTCAACTGAACAAGGGCCTGCAATAAGTGCAAGTTCACTACCACCGATTGTAGTTCCGTTTGAAAGAGTGATAACTGTGTCCGCTGGGTGGAATTTTCTATTAACTTTTTTGTATGGCTCTTGAACTCTTTTAACGCTAGCTACAAATTCTTGCGCCTTAATTGTGTCGATATCAATAATTGAAGTGTCGCCGATTACACCTAAAACAGTGCTTCTCTCGCCCTCAACTTTGTGTATTTGTACGCCGTAATTAGTTTTTAAACTATTCTCGAATTCTTCAACTAATGTTTTTTGTAAATTGTCTTTTAATACTATAATCATAATTAATCCTTTCAATTAGGCAAAAAAATATGCGAAGCCACATTTAGCTTCGCACACATTTACCGATACTTTTTAAGAAATTTTCTTATGCAAAGCCCCTATTAATTTAAACACAAATAAGCCCAGAAGTAAAACTCTGAGCTAAAAAAGCTATTAAATCGATTAGGTTTGTTTAACTTTGTCATAATAAATCTCCCTTTACTGTATTATCATATCACTCAAGACTAGTATTGTCAAGTAAAATTTATTTATAACATGAGTTATTTTTATTTGGAAAAAAATAAATTTGATAAAATTTTGCAGGGGCGACCTGTGGTCGTCCGAGGGTTTTAGCAATAATTACTAGTGTTATGACGACCACAGGTCGCCCCTACAATCAGTTTTTTTCCTAATCAACACGTCTGCACTCAGATCCTTCCCTACAAATAAGCATTAAGTTTGATTATATTCCTTACATGGTACTACAATGTTTGAATAGAACAAAAAGCGTCCTACAAATTAATGTAGGACGCAGGCAATATATCTAAAATTTACAGAAAACTATGTGTGCGAATTTGCCCGTCGTGGCATCATGACTCTACTAAATCGCCTATTACTTTTATTTTAATTCTTATAGCGTTGCCTGGTAGGTAGGCTAGAGGGATATCCTCACATGATAAAGTTGTAATGGTTTTTTCACATGCTCCAGAGCTTATAGCCTTAGAAACAGCCTGATTATAAGCTGAGTCTATAGCCTGTTCACGGGTCATTTTGTCAAGGTTAAATACTTGCTCTACTTCTCCGCTGACTTGCCCTAAAGCGGCACCTACTGCATTTGCAGATTTATAATGTGCCGGTCTTATTATCTGTGAAACTCCGTTTAGAGTGTTTGGGCAGATAACACTTCCGCCGCCTGTTAAAACGACTGTAACGTCGTCTTTTTTTGTTTTCATTTGATCTATTGCATCTTCAAGATAAAGTTTTACTTTATCAAATGCCTTTTGGCAAAGATCAGTGTCTAAATGCTCAACTTTTTCACGATATTCAGGGAAAGCCGAATTTTTAACAGTAGCTATGTCAGATAATGTCAGGGTGTCGCCACCAAAAATTAATGCTTTTTCTGTAATCATAAAGCCTACACTTTCAGGGCCAATTTTTATGTTGTCAGAGACTATTGTTCCGCCGGCTACGCCTATAGAAATCATGTCTGGCATTCTAAAGTTTGTTTGAATACCACCAATATTAGCAGAGACAGAAGATTCACGAGGAAATCCGTTTTGCAGAACGCCAATGTCTGTAGTAGTTCCACCAATGTCAAGAATAACCGCCTCTTTAACCCTAGAAAGGAAAGAAGCACCCCTAATTGAGTTTGTAATTCCGCAACCAATTGTGAAAATTGGGTACTTAATTGTGTGTTCAAGGCTCATAAGAGTTCCATCGTTTTGACTGAAAAACACCTTGCAGTCAATGCCTAAATTTTTAAGGGCATTCACAAAACCATAGGCAACAGTCTTACAGGTTGTCGAAAGTGAAGCATTTAAAATTGCCGCATTTTCACGCTCTAAAAGTCCAATGCTACCAATTTCAGAAGAAAGCGAAACAGGGATATCACCTAAAATTTCAACCGCCCACTTTGCTACTAGCTCCTCTTGACTTTTATTAACAGGTGCAAAAACTCCGCTTACAGCAAGGCTATCTACCTTACCTTTTACGCTGTTGCAAAATTCTATAATTTCATCTTTGTTAAGTTCGTCTAAAAGTTGTCCGTCGAACTCGTATCCTCCACGCACTAAAGTAGGGTAGATGTTAAGTGCATCTCTAAAATCTTCTGGCCAGTCAACCAGTGGAGGAATAGCCGTTGTAGATGGCTTACCAATTCTTATAAAGGCTACAGAATTTAGGTTTTTACGCTCTACAATAGCGTTTGTGCAATGAGTTGTGCCTAGCATGGCATAGGCTATTTCATTAGGAGAAACAGAGCTTTCTTCTAAAACTTTTGATAGAACTTCCCTAACACCTGTTTCTACATCTTTAGTTGTGTGTACTTTTACAGAATGAATTACATTTAATTTATCGTCTAATATGGCGGCGTCTGTGTTTGTTCCGCCAACATCTATACCTATTCTATACTTCATTTGTGTTACCTCTTAACTCTTCAATTGGCACATAATCCTCGTCATAACCGAAATATCTAGGACCTACTGTCTCTAAACCTTTTTCAGTTCTCCACTTGTAATAACAAGGAAAAGCAACAACGACAACTCTAGCACCGTAACGCATTCTTTCTGTTGTTACAGGCATACCAGTTTCTACATCTAATACGGCTATTAAATCTGGTGTCATGCAAAGGGATTTTTCACCTTTTTTAGCTATTAAATGCTCGTTTTGGAAAAGTATAGTGTACTCGCCAGCGAAACCGTTTATTCCTGTAAAACTTGCTTGACCACGTGTAAAACCGTCGCTAAGTTCACGTCTGATATCGGTTATTTTACCCTCGAAAAGTTTGTAACCTTTTAATTCTTCTAGCATTTTTGAAATTGATTGAACAGAAGATAAGTTTTTATCAAGTAAAATATCTCCAATTCTTTCGGCTAGTGTCATTGTATCTGGCACGGCTGAATGCTTAATTTGAGTTCCTGTCAAATTATAATCTGTTATAGAACAGCTTCCACCCATTTCTATAGTCAAGGCTCTTGCCATACGCTCTGCCCAGATTGCATCTTTAGGGTATAAAACTACACTGTTTCCTTTTTCGTCACAGATAGTTATAGGGCTGGTTTCGTATCCGTCAAGATAAAATGTTACCATTTGTGCCTCTGGGAATGCTCTGCCCATTGAGTCTGCATCTAATATAGGCAGGCCTAACATGGCAGCCGCTGCAATAGGCATCATTGAGTTAATTCCGCCTATTTCAATCGGGATTATTACGTCTACTTTTTTGTTTAAAACCTCTTGCATTTTTAAAAGAGGAGTTACTATCTCGTATTCTGATGGTAATTTTTCTATTGAAACTGTTGGAGACCCCATGCCAGAAACAGGAACTACAAGTGCGTTATCGTCTAATTCATCTAGTGTGATTAGTTTTACAGCGCCGTGTTTTCTAATTGCTTCTTTAGCCATTAGTTTTCCGATATATGGGTCACCGCCACCGCCTGTTCCAAGAACGGCGGCGCCAACTGCAATTTTTTCTAATGTGTTTTCGTCAATATATCTCATTAGTTTTTACCTTTTTTTTGTATGATAAGTCCTATCACGGCTTGTAATATAAATGCGAACACGAAGCCGTCAAGAGGAGATATTGTTGTAATTGTGAAAAGGCCTAGGCCTGTGATTGGAGGTGTTACCAAATATGTAAAGAATGAGCTTGCGACCCAGATTAAGCTTGAAGTTATAGAAAGAGTTTTGTCTGACTTAAAGTCTTTTAGTCTGTTTCTGCAAACGTAATATTCTGCAACATAGATACCACCAACAGGTGCAATTACTATTGCCAAAATGTTTAGGAAGTCTATAAAACTGTTGTAGATTCCAAGAACTGCAAGCATAGTACCTATAAAGCCTACAATTATGCTAAGGTACTTAGCAGGAATTTTTTTGAATACTACAGATGCTCCAAGAGCCGATGAATAAACGTTTGTAGTGTTAGTTGTCCATTGTGCAAGAGTTAGAACTAGTATTCCAGGAATTGCAATGCCTAAAGCTATGAAAATTTGCATGATATCGCCTGTACCCATAACTTTTACTAGGATAATTGAAAGAATAATCATAAAACTGTTGCCTATAAGCACACCAAAGAAGCTTGAAAGGGTACACTCTTTAGTACTTCTTGACCATCTGCTGATATCAGGGGCTGTGATAGCACCAACTATTAATATGCTAATGCAAAGTGAAGCACCGTCAAAAATTGTCATTGTTTGCTCATCAACACCAATAACAGGCATTCCCATTGCGTTAAATGCTAAACCGCCTGTAATTAACATTAGTATAAGTAAGAAAGGAACAGAGTAAACGCTTAGTTTCTCGATAGCGCTATAACCCATAATAGCTGTACTAGTCATTAAGATACCGCCGATTAAGCTATAGACCCAAACGTCTAAATTAATGTTGAAAAGTGAGCTGAAAACCACTTGAATATTCTCTGCAAAGAAGCCAACTTGAACACCAAACCAGCCTAAAAATGAAAGACATATTACAATAGCAAAAATTTTAGCTATTTTTCTGCCAAAAACGTATTCTGTGATTAAAGAGGCTGTAAGGCCTGTTTTTGCACCAACAATGGCACATAGAGTATACATGATTGCTAGTATTCCAGATCCTATAACTACACTTAATATAGCTTGATCCATAGGCATACTCATTGCAAGGTCAGAGCCTAGCAAAACAGAGGATAGATCCACTCCAATTGCTACTAATACAGATAGCATGGCGATCCATCCTCTTTTTTGTTCGGCTGGTATTTGTTGTCGTTCGTAGTTGTTGTTCATTTTGTTACACCTCTGTTAATTATTTGTTAAATAATATTATACACTGCACAAAGAACTTTTTCAAGGTAAATCGACAAATTTTTTTGCATTTAATATTTTAATGTTTTCATATACGTGCCTTTTAGCGAATTTGTTTTAACCCTAAAATTTTAATCAACATATCAGACACAGGGGCGAGGCTACAATATTAAGAATTAAGGTTTTGGTATGCTCCTAACAAGAACAGACCAGGTAGTATAGACGACACCACTATTCCGACAAAATCTATATTAGTCAGCGATGAAATATCAATTCCTATGTTTGCGACTGCGTTTATCATTTCACTGTTGCTTCCTATATAAAGTGGAGTTGCTATATCTGTGACTAAGATAAAGAAAATATAAATGCTTGCAAATATCAAGCAAAGCTTAGCTTTTTTTCTGTTAATACTAAACTTTATGCCCAATATACCACATGTAAATTGTAAGCCTGTAAACACTAATACTAGTAGAAAAGAAATATTGATTAATGCTATGTAGTCGTTTACTCCCTTGCTTTGCCCATAAAACTCTGAGAGTTCACTCATGGCTCCGAGGGTAGGAAGCACTGAAAATATAATCGATAAAATGCCAAAGATAAGCATTATTATTCCTGTGACTTTTAAAAGTTTTTGCCCCTCGGGCGGTGTATATATAATTTGTTGTTCGTTCATTATCTTCTCCTTTGAAAATTAATGTAGGGAAGGGTCTTGACCAGACGTGTTGATTACGTTTTTTGGTTTAAAATAAATTCGTTAAATTTCACAAATCGATGTAGGGGCGGATATTATCCGCCTATCAAACTTAGGCAAAATTACCAAATTTTTAGGCGGATAATATCCGCCCCTACATGGCTAAATTTGTTAATCAACACGTCTGGAAAACCCGTCCCCTACATAAATTTATATGAATTAATATGTTTCAGCGGATTTTTTGTTCAAAACTGCACCTATAATAGCTAGAACAGGCAATACAGAGCCTGTCAATAAGCTAAATATATTAAGGCTGTCAAGACCCATGAGCGATTCTTGACCGTACATTTGTATAAATGACATTCTATCATCTGAATAAGCTATAAGTATAGGGAATACAACTGTTGAGATTAAATTTAGCAGTAACATAATTATTGCTAAAACAAGACATATTGTAGATTTTTCTGGCTTTTTGTTGAAAGCGGTACTGGTTATGCCAGTAGTCAATTGAAATACATTGTAGATAATTGTAATAACTACAGATATAATCAATAAATTAGCTATACCGCTAGCGCTTAAATCATATGAAAAATTATGCTGATACATGGCAATGGTGTCTAATAATAGTACTAATAAACCTATAGCAATAAAAGAAAAGATAAGTCCTAATGCTCCAAAAACAATCATTATAATTCCTGGTACTTTAAGTAGATTGGCTCCTCTTGGAGGTGCTACTAATTGGTAACCTTGTGGTGGAAAAGGTGCTGTAGAATAGTTTTGCGGTTGTTGATATTGCGGTGGTTGGTATTGTGGTTGTTGGTATTGTGGTTGTTGGTATTGTGGTTGTTGGTATTGCGGTTGTTGGTTTTGTGGTTGTTGTTCCATAATAAATCCTCCTAAATATTTTTTTGCTAAAGACTAAAAGTGAAAGGTGAAGGACTGTTTTTGGCTAATAGCTAAGGGTGAAAGGTGAATGACTATTGTAGTCACTACCTCGTTAGTTCTTAGTTTTTAGTCATTAGCCTAAATAGTCTTTCGCCATTAGTCATTAGTTTATTCTATATAGCGATAATAACATATGTTTTACCTTTAGTCAATATACATTTTAACAATTTAGCCTTAGTTTAGACATATGTTACATTAATTTGTATAAAACTGTTTTTGTTTGTATAAAAAAAGTGCTAGTCAAGCGTGAAAATAGGACACAAAAGTTACATTCTAGTAATTAGACTAACACTTTTGTGACATTCTGTTAAAAAAATATTTGAAAATATAATTAATGTTGAAATAATAAACGCCCTATGCTACAATTACTTATATATTATGAGGGATTATATCCTCGAAAATAAAAGGAGAGATAAAATGAGCAGACTATTGAAAAGAATTTCATGCGCCGTTTTGGCAGCTGCTGTAGTTGTACCTAGCTTACTTATAAGCAATGTAGCAACAACTCAGGCAGAGGGCGCAACCTACGCAGAAGTCAACAACGGCTCTTACTATGTTCAAGACATGGAAGTAGTTGGTGGCGGAACAATGGGTACTCAGCTTAATGGATTAAACCTAGTAACTGGTGACGGTGCGTCTATTGAGGCTGACGATACCTATAACAACACTCCAGGTGGGTCTTATTCACTTAAGACTACAACTAGCACAGCTGGTACATTCGACATTAAGACAAACTTTAATGGTGCGGTTTATCCATCTGTTGGCGACATAGTAACATTTGATTGGTACTGTGAAAACATTGACGAGTTTGAGAGATTTATGATGCATTTAGCAGACTATGCTCCAAGCAATGATCCATCCCATGAAATTTACTTTGGTGTGTACCAACAATCATCTGTAAATAATGGAGAGATCTATTTTAGTTACAGATATAAGACAGATGGTTCTGTAACAGGTGAAGAGAAAGTAGATGTTTCAGGTTCACTTGATACACCTATCAAAAATCAAGCATGGAATACATTCACAATTGACTACTCACAAAAAGGTAAAGTTATACTTTATGGTAATGGTGATGTAGAGAACGCATTAGAAATTCCTACAAGCACAGGCGATTTCGGTGGATTTAATACAGCTGCTATCATCAACTGGTGGGGACCTGCTAGCTCTTATGCAGGAGCTTCACTATACTTTGATAACATCAAACTTACAGAGCCTGCACAAGTTCCATCAAATGCAGTTGTAGATGATGTTGCAAACACATTCGCATGGACAAACCATTCAAGTGCTGAAAGTTTATATAACTATGAGTACACAATTGATGGTGGTAACACATGGCAATTATGCACAGCTAATCCTCAATCTATAGGCAACAGAGCGTTAGATGTTGAAACTGTTGGTGTTAGAGTTATCTCTTACTCAGATGACTACGTTAATCCAACTCTTTGGAACGACGTAGCTTATACAAAAAATACAGAGAGATACAACACATTTGAGCAACTAAATGATATTTATGGTTTAAGTTTCTTAAACACAGCTAAAAATGAAGTTAGCGAAGTGTACTCAAGAAGTGGACTAAGCTCACTAGCTGTTAGCTCACAAACTGCACAAGCTTCAAACAATTCATATCAATTTGAAGTAAATGATGCTATGGGTGCAACAGTAACAGATAAAATAATCAGCATCTGGTACTATGACACAATGAACACTACTGCTTCAGAGGGTAGTTTCTTAGTTGCTCCTTCTATTAATAATGCTAACGATCACAAGACAGGTCTAGGTGTTTCTAATAGCAAAACTTACAATGGTAGAAGTGGTAAAGACTACTACTATTTCCGTGAGTTTGGTACAGGCGGACAAGAGAACATGGCTTTAGTAGAGCGTACAGAGGGTTGGCATGAGTTTAAATGGGATTACACAGGAGATGACTGTTTAATTTATATTGATGACGTGCTAGTACATACTGATGTAGGTTCAGACGGATTTAATAAAGTTCAAATTTTTGACTATTGGTCAACAAAACAACATACTATCTATCTTGACGACCTAGTAATAGGCGACGCAGAAGACGTAATAATGGTAGCGGATGCTCCTACAAACCCTGTAACTGATGATGAGAACAATACATTTGGTTTCACTACAGTAGAGGGAATGGAAGACCTATCAGCATACGAGTATTCAGTAGATGGCGGACAAACTTTTGCTACAGTTACTTCTAACCCAATTCAATTAGATGAAAAAGGTTATGATGCTGGCGAGGTTATGGTAAGACTTAAAGCTGTAGACGGCGGATTTGCTGGTGCAGTTCTAAGAAGTACAGTAGAGTTCCTAGATCCAGAGGCTTCATATAAAGAAGAGCTAGAAGCTTTATACAACAAGGCAAGCTCATTCTATGAAGGTGACTACACAGCAGAAAGTTTTGCTGGTATGGACGAGGCTTTAGCAGCAGCTAAGACAGCTCTTGAAAATGAAGAGGGTTATGAAGCTGCAACAACAGCACTAAAAGCAGTAGTTGATGGCCTAGTAATGGATATGCCTGAAATTATGACATATTCATTCAATGATGGGGAAGAGTCAGAGATTCCATTTAAAATAGTAAATGGTTCTACTGATTGGGGTCAATACACAAACATGTCAGAGCATGGAGTTCAAGCTTTAAGAGTTACAACAGAGCAAGTTGGTACTTCACAAGTTTCAAAAATAACATATTCTTTTGCAGAATTAATGGAAGACAAAGTTGTAGACTTCTTCTTCCGTGATACAAAAAATGGTTCAACTTCTGTAACATTTATGGATTCTACAACAAATAATGGTGTTAAAATCTATGGTGGCGCTAGCTACTATTTCGCTAGAACAATCATTGATGGCGTGGAGTCAGCTGACATCACAACAGGTATGAGAAGAAACGGCGACTGGTATAACCTAGAATTTAACTTTGCTACAAACGATGGCGTTAAATGCTACATGGATTCAAGAAACTGGTTAAACTCAAGCGTTATAGGCGCTTTTGATACAATCGAGATTTCTTACAGCCACAATGCTATGGGCGAGGCTCTAACAATTGACGAGTTCACAATTATGGATGCTAACCCTGTAACAGCTATCAACTTAAATGATGAGTCTGCAGAAATTGGTTACTATGATTCATATGAAATGAACATAAACAACTGGACTATCGAGACAGAAAAAGACTACGACACAACAGACAAATTCACATGGGTTTCTTCTAACCCAGATGTAGCTTTCGTAACTACAGGTGGTTCTATTGAAAATCACGGTGTAGGCGAGGCAACAGTTACAGTTACAGCTTCAAGCGGAGCTACAGCTTCAATGGACATTACTTGCCTAGACATTAAGGCAGAATCAGTTCAAATTTCTGGCAGTGACTACAATGATGCTCCTAACTTTATTGAAACAGTTACAATAGAGCCTGGTTCAGTTAAAGTTGTAAACGCTATAATTTCACCAGCTGGTGTTACAAACAGAAATATCACATGGACAACAAGTGACAGCACAATAGTTGCAGTAGTTGACGGTGAGCTAACAGCTCTTAAAGAGGGTACAGCTACAGTTACAGCTACAACAGCAGACGGCGGTCATAAATCAAGCATTACAGTTAATGTAATGGAAGATAACAGAGAGTACGGCGTTGAGGTTTTTGTTGCTACAGATGGTAACGACGTAACAGGCGATGGTTCTATAGAGGCTCCATTTGCTACAATCGATAGAGCAAGAGACGAAATTCGTTCTTACTCACATATTCCAAACGGCGGTGCAGTAGTCTACCTAAGAGGTGGCGAGTACACAATGTTAAATGGTGTAGAGCTAGAGACTATGGATCAAGGTTCAGCGTCTTCTCCAATTAAATACTCAGCCTATGAGGATGAATATGTAAACCTAGTTGGTACTCTAAACTTTGAGGTTTCAGATGCTACTAAGGTTACAGATGCAGACATACTAGCAAAACTTCCAGAAGTTTCTAAAGATGCAGTATATGAGCTAGACTTATCAGATTATGTAACAAGCGATAAAGAAGTTCAATATGTTGGTCACTCAATGGGTAACCTATCATGGTTAGCAGGCGAGGGATACAATACTTCTATTCCTTATATTTCAATGACAATCGACGGTTCACAACAAACTCTTGCAAGATGGCCAAATGAAGGTCAAGAAATTCCAGGCAGAGATGAGTATCCAGGCTATTGTGCTATTACTCATGTTGTAGATCCAGGTGCAAACCCACGTATGTGGAAAGACGACGTTATAGGCAGAGATGGCTGGGTTGCTCCAGAAGATAGAGATAAATACGATACATTCGAGATAATCTCTGACAATCTAAACGAAAGAATTGGCGATTGGATTGGAGTTCCAACAGATGGAACAAATATGCTAGATCTTGATATCTATATGTCAGGGTATTGGCAAAATGACTTCTCAGACCAAACTGTTAAAATTCAAGACATTACAATGAGTGGTTCGGACTATATCATTGAGTCAGATATCCCATCAGGCTATTCAGTAGGAACAAGCCATTCAACTAAGTTCTATGTATACAATATATTACAAGAACTTGATATTCCTGGCGAGTGGTACTTCGACCAAGAAGACGGAAGCTACACAATGTACTTCTATCCACCAACAGGCGTTGACATGACAAGCGATACAAGCCTAAAAATTGCTATGCTTGAAGACACAATGTTTACATTAACAGACACAAAACATATCACAATTTCAGGTCTAAACATTGAAGGTGTTCTAAACACAGGTGTTGAGATGCTAGGCACAGAGTATGTAGCATTCAAAAATGCAACAATAGCTGCAACTCAATTAAAAGCAGGTGTTATCAATAGCACAAGCAAAAACACAGTTATGAATTCAGGTTTTGAGAACGTAAACTTCTTCGATGTAAACGGTGGTGTTTCAATTTCAGGTGGAGACACAATGAACCTAGTTTCACAAAATAACTACCTACAAAATTGTCACTTCAATAACTTTGCAACTATTACTCAATCTTACAACCCTGCGGTTTCTATAAGCGGTGTTGGAAACAGAATAACTTCTTGTATGATAGAGGACGGTCCTCATAATGCTATCATGTATAGCGGTAATGATCAAGTTATCGAGTTTACAGAGATAACAAACGTTGTTCAAGCTGCTAAAGACCAAGCTGCTATTTACACAGGACGTAACGTTCTACAAAGAGGTACAGTAATCAGAAACAACTACTTCCACGATATCGAAGCTGGTAGCGGTGGTAACCCTAACTCAGGTATCTACCTAGATGACCTACAAGCCGGTGCAGATATTATAGACAACGTATTTGAAAATGTTGGCTGGGGTATCTTTATAAACGGTGGTCGTGATACACACGTACAAGGCAATGAATTTATCAATTGTCAAGACGGTGTTATCATTAATGACTGGGCATACATAGGTGTAAACAACTGGTATATCCATGGTTATGGAACTTTATCAGATACAAATAATGTTACTAACTTAACTGATGAGCCTTGGAATGATCCAGAATCAGCTTATGGTAAATATGAGCATTTATGGACAATCAGAGAAGATGATCCATGGCACAGTAAGTACAACACAATCATTGACAATACATTTACAGATGGTAAAAACTCACTTGTAAGATATATGTCAAGAGCGGTTCAAAACAATTATGTTGACGTTCTAAACGATTGGTACTTTATTAAGGATAACACAGAAAACTAGTCGTGAAGCCCCGACGGGCAAATTCGGTGGGGAAGCCCAATGGGCGATTTCACACAGATATTAAATACTTAATTGGATGGGAGGGTCTCCGTGCCCTCCCGAAAGTTAAGTTTAATCTCCCGTTTCAATAGGCGCAGAGATGTTCCCCTACTATATCTTAAATTAACATTAATAATTTATAAAAATAGCACAAAAAACAATTTAGTTTTTTGTGCTAATAACCAAATTTAAAATTATCGCATAAAAAATGAATATTTTGATTGAAAAAATTTATTGTTTGTGGTAAAATGGGTTAAAAGTCGTAGTGACGGCTAAGATAATTGTTTGGGCAATCCTTTGGGTTGTCGTAATATTAAACAAATTTTAAGGAGAGAAAAGCAATGAAGAGAATTTTTGCAGGATTAATGGGACTAATGCTAGCTACAACAGCGGTTACAGCTTTAGCGGCAGCTCCAAGTTATGAGGAAGACAACGGTAGACTAAGATTTTACGCTAATGGTAACGCTATTATCCTAGATGAGGGTACAACAACTGACTACACAGTAGTTTATGTTGACAACAACAAAGATGGCGCAGTTGACGCAGGCGACACAATGGTAGAGATCACAGGCGCAACAGGTGCATATGATGCAACAGGTTATGATTTAAGTGATTACTCTATTTTTGGTGGAGCAAACACAGATCTAACAGCAAACACACAAATCACAATGCTAGGCGGAACAGTTGGACTTATCTATGGTGCTAACTACAATTCAGACCTAACAGGTAATGTTATAATAAACCTTCAAGGTGGAGAAGTATTAAACCAAGTTTACGGCGGCGGCGTAGGCTGTAACTCTGTAGGCGACGTAGAAATGACTTATGGCCCACAATCATATGTAAAATGGGTAGGCTATGCAGGCGGTGTTTCAAACTCATCAACAACAGGAAACGTTACAGTTAACGTAGATTCAATGGCCGAGGTTGGCAGGGTATTCGTTGGTGGTAATGATAGCACAGTTACTTCAACTGAGGCTCCTATAGTAATAGGCGACACTGATAAAGTAGATACAGAGAAGAATATTGTAATTGATTCAACAACTCCAACAGAAACACCAACACCAACTCCAGACCCATCAGAGCCTCCTGTAGTTACAGGCGGAACAATTGTTGTTGAGCAAGAAGAGGCAATGGAAGGCGAAGAGGTTATGGTTGACATCGTATTAGAGGACAACCCTGGTCTTGCTGCTATGAAACTAACAGTAGATTATGATGAAACAGCTCTAGAGTTCGTTTCAGTAGATTACAACGCAGCTTTTGACGGCGAATATACATATATGCCAACAGTAGCAGCAGGTGACGACGTATTTAACCTAAACTGGGTTCAAGCTACAAATATCACAACAGAAGATATCACATACGCAACAATAACATTTAAAGTTATAGACGACACAGCAGTTGGCGTTTATGACATCGATGTAACATATGATTCAGGCAATGTTATCAACAGCGACACTGCAGAAGTTTCATTTGCAATTGAGAATGGTTCAGTTGAAGTTGTAGACTTCTTATTTGGTGATGTAACAGACGATGGTCTAGTAAACAACAAAGACGTATTCAGACTATTATCATACATTCCTGACAATACAGTAGTTGTAAATATGTATGCAGCTGATGTTAATGGAGATGGTGAAATTACAAATGCTGACGTATTAGACTTGTTCGCATACGTTTCAACAATGTAATTTTCCAAATATAAATCAAACAGGAGGCCGAGATGAACGGTAAAGTAAGTAAAAGAATATTTAATACTGTGTTTGCTACAGTTTTTGCAGTAGCAGGTGCTTTCGGAATATTCGCAAATTTAGATGTAGATGCTAATGTAACAGGGCCAGCTATAACAGTAGACAATGTTCAAGCTGAAGCAGGAGATACAGGAGTACAAGTTCAAATAAAAGTGATAATGGAATCAAATATGCTAAATTCATTATTACTTGAAGTTGATTATGACACAACTGCTCTTGAGATGACTGGTGTGGAGTATACTTTTAATCAGCAAATAATCACAGATCCAGTTACTAATCAAGTGATAGTAAATCCAGACTATGTAGCATTACCTGCTGGCTTTAATCAAGCGACAGCCCCAAGTGCGGATGCTATTCAAAACCCACCATTCAAATTGAATTGGCTTTATAAGGCAAATGAAGGATCTGCTTCAATAACAGATGATTTCATTTATGCTACAATGACATTTGATGTATTAGATTCAGCACAAGCAGGAGTGTACGATATTGATGTAAGACTTCCTTACGAGATTAGAACAAATCCACCTAGTGATTATGTGCCTGTACGTACAAACTCAAGCACTTTCTATCTAATACCAGCTGTACAAGCAACCGAGAGCGATCAATATATTGAGCAATATTTTGCACCATTCGCTGAGAGCGTTGATGCAGTAGCAATGGGTTCAGTAACAGTTATTGACGACACAAGTTCAACAGCTCCAGAGAGTTCAACAGCTCCAGAGAGCTCAACAGCTCCAGAGAGCTCAACAGCTCCAGAGAGTTCAACAGCTCCAGAGAGTTCAGAAGAGCCAGAGAGTTCAGTAGCTCCAGAGAGTTCAGAAGAGCCAGAGAGCTCAGTAGCTCCAGAGAGTTCAGATGTTTTAGTTGATCCAGAAAGCTCAGAAGAGCCAGAGAGTTCAGAAGAGCCAGAGAGTTCAGTAGCTCCAGAAAGCTCAGTAGAGCCAGAGAGTTCAGAAGCTGAAAGCTCAAAAGAAGAAACAGATAAACCTGACACAGGTTCAAGTGACATAGCTCTAGCTATTGCAGTTACTTCAATAATTGCACTACTAAGCCTAGGTTCAGTAATATTTATCAAAAAACAAAAAAACAACTAATTAAATACTTAAACTATTTAATAGGGCTGTCATGGGATTTTGCCTGTGACAGCTCATTTTTATTAAGGAGAGAAAAGCGATGTTTAAGAAAATAAAAAAAGCATTAGCCACAACTTTGGCGTTGGCAATGTTCGTTTCTGTTCCATTTCCTACTGCATATGCAGAAGAAATAGTAGACACTAGCTTCATGTTAGATTTTGAAGAAGCTAGCGATTTAGAGGGGTTACACGACAATAAGGGTGTAGAGCCTACAATTGCCCAAGGAATGGGTTATAATGGCGGAGATGCCCTAAAAATTGAGCCTAATACAGAGGCTGCAAAAATTGGCTATGATGTTGGCTATGAATTTGAAGAAATACAAGTAGGTAAGGTTGTATCTGCATGGATATATGACGACGGCACTACAAGTCCTGCTCCTCATATAGTAATGCACCTAACAGGTTCAAGCGATGCTACAAGCGAAGCTAATAGAATTTACTTTGGTATTAGAAGCAATGCCTATTCAGCTTTTTCAGGTACTTCTACAGCCTATGTAAATTATGATGTTGTAAACAATGTTTCACGCTCAACAGGTTGGCACAACATAGTTGTCGACATGAGTGTAGCAGGAAAAGTTACATATTTAATAGATGGAACTGAATATGCAGTTCAAACACTAGAAGAGGGCGAATTAGCAGAGTTTAAGAAAATTTCTTTCATAAACTTCTGGTCAGCAGCACCATCTAACGTTTACATTGATGATATCAGCGTTACAGACTCTGTTCCTGTAGTTGCAAAGAATGGAAAAGTAAACGATGTAGAAAATACATTCACATGGACACCAGCAGACGGTACAGTAGCTACAGACTATGAGTACAGCGTTGACAGCGGTAATACATGGATGCCAGCTACAACAAATGTTATAGCAGTTGGCGACAAAAACATAGCAAAAGGCCAAATTATGGTTCGCTATGTAGAAGAGGGTACAACTCACCCTAGCATTGCTAATGCTGAAAATTTCACAACAGCTGCCGAGATTATCACAGAAATTTCACAAACTAAAGATTTTGAAATTCAAGCAGATGCTGGTACAGCTATAGATCCTTTATTAGGATTTGGCACAACAAAGGGTACTTTTGCGCTTTCAGAAGCAGGCGACCCTGTATATGATGGACTTAATTCATTAAAACTTACATATGACGAGAAAAACGTTGGTATGGACATATTCTTCTCATATGATGAAGTTCAAGTAGGTAAAAAAGTTTCATTTATGCTTTATGACGATTTAGACCCAGCTCGTATAATGACACTTAAACTTACAGGTTCTACAAAGACTACTAGTGATGCATACATTCAATATTTTGGACTAAAGAACACTAACGGAAATCCAAATGTTCAATACAACGCATTCACACAAACAACGAATGACGAAGGCAAACTTTCATATACTTCATTCAGCCCTAAATATGCTACACGTACAGAGGGTTGGAACGAGATTACAATCGACATGACAATTGCTGGTGAGGTTTCTTACTATGTAAATGACCATAAGGTTGGTACTCTAGCTCTTGAAGATGGCGAGTACGCTGAATTTAAAACAGTTACTTTTGGTAACTCATGGCTAGAACCTAGCGACCCTGAAAAGCAAAGTGTTTATATTGATAACTTCACAGTTTCAGAGCCAGCGCCTACTCCATCTAACTTAGTAGTAGATGACGAGGCAAATACTTTAAGCTTTACAGCTAAAGACGGTATTCCAGATGCTTTCATGTATGAGTATACACTAGACGGCGGACAAACTTGGACTACTGCTACAAGCTTTGTAATTTATGTTGGAAACAAAGAAATAGCTGTAAACGATATATCTATAAGAAATAAAGTTCCAGAGGGTGAGACAGGCCGTTACCCTAGCGTCATGGCTACAACTGGTTTCACTTCTACAACTAATATGAATCTTGATATGGAAGATAGCACAGATATGCTAGCTTTCTATAACGGCGGAAACGGAACTGACGTTGACTTAAGAGTTTCTAACGAATATTCAAGATCAGGCGTTTCAAGTATGCAAATTACTCCGCTTACTGCACAACCTGATGGAGTAAATCCTAACTTTATTAAATATCCATTTGATGTTCAACTAAGCATTGATGAGTTAATAGAGGGTAAAGTTCTAAGCATTTGGTACTATGATCAAATGGTAACAGGAACTGTTCACTTTAAGGGTGTTGCAAAGGCAGAAGATACAGACAACAGCGGTAAATTACCAGACGGTTCTTCATTTGTTCTAGGTGTTGACACTAATGCCTCTATGGACAAATATTCACTAAGACCATATTGGGGAACTTCAACAGTTTCAACACAAGAGCGTACAGAGGGTTGGCATTTATATCAATGGGACTACGCTACAACTCCTGGCATGTGTGCAGTTTATGTTGACGACACACTAGTTGGAACTTATGAAGCAGATGGCTTTAACGAGTTTGCGTTTATTGACTTCTGGTCTCAAGGACAATATATACACTATTATGATGACCTAACAATTACAGATTCAAGAGAAGATGTAGTTATGGTTCCAGATGCACCTACAAATCCTGTATCAGATGATGCTAACAACACATTTGCATGGGACTATGTAGAAGGCAAAACAGAAGCTAGCCTATATGAGTATTCAATAGACGGCGGAAAAACATTTAGCGACGTAACTGCAAATCCACAACCAGTACCAGAGCAAATGATTGAGCCTGGTGAGCTTATGGTTAGACTAAAAGCTACTGACACAGACGTGGCTGGTATGGTTCTAAGAAACGAAGCAAGATTTAGCGACCCTGCTACAGTTGCAGCTGCTAACTTAATATCATTATTAGAGTTCTGCGCTAGCTCAAACGCTAACGATTACACAGCAGAGTCATATGCAGTATTTATGGATGCTGTAGAGATTGGACAAACAGCATTAGAGACAGAGGGCGATTATCAAGCAGCTATCGATGCAATTTCTGCTGCAAGAGAAGCTCTAGTATTCGACATGGAAGCAGAGACAGTATACACATTTGCTGACGAGGTAGTTCCTGTAGACCCTATCTATGGTAGAGTAGAGTGGGCAGACGATAAAAATATCTCTTATATCACAGACCATTCTTACAAAATTTACCCTGTAGAAGTAGAGGGTTCAGACACACAATTAGCACAACTAAAATATACATTCCCTAAGGCTTTAGAAGACAAGCTAATTAGTTTCTTCTATATGGATAGCGAGTCAAACGGAGACGGCGAGTTTGAAATTATCATTGGTAACAGTGAAACAGGCTATGGTAATGTTATCTCTTCTATAAATCCACAAGGTGTAGGAGACAGAGTATATTGGTTCTATGACCTAGTTGACGGCGAAAAAGTAAACGGTAAAGAACTAGATATCAGAAGAAGAAATGATCTTCATGAGTTCGAGATAAACATGACAAACGGCGATGGAACTCAAATCTATATGGATAGTATCCTAGTGTTTGACAACCAAAATCTAGAGACAATTGATTATTTAGAGTTTATAGTTCATAAGACAGGCACAGAATTAGGCACATATATTTCTGTTGATGAGCTTAGCTTCCTAGACGCTAACCCTGTTACTTCTATCTCATACCCTAGCGACACAGTTACTTTAGGATACTATGAGACATACGAGATGAACGTTGTAAACTGGATTATCGAGAAAGAGCATGACTATGCAACTACAGACATGTTTACTTATTCAGTTGCAGATACATCAGTAGCACAAATCACAAATGGCGGATCAATTCAGCCTTATAATCCAGGCGAAACTACAGCTACAATAACATCTTCAAACGGTGTTACTAAAACTGTTAATGTAATAGTTAAAGATTTTGCAGTTGAGTCAGTTTCATTAAGCGACTCACCTATTACACACGAGGCAAACATTGTTGACGGTGGCACTATAACAATGGAGCCAGAGGAGATAATGGTTCTAAACGCACTTATCACTCCTTCAAACGCTACAAATTTAACAAAAACTTGGGATTCTTCTAACGAGGCAGTAGCTACAGTTAAAGACGGACAAATCACAACAATTGCAGAGGGCGAAACTGTAATCACAGTTACTACAGAAGATGGCTCTAAGACAGCCTCTGTAACTATAGTAGTAGCTAAAGACAACCATGAGTATGGAATTGAAGTTTTCGTTGCTACAAATGGTAATGACTTCACAGGCGACGGCTCTATGGAAAACCCATATGCAACTATCGAAAGAGCAAGAGACGAAATTCGTTCTTACAATGACTTTATCGAAATGGGCGCAGTAGTATACCTAAGAGAGGGTACATACGTTATTTCAGAGGGCATTGAGTTTAAAACTATGGACTCTGGAACAGATGCAGACCCAATTAAGTACACAGCTTATAATGGTGAAGACGTTAAATTATCAGGTGCTTTATCAATTAAACCATCTGACTTAAGCCTAACTACAGAAGCTAACGAGATTTATGCAAATCTACAAGACTATGCAAAAGGCGAAGTTTATGAGGTAGACCTAACTAATTATCTACCTGAAGATATGATTTCACCTCTAGCTCAAGGCTATGGTTCAAGAACTGCAGACGTTGGTGGCTGGCTATATAATGACGGCTACAATGTTGATATCCCTTACTATTCAGTATCATACGACGGCTCACTTCAAACTCTAGCTAGATGGCCAAATGAGGACGCTGCTGGTTTAGGCGGAACTTCATATTCTGGTTATGCAAGAATTAACGCAGTTCTTGATGCAGGTCAAGTTCTTAGAATGTGGAACGATGACCAAATCGGTATGGCTGAATATATACCACCAGAAGAGTGGGACCCATATGATAACATGGTATTTAGAGTTGATGCACTAGCAGACAGAATGGAAACATGGAATGGTATTCCACTAGATGGTTCAGATTTATCAGAATACAACATCTGGTTTAATGGTTACACTAGTGTTGACTACACAATCCAAACTTCTCCTATTAAATCACTAACTACAGACGGAGTTCTAGCCTCAGAGTTCGCTTGTATCTACTGGGCAAGAAGCAACAGCTACAACCGTTTATTCGTATACAACTTAATCCAAGAGCTTGATATTCCTGGCGAGTGGTATATTGACGAAAACACTAAGAAACTTTACATCTACCCACCAGAGGGTTCAGACCTTTCAAGCAATGAAGAGCTTATAAATATCTCTTTATTGACAGAAACAATGTTTACCCTAAACGAGACAAACAATATCACAATTTCAGAGCTTACATTATCAGACATGCTAGGCGGAGCATATGTAGTAAACGGCGGTACAAACAATGTTCTTTCAAGAAGTACTGTAACTAATACTTCAAGCCGTATCGGTAGCGTAAATGATACAGCAGACTCATGGGCTATGAACAATGGCATTGAGTATTGCACAGTTGTAGATGTAAACGGTGGTTTCACAATCACAGCTGGTGACTTTAAGACTTTAACTCCAGGCAATAACTTTATCAATGGTTGTACTTTTGATAACTACCAAACTATGACAACAGGCTTTAATTCAGCCGTAATTTTACATGGTGTTGGTAATGTGGCTTCAAGTAATGAGATTAAAAATTCACCAAATAATGCCTTAATGTGGCAAGGTAACGATCATGTTATCGAGTTTAACGACATTCACGACGTTGCAGAGTCAACAACAGATACATCAGCTATCTACACAGGTAGAAACACTCTTCACAGAGGTACAGTTATAAAGAATAACTACATTCATGACATAGGTGCAAACGGCAGATACTCACATAACTCTGCTATCTACCTAGATGACGTTGCAGGCGGAATAATGATGTATGACAACGTTATTGAGAATGTTTACTGGGGAGTATTCGTAAACGGTGGACAAGACAATACAATGATAAACAACACAATTGCTAATTGTCAATATGGTGTTGTTGCAAACGACTGGTCTTATGCTTGGCTATCAAGATGGTATCAACATGGATACGGATTATATTATGATTCAGGTAGCATGGAGCCTGTAGACATTGACTGGTGGTCAGATGACAGCCCATATGCTAAATATCCTCATCTACAAACAATTTATGAAGATGAAAGAAACGACAGTATCTACAACAAGGTTATAAACACTTATTACCCAGATACTAACGATCTATTCAACTACATGATTAGAGAAGTTCAGCCAAACGCTACAAACGAGATTAAAGACTGGTACTTTGAGAAAAATAATACTAAGTAATATCTAAAAAATTATGCGTCCTACATTAATTTGTGGGACGCAGTTTGTTTAAGTGAAGAGTGAAAAATGAATAGTGAAAAGTTTATGCGAAAATCCTTACGGATTTTTTGATTAAATTTAATTTGTAAAATTTCACAAACCAATGTAGGGGCGGATATTATCCGCCTATGAAACTTAGGCAAAATCAAAAACTTTTAGGCGGATAATATCCGCCCCTACATGGCTAAACTTTATAAGAGACAAGTCCGCACAGAGACTCTCCCTCTTGATAGGTGTTATATTACAAAAGTAATTCTTATATAACATATAACAATAAAATTGTATTTTTTTGTCATAAGCTCTTGACTAAATTGTTGATATACTGTAAAATAATTGTAAACAAAAAATTTAAGGAGAGTTTTATGGAAAAAAATCGTATTATCCAAGTTGAGGACAAAGTCCCACTAAAACTTATGTTGCCATTGTCACTGCAACACATGTTTGCTATGTTCGGAGCATCTGTCCTAGTCCCTACCATTTTTGGTATTAACCCAGCAATTGTTCTTTTTATGAACGGCTTAGGAACATTGCTATTCATTGTTATCACAAAAGGTAAAGCTCCGGCTTACCTAGGTTCTAGTTTTGCATTCTTGGCAACTGGTGGAGCTATTATAGCCGAGAAAGGCTATTCATACGCTCTAGGCGGTTTCGTAGCCGTTGGTGCTTTAGGTTGCGTACTAGCCCTAATCGTTTGGAAGTTTGGCATTAAATGGATTGATGTTGTATTACCACCGGCTGCAATGGGTCCTGTGGTTGCGTTAATCGGTCTAGAGCTTGTAGGTTCAGCCGCTAGCACAGCAGGTTTAACAGGTGTTGATGTTATCGACCCTAATAACGCAATTGTATTCTTATTAACAGTTTCTACAGCTGTATTCGGTTCGGTTCTATTCAGAAAATTCTTTGCGATTATTCCTATATTAATAGCTATAATTGTAGGATATGTGACAGCTCTAGCTTTAGGAATGATAAGCTTTGATAATATCAATGCCGCTCCATGGTTTGCGCTACCAAATTTCTCATTCCCAAGATTTGATGTTTCTTCAATGTTAATGATGTTACCAGTATTACTAGTTATCACATCAGAGCATATAGGACACCAAATTGTTACAAGTAAGATTGTAGGCAGAGATTTATTAAAAGACCCAGGTCTTCACAGATCATTGTTTGCAGATAACTTCTCAAGTATGTTATCTGGTTTTATAGGTTCAGTTCCTACAACTACATACGGCGAGAACATAGGCGTTATGGCTATCACAAAAGTGTTTAGCGTAAGAGTTATTGCAGGTGCTGCAATGTTCTCTATACTATTCTCATTTATCGGTAAGTTCTCAGCTTTAATAACTACTATACCAGGCGCTGTTATTGGCGGTATCTCTTTCTTACTATATGGTATGATAGGTGCTTCTGGTATTAGAGTTTTAGTTGACTCAAAAGTTGACTACAACAAGGCTAAGAACATGGTTCTTACTTCTATAGTATTTGTTACTGGTCTTTCAGGAATTAAGTTTAGCATTGGCGCTGTTAATTTAAGCGGAATGGTTTTAGCTAGTGTTGTAGCAATCGTTCTAAGCTTAATATTCTATATCTTTGAAAAACTAGGCGTTGAGAGCAACTAATAAAATTTTAGGAACGGTTTATACCGTTCCTTTTTTTAGTGAAAAGTGAAAAATGAATAGTGAAAAGTTCATGTGAAAATCCTTGCGGATTTTTTGATTAAAGGTTTTTTGAATTAAAACAAATTCGTTGAAACGCACAAACTGATGTAAGGAACGCTCTTGACCGTTCCCTAGAATAATACTCCTAAGAGGCACGTCTGCACGGAGGGTCGCCTCTACAATTAAAATTATGTCGAAACCGAATTAAGTTACAACGGTGTAACAACTAATTACAGAAATGATAGCTACTAAGCCTAAATAGTGAAAATAGTGGCATATTTTGCATATAAAAAAAGAAATTAGTTCACTTGTATACATATTTAGTCGTGGATTAAGCAAAAATATTGAGAAGTGAATTTATATTAATACATAATTAAGGCGTTAATAAGGCTAAAAGTAGACTTTAAAAGTTAAATAATGAATAAATATACATTTGGCTAAACAAATTACAATATTTTAACCTTTGTTACAGTTCAATTTCTACATTTTGCACATTGAAAAAGTTAATCGATTCTAACTAATTCTAAAATAATGCATAAAAAATTTTTAAAATTGATTTTAAAATTAAACTAAAAGGCAAAAGCGTTAAATTATGAATATACACAATTGTGCAAAATGACTATATTTGCTTATTGTTTGCACTTGACAAATCGTCGAAATTGATATATACTGCCCTAGAACCGAAAAAACAATCGGAATTATTGGAGGTATATATGAAATCTTTAAATATATTTAAACCATCTACAAAGATAGCCGTTTTGGCATCAATTATTGCGGTAACAGTTGTTATTACTTCTCTTGTAACTGTTTTTGCTAGTGGTATTCCATGTATGGTTGTCGATGGCGAAGAAAGCTACAGCTTCACAATTAATAGTACAGAGGAAGAAGTAATTTTAGACCTAGCTGTTCAAAACGGTATGCCAGAAATGGAAGAGGGCGATATCTTAGTAGAAGAAGGTGGCAAGTACATAGTAAAGCGTTCAGTTGATGTAAGCTTTGAAGAGACAGACCTTACAGCTTATGAAGGCGAGACTGTGGAGCAAATCTTAAACAATAATGAAGTAGTGCTTAACGAGAAAGACATTGTTACACCAGAGCTTGACACAATTATAAATACAGCTACTGAAATAGATGTTCAATATTATAATGAAGTTCTAATTAACTATGGTGCAAAAACGATTGAAACTTACACATATGACGCTGATGTGCAAATGGCTTATGATAACGCTGAAATCGCACCACACGCTAAAGATATAGTAAAAGAGTCAACAACCGACGAGTACGACCTAGTAATTGAGATTACAAAGGCAAAGAATGTTGAACTTTATATAAACGGTGAGCCAACAGAAATTTACACTCATGCAGAAACAGTAGGCGACTTACTAACAGAAGAAAACGTAGTTTTTACTCATGAGCTAGAAACAGTAAACTTTGATTTAGACCAAGAGCTAATGACTAACATGAATGTAAGAGTAGAGCTTTTAAGAACAGTAGAAGAAACAATAGAAGTTGAAATAGAGTACGACACAGTAACTAAGACAGATTCAAGTGAATATCAAGGCACATCTTATGTAGAGTCTCATGGTGAAAACGGAGTGATGACACAAGATGTAATTCAAACTTATATAGGTGATGAAGTAATAAGCACAGAAGTTATAGGTGAAGAGGTAACTAAAGAGCCAGTAGACGAGGTTGTAGTTAAGGGAACAAAGCAAAATATTACAGGTCCTACAGCACCACCAGCTAACACAGGAGACACAAGCAGTGGAAACACATTTGTAGATTACAATGGAAACGTTGTTGAGTATCTAGATGTAATGGTTGGTGAATCAACCGCTTACACAGCACCAGGTGGTATAACATCAATGGGCTGGGACGCTCAAGTAGGAATAGTGGCGGTAAACCCAAATGTTATTCCTTATGGAACTAAACTTTATATCACATCAAACAGCGTGGTTTATGGTTACGCAATAGCAGGTGACACAGGCGGAGCGTTATTATATGGAAACGTGCTTGTAGACTTATATTATGATACATTGCAAGAGTGCTACAACTTTGGCAGACGTGACATGACAGTTTATATCTTAGACTAATATAAAAAGGGTAACGGAGAAATCGGTTGCCCTTTTTCTGACTAAAGCTTTTAAAACAGTGTTTAAAAAAACAAAAAAAATTATTATACGTATACAATGAGAGAACTTTATATTGTAAGATTAATCATTATATAGTATAATACGGTGGATTTACACTATATATAGTATGAAATAAAAAATATTGAAATTATTTTAAATAACACTTGCATTTTAGGGTGGTGTATGCTATTATAATAGAGCGTGACTGCACAGATATGCGATGAAGCGAGAGGTTGCAACGAATTTCGTTGGTTTTTTCGCCGAGTATGTCCGATTTTAAACCGGGCGACAAACATATAGATTAGGAACCATAGGCATTTTTGCCTAAAGGCCGTTTATCCATATGCTAGCTTATGCTAAACTTCCCGGATTTCACTTTTAATTAAAGGTGGGTCCGATTTTTTGTGAAAAAGCTCACAAACACCCGGCAGGGTGTGGATGTAAAAGCATGCAAATTTAGCCCGCCAACTATTACAAATTTTAAGGAGGCGATTACAGTGGCAGTCAAAGAAAAAATCAGGATAAGAATTAAGGGTTATGATCATCAATTAGTAGATGCGGCAGCAGCTAAGATTGTAATGACAGCTAAGAGAACAGGTGCAAGAGTTTCAGGTCCAATACCACTACCTACAGAGAAACAAATCATCACTATCTTACGTGCTGTTCACAAATACAAAGATAGCCGTGAGCAATTCGAGATGAGAACTCATAAAAGACTTATCGACATTTTAAGACCTAGCAACAAAACTGTTGAATCATTAATGGGTCTTGAGCTCCCCGCTGGTGTTGAGATAGAGATCAAACTTTAATCAACGAACAAGCAGGTGGGTCATGTTGAAAGAAAACTTTCAACCAATAACCTAAAATTAGAAAGGATGCTCCAAGATGAAAAAAGCAATTATCGGCAAGAAAATCGGTATGACACAGATTTTCGACGAAAAAGGCAAAGTAGTACCAGTTACAGTTGTCGAGGCAGGACCATGTGTTGTGACTCAAATTAAGACAATGGAAAACGATGGCTACTGTGCAGTTCAAGTAGGTTACGGAGATCAAAAGCCACAAAGAATGACTAAACCTTTGTTAGGTCATTTCAAAAAAGGCGATGTAGCTCCAAAACACACATTAAGAGAATTCAGATTCGATGATATAACAGCGTACAACGTAGGCGACCTTATCAAAGCAGATGTATTCGAGTCAGGTGACAAAGTTGATGTTACTGGCACAAGCAAAGGTAAAGGTTACGCCGGCGTTATTAAACGTTGGAACTTCCACAGACTAAAAGAGTCTCATGGTACAGGTCCTGTTCACCGTCACGGTGGTTCAAACGGTGCTTGTTCTGATCCATCAAGAGTTTACAAGGGCTTAAAGATGGCTGGACACTTAGGTGCTGAAAGAGTAACAGTCCAAAATCTAACAATAGTAAAAGTTGACGTTGAAAACAACCTTATCGCTATTAAGGGTGCTATTCCAGGACCTAACGGTGGCAAAGTTGTTATTCGTAACAATGTTAAAGGATAAGGGAAGGAGGAATAACCATGCCAACAGTTTCAATTTTAGATACAAAAGGTAAGGCAGTTGGAGAAATCGAACTAGCCCAGACAGTATTCGGCGTTGAGCCAAACGTACCTGCTATGCACCTTATGGTAAGAAGCTATCTAGCTAACCAAAGACAAGGTACTCAATCAGCACTAACAAGAGCTGAAGTTAGAGGTGGCGGTAGAAAGCCATGGAGACAAAAAGGTACAGGTAGAGCAAGACAAGGTTCTACAAGATCACCACAATGGACACACGGTGGTGTAGTATTTGCTCCAAAGCCTAGAGATTATAGCTTTGATATTAACAGAAAAGTTAAAAGACTAGCTATGAAATCAGCTTTATCAAGCAAAGTTCTTGATGAGCAAATGATAGTTCTTTCAAGTGTAGATGCAAACGAGTACAAAACAAAAGCAGTAGTAGAACTAATGAAAAACATTGGTGCTGATAAGAAAGCTTTATTTGTTCTTCCTGAAGTAGATGCAAAATTCATAGCTTCTGCAAGAAACATTCCAGGCGTTAAAACAGCACAAATAAACACACTTAATGTTTATGACATCTTAAACGCTGATAAAATCATCGTTCTTAAAGATGCAGTAAGCAAGATCGAGGAGGTGTACGCATAATGACAGCTCAAAGCATAGTAGTTCGCCCAATAATCACAGAGAAATCTATGAGCGGTGTAGCGGACAAAAAATACACCTTTGAAGTTGCTAAAAATGCAACTAAAATCGACATCAGAAGAGCCGTTGAAGAGCTATTCGGTGTTAAGGTAGATAAAGTAAACACTCTTCACGTAAGAGGTCAAATGCGTCGTCAAGGACGTCACGAGGGTTACAGAAGATCTTGGAAAAAGGCTGTAGTAACTCTATCTAAAGATAGCAAGGCTATAGAGTTCTTTGAGTCAATGATCTAAGAACTTAAGTCATGGAATGAATGGGAATTAGAATTCCCGCAAAGCCAAAATTATAGGAGAGTGAATTAAAGTGGCAATTACAGTTTATAAGCCGACGACAAACGCAAGACGTAACATGTCGGTTACAGATTATAGTGGCCTTTCAAAGAATGGCCCTGAAAAGAGTCTGCTTGCTCCTTTGAAAAAGAACGCAGGTAGAAACAGCTATGGTAGAATTACAGTTCGTCACAGAGGTGGCGGAAACCGTAAGAAATATAGATTAATTGACTTCAAACGTCAAAACAATGCAGATGCAGTTGTTCTAGGTATCGAGTACGATCCAAACCGTTCAGCATTTATCGCATTAATTCAATATGAAGACGGAACAAAGAGCTATATCACAGCAGCTAACGGCATGAAAGCCGGCGACAAAGTTAAGTCAGGTGTAGACGCTGATATTAAGCCTGGTAACGCATTACCACTAGCTAATATCCCAGTTGGTACATTTGTTCATAACATTGAGCTTTACCCAGGTAAAGGCGCTCAATTAGCAAGATCAGCTGGTATCATGGCTCAGCTAATGGCTAGAGAAAATGGAATGGCTTTATTAAGACTTCCATCAGGCGAATTAAGAAACATCCCAGACAGATGTATGGCTTCAATTGGCCAAGTAAGTAATATCGACCACGAAAACGTGAAGATCGGTAAAGCAGGTAGAAAAAGACATATGGGTATTAGACCTACAGTTAGAGGTTCTGTTATGAACCCTTGCGATCACCCTCATGGTGGTGGTGAAGGTAAATCACCAATCGGTAGATCAGGCCCTGTTACTCCTTGGGGTAAACCTGCACTAGGATACAAGACAAGAAATAAACACAAAGCTAGCGACAAGTTTATCGTTAGACGTAGAAACGGCAAGTAATAGGAAGGAGCTAATTAATTATGAGCAGAAGCTTAAAAAAAGGACCTTTTATTGCGCCGGTGTTATTAAAAAGAGTTCAGGCAATGAATGAAGCCGGTGAGAAAAAGATAATCAAGACATGGAGCAGATCATCAATGATTTTCCCTGATTTTGTAGGTCACACAATAGCTGTTCACGATGGACGTAAACACGTTCCAGTATACGTAACAGAAGATATGGTAGGACACAAATTCGGTGAGTTCGCTCCAACAAGAACTTACAAGGGCCATGTGGCCAAAACTAGCAGATAAGGCGAAAGGAGTATATATATATAATGGAAGCAAAAGCAATATTGAAATATACCCGAATTTCTCCGAGAAAGGTTAGCATAGTGCTTGACCTAATCAGAAATAAGCCTGTAAATTTGGCTAGAGGTATTTTAAAACACACACCTAAGGCTGCATGTGAAGATTTATTAAAACTTCTAAACAGTGCAGTAGCAAATGCAGTAAACAACAACGACATGGATGAGAGCAAGCTTTATATTGCAGAGTGTTTCGTTTGCCCAGGTCCTATCTTAAAAAGAATTCGTCCGAGAGCTCAAGGCAGAGCCTTCAGAATCTTAAAGAGAACTTCACACATTACAATTGTTGTGAAGGAGAAAGAATAAGGAGGTAGAATATGGGTCAGAAAGTTCATCCACACGGGTTACGTGTTGGCGTTATTAAAGACTGGGATTCACGCTGGTATGCAGGTAAATCAACTTTTGGTGATACACTTGTAGAAGATTATAATCTTCGTAAGACACTTAAGAAACAACTACACCTAGCAGGAGTTCCTAAAATTGAAATCGAGCGTGACGCTACTAAGGTTAGAGTTCACATTCATTGTGCTAAACCTGGTATGGTTATTGGTAAAGGCGGAGTAGAGATCGAGAAGCTAAGATTACAATGCGAGAAGATCTTAAACAAGCCTGTAATAGTAAACATTGTTGAGGTTAAGCAACCAGACTTAAACGCTCAACTAGTTGCAGAGAGCATTGCATCACAACTAGAGAAGAGAATTTCTTTTAGAAGAGCTATGAAGCAAGCTATCGGCAGATGTATGAAGTTAGGCGCTAAGGGTATCAAAACTCAAGTATCAGGTCGTTTAGGCGGAGCCGAAATTGCTAGATCAGAGAGATACCACGATGGTACTATACCTCTACAAACAATCAGAGCAGACATCGATTATGGTTTCTATGAGGCTGATACAACTTACGGCAAAATCGGCGTAAAAGTATGGCTATACAAAGGTGAAGTTCTTCAAGATAACAGAAGTGCTAGACCTGAGAGAAGAAACAATGACAGAGCTCCAAGAAATAACGACAGAGCTCCAAGAAACAATGATAGAAACAACAACAGAAATTTCAGAAATGATAAAAGGGAAGGAGGCCAAAGATAATGTTACTTCCTAAAAGAGTTAAATATCGTAGAGTTCACAGAGGCAGAATGACTGGTAGAGCGCTAAGAGGAAACAAAGTCACTTACGGTGAGTTCGGCCTTCAAGCAACAGAGCCATCATGGGTAACATCAAGACAAATTGAGGCAGCCCGTATCGCCATGACTCGTTATTGTAAGAGATTCGGTAAAGTTTGGATTAAAATTTTCCCAGACAAGCCGGTAACACAAAAACCTGCAGAAACTCGAATGGGTTCTGGTAAAGGTTCTCCAGAGTACTGGGTAGCAGTTGTTAAGCCGGGCAGAGTTATGTTCGAGCTAGCAGGCGTTCCAGAGGAGACAGCAAGAGAGGCGTTACGTCTAGCTATGCACAAATTACCAATGAAATGCAAATTTGTATTAAAAGGACAGGAGGATTAAGATGAAAGCTTCAGAGATTAGAAAATTATCAGGCGAAGAACTAGTGTCTAAGTTAAAAGATTTAGAAGCAGAACTCTTCAACTTCCGCTTCCAACTTGCAATTAATCAACTTGACAACCCAATGAGAATTAAGGCTGTTAAGAAAGACATTGCGAGAATAAAGACTGTTATTCGTCAAAACGAATTACAACAAAACGCATAAGGAAGGAGGAGTTACCATGAGTGAAAGAACATCAATGAGAAAAACCTTAATAGGTAGAGTAGTAAGCGACAAAATGGACAAAACAGTAGTTGTTGCCATTGAAGATAGCGTAAGACACCCATTATATAAAAAGATCATTAAACGTACAGTTAAGTACAAGGCTCATGACGAAAATAATGAAGCCGGTATTGGTGACAGAGTACGCATTATGGAAACACGTCCTCTTTCAAAAGATAAGAGATGGCGTATGGTTACAATCATAGAGAAAGCTAAATAATTGCTTAAATAGGAGGAACGCACTGTGATACAACAACAGACTTACCTCAAGGTAGCCGATAACACCGGAGCAAAAGAACTTATGTGTATTCGTGTTTTGGGCGGCACCGGCAGAAGGTACGCTAATATAGGCGACGTGGTAGTAGCTTCAGTTAAGAAGGCTGCACCAGGTGGCGTAGTTAAAAAAGGAGACGTTGTTAAAGCTGTTATCGTAAGATCAGCTTTCGGCGTAAGACGTGATGACGGCACATACATCAGATTCGATGAGAATGCAGCAGTTATCATTAGAGATGACAAGAACCCAAGAGGAACCCGTATTTTTGGGCCACTTGCTAGAGAGTTACGTGACAAAGAGTATTTAAAAATTCTTTCACTGGCTCCAGAAGTACTATAAGGAGTGTGTCATAATGAGTAAAATTCATGTAAAAACAGGTGACACCGTTGTCATTATAAGCGGTAGAGATAAAGGAGAAAAAGGCAAGGTTATTGCTGTTTCTCCAAAAGAGAAAAAGGTTATTGTAGAAGGCAGAAACATGGTTTCAAAGCATGTTAAACCTAAAAAAGCAGGCCAAGAGGGCGGAATTGTTCAAGCTGAGAGTGCTATCTATGCTTGTAAAGTTCAACCATACTGCAAAAACTGCAAAAAACCAGTACGTGTAGGACACAATATTTTAGCAAACGGCAAAAAAGAGCGTGTTTGCAAAAAATGTGGCGAAGCACTTTAAGGAGGAGAATTAAATGGCAAGATTAAAAGAAATTTATAAGGCCGACGTAGCTCCTGCACTTATGAACAAGTTCGCTTACAAGAGTGTTATGGAAATACCTACATTTGATAAAATCGTTATCAACGTTGGCGCAGGTGAGGCTAAAGATAACTCTAAAGTTATCGAGGCTATCTGTAACGACTTAGGCAAAATCACAGGTCAAAAACCTTTGATTTGTAAAGCTAGAAAATCAGTTGCTAACTTTAAACTAAGAGAAGGCATGCCAATCGGTGTTAAAGTTACACTAAGAGGCGAGAAAATGTGGGAGTTCATGGATAGATTATTCAATGTAGCTCTACCACGTGTTCGTGACTTCCGTGGAATAAACGGCAATGGTTTTGACGGCAGAGGCAACTACAACATGGGTATCAAAGAGCAACTTATCTTCCCTGAAATTGACTATGAAAAAGTAGACAAGGTTCGTGGTATGGATATTTGCTTCGTAACAACTGCAAAGACAGACGAGCAAGCTAAAGAGTTATTAACTCTAATGGGCGCTCCGTTTGCGAAGTAAGGAGGATAAACTGTGGCTAAAAAAGCGATGAAATTAAAACAACAACGTGAGCAAAAATTCTCAACTAGAGAATACAACCGTTGTAAAATATGTGGCAGGCCTCATGCTTACCTTCGTAAGTTTGGCATTTGCCGTATATGCTTCAGAGAATTAGCTTATAAAGGCGAAATTCCTGGCGTAAAAAAAGCAAGCTGGTAATTAAACAGAAGGAGGACATTTAAAATGCAAATTACAGATCCTATTGCAGATTTATTGACACGTATAAGAAATGCTCATTCAGCAAGACACCCAAGTGTTAAAATTCCTGCATCGAATATGAAAAAAGCTATTTGCCAAATTCTGTTAGATGAAGGTTTCATCAGAAACTTCTCAGTTGAAGAGGACGGCAAGCAAGGCATGATCACTGTAAACCTAAAGTATACAGGCGGTACTGCTGCAATTAAGGGACTAAAAAGAGTCTCAAAACCAGGTTTAAGAATGTATGCAAGTGCAGATGAACTACCAAGAGTTATGAAAGGCTTAGGTATTGCTATTGTTTCAACTTCTCAAGGAGTTGTAACAGATAAAGTAGCAAGAAAAGCTAACGTTGGTGGCGAAGTTCTAGCATTCGTATGGTAATGAAAGGGGGTACACATTAGTGTCAAGAATTGGAAGAAAACCCATAAATATTCCCGCTGGTGTCGAGATTAAAATCGACGGAAGCGTTGTAAGCGTTAAAGGTCCTAAGGGCAGTTTAACTCAAGCTTTCAAACCAGCTATGAGTATTGCCGTTGAGGGTAACGAAGTTATAGTTACAAGACCTAACGACGATAAAGATAATCGTTCACTTCACGGACTAACAAGAACACTTGTTTCAAACATGATCACAGGTGTAACAGAAGGCTTTAAAAAAGAGCTAGACGTAAACGGCGTTGGTTACCGTGTACAAAAGCAAGGTGCTAACCTAGTTATGAACCTAGGCTACTCTCACCAAGTTATTGTTAGTGATACAGAAGACATCAAAATTGAGTCTCCAGCTCCTAACAAAATCATCATCACAGGTATTGACAAACAAAAAGTTGGTCAATTTGCTGCTGAGGTAAGAGAAAAAAGACCACCAGAGCCATATAAGGGCAAAGGTATTAAGTACGTTGATGAGAGAATCATCAGAAAAGAAGGTAAAGCCGGTAAGGGCTCTAAGAAATAATAAAGGAGAGTGTTATAAATGGTTAATAAGGCTGATAAGAACACAGCTAGACTTCGCCGTCATAAGAGAGTACGTGGCAAGATTTCAGGTACTGCTGAAAGACCACGTTTAAATGTCTATCGCTCTTCTACAAACATCTATGCACAAATCATAGATGATGTTAAGGGCATCACACTTTGTTCAGCATCAACATTGGACAAAGAGTTCACCGGTAACGGTAGTAACAAAGAGGCTGCTAGAGAAGTAGGTAAGATGATAGCTAAGAAAGCAGCTGATAAGGGTATAAAGGCTGTTGTCTTTGACCGTGGCGGTTATATATTCCACGGCCGTGTCAAAGAATTGGCCGAAGGCGCACGTGAGTGCGGCCTTAGCTTCTAAGAAGAGGAGGATAAGAATTTGGCTAGTAAAATTGACGCATCAGTACTTGATTTACAAGAGAAGGTTGTTGCAATCAACCGTGTTTCTAAAACAGTTAAGGGCGGACGTATATTTAAGTTCGCAGCTTTGGTAGTAGTAGGTGACGGAAACGGCATAGTAGGTTTCGGTATCGGTAAAGCCGGTGAAGTTCCAGACGCTATCAGAAAAGGCATTGAAGATGCTAAGAAAAACCTTGTCTCAATCTCACTAAAGGGTACAAGTATTCCTCATGAGATTTTAGGCGAGTTCGGAGCAGGTAGAGTTCTACTTAAACCTGCTGCACCTGGTACAGGAGTTATCGCAGGTGGCGCAGTTCGTGCAGTTGTAGAGTGTGTTGGTATTAAAGACATTAGAACTAAAGCTTTAAGATCTAACAACCCATGCAATGTTGTAAGAGCTACACTTGACGGACTAATGAACCTTAGAACAGCTGAACAAGTTGCGGCTATCCGTGGCAAGTCAGTTAAAGAATTATACTAAGAGAGGGGCTAATATATAATGAAAATCACATTAAAGAAAAGCCTCATCGGCTGTAAAAAAGATCAAATCGCAACAGCTCATGCCTTAGGTTTAAAGAAGATCGGTGATGTTACAGAGCAACCTGAGAATCCACAAACACTAGGTAAGGTGAAAAAAATAATTCATCTAATCGAGACTTGCAAATAAGAAGGAGGTGCGCATAAATGAAGTTACATGAACTTACCCTAACTCCGGGATCTCGTAAAGAGGTTAAGCGTATAGGTAGAGGTCACGGCTCAGGCAACGGTAAAACAGCCGGTAAAGGCCATAAAGGTCAAAAGGCTAGAGCAGGTAGAGGCTTCCGTCCTGGTTTTGAAGGCGGTCAAATGCCACTTCACAGAAGAATTCCTAAGAGAGGCTTCAACAACATTTTCGCTGAAGAGATCATTGCTATTAACGTAGCTCAACTAGATAGATTCGAGAGCGGTGAAACTGTTACTATAGAGGCACTAAAAGCTAAGGGCTTAGTTAAAAACAGTGCAACTAAAGTTAAAGTTCTTTCAAACGGAGAGATTTCTAAAAAACTAACTGTACAAGTAAGTGCATATTCTGAGGCTGCAAAGGCAAAAATCGAGGCAGCAGGTGGGAAGGCAGAGGTGATCTAAGTTGTTTCAAATAATAAAGAACGCTTGGAAAATCCCCGACCTGAAAAAAAAGATATTATTCACACTATTTATTATAATAGTTTATAGACTCGGTAGTGTTATTCCTGCTCCATTTTTGGATGCAGGAGCACTAGGAGCTCTGATGGAGGGTGTAAACGAAAGCGGTTCGGCTTTAGGCTATATCAACATGCTAACTGGTGGTGCATTCTCATATGCAACTTTGTTTGCTTTGGGTATCACTCCATACATCAACGCTTCTATCATTATGAACCTATTAACTGTTGCTCTTCCTCCGCTTGAGAGAATGGCAAAAGAGGGTGAAACTGGTAGAAAGAAAATTGCTGCTATCACAAGAATTGTTACAGTAGGCTTAGGTCTTACTTTAGGTACTGCCTATTTCTTCTATTTACAAAACAGTGGAATAACTCTTTACACAGAGGGATTCTCACAAGTTTTCGCGGCAGTGGCTATCATCCTAACATTTACAGCAGGTTCTGCTTTAATCATGTGGATGGGTGAGCAAATCAACGAAAAGGGTATCGGAAATGGTATATCAATCATACTATTATCAGGTATCATAGCACAATTACCGGCTACAGGTTCTCAATTATGGAGCTACCTAAGCCTAGCAATAAGTGATCCATCAGCATCAGGACAATTCTTTGTATTTGTTCCATTGTTCATAGTTCTATTCCTATTTGTAATATGGCTAATAGTTTTCATGAACGATTCAGAGAGAAGAATTACAGTTCAATATGCTAAAAAAGTAGTTGGTAGAAAAATGTACGGTGGTCAATCATCACATATTCCTATCAAAGTTACTATGAGCGGCGTTATGCCTGTTATCTTTGCTTCTGCTTTCCTTTCTATTCCTAGTACAATAGAATTTTTTGCAGGCGAGCAAACAGGTTTCTGGGGTTCTGTATTAGGTGCTTTTACACCTGATAGCTGGATCTATGTAGTTCTTTACACAATATTTATCTTAGTATTTGCATACTTCTATATGACTATCCAGTATAATCCAATGGAAATGGCCAATAATCTAAGACAATCTAACGGTACTATCCCTGGTATTCGTCCTGGTAAACCTACATCAGATTTTATTGCTAAAATCTTGTCAAAAATCACATTAATTGGCGCTTGTTTCCTAGCTATTGTCGCTTTACTACCATTAGTATACGGCAACCTAACAGGAATGGCTATGATGTCAATGGGCGGTACATCTATCATAATCATGGTTGGTGTTGCTTTAGACACAGTTAAGCAAATGGAGTCACAAATGATGATGAGACATTATAAGGGTTTCCTTGATTAATTAATTTTTATTCTTAAGCATAAAAGAACATAATTCGCAAAGGAGAAGTGATATTATGAAGTTAATACTATTAGGAGCCCCGGGTGCAGGTAAAGGCACCCAAGCAGAGATGATCTGCGAAAAGTATGGTATTCCAAGCATCTCTACAGGAAATATCATACGTGAAGCGCTGAAAAGCGGCACACAAATGGGTCTTGAGGCTAAAAAATATATTGACACAGGTAGTTTAGTTCCTGACGATGTAGTAATTGGCATTATTAAAGAGAGACTTTCAAAGGATGATTGCCAAAACGGTTTTATCCTAGACGGTTTCCCAAGAACCATTCCACAAGCCGAGGCACTGGATTCCATGGGCGTTACAATTGATAAGGTAATCAGCATTGAAGTACCTGACGAAAGTATCGTCGCAAGAATGTCCGGGCGCCGTGTCTGTGAAAATTGTGGAGCATCCTATCACCTAGAGTATAAAAAGTCTAAGGTTGATGGTGTTTGCAATTTCTGTGATGGCACCCTTATTCAGCGTAAGGATGACCACCCTGATACTGTGCTTGATAGACTTAAAGTTTATCATGATCAGACAGAACCGTTAATAAGCTTTTATGAGAATAAAGGAAAACTATTTAAGGCTAAGGGTGAAGAGGAAATTGCTGATACATCAGCAAACGTAATCAAAGCTCTAGAAGCGTAAAATAGGGGTCATAAAATGATAAACTTGAAAAGCCGTCGTGATATTGAAATTATGAGAGACGCCGGCAAAATTTCTCAAAATGCTTTAAGACTCGCAGGAGAAGCTGTCAAACCAGGTGTAACAACATTTAGCATTGATAAGCTTATCCGTGAGTATATAGAAAAACATGGAGCAACTCCAAGCTTTTTGGGGTACGGCGGGTTTCCCGCTAGCTCCTGTATATCTGTAAACAATGTGGTTATTCACGGCATTCCTTCAAAGAAACATATTCTTAAGGAGGGTGACATAGTAAGCATAGATATAGGGGCTTACTACAAGGGCTTCCATGCAGATAATGCGTGGACTTTTGCATGTGGAAATATTAGTGATGAAGCTAGTAAACTTATGCAGGTCACCGAAGAGAGTCTCTTTAAGGCTATAGCCATGGCTACTGTCGGCAATAGAATTGGCGATATAGGCAATGCGGTTGAAGAGTATGTCAAGGCTCACACTTACTCGGTTGTACGGGATTTTGTCGGCCACGGAGTAGGTGCGAAATTACACGAAGATCCAAGTGTACCCAATTACGGCACTCCCGGCAAAGGCGTTAGATTGATGTCGGGTATGACAATTGCCATTGAACCTATGGTAAACGTTGGAACTCATTTAGTAGAAATACTAAGAGATGAATGGACAACTGTGACTGTAGACGGCAAGCTCTCAGCTCACTATGAGCATACTGTAGCAATAACTCCAGATGGGCCGTTAATCATAACTGCTCTTGATTAAGGAGGAAAAATGCAAAGAGGTACAATAGTGAAGTCTAAATCGGGTAGAGACAAGGATACTTTTTTAGTAGTCATGCAGGCAACTGAAAAATCAGTTACTGTATGCGACGGAAAGAAACGACCTTTAGAAAATCCGAAACAAAAGAACATCATTCACGTAAGTAAAACAAACACAATTATTGATGAAGAGAGTCTTTTAACCAACAATAGTGTAAAGAGAGCCTTAAGAAATTTTAAGGCCGATGTAAAGTGAGGTTATATAATGTCTAAGCAAGACGTAATTGAATTGGAAGGCACAGTTAGAGAGGCACTTCCAAACGCAACATTTAAGGTGGAGCTACCAAATGGGCAAGTTATTTTGGCTCATATTTCTGGTAAGCTTAGAATGAACTTTATTAGAATTTTACCTGGTGATAAGGTAACTGTCGAGATGTCACCTTACGACCTAACAAAGGGTAGAATTACATGGAGATCTAAATAATAGTTAAATTCAACATAAATTTAACTGTCGGTTTATGAAAGTTCTACGAATAAACATCTTAATTTTTTAGGAAAAATATAGTATAATAGTTAAGTTAAGCAAATAGATTATTTTTCAGTAAGAAAGGATGGTCACAAATGAAAGTAAGACCTTCTGTAAAGAAAATGTGTGAAAAATGCAAAGTAATCAAGAGAAAAGGCAAAATCATGGTTATTTGCGAAAATCCAAAACACAAACAACGTCAAGGTTAATTAAAGGTATAAGGGAATAAAGCCCTTTGTAAGGAAAGGATGGTCATTAGCATGGCTCGTATTTCAGGTATAGACTTACCAAGAGATAAAAGAATCGAGATTGCTCTTACCTATGTATATGGAATTGGACGCAAGACAGCTACAGATATCTGTGCTGGAACAGGCGTAAATCCTGACATCAGAGTTAGAGATCTTTCAGAGGACGATGCAACTAAGCTTCGTGAATATATCGATAAAAATTGTAAGGTAGAGGGTGACCTTCGCCGTGAGATCGCTTTCGATATTAAAAGACTAATAGAGATCGGTTGTTACCGTGGTGTTCGTCACCGTAAAGGTCTACCGGTTAGAGGCCAAAGATCTAAGACTAATGCGAGAACTCGTAAAGGTCCTAGAAAAACTATGGCTAACAAGAAGAAGTAATCGGGAGGGATAATTAATGGCAGCTAAAACTACTAAAAAGACTACTACAGTCAGAAGAAGACGTGAACGTAAAAATATTGAACGTGGAGCAGCTCATATCCAATCTACATTTAACAACACAATTGTAACTATTACAGATGTGCAAGGCAATGCAGTTTCATGGGCAAGTGCCGGCGAATTAGGTTTCAGAGGTTCAAGAAAGTCTACTCCTTTCGCAGCTCAATCAGCAGCTGAGACAGCAGCTAAGGCAGCTATGGAACATGGCATGAAATCAGTAGAAGTTTACGTAAAGGGTCCAGGAGCTGGCCGTGAAGCAGCTATCAGAGCACTTCAAGCAGCAGGACTAGATGTAAATATGATTAAGGACGTTACTCCAATTCCACATAACGGATGCCGTCCTCCAAAAAGAAGAAGAGTATAACAGGAGGAAAAATAAATGGCAAGATATACAGATGCTGTTTGCAAACTTTGCCGTCGTGAGGGAAATAAGCTTTTCCTTAAAGGCGAGAGATGCTACACAGATAAATGTGCTCTAACAAGAAGAGCATATGCTCCTGGCCAACACGGTCAAGCAAGAAAGAAAGATTCAGAATATGGTCTACAACTAAGAGCTAAACAAATGACAAGACGTTTCTATGGTGTTCTTGAAGGACAATTCAGACGCTACTATGAGATGGCTACTAAAATGCAAGGTAAAGCTGGTGACAACCTACTTATCCTTTTAGAGTCTCGTCTTGATAATATGGTTTTCAGATGTGGTTTTGCGTCTTCAAGAGCAGAGGCAAGACAACTTGTAGTACATGGTCACTTCCTAGTTGATGGTGTAAGAGTAAACATTCCATCATACCTAGTAAAACCAGGACAAGTTATCACAATCAAAGAAGACAGCAAGTCTTCAGCAAAATTCAAAGCTATCGAAGAGGCAAACGGCTCACGTCCAGTTGCTAAATGGCTTGAAGTTGCTGGTAGCGAGGGAAAAGTTCTAGCATTACCAACTCGTGAAGAGATCGACCTAGAAGTTGATGAAACTCTAATCGTTGAGTTGTACTCCAAATAATGCCTTTGGGCTGTGTAGAACGGTAAAACCGAAAAATACAAGGAGGATCACAAATGATAGAAATAGAAAGACCAAAGATAAACGTTGCAGATATTTCAGAAGATGGAAGAATTGGCAAGTTTGTTATCGAACCCTTGGAAAGAGGCTTTGGCACTACTTTAGGTAATAGCCTCAGAAGAGTTTTACTCTCAAGTCTTCCTGGTGTAGCAGTTAAATCTGTTAAAATTGAGGGAGTCGTACATGAGTTTTCCACTATCCCAGGTGTTAAAGAAGATGTAACAGAGATTGTTCTTAACATCAAAGGTATTGTAGCAAAACTTCACTGTGATGGACCTAAAACTGTAACAATTGAGGCTGAAGGCGCTCAAGTGGTAACAGCTGGCGACATTATATGTGATGCAGATGCGGAAATACTCAATCCTGATTTAAAGATTGCTACTTTAGGTGAAGATGCTAGACTTGTTATGGAGCTAGTTCTTGACAAAGGTAGAGGTTATGTTTCAGGTGAAAGAAATAAAATGAATATGCCGGCAGGAGTTATAGGCGAATTAGCCGTTGACTCTATCTATACACCGGTTTTAAAGGTTAATTTCAGCGTTGAAAATACTCGTGTTGGTAACAGTATCGATTTTGATAAGCTAACACTTGATGTGTGGACAAACGGTGTTATCGATGCGAGAGAGGCTGTGTCTCTTTCTGCAAAGGTACTTACTGATCACCTAGATTTATTTGTTGACCTTTCTGATAAAGGAAGAACAACAGAGATTATGGTAGAGAAGAATGACGGTGGCAAAGAGAAAATTCTTGAGATGACTATTGAAGAGTTAGATCTTTCAGTTCGTTCATTTAACTGTCTAAAACGTGCAGGAATTAACGTTGTAGAAGATTTAATAAATAAGTCCGAAGAAGATATGATGAAAGTCAGAAACTTAGGACGTAAGTCCCTTGAAGAGGTTATCTGGAAGATGGCTTCTCTAGGATTTAACCTTCGCAAAGAAGAGGAATAATTTAACGAATAGGAGTGAACATCATGCCGGGAACAAGAAAACTTGGTAGAGAAACTGCTCATAGACTTGCTATGCTTAGAGGTCTTGTAACATTCTTTTTAGAGAATGGTAAAATCGAGACAACAGATACAAGAGCTAAAGAGGTAAGATCATTAGCTGAGAAAATGATCACAATAGCTAAAGAGGACAACCTACACAATAGAAGACAAGTTCTAGCTTTCATAACAAAAGAGGCTGTAACTGTGAAACTATTTACTGAGATTGCTCCAAAGTACGTTGAGAGAAACGGTGGATACACAAGAATAACAAAGCTTGGACCACGCCGTGGCGACGCAGCAGAAATGGCTATATTAGAGCTAGTTTAATTAACTAAATAATTTAAGCGAGTGGATTACCACTCGCTTTTTTTATATATAGATATATTATGTAGGGGCGGATTCCATACAGACGTGTTGATTACGTTTTTTGAATTATAACAAATTCGTTAAAACGCACAAATAAATGTAGGGGACGGGTTTTCCGTCCCGAAAAAACTAGTGGTTTTAGATAACTTCCCACGGGACGGAAAACCCGTCCCCTACATTGATATCGTATAATCAACACGTCTGGATTCCATATCCTTCCGTTCTATTACAATAATTGCATGAAAATGATTAGGCATTATTACATATTTAGGAGACGAAACATTTGGATATTCATTTATTGTCTTTATAAATATTTCTTCTACCAATCGGGCGGATATGGAATCCGCCCCTACATCACCTAATATACATTCCTTGTTGTGTGTACAAATGGTAACAAAATATGCTCCATTTTGAGAATAGTCGTAATTTATTAATCTGATTAATTTTCTTTTAGGTAATTCCATAAAAACCTCCAACTATATATTTTTTAGGCTCTCTATTATTTACACAACTCAAGAATAACAGTGTTTGATATCAAAAATCCTTCTTCTGTAAGCCTTAAAGAATTATCATCGTAAACGATATATTTTTTGGGGATTTTTCTGGCGTTTTTCAGTATATTATCGAAATATTCAGGTGAAAACTTGTTGCATTCAGCCCTATTTATGCCTTTAACTAATCTAAGTTTTAGCATAACAAATTCATCAAAATCACCGCCGTAATCGTCAAAAATTTTTTCTCCACCAGATAGAAAAAACTCGATGTCTCGTGGGTAATAAAATCTTTTTCCGTCTACAAATGAGTGAGCCGATGGACCTAGAGCCTCATACTCTTCACAGTTCCAATATTTAAGATTGTGACGGCTCTCATAGCCTTTTTTAGCGAAATTGCTAATCTCGTATTGCTCATATCCAAAATCTTTTAAAGTCTTTACCATGTGCAAATAAAGGTCGGCAGTTTTATCTTCATCTAGGGTGTGAACATTTTGATTATAAAATAAAGTTCCCTCTTCAAGCTTTAAAATATAGCTAGAAACATGTTCTAAATTCATCTCGGCACAAAATTTTATGGAATTATCAAGGCTTTTTTCAGTCATATTTTGAATGCCTATCATTAAATCTGCCGAAATATTGTTAATGCCTATGTCTCTAGCGGAAGTTATGCTTCTTTTTGCCTGTTCAAGAGTGTGTTTTCTACCTAAAAACTTAAGCTCGTTTTCATTTGCCGATTGCAAACCAAAAGAAAGCCTGTTAATTCCACTGTTTTTCCAAGTAGAAAAGTCTATATTTGGGTTGCTTTCGAGAGTAATTTCTGCATTTTTAGTAAGATTTACATTGTCGATTATTGCCTTTACCCTGTCTGCCCCTAAAAGTGACGGAGTTCCGCCACCAAAATAAAGAGTGTCAAAACTTTCGTTTATACTCTTTAGGCGACGGAACAACTCGTTTGTATATCTCTCTAGCATATCTTTAGAATATTTTAGAGAATAAAAGTCACAATAAGGGCATTTGCTAGGACAAAAAGGCACATGTATATATAGCCCTCTTATCATGGGTTAAGCTGATTAATTACAAGGCCTGTGATTAGTTTAGGGTAGAAGTAAGTTGACTTTTGTGGCATTTTTTCGCCAGCTGCTGAAACTTCACCAATCTCAGAAACTCTTGTTGGGTTTACTATAAACGCACAGTTAATCTCGCCATTTTGAACAGAAGTAACCGCCTCTTCAAAAGATCTTGTGTATCTTAGGTTGATTTGGTTAGCCATGTTTTCTTTGTCTATTCCTAGAAGTCTTTCAAGAACTAGGCTGTGAAGCACATTTACATCAAGTGTCTTAAACGCAAGTGAAGCCTCTGGGAAAATCTCGTTCATGACATCAAGATTTTTAAGAACTAACATTTTATACCTGTTTCCGCCGTAGTAGAAGCAGAAAGCCTTCTTGTTTTCGTCATACTGCTTTTGTAGCTCTTTGTCACATTCTAATACGTTTTCCATCTCGTAAATATCGAAATAATCTGCACATTTTTCAAGCAGTGTATCAGGCTCAAAATTTTGTAAATCAACTATCATTCTGTGGATTGGGTGAACCACTAAACCCTCGTCTGCCATGTCTGCAAGCATCATCATAACATATTCGCTACCTGGTGAGTAAATGCCGTTTTCTTTGCAGTAGTTACGGTAGTTTATAGAGGTCTCGTATCTGTGGTGACCGTCTGCTATGTAAAGTTTTCGTGGTGCAAAGTCCTCACAAATTGCAGATATTAGAGCTTTGTCGTTAATTACCCAAAGTCTGTGGATAACTAAGCCGTCGTCAAAGCAGTATCTAGGTTCTTGTGAAGCTGTAAAATTATCAATTCTTGATCTTGTAGTATGCTCTTCATCAATATACATAGAGTAGATTTGGCTGAAATTACATTCGGTAGCAGTGACTAGGTTTAGTCTGTCTGTTTTAGCCTTTGAAAGAGTGTTCTCGTGCGGAAGAACTATGCCTTTTGAGAAATCCTCTACTCTAACACGGCAGATAATTCCCTTGATTTTTTTAGTCTCGCCTGTAGTTACTTGAGTTTTGAACTCTTCTTCATAAACATAGATAGCCTCGTCCATGTCTCTGACTAAAATTTCTTGCTCAATCCAGTCGTTTAGGATAGTTTTAGCCTCATCATAAGGTTTGTCTCCCTTTGGAAGCTCTAGTCTTATGATGTTGTGAGGGTTAGTCTCGATAAAGTTAAGTCTTTCGCTCTCACTGATAATGTCGTATGGTGGACAGCAAAGATCTTTAATGTCGCCAGCCTTGTTAGAGTATCTAAGTGCTGAAAAAGCTTTAATATATGCCATGTTGGTACTCCTTTAATTCGTTTTTCTAAATTTATTATAACACCTATAAATGTTATAATCAAGCATAAATTTAATTCATAATTCGCAATTCACAATTCATAATTTACAATTCATAATTCACAATTCACAATTCATAATTGATAGTTGATAAAAATATATTAAACTATGACGCAGGCGATTAAACTAAAGGTTAGCATTAACTATGTGTGTGTCTTGCCTACTGGGGCATCCCGGGGGAAAAATCAAGCAATCTTCACTTAAATTTCACAAAATAAGAATATAATATAAAAAACGATTGCAAAATAAGCCTTATAGTGATATAGTTATAAGGTAATTAAAATCACAGGAGGAACATGAAATGATTGAGGTTAAAAACCTTGTAAAATCTTATGGAGCTAATAATCTAGCTGTCAACGATGTAAGTTTCACAATTGAAGACGGCAGTGTAGTAGGATTTCTAGGCTCTAACGGTGCGGGTAAGTCTACAACAATGAACATAATAACAGGCTATTTATCTGCAACGGGCGGAACTGTAACAGTCAACGGAAAGGATATATTAGAAGAACCGAATGCGGTTAAGTCTATGATAGGCTATTTGCCAGAGCAACCACCGTTGTATCTTGACATGACAGTAAAAGAGTATTTAAACTTTATGTACGACCTTAAAAAGGCTAAGTCTTCAAGAGAGAAGCATATAAAAGAGATTTGCGAAATTACAAAAATTTCTGATGTTTACGGAAGAATTATCGGAAACCTTTCAAAAGGATACAGACAACGTGTAGGAATAGCGCAAGCTTTAATAGGTAATCCACCTGTTTTAATCTTGGACGAACCTACAGTAGGACTTGACCCTAAGCAAATTATCGAGATAAGAAACCTAATAAAAAGTTTAGGTAAAACACACACAGTTATTTTAAGCTCACATATCTTGCCAGAAATTCAAGCAGTATGCGAGAGAATTATAATAATCAATAAAGGAACTTTGGTAGCGGACGGACAAACCGATAAACTAGCACATGATTTATCATCAGAACATAAATTTATAGCTAGAGTAGAGGCTAATGAAAAAGAATTAGTTTCAGCTGTTAAAGAGATATCAAATGTAGTTGATGTATATTCTATTGGCGAAAAAGAAAAGGGAGTATACGAGATAAGCATTGAGGCAAAAGAGGATGCAGATATTAGACGTGATTTGTTTAATCTTCTAGCTCAAAAGAACTGGCCTTTAATGTCACTTAAGAATACAGACCTTACACTTGAGGATGTTTTCTTAAAACTTACAAACACAGATTTTCTAGCTCAAAGAGATGAAGACGATGAAGACACTAAAATAACAGGAAGACTAGTTATAGAGAAGTCAGACGTTGATTCACTAAGAGAAGAGATGGAAGTAGATAATGGCAAAGGCTTAGAGCCTATAAACCCAGAGGATTTAGAGGAGGAAGACGATGAAAGCAATACTTAAGAGAGAACTAAAGTCATACTTTGCCTCACCTGTTGGGTATGTATGTGTGGCGGTGTTATTGGCACTTTATAGCTTTTTCTTTTATTCTGTAATGATACAAGGTACAACATCAATTATAAGTCAAGTATATAGCACAATGTTTATGTACTGCATGATGATTATTCCGCTTATTACAATGAGAAGTTTTACAGACGACATTAAAAATAAGACAGATCAAGCCTATCTTACAGCACCAATTAGCATTTCTTCTGTTGTAATAGGTAAGTTTTTAGCAGCTTTTGCAATTTACTTTTTAGCTACTACTTTAGGACATTTCAATGTACTTGCAATGAGCTTTTTCTCTAGCCCTCCATGGGGAATAATTGCAGGAAATTATATAGCTACATTACTTTATGGTGCTGCAATGATTGCAATAGGCATATTTATTTCAAGTTTAACACAAAGCCAAGTGATAGCAGCTATTGGAACATTTGCAATAGCAGTTACACTGATATTTATAGATGGAATAGGCTATACAATAGGTAATCCTATAGCTGTACAAATTATCTCTTGGATATCTTTTTATACAAGATATAGTACCTTTACAATAGGCATTTTTAGTGTTCCAAATACAGTATTCTTCTTGAGCGTTGTTGCGATATTTATTTTCCTTACAACACGCAAAATAGAGAGCCGTCGTTGGAGTTAAGGAGGAGGTAATAATGAAAATATTAAAATCAAACAAACTAAAATATGGCACAATGTCTACAGTGTTAATTCTTGCATTTGTTGCTGTAATGGTTGTAGTAAACATTGTAGCCTCTACACTTTCAGATAGATATCCGTCTATGAATATAGATATGACAAGTGAAGGTTTGCATTCACTTTCAGACGATGCAGTAGAGGTTGCTAAAAGTGTTGAATACGACACAACTATATATTTAATCGGTGACGAAAATGTATATAAAAGTAATAAATCATACTATAATACGCAAGGCATTCAATATAATCAAGTTGCAACAGTAGCTGAAAAACTGATTGAAGCAAACCCTAAAATCAAGGTTGAGTATATAGACCCAGATACAAACCCTGCATTTATATCACAATATGCAGAATATGATTTAAATGCAAGCAGTGTTTTAGTTGTTAGCGAAAAAAGAGAAAAACACCTTATAGCCGATGACTTTTTTACAATAGCTACAAATCAAACAACAGGCACACAAGAGTTTTACACAAAGGTTGACGGAGCATTTGCTAATGCTTTATATCTTGTAAATTTAGATGAAGTTCCTGTAATTGCTGTAGCTACTGGGCATGATGAGTATATTAGTTCTAGTGCTAGAGCAACATTTGATACTTTAATGACAGACAACGGCTTTGTAGTTGAGGAGTTTAATATTCTAACAGAAGAAATTCCAGAGTCTACACAAATTGTTATGCTGTCAGCTCCTACAATAGATTACAGCGATTTAGAGATACAAAAACTTCAAGATTTCTTATCAGTTACAGATGAGAGCAGATCTATATTTGCACTTACCTACGCACAACAAGGCGACTTACCAAACCTTAACACTTTCTTAGAGGATTGGGGACTTAAAACTGGTGAAGGAATTGTGGCAGAGACAGACCCTTACAGAATGGTTTCATCTAGTTCAGCTGCTATGTTTATATCAGATGTAAATTCTGATTTTATTTCAGCTGGTGATTATTCAAGAAATATATCAGTTTCTGCATCTCCAATTGAGTTTACATTCGATGTAAGCGAAGGCATACAAACTTATCCTTTAGTTACAACAGCTGACACAGCTTTTGTTATAACAGAGTCAACAGATTTAGAGCAAACACCACAAACTTCTTCTTATACAACAGCAGGTATTGCGGATAGAATGAACGATTTAGGTTCTGGTAAAACAACTAACACAAGTGTAATATTGTTTGGTGACATGCTAACTCTTGACCCAACTTTCATTGGTTCTTCAAGCTTTACAAACAGAGATTTACTAGTTGATTTAATGCAGCATGTAACAGATGTTGACGAAACTTCAACATCTCTTTATGTAGCTCAAACAGAGACAAACATTATAGATATTACAGCTAATCTTCAAACAATACAAATAGTAGGCTTGTATATAGGTACTATTGCAGTTCCGCTACTTGTATTTATAATTGCTTTCTATGTGTTTATGAAGAGAAGACATTTATAATAGGTGATAAAATGAAAAAAAATATAAGATTATTGGTAGTCATTCTTCTTATAATTGGTTTGCTAGGCGGTTCATTATGGGTGTTGCAAATAACAGAACCTGTGCCTGCAGAGGCTTCAAGTGAGCCTAGTGAAGTTAGTGAATCTGAAAACTATGCTCTTGTCGAATTAGGAAAAGAGAATCTTGATTACGTAGAGGTTAAAAATTCAAACGGTGAGTATGTTGTAAAACAAACTGACTTAAACGAAGATGATGAATATAACTATGTGTTTGAGGGCTATGAAAATTACACATTGACAAGCTCTTTAATATCAGCTATTGAGTCTATCTCAAGCCTTACAGCATACAAAAGTATAGGTTCAGTTGAAAACCCGAAAGACTATGGTTTTGACAGCGATGAAACTGTATACTTAACAGTTGTAGGCGATGACGGAACTAATACCGATGTGCAAATTGGTATAGAAGGTGCAGAAACTTATGGCAACTATGTAATGGTAAACGATGAAGTGTATATAGCTAGTGTTGATTCAGCTATATTTACCGATATGAAAGAGAATATAGATCTATACTTATATTCAGAGGTAATAGCGGACACAAACGGTAACACAACTACTACATTGAATGAGATTAGATTTACAGGCAAAAACTTCCCAGAGGAAGTATATGTAGCGCTAAGTGAAGAAGTGGCGGACTATTTTGTAGTAGAACCACTAAACAATATGAAAGCGGATGTTTACTATATTGAGCAAATGGCAGCAGAGATTGGTGCTTTTAGCGCAGATGCCGCAGCGGTACTAAATGCAACCGAGGAAGACCTAGAAACATATGGACTAACAGACCCTTATGTGCATATTGAGTTTGCAATAAACGGTGGAGAACACAGCATTACAGTAAGCGAGATTTCAGATGATAACGGCATGCGCTATGTTCTAATAGACGATATCACAGACACAATCTATACTGTTGAAGAGTCAAGAATATCACAATGGGTTGACAGTAGCATTAATGACTTAAGACATGACACAGTTTTCTTGCCTTATTTAAGTGATGTTGCTAAAGTGACTATGGAAATTAATGGAGAAACTTCTGTAATCGACTTTATAAAAACAGAGGTCGAGGGAGAAGAAGACAAGTTTACCTACACAGGAACTATAGATGGTAAAGATGTTTCATACGACGACGGATTACAACCGTTCTACCTAACTTTAATTTCAGTGGCTAAATATAGCATGGATAAGTCTGAGTATAACGAAGAGCCAACATTTAAGATAACTTATGAGTATCATGATGGTAGAGAAGATTCAGTTTTATCATATCATGAGACAGAAGACGGCAGATATTTGGCGCTTTTAGACGGCGAGTTCACAGCGGTGGTAAGATCAAGTTCACTTGATGAAGTTTACACAGCATTAGACGAATTAAAGGCTATGACAGCGGAATAATTAAATAATAATGCAGAAATAATAAATAAAAATGCAGAAATAATAAATATTTCTTAATCTAATAAAATTAACTAATTTAGGGAGCGATTTAATCGTTCCCTATAATTATTTTGTTAAAACGCACAAATTAATGTAGGGGATGTCGAGGACGCCGTCCCCTACAATTTAAGTAGCCCCTATATTATTAGTCGATTTATAAAAATATAGATTACAAAATAAAACATATCTTGTGCATGTTTTTTTTATGCTTTATAATTAAAAAAATTATATAAAATATTGATAAAAATTATGTAAAACTACAAAAAAGATGTTGATTTTTTAGTTTGATGGTGCTATAATCGAAATATAACACATCATACTAAAGTCTAATAACTAATGGTGAAAACAAAAGAATAGTAATTTTCCATTTCTTATAGTCTTTAGTTCCACAAAAGATAGTAAGGGGGTATTATTCGATGAAGATTTTCAAGAAACGTTTATTATCGTTGGCTTTGGTTTCGTCTATGCTTGTGCAGTTAGCTATACCTAACTATGTCTACAGCACAACACTTTCAGAAACACAAATTCAGCAACTAGTAAGTGGTCAAGTGGGTGAATTAGACCTATTAGGACTAGAACCAGAATTTAGTCCGTTGCCTAGCACAGAGCCAGATCCAAGTACAGAGCCTGGTGAAAGCGCCAAACCGATAGAAACTCCGCCTGTAATCACACAGCAAAAGTCAAATGTGCCACAGCAGGCAAGTGAAGAAACCAGAGTTGATTGGTATCAAGTAGAGGGAATTATTGGTGGATCTGTTAAATTTAACACAAGCACAGGTGAGATAACAGATGCTGACAATAGTGTTACAGTAGCTAACATACCATCCACAATTAATGGTGTGACAGTTACCGAAATTGGAAGTTCGGCATTTTATAATAACCAAGTACTGACAACAGTGTCTATTCCAGATACTGTAACTTATATTGATTCTAGTGCGTTCTATAATTGTAAAAGTTTAAGTTCGCTAGAGATTAACTCTGCACAAACTACATGGAATAGCAGTGCGTTTGCTGGTCTAACTTCTCTACTAAGTGCAGGGCCTAAAGGTTCAGGGGCAGATTTAATTTTCGCATGGACTGACTCTTTGCCGGAATATGCCTTTAGGGATTTTGACTATCTAACTAGCGTTATTTTACCAGATGGTCTAACAAGTATTGGTGATTATGCGTTCTATTTTTTAACTGAATTAGAGTCTGTAAACATTCCAAGCACTGTAACTAGTATTGGAACAAGAGCCTTTGAGAATGCAGAAAGTTTAAAATCTATAATTATTCCAGATGGAGTAACCACAATAGGTTCATCTGTGTTTGATGACTGCTATGCACTTGAAACAGTTGTCTTACCACAGACACTTTTAACTATAGGAAATTCAGCTTTTAATGATTGTAGAGCTTTAAAGGCTATAGATATTCCGGCTTCTGTTACATATGTAGATACTGATGCTTTCTTAAACTGCTACAATTTGTCAAGTATTAAGGTAAGGTCTACTGAAACAGAGTTTTACCAGTATGGAGTTTTTGAGAACACAGGTGTTACAAGTGTAGGTTTACCTGGCAGTGGTGCAGGCTTTGAAATTCCATGGACAGAAGAAATTCCAGCCGCATTTTTTAACGAGTGGATTAAGCTTGAAACTGTTATTCTGCCTGATACCATAACAACTATTCCTGAATATACATTCTCAAGTTGTGATATGCTTAAAAGTATAAACTTGCCTAACTCGCTTACAAGGCTTGAGAATTACGCTTTTCAGGATTGTATTTCGCTTGAAAGCATTACAATTCCTGGTAATATAAGCTTTTTAGGTGACTCTGTTTTTAAAAACAATCAGTCCCTTAAGACAGTTGTTATTAACGAGGGTCTAACAGAAATATCTAATTCTATGTTTTATGACTGCGTTGCGCTTGAATCTGTTACTATTCCAAATTCTGTCACATTAATTGACTATTGGGCGTTTTATAACAATAAAATGCTTAACAATGTAACTATTCCAAGCAGTGTAAAGACTATTAATGACAGTGCGTTTGAAAACTGCCAAAGTCTTAGCAGTATAATTATTCCTGAAAGTGTAACAACATTAGGATATAGTTCATTTAATGGATGCACTTCACTTTCTAAGGTTCAAATTTTCATGAATGATAACGCCAACTATAGAGCGAGCGGAAATTCAGGAATTTTTGAGAATACTGCAATTACAAGTGCTGGTCCTATGAATGATGGCAACGAATACGACTTAGAATTTGCATGGAAAACAATTATCCCACGCCGTATGTTCAGAGAAATGGACTCACTTGTTAGTATAACCATTCCAGAGGGTGTAACAACTATTCATGAGTACGCCTTTTATCATGCTAGCAATCTTACAGACGTATCATTACCTAGCACATTAAAGGTAATAGGTTGGCATTCGTTTAGAGACACCCCAATAGCTTCTATAACTTTGCCGTTAGGTTTAACTGATATTGATTCACATGCTTTTATGGATTGCAAAAATCTAACAAATATCGTTATACCTGAAACTGTGCAAACTATAGATAGCTATGCCTTTCAAAATTGCACATCTTTGCAGAGTATAACACTGCCTACTGGTCTAAAAACAATTGAAGATTATATTTTTTCAGGCTGTAGTGTGCTTAATAATGTTACTTTGCCTCTCAGTTTAGAGGAGATAGGAAGTTATGCCTTTAATAATGCCGTTATGCTAGAGAGTATTGATATTCCTAGCACTGTTAAAGAGATACAAACCAGTGCATTTTCGGGTTGTACGGTGCTTGATGATATCACTTTAAGGGGTGAAAACACAAATATTTATAGTAATGTTTTTACAGGCACAGCGGTAACATCAGCAGGTGCTATAGGCAGTGGCGCAGACTTTGAGTTTGCTTATACAAGTGTTTTGCCTGACTATATGTTTGAGGGTTGTGAAAAGCTTACAACTGTGACTATTCCAAGCACTGTTACTGAGATAGGCGATGAAGTATTTAATGATTGTGGTAGCCTAGATGGAGTAATTTTACCACAGGGGTTGACAACAATGGGTGCCAGTGTTTTCCGTGATTGCACTGCGCTTAGTTCAATTTCAATTCCAGAAGGTGTCACAAAAATTGATTACTATAGTTTTATGGGATGTAGTTCACTGGTTTCAGTAACACTTCCAAGCACTATAAAAACAATTGGAACTCAAAGTTTTTATCAGTGTGAAAAGCTAAACTCTATAAACTTACCAGACGGATTAACCACTATAAGCAGTCACGCTTTTTCTGATACCGCTTTAACTAATGTTACTATTCCGAACACGGTTAGTTTAATCGCCAGTTTTGCGTTTCAGAACTGTCATGAATTAAAAGAAGTTAAAATTGAAGAGGGCGAAACTAGTACCGAGATTGATTACAGAGCATTCTATGACACACCGTTGTTAGAGAAATTGGTAATTCCAAGAACGGTAACAGAAATTCATACAAATGCAATTTACAAAACAGATAATTTAGTAATTCATTGTTTTGAAAACAGTACAGCGCATGAGTTTGCAAAGGCTAAGGGCATAGAAATAGTAATCACTGTAGACCCAGACCTTGAAAACCCTGTGATTACTCAACTAGTAGCCGCTCAAGTGTTGGAGGGCTATTACAATGAAGGAAATGTTAAAATTGACTTCACAGTTACTGACAATATGTTAGCAGACAGAGTAGAACTTTATTACGCTGTTAAGGGAAGCGAAACTTATGAAGAAATTACAAGTCTTACAGCAACAGTAGATGCAGATATAACTGTGTTTGAGGGAGAGTTTTATTGGGATATATCAGCGATTACCTCTGGAACTTATACAATTAAAATGATAGCTTATGATGGGCAAACAGGTTCTAGCGAGAAATCAATAGATATAGCAATAGACACTACAGCACCTCCAGTTCCAGAACTTTCTTATATATCTACTTCTAATTATATAGAAATTAACTGGGAAGACTATCTGCCTATGGAAGAAATAGATAGATATAGGCTATATAGATCAACTGAAAACAGTGGTTATGTTAATATTTACAACAGTTCAAATGGTGGTGCTAAATATCGTGACACATATCAATTAGTTCAAGATACTACATACACATATTATCTACTAGTTATTGATCTTTACGGCAACGAAACTAGAAGTGAAAACTTAGAAGTTCTATACGCAACAGACACTGAAAGTCCTGAAATAGTTTCTATGACGCCACCTGCTCCAAGAGAAGAAGCACCGAACGAGTTAGCCTCTGTTAGATATTCAACAGATATAGTGGTTCGTGCAACTGATAACTACAAATTGAGCAAGGCTGTAATAGAGTACAGACTTCGTGGTGGTGAATATATTCTTATTGAAGAGATTTTAGTTTCAGGTTCACCAAAGACGTATGACTTTAGAACTACATGGGATACATCTGACCTAGCAGAGGGCGAATACGAGATTAGGGCGACTGTCTATGACGCAAGTGTTATAGAAGTGCCAGAGGACGACCCTGATTATATTTCAAATCCGCCGGCTGTGCTTGTGCATCCTGTAATGGTTTATAATTATGATGACGTTGTAGCTCCTAGTAATGTAACAGTTACATCACAAGACTATGGCATGGCTACCCTAACATGGGAGTACAGCGGAAACGAAAATTTCTTAGAGAAGTTTATAATCTATAAGGCAGACGATGCAAACGGCACAAATAAAACATATGTTGGTGTAGCAGGCTCAAAACAAAGAACACAAAATGTTCCACTAAACATAACAGGTGAAAACGAGTTCTTTACAATTGTAGCGGTTGACATTTACGACAACGAAATGGCAAGTGAATACATTACTGTTAAACCAACAGTCACAGACAGTGAAAAACCAGTAGCTAAGATTACACCAAATGTAAGCTATGTAGAAATAGGTGCCGATAAATTTATCAATTTCTCTGCATTGACTTCTAGCGATAATGACGAGATAGCGTCTTATGAATGGACATTTGACGGCACAGAAAAAAGATACACTGCCACAACAACTTATACATATAAGGGAACAGGCAATTCTTACACAGTAGAACTAAAGGTTACAGACAGGGCAGGCAACAGCACTACTACACAAAAAACTATAGATGTCTATGACCCTGAAAATCCTATAGAGGGTTACACAATACTTAATCTTTCAGTTGTAAACGGATATATGAGCGGAACACCTGGAATTGAAAATGCAGAAGTTGTTATAAGTGGAATTAACGACTATGAGACCATAGCTATTACTCCAAATAACGGAATGATAAGCGTTATAGTTCCAAAGGGTAAGCTTACAATTTCAGTCATGGCAGATGGTTTTGTATCCACAAGCCGTGAAGTAGAGGTTGGCGACAGTGAGACAGGAGAATTTAACTTTACAATTGGTCTTGCCGGTTTAGATGTAAAAACCGTTGACGGTAGCCTTACTTTTGAAGAAATGACTTATGATGAAATTGTAGAAGCCGGAATAGATGTAAATCACCCTGATAACAGCCATGTATGGGAGTTCTCTGTAACATTAGAGTTCTCGCCTGGAATAGATGGCTTAGGCGTAATACAAGTACCAGTAACCACATATTATAACTCTAGTGGCGACATGGTAGGTGAGCCGCTTAACTGGGGCTGGAGTAGCTTTGAGCGAGACGGCGGAGATTATACAGACATTTGGCTACCTGATGGTGAGTTTGATGACTATATAGATGGATGGCTAAGTGATATTGAAATAGGTATTTTCCCAATTTCTGAAAAGTTCTTATTAATCATTTACGGTGAAGCAAGATGGCTTAAAGAGATGTACAATGTTGAATTAATGGTAATCAATAATTCTTACACAGATGACATTACAGACTGCGTTGCAAACCTTAACTTGCCTGACGGCTTAAGTCTTGCAGCTATGACAGGTTCACAACAGTCATTAACTGCAAATATCGGAACAGTTGCTAAGAAAGATGATGCAAACGCACAGGCAAATATTGAAACAGTAAACTGGTATGTAAGAGGTGATAAAGAAGGCGAGTACACATTATCAGCAGATGTTCAAGGGTTACAAGCTGGTGTACCATTCTCTACAACATTTGAAACACAGGAAAAACTAAAAGTCTATGCAGGTTCAGCACTGAAAATGACAGTTTATGTACCGAATAAGGCTTATAGAGGTGAAGAGTATGAAGTTAAGTTCGAGCTTGAAAATGTAAGCGGTAAAGATTTATACAATCTATCTTTTGCGATTACAGGCGCAGAACAATACAGAGTGCTTTATCAAGGACCACACGAGATAGAAAGAGAACTTTTAACTCAAGAAGATTTTGGAGACAAATACACAAAGAAAATCGGTGTGTTATCTCCTGGTGAAAAAGTGACAATCGACTTCTCAACAACAATTTGGTTTAATTCAGTCTTAGAATTTATGGACTTAGGACCTTTCGATGTAGCTTATTATCTTGATGATGTATTTGTTACAACTTTAGAAGGAAGTACAACAGAAATTCCAACAGAATTTGTTATAGTAGAGTCTAACCATGGTAGTTTTTATGATTGGCAGTTTGAGTACGATAGCGAAGAAGAGGCGATGAGAGCCGCTATAGACATTATATCAGAAAATTACCAAGAAGCTCTTTATTCTTCACTGGGTGCAAAAGATATCTATACATTTGAGGCAGGTGAGGGAGATGCCGCCAAGGCGACAATCACACTAGAAAATGGTAGATTTGCACAATCTGACAACGTAATTCAGCCACGAATGAGAACAATGGCACTTACTCAAGATAGCATTGTAGTGTATACCGATGCTAAAGAGGGTGCGTACTCCATAAGCGAAGACGGCAAGACCCTAACTTTAATTGGTGATGCAAACATTTATGTTGATTCTGTGGCACTGGGCGAGGCATCTTTAAGCTGTACAACATATGACGAAACAGCTAGAAAAGCCAATATCTACAAACTAAATTACAATGTGACAGAGCAAATTGACAATGTTGGAACAGAATTAATTCTTCAAGCCCCTGTGCAAAATACAGTAGGTATTCCATTCTCATGGGATATGGCAAATAAGGTTACATTCCCTTATCTAATTACAAATGCAGAAGGAATTTATATTACAAATGCAGAAAACGAGAAATGGGAAATTATTGGTGCAGACACCACAGGTTTAAGCATTGATAAAGGCGAGCTTTATGTTGACAGCACAGCACAGTCAGGCGAATACACAATCAAACTTTCTTTAAGTGACACAGTATTTGCCACACAAAAAATCACTGTAAATGCAAGAGACACAGGATTAAAAGTTTTAGTGTTTGATGAAAGCGGTGCAGTAACTGGGGCGACAGTCACATTGGGTGAAAAAAATGTAGCAGAGAATATTTCAGGCGAATACATTACTACAGCTCCAAACGGAAATTATCAACTAAAAGTAGTAAGTGGAGCTAAGACTTTAACAACAGATGTCAATATAGCTACACAAGACAAACAATTAATGCTTTACATGCCAAGCGGAGAGGTTGACAGCCTAGAACTTAAAGGAAATGTAGAAAATGTAGTGATAGGCGAGGGCGTTACAAGCGATAGGTTAATAGTTGAAGTAAGCGAGAATTATACTCAATCTGACAAGGCTCTTATCGAAAATTCTAGTTTAAGCGATACTATAGTAGATGGAAGTTTCTATTTCTTTGATATAAGTGTAAGCAATTCTACTGGAAAATTAACTGAAACACAGGGTGTTTTACAAATTAAAATTCCTTATGATGTAAATGCAAAAACATCTGTATTAAGAGTTCATAATGGTGAAGTAGAAAAACTTAAGAGACTAACCGAAATGCCTAGCAGTTTTACAGACGGAACTTATTATCTCGATACCGAAAACGGATACGCATATATCTATTCAAGTAAATTCTCAACCTTTGCCTTTGCAGAGACTTTCTATGAATTAGGCGATGCAAACCTAGATGGCGTGGTAAATGTTCTTGATGTAACCTATCTATATCAAAATATTAACAACACAGATACCTCGGTGGGAGATGTAAATGAAGATGGTAGTGTAAATATTCTTGATGTAACGTATCTATATAATAATCTGTAGTTTGAAAAGGAGAAAGTAGAATGAAAAATATATTTAAGAAAGTTCTTGCGACTGTTTTAAGTGCCACTATGATTTTTAGTGGCATGACAGTCTCGGCTAATGAAACGCCAGATGCTACCATGACTTTTACTACAAAAGACAAAGTGGTAAGCGTAGGCGATGAAGTCACCTACACAATAGAGCTGAATTTAAAAGAAAACAGCCAGATGATGAGCTATCAATTTCAATTAGTTCCTCCTAAAGGATTTGTCTATAAGAGTGATAGCATAAACGCAACTAGAAATGGCAATCCAAACGTACAAACAGAGTTCCAAAAGCAAACAGGATTTACTCTTCAAGATTTTGACATTGATGATATGTTTGGTAAATCAGCGTCGTTTTTCTCTACCTTTAACGGAACATATATAGTACTGCATGACATTACTTTCACAGTAACTGAAGATGCTGTAGTTGGTGAAAATGTTTTGGGAATTGAAAACGTTATAGTTGGTAACAGCAATTCAGTTGGATTGTCAAACAAGGCAACAGCAGACACAGTAACAGTAGTAGACAACATAGACACAGCCGAGGTTCTAGGCATAGTGACCCCTGAAATGGAGGCAGAGCCTGTAGCACTTAAGGATATAACAGTTCCTCTAAATGCGAAATATGATGTAACAGCAATTGACTGGACACCAATTGTAGAAAACAATTTCTTGCCATCACAAGAGTATAAGGCGACAGTCACTCTTACAGCCGATACTTATTATCAGTTTACAAGTAGCACCAATTTGCCTGTAATGGCTGGCGTAAGCGCTACAAATAAAGTTGTTGGAGCTAATGGTGCAACACTTAAATTTGACTTAGCGTTTAATAAAACCGAGTCAGCAATAAAAGATATAGAGATTAGTGGTAGCAGTTCTGCCCTAATTCCAGAGACTGGTGATACTTCTTACAGTTATAGTAGCACAGTAACAGACACAGAAAATGAAACAATAGAAGTTACGCCCTCTTGGGTGGCTACCCTTAGCGATGGTAGCGCTCTTCCTAGTGGTATTAGTTTTGATAGTAATACTGCGACGCTCAAGGTAAGCGAGGGTGCGTCTCCTGCAACCGTGAAAATTAAGGCTACAGCCACAAAAGACGGAATAGTAGTTACCGACACTATAGACGTAACAGTAGCTAATATAGAGGTTGACTGGAGTGTTCTAGGGGTTAAAAATGAAATAACTTACGGGGATACAAAGGTATCTGCCTTTGAAAATTGGTCCGAGTCAGCAGTTGCAACAATGAATGGTAATCAGCTAAATGGTGAGTTCTCTATAGTCAATAAAGATGAGGTACTATCAGCTGGCAACAGAGAAATTACTGTAATGTTTACAGTAATAGGCGGCGACTTTGCAGGTGCGACAGTTTCAAATACTTTTAATATCAATGTTTTACAAAAGAATTTGAGATGGACAATAGGCGAGGCAGAAGATAAAGTCTATGACGGAACAAACACAGCTTCAGTCAAAACAGCTCCAAAACTTGAAGGTGTAATTAATAATGATGATGTTAAGATAAGTGTTGGAAAAATCAATTTTAATGATAAAAATGTAGCTGATGGAAAACAAGTTACAGCCACAGAATATTCTATAATTGGTGAAGATATAGCTAATTATAAACTTGAAAATGAGCAACCTACATTTAATAATGCAAATATTACTAAGGCGGAAAGCATTATAAATAATGCACAAATTAGCTCAAATGATATTACTTATGGAGAAGTATTCACAGTTACAGCAGACATTGGTTTAAATCCGGTTCAAAATAGAAACAGAACAATTGATGACACAAAGACAGCTGTGCTTAAATATGGCGAAATTGTGCTTGATACTCAAACAAATGTAACAGAGAATTCTACTGTAAGTTTTGAAGTAGACACAAAAAGCCAAATTATTCCTAGTTCGGCGTTTGACTCAACAGAGAAAACTTTCACAATAGTTTGGAGCGGTGATGAAAACCTTAACTCTAGTTCAGCTACTGTCAAGGCAACTCTTAACAAAAGTCAAGTTACAGTCACGGCAACAGCTAGTGATAAAATCTATGATGCAAATAAAAATGCTAATAATTTAATGTTGACTGTAAATGACAATCTAGCACAAGATACAGTTACGGCAACAGGCACAGGTACTTATTCAGATAAAAATGTTGGAGAAAATAAGACTATAACTGTATCAAACATAGTTCTAGCTGGTGAAGATGCAGGCTATTATAAACTAGCACCTACAGAAGTTACTTCACAAGCCGACATAACAGCAAAAGAAATAAGCTGGATAGAAGGTGCTGTAGAAAACAAAGTTTATGATGGAACAAGGGCTTCTACTATCACAGTAGAACCTAAATTAGACGGTGTAGTGTTAGATGATAATATTAATATTGTAGTTGGTAAGGCAATGTTCGTTGATGAAAATGTTGGAGAAAACAAGACTTTAATTGCAGATTCTTACAACATTTCAGGAGACGATATAGGTAACTATACTCTTAAAACAGATCAACCTACTTTCTCTACTGCTAATATCACAGTAAAGGCTATTAGTTGGAGCATAAATTCAACAGTTGATGACAAAGTATACGACGGTGATAAATCTGCTACAATAGCAATTCAACCAGATTTAACAGACGTTATACAAGACGATGAAATACAAATTAATGTAGGAAAAGTAGAATTTACAAGTGCAGATGTAGCCGAAAACATTACAGTAATAGCAAGCGGATATTCAATAACAGGAGCAGATGTAGCTAATTATAGCTTGCCTGTAAATCAACCAGTATTTAGTCCGGCGGACATAACAGCAAAGTCACTTAGTGAGTCTATGATAAACATTGACCCTAGTTCATATGTGTTTACTGGAACAGATATAATTCCTACTTTTAATGTGGACGATATAGCCGGAATAGACACAAATGATTATTCAGTAAGCTATGAAGATAACATTAACGTTGGCATGGCAAAAATCATAATTAATGCAAAAGAAAACGGCAACTATAAAGATTCTGCAAGTAAAGAGTTTGAAATAACAAAGGCTAATATAAGCATTAATGACATAAACACACAAATATTTAATGCAGAAAAAACAGGTTTAGAGATTGATATAGTTGGAATACCTAGCAACAGTGGAACTGTAGACATAGAATTAGGAGCAGTGACAGGCGATGACATTATAAATGGAATTCCAACTCTAAACGATAGAACAATTGTGTTCAGTAGTAAGTTAGCACAAGTAGGCAACACAGCAACAATTCCTGTAAGTATAAAAATGCAGAACTATAATACTGTAACAATAGATGCTAACATTACAGTTCGTGATAAAATGATTAGCAATCTTACAATTACAGGAGTACCAGAAACTGTAACCTATGGAGACGACGACTTCACACTTAGTGTTCAAAAAGACGAATCAAGCACAGGTACATATACTTGGATAAGTGGTAATGAAGATGTATTAAGTGTTGAAGACGGTGTAGTATCTATAAACTCAGTAGGCACAGCTGTAATAACAGTTGAATACTCAAGCGAGCAATACGCCGGAAGTAAGCAAGTTAGCATTACAGTAGGCAAAAAAACTCTAAGCCTAGAAAACACCATGGCAGTTACAAAGCCTTATGACGGAACAAAAACAGCAGAAATTAATTCAGGTAATCTTCTAGGTGTTGAAGAAAATGACGAGGTATTTGTAGAAACTGTGACAGGTGAATATGACAATGCTAATGCTGGGCAAAATAAGGATGTAACAGTAAACGGAAGCTTTACATTAAGCGGAAAAGACAAAGATAATTACATTCTAACACAGCCTACAAACATCAAGGGAACAATCGAACAGGCTGAACTCATAATTGAAAGTGCTATAGCCGAAGATAAGTTAAGAGACGGAAGCACTCTTACAACTGCAACTGTAGTTTTAGCTGGAATGATAGGTGAAGAAAAACTTATAGATTTAACAGACTACATAGTCACAGCCGATTTTGACAACGCAGATGCTGGGAAAGATAAAGAGGTAACAGTAGTTGTAAATTTAAAAGACACAGAAAAAGCCAACAACTATAAACTTACAAACAATAGCATTAAGACAACAGCCGATATAATAATTCCTACACATCAAGTAACTGTTACAAATGGAACAGGTGGTGGAATTTATGAAGAGGACTCTAAGGTTTTTATTTCAGCGGATGCGCCACCTACTGACATGATATTTGATAAATGGGTAGGAGACGTAGAGTTTGAAGATGAAACAAGCGAAAATACAAGCTTTACAATGCCATCTGGTGAAGTCAGTGTAACAGCGACATATAAAAAAGACGTTGAACTAGGTGACGTTGACGGCAATGGAAGCATAAACAATAAAGATATATTGAGGCTATTTAGATACGTTTCTGGTGATCAAATAGAGGTAGATATTTCATCAGCCGACATGGATTTTGATGGTGTACTTACAAATTTAGATGTTCTAATACTCTTTAAGATGGTATCACAAATATTCTAAATTATAGCAAAATTTAACCGCCCCTAACTTTAAGTTAGGGGCGGCCGTGTTTATTGAAATTATGAAGCTAACAAGCTTTGAAGTTCTTTATCTATTATTATTGAAATATTTTCTACATAATCACCGTTCATAAAAGTGCCAAGCTCTACATTTTCCATAATCTGTGAGTAAGGCAGGTCTTTCATGCTCTCTGCCATTAAATCAAAATATTTATCTGTAGCAGTTTCAAGTCCGCTTTCTTCTGCTATTCTAAAAATATCAAATGCGTGAAGTGCGGCAACGCCATAAGAAATATAATAAAATGGGTCCGTGAAATTATGTGGCACATCAACCCATGTGTATTCGTAGCCTACACCTGATGATGGGTCTCTATATTCTGCCTCGGTATAGATAAACATTGAATTAAGTTCATCTACTGTAAGTTTGTGGTCAGATGAATATACCTCTTGTAAGAATTCATCAAATAGGCACGCATCTATTATAACAGAAGTTCTACGTGCAACATTACCATATAAAATTGAATTATCATTAAAAATCTCATCATAAGAAGAATTGTGCATTAACATTTCTAGTCCCATTGCATGAACTTCAGCAATGTCATAATTCAATAAAGGCTCGTTATCTGAGTCTATAGTGTTGTAGTAAGATTCTGTGAAATGTCCAAACTCATGAACTAAAGTTTGTATATCATAAGTGGAATCAGTAGCCTGCATATAAAGCCCAGGAACATCATATGAATAATAATCTGCAGTGAAGGCACCTGGCAAACTATTTTCTAAATCGTCAGTGTAAAGCAGTGCATTGTTATCTATAAGAAAGTTAAAAGGTTCTTCAAACAGTGGTGAAACATCAAGAATATTTTCTTGCAATGCTTCTATCATGTCTTCTTTGCTAACACCATCTGTGTAAGAATACATTAAATCATAGTTTAGTGTATCGCTAATTGGTGAAATATATTCTTTTACCTTTTGTTGTAGTAATATAGCCTCAGAAGGAGAGTAGTCTCTTGCATAAAAAACTTCATAGGCGTAATCTGCATAGTTTTCATAGCCCTCAAGTACAGCAATTTCTTTCCTTACTTCAACTAAATCAGAAAAAATTGTAGCTAAAACTTCATTTTTTTTTAAAACAATTCCATAGTAAATTTCATATTGAGTTTGAAATTCTAATTCGCCAGCATCGGTGTAAAACATTTCAATTGTCCATGTTTTGCCGTCGTGTTCATAGCTGTATTCTTGAATGGATGCTTCTTCATATTGTTGTACAAGTTGTAATTCTTGCTCTAAAAGCGCCACATGCTCAGGTGTTTTTGCACCGTTTTCTATAAGCTCGTTTGCGTAATCCTCGCCTATAAGCTGTGTTAAGTCGTCTTTATATTTGCCAGATAAAATATCAATAAAAGACTCTTCTGCCATTGTGCTAGCTTCAATGCCGTTTTCAGTGGCTTCCAGGTTGTTATCGATAAGTTCCTGGTTTGTGGCATCAAGGCTATATTGAACATATGCGATAGCTTGTTGAGTCAATAAATCTGATATTTTAGTTCCTATTTCATCAAGCTTTATTGCAATCTCGCTAAAATCTGTAGCGGTTTCGCCTAAATCAGACAATTCATCGTAGTAGTTTTTAAGTTCTTCCATGTCAACAGATTCATATTCAAGAATGGAAATGTCTACAGGTTCAGGAATTTTATAAGTGAAATATTCGTTTTGTATATAGCCCTCTGGCAGAGATTCAGGCATTAATGTAGCGCAAGAACTTAGCATTAGTGCGGCTATAAATAATGGAATTAATTTTAATTTTTTCATGTTTTCGCCTCGTTTTTTTATTTGTTGTTAGAGATAAGATATTTTCGTGTGTTTTTGTAAATTCAGCCATGTAGGGGCGCCCCAAGCCTTAGAACTTAAGCAATCTTAATGCTTACTTGTAGGGGAGGGTCTCAGTGCAGATGTGTTGATTACGTTTTTTGATTTAAAATAAATTCGTTAAAACGCACAAATTAATGTAGGGGACGGGTTTTCCGTCCCGTGGAAATTTAGCAATAACCGACAGTTTTCGGGACGGAAAACCCGTCCCCTACATTGCTAAATTTCTCTAATCAACACGTCTGGCGCAGAGACCCTCCCCTACAATATTTTTCAATAACTCTTCACTATTCACTATATTTCTCGGGGTGTTTGTTGTGTATATGAGACGGATTTACGCTGTGATAGTCTTTATAGCATCTGCTAAAACTTCTAGTTTCACTAAACCCTAACCTAGCGGCGGTCTCTGTAACGTTATAGCCATCCTCAAGCATAGTTTTTGCGACTTTCATTTTATATTCAAGCATATATCTGTAAGGTGTAAGGCCTGTCTCTTTTTTGAAGAGTTTTCCAAAATAGTTTTTGCTATATCCACATAGCTGGCTAATTTCTTCTAAATTTATATTATCATCTAAATTTCTTGTAATAATCTCTATTGCGTTGTTAATTTGTGACTCTATCTTAGTAGCAAATCTTCGGTGTTTAATATAGGCTATATATGCCTCGATAAGCGGTATATACATTTCTCTGTGACCAGCATTAGAGCCTCTTGTAAGTGCATAGTTTAAGGCTCGTTCAATAGAATGCAGATACTCATCTTCTTCTAAATCAATTTCTACAATGTCACTTACAGTGTGCTGATTAATTATATACCTTACAAACAGGTGATCAAGTTTATCATCTGGGTTTTGAGTTATACTATAAGGCTTGTCAGTTGGGAAAATATACAGGTGATTAGATTTAAGTTTGACCTCTTGAAAGTCATCTTTATAGGTTACATCGCCTGAATAAACAAAATAAGATCGTATATAAATGGTTGGATTTTTTTCGTTAATTATCCAGCCATCTTTTGTTTGACTATTTCCAAAAAACAATAACATAAAATCCCCCCCAAAAATTTAAATGTTCTTAATAATTATTATATACCAAAAATACATTAAAGTCAAACTAAAGTTAGCGTTTATTGTTACATCAAGTCAGCGTTATTTATTACATAATCTATTGATTTTTTTATTAACATCACTGGATATCAGCAGAATAAATTCAATTATATTCTGCTTGCTTTTTGCGCATTAACATGTTAAAATAAATCTTAGAGAGGATGATTATAATGCTTGAAAATATTGGAATTAACGCTAAAAAAGCGGAGAAAGAACTTACAAAAAAAAGAGAACTAAAAACCTTAGCGCTTGTTGAAATGGCTAAGGCTCTAATTCAAAACACAGATTATATTTTAACCGAAAATCAAAAGGATTTAGACTGTGCCACAGAAAATGGAATTTCTGAAACCATGCAAGACAGGTTAAGACTTACTAAAGATAGAATTTTAGCCATGGCTGAAAGTGTGGAGCTTATTGCTAAATCTGACGACCCAACAGAAAAAGTTATAGAGGGAAACACTCTTTATAATGGTCTTAAAATGGAAAAAATTTCTGTTCCTATGGGTGTTATAGGAATTATTTATGAATCAAGACCAAATGTAACCTCTGACTGTGCGGCGCTTTGCCTAAAAGCTGGAAGTGCAGTTATTTTAAGAGGTGGCAAAGAGGCTATTCACTCAAACAAGGCTATCACAAATGTTATTCAAAATGCACTTGAGACCGCTGGTCTTTCAAGAGAATGTGTGCAACTTATCGAGGATACAAACCGTGAGACCGCTGTTGAGCTTATGAAGCTAACTAAATATGTAGATCTACTTATTCCTCGTGGCGGTGCAGGTTTAATCAGGGCAGTTGTTGAAAATTCGAGAGTTCCTGTAATTGAAACTGGTGTTGGAAACTGCCATGTTTATGTAGATGAATTTGCAGATTTAGAGATGGCTACAAATATTTTATTTAACGCCAAATGTTCAAGACCGTCTGTATGTAATGCGGCTGAAAGTCTTGTTGTTCATGAAAAAGTTGCAAAGGAAGCTATTCAAAAATTCAAAGAAAAATTAAGCCATGTTAAATTTATAGGCTGTGAAAAAACTGCCGAGATTATCGACTGTGAAATAGCTACAGAAGAAGACTATTACACAGAATACCTTGACTACTGCATATCGGTTAAAGTAGTAGAAAGCCTAGACGAGGCTATAGACCATATCACTAAATACTCAAGCGGACACAGTGAGGCAATTATAACAAATAATTACTTAAATTCTGAACTGTTTGTCAAGTTAGTTGACAGCTCTGCTGTATATGTAAATGCGTCAACAAGGTTTACAGACGGTGGCGAGTACGGTTTTGGTGCTGAAATTGGAATTTCCACACAAAAATTACACGCAAGAGGGCCTATGGGACTTGCAAACCTGGTTTCTTATAAATTTGTTGTAAGAGGAAATGGGCAAGTTAGATAAGCAGGTACATTAGGGCAAACAATAGGCTGTTATTGCCCTCCTCTTGACTTAATATTACAAGCAGGGCAAGAATTAACATACGCTCCTTGTCCTTAAAAAAGTTTTGAAGAAAGTCGCCACTTAAGGGTTCGTCCTCTGTGGTGACTTTTTCCTGTTGTATTGGTACTGACGGTGGTGGTGGTGGTGCTTCAAAATTTGGCTGAAATGGTATTGCCCTTGAATACATTTCTCTTGCACGTCTTATTGCAGCTTCTCTCATACTGTTCATATCTTCTGCCATATTCCCTCCTTAAAACAGTCCGCCAAAGAAATTTTTTAGCATTCCTGAATCTTTAAGTAAAGGAAATAATTTCATTAGCTGTAAAATTCTTATAGCCTGAGTAGCTTTCTCTTGTCTTTTGTCAGATAACATAGGAATTAATGCGTTTAGTAGCCTTGTGGAGCTGTCTTCTTGTTTAATTTGTCCTAATAATGGCGCTAAATTAGCCATCATCGCCATTATGTCTGCTTCTCCCATTCCGCCAATATTTGGTGCAGTGTTTTGAGTTGGAGGAGTTTGAGTATTCTGATTTGTTTGAGTGTTTTGCTGTTCATTGCCTAAGCCTAGGCTACCCATTATAGCCTGAATTTGAGCAATACTTTGAGGGTCAGAAAGAATTTGATTAAGACCCGCTGTTAAATCGTCCATTTATTTGACACACCTTTCTTTTAAATTGCACTGCATGTAGCTGGGATTAATTCACAATTCATAATTTACAGTTTAGGTTCTCAGTAACTATTACTTAATGCTAGATTGTAGGGGAGGGTCTCTGTGCAGACGTGCCTCTTAGCAAATTTAGCCATGTAGGGGCGGATATTATCCGCCTAAAAATTTGGTGATTTTGATTAAGTTTGATATGCGGATAATATCCACCCCTACATTAATTTGTGCGTTTTAACAAATTAATTTTAAATTCAAAATCCTAAGAGGCACGTCTGCACGGAGACCCTCCCCTACAATGTTTTATCAAATTTATTTTTATACAAACAAAAATTTTATTTAAAACTATTTAATCAAAAATTCGCAAGGATTTTCACATCAACTTTTCACTGTTCATTTTTCACGCTTCACTAAGTTCCCTAGCCTACAAATAATCATTAAGATTAATTATATTCCCTGCATTGGTTCGTGTACCTTACTAAAAGTTAATTCTTAGAGAACATTTTAAGCAGCTGCATGGCTTGCGGTGTCGATAACATTTTCTTTGCAGCTTCTGGGTCGCTTAAAACCTTGCTTAGCATCTGTGCTTGAGCATTGTTGCCTAGTATGTTCTGCATTGTTCCATTTTCTGCGGCTTCTTTTAGTTTTTCGGGCGTTGTGCCTAGTTTTTTTGCTGTAATATTTAAAAGGGTTTCCATTTGTTTGTTGTCCACTTAACATCAGTCCTTTATATCTTTTTTATATACTATGCAGTTTAATAAAAAAATAACACAATGATTAAATAAAACTCTTTATTTATATTAAATAATTTTACATAATACTTGACTAATTAATAAAAAATGGTATAATTATACATAAAAAAACATGTATATCATTAGATATACATGAAATTTATGAGGATTTGAGGTTAAGATTTAATGAAAAGTAAACTGGCTGTTATTTCTATTGTGTTAAACGTAATTCTTGTAGCGATCCTTTGTGCATTTTGTGCTTTGTTTGGTATCTTTGATATTATCCTTGAAAACATTTTTGTTGGGGATTATTATGTTAATGTTCTAACCACACAACATTATACAGAAAGATTAGAAGATTTTAAGCAAAGGCCAAACAACGAAGACGAAATTATTTTTGTTGGCGACAGCATAACCGAAGGTAGTTTTTTTGACGAAATTTTCTTAGGAGACAGAGTTATTAACCGAGGAATTGACTCCGACACTACAGACGGAATTCTAAATAGAGTAGACGAAATTGTAGAGTCGAACCCTGCAAAAATATTCATAATGATAGGAATTAATGACATAGGAAATAGAATTCCAAACGACCAAATCATAAACAACTATCAAAAATTTATAAATACAATTAAGCAAGAGTCACCCGAAACTGAAATATATCTTCAAAGTGTGTTGCCTTGCAATTATGATGTAATGACAGATAATTCTCGAAACCAAAGCAGAACTGCCGAAAATATTGAGAACCTAAACAGTGAGATTAAAGTTTTAGCAGAACAAAACGACTGCACATACATAGATTTGTATAGCGGTATGCTAGACGACAAAAATCAATTGCCAGAATCGTACACAATTGACGGCGTGCATTTAACCCACGAGGGATATAATGTGTGGGGTGAATTGTTAGAGCCTTATTTTGATTAACTTTTAAAAAAATGTAGGAGGTGGGTCTGGGTGCAGACTTGCCTCTTAGGAAAATTTATCTATGTAGGGGCGGATATTATCCGCCTCTAAAACTTAGGCAAAATTACGGACCTTTTAGGCGGATATTATCCGCCCCTACATGTTTAAAATGTAATATTATGAATGTTATAAGATGTTACAACAAATTACGGCAACTTTTTGCCGACTGATAGATACAAGGCATACCACTCTTCACGTGTTAAATTAACGCTTGAACTTTGTGCGATGTCTTTTAATCTTTGTACATTTGTAGTTCCTACAACACTTTGCATTTTTGCCGGGTGACGGCTTATCCACGCTATGGCAATTGCAGATTTCGTCACTGAATATTTATCGGCTAATTCTTGCATTTTAGCATTTAACTCTGGGAATTTATCGTTGTCTATAAAAGTTCCCTCAAAGAAACCATATTGGAACGGCGACCACGCTTGAATTGTGATATCGTTAAGCCTGCAATAATCTAAAATCATGTTGTCTCTGTCTACAGAGGCAGCATTTTTCATATTCACATTTAGCGAAGTATCTATCATTCCGCATTCAGTTACGCTAAGTTGTAGCTGGTTAAACTCAATTTCAACGTCGCAGAACTTTTTAAGCAGTTCAATTTGATAAGGGTTCTGATTACTTACACCAAAATGCAGAACTTTTCCTTCTTTTTTTAGTTTAGAGAAAGCCTCGGCTACCTCTTCAGGCTCTACTAGCACGTCCGGTCTGTGAAGTAAAAATGAGTCTAGGTAGTCTGTGTCAAGTCTTTTAAGAATGCTATCAACCGAATTTAAGATGTAATCTTTTGAAAAATCAAAGCAAATGCCAGGCCTAATTGAGCATTTAGATTGTATAATCATCTTGTTTCTGGCTGATTTTTCTGTAGCTTCTGTAAACTTTGTTTCACATTCTCCTCTGCCATAAATGTCGGCATGTTCAAAAAAATTTATTCCAAGCTCCATAGATGTACCAATCAAATTCTGAATTTCTGATTTACTAAGACTTGCAATTCTCATACACCCTAGGGCAATCTGCGGCATAATAAAGCCTTTTCTGTTAATTGTGTTCATTAAATCACTCCTTTTTGTTTTAATTATACAATAATTCTTATAATTTTTCAACAAATAAATTATTGATTTATTGAAGAAATTTTGATAAAATAATAGTATAAAGAAATTTTATTAAAATATTGTAGGGGCGACCTGTGGTCGTCCGAAGATTTAGAACTAATTACTAGTTTTATGACGACCACAGGTCGCCCCTACAATTAACCTTTAGGATTGCTTAATTTTCCATCAACAAAAAATGTTTCGGAGTTGATATTATGCTATATAAAAAAATTCGTATTTCAGAAATTGAAATTGCTGGCTTTAAAAACACAGCATTTGGCTGTGTGAAAATGCCAAGCACCATATCTAAAAATTATTTTGCGAACACTGCCGATATACTGGGTATATATGGGCAAAATGGTTCTGGTAAAACCTCGGTCGTTGAGGCTTTGTTATTTATAAAATATCTTTTAGAGGGTAAAAGTTTGCCTTTTGATGCTGGAAACTATATATCGGTCGAGACAAATACTTGCGCTCTTACGGCTAAATTTATTATAGAAACCGCCCAAAATTCCTACATGATTCAATACACAGTAGTTCTAAGCAAAGATAATTCTAAAATTTGTGTGCAATCTGAAACTCTTAGCTATAATTTATGGGAAAACAATAAATTTTCACCTAAAAAGATTTTAATAGACTACAATTTAAGCTCTAAAGCTGAACTTTTCACACCTAAGTTTAGGTATGAAGAAATACTTAAAAAAGACCCTGAAAATTTAATAAATTTAAAGGTTGCACAAAAAATAGCGATAAAAGAAAGTTCCTCGTTTATATTTTCGCAAGACGTAATAAATATACTAGATCAAAACCCTGAATTTGCGTTAATTATAAGGGCGCTAAACGATTATGCAAAAAACAATCTTTATGTCATGTCAAAGCTTTATTTATCGGCAATTAGCCCTAAGATGATAGTTCCGTTTCAATATAAAATGAATGGTGAGAGCGGACGAATAAACATAGAAATTGCCGAGCCTACACTAATCACAAAAGAAGAATATGAACTTTCTTGCAAACTAATAAATCAGCTTAACTTAATTCTTTCAAATATTATTCCTAACATGAGCCTTGCTATACACGATTATGGCGAACAAATGCTAGAAAATGGTAGTTTAGGACAAAAAATTGAATTAATATCTATTAGAGGAAATATTAAAATCCCGTTTAAATATGAATCTGAGGGAATAATAAAAATTGTGTCACTGCTTAATATTTTGATGTGTACCTATAATGAAAGCTCTATGTGCATGGTTGTAGACGAACTAGACGCCGGTGTTTTTGAATATCTTTTAGGCGAGCTTTTGTCAATACTAGAAAGAGGTGCTAAGGGGCAACTAATATTTACCTCTCACAACCTAAGGGCATTAGAGATGCTTGCAAAAGAGAGCATAGTTTTCTCTACAATCAACCCTAACAACAGATATATAAGGCTACAAAATATTAAATCTAAAAATCTGCGTGAAGCTTATTTACGAAGTATAGTTCTTGGCGGACAAAAAGAAGAAGTCTATGAAGACACAGACAGCGACGAAATAAGCCGAGCTTTTAGGCAAGCTAATTTGAAATAATTGATATATATGAGAATAAAGTTGTTGAAATTTTGTAGGGGAGGGTCTCATAACAGGGAACTTAGTGATGAGTGAAAAATGAATAGTGAAAAGTTCATGTGAAAATCCTTGCGGATTTTTTGATTAAACGTATTTTAAATAAAAATTTTGTATTGATAAAGATAAATTTATTTAAATATTGTAAGGGAGGGTCTCTTAGCAAATTTAGCCATGTAGGGGACGGGTTTGTGCGTTTTAACGAATTTAATTTAATCATAAAATCCTAAGAGGCACGTCTGCACTCAGACCCTCTCCCCCATCCTTAGAAATCAAGCAATAAGTAATAGTGAATAACTGCCTAAAAGCCTTTAATCAAAAAATCCGCAAGGATTTTCACATTAACTCTTCACTATTACCTCTTCACTAAATTTAAAGAGGTGATTTAATGCCAAAAATTACAAAAAAAGTTATAATCTTTCTTGTGGAAGGTCCTTCCGACAGAGAAGCCTTGGCTCCTGTCTTAAAAAAACTTTTTGTTTCTGATCAAATTCATTTTCATGTAATGCACGGCGATATAACCTCTCATAGCATGCTTTCCAGCGATAAATCAAGTAATATTTTATTAAAATATATTGATACCGAAAGAAAAAAGTACGGCTTTAAGCCCAAAGACATACTCAAAGTTGTGCAGATAATAGACACAGACGGCGCTTTTATAGCGGATGAAAGCGTAATTTATGGCGAAAACACTAGAATTGAATACAAGAAAAATTGTATAATTACAAAATATCCTGAACAGATACAGGCAAGAAATCAGCGGAAAACGGCATCCGTCAAAAAACTAATAGAAACTAACTACATAGGTACTGCTCCTTATTTTATATATTATCTTTCAAGAAATTTAGAGCATGTACTCATGAACATTGCAAAAGATGTTGCAGACGACAAAAAAACAGACTATGCAGATAGTTTTGCGGATAGATTTAAGAATAAACCTTTAAAGTTTTTGAATTTTATTTCATCGATTGATTTTGCGGTAACAGGTGATTATAACGAAACTTGGGACTTTATAATGCAGGGCAACAATTCACTTAAAAGACATTCTAACCTGCATTTGTTATTTGAAAATCTATAATTTTACATAAGAAATTATGTTAAATTTATGTAAAATTAGAAAAAATTAGTGCAATTTATATTGTTATTTGCTATAATAGTATCATATAAAACGCAAAGAGGGGAATATAATGAAGAAAAAAGTAAATGGCTGTGCAGTAATAGAAGTTGCAGCCGGTAGCGTTAAAATGGGTGTTTATCAAACAGGCAAAACACAGTTAACCTGTTTAGATAAACTTGAGTATCCACTAGGTGTAGGCCACGAGATATTTCAGTCTGGTAACATGGAATATGGCACTCTAAGTGAGCTTACAAACATAATTCATAAATTTAAGACCGCTTGTTACTCGTTTGGAATTGAAGACATTAGACTTATATCTACAAGTGTTATGAGAGAGGCTTTAAACTCCGACATTATATCTGACAGAATATCTGTTAAAAACAAATTAGACCTAGAAATTTTAAGTGATGGACATGAAAAGTCTTTGATTTATTTTGACATAATCAAAAGACTGAAAGAGAGTGAAAACACATATAACAATGTTATAATAGCCTATATTGGTTCAGGTAGTATAGGTATTGCTAAATACGATTCCGAATGTATTACACATTCGTTTCATATTCCGTTGGGTGCTGTAAAATTTAATGACATTTTATCAGGTTTCCAAAATAAAATGCCAGATTATCACTCTGTAATTGAAGAGTATTTGCATCCACTATTTTCAAGGATTAATCTTGATAAATGTGACTGCATGATTTTGACAGGTGTAGGAATGGACAACGTGCTAAGCTTTGTTGATTGCAGCATGGAAAACGATTTATACATGCTTAGCACCTTAGAAATACGCAGACTACACCACGAAATTTCACCACTTACCACTGAAAATGTTTCAAGGCTATATAACATGACAGAAAGTGACAGTAGCATGTTTTCTACTAGTCTTTGCATAGCCTATGAACTTCTAAGAACAATAGGAAAAGACACAAAACTTTCAATAGCAGAAATTGAGATGGATAAAATTATTGCTAAACACCAGTTAATTCCTTCTGTAGAGACAGAGTACAGCAAACATATATATGAAAGTTCTATAAAAGTGGCAACTATCAAGGCAGAAAAATATAACTGTAACCCTGTGCATTATAACAGTGTTAGGAGTATTTCTTCCTTGCTTTTTGATAAGCTTAAAAAGGTTCACGGACTTGACGACAAATATAAAAAGACTCTTGAAATAGCCTCTATACTTCATAGTTGTGGGCAATTTGTAAACACTAGGGCAAGAACTAATTGTTCGTTTGACCTAATAAAAAATCTGCATCTTTATGGTGTAAGCCGTGCAGAAACTCTTCTTATAGCCTTTGTTGCTGCCTCGAATGAGTTTGTTGCGCCTGATAACTCTAACCTTAACTTAAAGCTATTTGGGCAAGGCAGAGAAATGCTTATCAAAAAACTTGCAGCTATTTTCAGGCTTGCAAACGCATTAGATAAGTCGCAAAAGGCTAAAATTAGCATTAAATCTGTAAAAATTGAAGAAAGTAAAATGCTAATTCGTGCGGTTTCAATTGAGCCGGCTCTTATTGAAGAATGGGCATTCTCACAATGTGCCGATTATTTTACTCAAGTATTTGGCATAGAGCCTATAATAACCATAAAATCACAGCTATTATAATAAAGGGGGAAATATATATGAGTCAAACTATACCGTTTCAAAATAGAGAATTAAGTTGGCTAGATTTTAATGACAGAGTGTTAGAAGAAGCCTTGAAAAAAGATAATCCTTTAATGGAGAGAGTTAAATTTTTAGCAATTACTTGCTCTAACTTAGATGAATTTTTTATGGTTAGAATTGCAGGAGTAAAAGCGACCGTCGCCTCTGGAATTAAGAAAAAAGATGAACTAGGTTTAACTCCTTCTGCTCTTCTTGAACAATTAGAAGAAAAATCTTTTACCTTTATGAACAAGCAATACAAATGCTTAAACCGCTCAATACTTCCAAGCCTTAAAAGACATGGAATTAATATATTAAAACCTAATGAGTTAAACTCTTCACAAGAAAAGCAGATGAACAACTATTTTGAAAAAGTTGTTTTCCCTGTGTTAACTCCGCTTGCAATAGACAATAGTAGGCCGTTTCCAACTCTTCAAAACAAAAGCGTAAACATAGCTGTTCGACTAGCAGACGAAGAAACAAACGAAGATTGTTTTGCGGTTGTGCAAGTTCCGTCTATACTTCCAAGGTTTTTACCTCTTAAATCAGATGGCACAAACAAAGATTTTATATTACTTGAAGATTTAATAATTAAAAATCTTCCAACATTATTCGAGCTTCACGAGATAATGTCTGCAACTCCTTTTAGAATTACAAGAAGTGCCGACATAGAGATAGACGACGAGGCAGAAGATTTCCTTTATGAAATGCAGAAGTTTGTTAAAGAGCGAAAAAGGGCAAGGGCTGTAAGAATAGAGATGGCTCAAACCCCAGATCTTTTCACTAAAAAATTCTTATGCAAAATGCTTAAAATGAAGTCTAAAGATGTGTTCGAGGCAACAGGTCCACTTGATTTAACATTTCTTATGAAGTTTTCTTCTGTGGATAAAGATGAAAATTTACATTTTAAACCTATAATTCCAGCCTCTCCAGCTGTAGATTTTTACGGATATGACGATATTTTCAAGGCTATTCGAGATGGAGATAGAATGGTGCATCACCCATACGAGAGCTTTGACTGTGTTGTAGATTTTATTAAAACAGCGGCAGACGATGAAGATGTACTAGCTATAAAGCAAACACTTTACAGAGTTAGCGGAAATTCACCAATTATAGCATCGCTTGTTAAAGCTGCCGAAAACGGAAAGCAAGTCACAGTTTTAGTTGAACTTAAGGCAAGATTTGACGAAGAAAACAACATCCACTGGGCGCAAAAACTAGAGGAAGCCGGATGCCATGTTATATATGGTCTTTCAGGGCTTAAAACTCACTGTAAAATAGCCTTAGTTGTACGCCGTGAAGAAGAGGGCATTCGCCGTTATGTTCATATGGGAACAGGAAATTACAACGATTCAACTGCTAAAATTTACACTGACTTAAGCCTGTTTACCTGTAATGAGCGTTTTGGTGCAGATGCGTCTTCATTGTTTAACGTTTTAACAGGATATTCACGTCCTCCAATATATAATCATTTTGTTGTTGCACCACACGACATGAAAAATTTCTTTGTAAGAATGATTAGAAGTGAAGCCGAAAATGCAAAAAAAGGCCTACCTTGTGGAATTACCGCAAAGGTAAACTCACTTATAGACCCTGTAATAATTAAAGAGCTATACGACGCCTCAACCGCTGGAGTTCCTATAACTTTAATAGTTAGAGGAATTTGCGGTGTTGTGCCGAATGTAGTTGGTTTTAGTGAAAACATTGTGGTTAAAAGCATAGTTGGGCAACTTCTTGAGCATAGCAGAATTTTCGCATTTAATAATGCAGGTTCTCCAAAATATTATATGGGAAGCGCCGACTGGATGCCACGTAACCTAGACAGACGTGTAGAACTTGTATTCCCTGTAACCGATGACAGACTTAAAGAAAAGGTAAGGCATATCTTAGAAATTAGCGACAGAGACACAACAAACGCTAGAATAATGAATGAAAACAAAGTGTATGAGCATATCGATTTAAGAGGTAAAGTTAAGCTAACTTCACAGTCTTATTTTGCTAAAGAGGCACATGAACTATTAGATAAACTTCAAAAAACTACATCTTGCTTATGATTTTGAAGTTAAAACAAATTCGCTAAATTTCAGAAATTAATGTAGGGAACGCTCTTGTTTGGATAAAAACTAAATTAATTAAAATTCACAAACCCATGTAGGGGCGGATATTATCCGCCTATGATACTTAGGCAAAACCACTAAATTTTTAGGCGGATAATATCCGCCCCTACAATAGTTTATATTAATCAAAAAGCACCGACGGTATAGGTGTACACATAAAAAAACAAAGAAAGAAGGATACTAAAATGAATGTTGGAATTTTAACAAGTGGTGGAGATTGTCAAGGCTTAAACGCTGCAATTAGAGGAGTTGCCAAGTCTTTATATGAGGAATACGGCAACAACTTGACAATCTACGGAATTAAAGATGGATACAAAGGTCTTATAGAAGCCGACTATAAGATAATGAAAGAGATGAACTTTGCAGGAATTTTGACTATTGGTGGTACAATTTTAGGAACTTCAAGACAACCATTTAAATTAATGCAGGTCATAGATGAAGAAACCAAGGTAGACAAAGTTAAAGAGATGAAAAAAAATTACAACCAGATGAATCTTGATTGCCTTGTAATTTTAGGTGGTAATGGAACTCAAAAAACCGCAAACCTTTTAAGAGAAGAAGGGCTTAACGTAATCCACTTACCAAAGACTATAGACAACGATATTTGGGGAACAGAAATGACTTTTGGTTTCCACAGTTCAATAGAAGTTGCAACATCAGTAATCGATAACATTCACAGCACTGCAAATTCACATGGAAGAATTTTTCTAGTTGAGATAATGGGTCACAAGGTAGGCTGGTTACCACTTTATTCAGGAATTGCAGGCGGTGCAGACATTATTCTGTTGCCTGAAATTCCGTATGATATCGAAAAAGTAGCAAAAGAGATAAACGACAGAAAGAAAAAAGGTAAAAAATTCTCAATCATTGCAGTTGCTGAGGGTGCAATCTCTAAAATGGAATCAGAACTTACAAAAAAAGAGCTTAAAAAAATAAAAGCAGAACAAAAATATCCATCAGTCGGTTACAAGGTAGCAGACGAGTTATCAGGTCTTATCGAAGGCGAGGTTAAAGTTTGTGTTCCTGGGCATTTCCAAAGAGGTGGAAGTCCGTGTGCATTCGACAGAGTTCTTTGCACTAAGCTTGGCGCTGGCGCTACAAAGCTTATCAAAGAGAAGAATTTTGGAAAGATGGTCGGTATTGTAAACGGAGAAATAGCTCCTGTTCCTCTTTCTGAATGTGCTGGAAAACTTAAAAAAGTTCCAACCGATTGCCAAGAAATTTTATCCGCACGTGAAATAGGCATCTGCTTCGGAGACTGAGTGTTTAATGGATAATTGAGAATTTAGAATGGAGAATTATAAAACTATAAAATTTATTTTAGGGGAGGGTCTCTGTCAGACGTGTTGATTAGCAAGTTTAGCCATGTAGGGGCGATAATTATGAACAGACCTGTTTTATATCAAGTTTTACCAACTGATGATTTTAAAGTTTATCTTTACTATGACAATGGTGAAAATAAATTATTTGATTGTAATTTCATATTGAACGGCAGTAAAATTTTTGAAAAAATCAAAAACATAAATGAATTTAAAAGACTTTGTACAATAACGAATAAAACTCTAGCTTTTGATATATCTGAAGTGCGTGATAACAGCAACTGTATTGATATTTGTCCTGATACATTATATGAAGACAGTATATCTGTAAATGTTGATATTCTATCAGCTTGATTAATATTAAGTGGAGGTGTTTAAAATAGATGCTTTTATATTAAATGGATATAATGGAGATAAAATACATTATAAAAATTGCACAAATGATGGATATTCTTTAAAAGGGACTCTTGAAATTATCTCTGATGGTTATGCCGTAAAAAAGAAGGATGTTTATTCATCGGTTGAAACATTATATGCTTTCTCGGATGCTTTAAAATCTTGTTACAACACATTGAACGGTAGTGCTGAATATAAGGATCTGTTTGAAAGTGATTTCCGCTTTACTGTTTATATGAAAACTAACGGAAAAGCTGTTATTAAAGGTTCTTTTCAAAGCAGACCTGATCTTGAAAATGTACTGCATTTTGAAATTCCTACAGATCAAACTAGCTTTTTAAACGTAATAAACCATATAGATTTACTTAAAAAAACATTAATGTAGGGGATGGCGTCCTCGACATCCCGAAATATAAAAAATACAATCAAAACGGGACGCGCCGTCCCCTACATTGTTTTTTTCCTAAGAGGCACGTCTGCACTCAGACCCTCCTCTACAATATTTTATCAAATTTATCTTTATCAACACAAAAATTTTTTTAAAATTCTTTAATCAAAAAATCCGCAAGGATTTTCACATCAACTTTTCACTATTCATTTTTCACTCTTCACTTCGTTCCCAATTATGGGGCGAACCTAAATAAAAAAGCGAGAGGGCAAACCCTCTCGCTAAATTTGTTTATATTAAAATTATAAACCTTGAACCGCTGTAAAGATATAGTTAATTAGGAATAACACTGTGAATGCGTACATGATAGGATGTACTTTATTAGCCTTACCTTTAACTACTTGAATTACTACATACACGATAAATCCAGCTGAAATACCTGTTGTGATGCTGTATGCAAATGGCATAAATGCAATTGTTACAAATGCTGTTGCAGCTAGTGCAAAGTCTGACCAATCAATGTCTGCTATTGCACCCATCATCAAGATACCAACTACTATTAAAGCAGGAGCTGTTGCAACTGTTGGAATAATTCCAATAACTGAAACTAGAGGTATACAAAGAATAAACATGATAGCAGTTACTACTGATGTAAAGCCTGTTCTACCGCCCTCAGCAATACCAGAAGCACTCTCAACATATGTTGTAACATTAGATGTACCACATAATGCGCCAGCTGTTGTTGCTGTTAAGTCAGCTACTAAAGCTCTGTTTAGTTTGCTGTTTTGGCTTGTTGAACCCATGTTGATCTCGTCATCTGTGAAGATGTTACTTCTTTTACCTGCACCGATAAGTGTTCCGATTGTATCGAAAATATCTGCAAGTATAAAGCTTATGATAGCAGCCACTGCAATAATGCCTGTCTCAAAACTTGTGAACAGTCCACCAAAATCAATTTGGAATGCTGTTGTTTGAATTGAAGCTATGTCGTTTCCTACAGCCTCAAGGCTTAGGTTTAGTGAACCGAATACATCACTAATTCCTGAACCCTCTGCCATTGCTGGTAAGAAATAGTGTGCTGAAACACCGCTAGCTATTGTAGCCATTGAAATTACAAATGTTGCTACTATACCAATTAAGATAGCACCTTTAACTTTTAAAGCGTAAAGAACAATCATTATAAATAGGCCTACTACTGCAACTATTGTCGCTGGGTTAGCGAAGTTTACAAGAGCTGGAACTGCTGAAGAATCGATAAAAGCAGAACCATTTGCCTCTACCCAATGTCCAGGGTCAGCAGCAAAATCAATGAATCCTGCATTTTTAATTCCTATATATGCTAAGAATAAACCAATACCACCACCGATAGCACTCTTTAGAACGCTAGGTAATGATCTAATAAGCATTGCTCTAATACCTGTAAATGTAATTACCATACCAACTATACCACAGATAAGAACCATTGCCAATGCTTGTTGCCATGTGAAACCTAGACCAAAACAGACTGTGAAAGTAAAGAACGCATTAAGTCCCATACCTGGAGCCTGTGCAAAAGGAACATTTGCATAAAGTGCCATTACTAGTGTACCAATAACAGAAGCTATGATTGTAGCCATGTATACGCCCTCACGTGGCATACCTGTCATGCTTAGCATGGCTGGGTTTACAAAAATTATGTAAGCCATTGTGAAGAATGTTGTTAGACCCGCTACTGTCTCGGTTTTTAGGTTTGTGCCGTTTTCCTTGAACTTAAAAAACTTTTCCAAGAAAAATACCTCCTTTAAATTTAATTAATATTTTATTAATATTTTACATCATATTACGCCAAAAATCAATATTTATTTACAAAATAATCTAATTTTTTTAAAATTTAATTTTAGCTCAATAAATTCTATAATTTTTCCCTAAAGATGAGTGTTAAATATATTGACAGTTAGGTTAAAATATGGTAACTTAAATGTGATATACTTTATAATTTATACAGAAGTAAAGTTTTCTAAAAAGAAAGGATAGTCACGGGAATAATCCCGAAATTTTTTCGCATTTAGTGCGGAAAAGGACATGGTAATATTTATGATTAGATTTAGTAATAACACTTTTCATCTTTCAAATAATAATATCAGTTATATTTTTAAGGTGATGCAAAACGGTCAGTTAGGACAACTATATTTTGGTAAGGCTATTAAAAACAGAGATAATTTTAATCATCTTCAAGTTAAAAGAGGTTGTGCGTTTGCTCCAACTCCTACAAAAGAAGATGTTACATTCTCTTTAGAGACAGTAAAGCAAGAGTACCCTTCATATGGTACAGGCGATTTTAGAGAGCCTGCGTTTCAATTAGAGCTAGAAAACGGCAGCAGAATTTCTGACTTTAAATATAAATCACACGAAATTTATGTAGGTAAAAAAGATCTTAAAGGTCTACCTCACACTTATGGTGACGATGCAGAAACTTTAGAGATTACTCTATATGACGAAGTAGCAGATTGTAACTTAATTTTAAACTATAGCATTTTCGGCGATTATTCAGCAATTGTCAGAAGTGCAAAATTCGAGAACAACAGTGACAAAAACATTAACATTTTAAGAGCATTGTCTTTAAACTTAGATTTATACGACTATGACTATGAAATGATTCAACTTGACGGCGCATGGAGCCGTGAGAGACACGTTGGTGTAACTCCGCTTAGAAAAGGCATGAATGGAATTTCAAGTGCTAGAGGTGCAAGTAGCGCCATGCACAATCCGTTCTTAGGTCTTAAAAGAAAAGAGACTACTGAAAACTCTGGCGAGGCTATGGGCTTCACACTTGTATACAGCGGAAACTTTACAGCTAATGCTATAGTTGACGCTTTTGATGTTACAAGAGTTCAAATAGGAATTAATCCTTTTGAGTTTGAATGGCAACTAACTCCAAGCGAGAGTTTCCAAACTCCTGAGGCTATTATGGTTTATTCTGACAGCGGACTAAACGGCATGAGCCAAACTTTCCACGATTTAATAAGAAACAACCTAATGAGAGGTCCTTACAAGAATAGAACTCGTCCTATTTTAATAAATAACTGGGAAGCTACATATTTTGACTTTAACGAGGAAAAAATCATCAAGATAGCTACAAAGGCAAAAGAGTTAGGCGTTGAACTGTTTGTTCTTGACGACGGCTGGTTTGGCGAAAGAAACGACGACAAACGTTCGCTAGGTGATTGGCATGTATTCAAAGAAAAACTACCTAACGGAATTGATGGTCTTGCTAAAAAGATAAACGAGATAGGCTTAAAGTTTGGTCTTTGGTTCGAGCCTGAAATGGCAAACGAGATAAGCGAACTTTATAAAGAACACCCAGATTGGATAATTGAAACTCCTAACAGAAGTCCATCTTTTGTTAGAAACCAATATGTTCTTGACTTCTCAAGACCTGAAATTGTAGAGCATATATACAATAAAATGTGTGCAGTAATCGACAATGCAAACATTGAGTATATCAAGTGGGACATGAACAGAAATATCACAGAGGCTTATTCTATCTCATTGCCTGCAAACAGACAAAAAGAGTTCTTCCACAGATATATTCTAGGAGTATACAGCCTATACGAAAAATTAACTCAAAGATTTCCTCATATCTTGTTTGAGTCTTGCTCAGGCGGTGGCGCTAGATTTGATGCCGGTATGCTTTATTATGCACCTCAAACATGGACAAGTGACGACACAGATGCAATTGAGAGACTTCACATTCAATACGGAACAAGTTTTGTGTACCCTATTGTTTCAATGGGTAGCCACGTTGCAGCTGTTCCAAACCATCAAGTAGCACGTTCTACAAGCATTAAAACTCGTGCAGATGTTGCATATTTTGGTACTTTCGGCTATGAGTTAGACCTAAATATCATAAGCGACGAAGAAAAGAAACAAGTTATCAAGCAAATTGAGTTCTTTAACGAGTACAGAGGAGTTATCCAACAAGGCGACTTCTACAGATTAAAGAATGGCGATGACAATTTCTATAGCTGGATGGTAGTTTCTAAAGACAAGAAAACAGCAGTCTTCGCTTACTACAAAATTTTAGCAACTCCAAACCCATCAATCAAAAAGACAAGACTTGTAGGTTTAGACCCAGACCTAGAGTACACTTGCAACGGCAGAAAATATTATGGTGACGAGCTTATGAACATGGGAATGATAACAAACCTAGAGTTCACAGGAATGGGTGCAGACGTTGAAGTAGACGACGGCAGCAGTAATTGTGTTGACAAAGGCGATTTTACATCACAAATATTCGTCTTCACTGCCGAGAACCTCGGCTCGTAATTCGCACACCTAGCTAATTGTAATTTATGGTTTTGTTGCCTGCGTCCGAGAAGTTTAAACGCACAAATTATTGTAGGGGCGACCTGTGGTCGTCCCTCAAGTCTTAGTACTTAAACCGACTTAATGCTTATTTGTAGGGGAGGGTCTTCGTGCAGACGTGTTGATTAGCAAATTTAGCCATGTAGGGGCGGATATTATCCGCCTAAGAATTTGGTGATTTTGCCTAAGTTTCATAGGCGGATAATATCCGCCCCATACTGTATAAAAACCGAAATCTAAAAACACTGTTTTGTCAAAACGAATAAATTAATCAAACACAATGTAGGGGACGGGTTCTCCGTCCCGTGGAAATTTAGCTAAAACCGCTAGTTTTTTCGGGACGGAAAACCCGTCCCCTACAATATTTTAGCAAATTTATTTTTTTAAATAACGGAGAATGTATGAAAAAAATTGAACTAAGCTCAATATTTGATTTAATTAAAAATAACGATAAATACGGTATTGAACTGCTTTATAAAAATTATTACGACCTTATGTTTGGTGTTGCGTTTACAATGCTAAAAAATGAAGATATAAGCAAAGATGCCGTTCAAAATGCTGTGATAAAAATTTGGAAAACCGATAAATATCCAAAATCTAACGAAAAAACATGGCTTTATTCTGTTGTAAAAAATGAAGCCTTAATGATTTTACGCAAAGAAAAACAAGCAATTCCATTAGATGAAATTACTTGTTTACCATCTTCTTACTCAAAAATTGAAAATTTTCACGATATGGAGCATTTTCATGAGCTTATAAAAAGCTTAAACGATAATCAAAAAGAAGTTGTCACACTAAAAGTTTTAGCTGGATTTTCACACAAAGAAATTGCAAAAATCTTAAACAAACCAATAGGCACAGTTCAGTGGATATATAACACCTCGATAAAAAAACTAAGGTTAGCCCTTAGCGGTCTGATTTTATTAATAATTGCATCTGTTTCAAGCTTAATTTATAGACTTCCAAGCTCATTTAAACAGGTAATTCAAGAAACGGAAGATAGCACCAATTTACCTGAAAGTGCCGACGATTTAACACCACTACCAGCTCCAGAACTCGTCACCGTGTTTGAACTTGACTTTTTAAGCCTAGGATTAATTGTTTTAAGCTTAGTGTTAATATTGTTTACAATTATTTTTTATAAAAAAACCGATAAATTACCAACAAAATAAAGTGTTTGCTGCATCTAAATAGTATAATTCAAAATGAAAGGATAATTTATTATGAAAAAATTATTATCAACCCTATTTTTAGCACTTACACTAGGAACTACTTTGGTTGCATGTCAAGAGGTTAGCCTTGATGTCGAAAGCTCTGAGCCTAACAATTCAGTTTCAGTTTTTAGAGGAGTTATTTCAGAGATAAACGGCGACTCCGCAATAGTAACCCCAAACGATGACCAAGAGCATATACTTAGTTCTGGAGACAAGGTTTCAGTAGATTTATCAAAAAGCACAACAACTTTCGCCCTAGGCGATGAGATAGTTGTTTACTACACAGGCGATATTATGGAGTCTGATCCACTACAAGTTGTTGTTACAGACATTGAAAGAGTTCTTGAGGACGACGTTGTTACCCCAGATGAAGACTTTTTAGTTGCTCCTTTAGAGTAAACTATTATGTTTTTTGAAGTATAACAAATTCGTTAAATTGCATAAACCATGTAGGGGCGGATAATATCCGCCCCCTACATGATTAGTGAAATTCATTTATTAATTACCCAAAAAATAGCTTTTATGCTGAGGTTTGTTAAATTTGTGTCCTAATTCACAAAGGTAACCTATTTTAAGTGCGACTAAATTCACGTCGGAATTCATAAGTCCTGCTATTTGCTCAACCGAATAATTATAATTATATACATTTTCTAAAATCTCATCGGTGTCAAGCAGAATTTCAGCCGCAAAAATATTAGCCTCATATTCAGGAGTGCTTGTCATATCGTAAAGCATAAATTCTCTAAGAGTTTTTCCCACGGCTAAATGCCTGTGTAGGCTGTCGTGGCCTAGCTCATGTGCGCAGACAATTTTCTGCATTTTTTCGTCTAAATCTTCATTTATAAAGATAAACCTATTCTTTTTAATAACTGAGTACATGCCCTTTAAGTTGCCAAAATCAGAACAAAACATGACTTCTATCCCGAGTTCTTTGCAGATTTTAAAGGGATCGTTCGTGCCACAGCGTGAAATTTGCTGTTTTGCAATTTCTACAATTTGTGCTGTATTCATACTTATTCGCCCTGTCTGTACTTTTTAGGGGTGTACTTCTTGTTTTTCTCTTTAGCAAGCCAGTAGGCATCGTTTAAAGCCTTCATTGCTCCGTCTATAGAGGCATCGTCAAGAGTTCCGCCAGCAAAAAGACCGCTAACCTCAGTTACAAGCTCGTTTATGTCTTTAGCGGCTTTAGCACCAGCCTTTTCGTGGGCGGCTATAACATACATGTCTGCGCCGTCTATTAAATATTCCACGCTAGTGTTAAGTGTTTTGGCTAATTTTTGTACAAGTTCTAAACTTTGGGGCTTTGATATTCCGCACTCGTAGTTTTGAATAGTTCGGTGGCTTATGCCTACCGTTTTTGAAAGACTTAGTTGGCTTAAATTAGCCTCTAATCTTTTTTCTTTTAATCTATCACTAAAATTCATTTAATCACCTTTCATTAACACACATTAAATTTCGCTATTGACACGAAAAACAATGTGTGTTATTATGTGTATACACAACAGTTTTCGTATATATATTTTAACACACGAAAACAAATGTGTCAAGACGGGAGGGGAAAGTTTTGAGAGATATACTGCATTGTGACATGAATAATTTTTATGCAAGTGTTGAAATTATGTTAAATCCAAGCCTAAAAGATAAATGTGTAGCGGTTGGCGGATCGGTAGAGAATAGGCATGGAATAATTCTAGCGAAAAATTATGCAGCTAAGGCGTATGGTGTTAGCACAGGAGAAGCAATTTGGGAGGCAAAGCAAAAGTGTAGAGATTTAGTTGTAGTTCCGCCAAATTATGACAACTATTTAAAATACTCTGAACTAGCCAAAGAGATTTACCTAAGGTACACAGACATGGTAGAGCCTTATGGTATGGATGAGTGCTGGCTTGATATAACAGGCAGTGGAATTTTTGGCACAGCAGAAGAAATTGCCGAGAAAATTAGGCAAAGTATAAAAAATGAGCTAGGTCTAACCGTGTCTATAGGTGTAAGTTTTAACAAAATCTTTGCAAAGCTCGGTTCAGACATGAAAAAACCTGATGCAATTACAGTGATAAAAAAAGAGACTTTCAAAGAACAGATATGGGGTTTGCCTGTGAATGAACTTTTAGGAGTAGGCAGGGCTACAAATAAAGTCTTACAAAATTACGGCGTTAAAACTATAGGTTCGCTTGCTAATTTGCACGACAGCGTGCTTAAGAGCAGTTTTGGGATAAACGGACTTAAACTTAAAGCTTTTGCAAACGGGCTTGATAATTCAGAGGTTAAAAGAAACGACTATGTTTCAGACATTAAAAGCGTAGGACACGGAATAACAACCACTAAAGACTTAAAAAATGCGGAAGAAGTTTGGTGCGTAATATTAGCGCTTAGCCAAAAAATAGGAACAAGGCTTAAAAATCACAGAAAAAAGGCAAAGGGGATAGCGGTAACAATAAAAAATAACGAACTTAAATCTAAAGAATGGCAGTGTAGGGTAGAGGTAGCCACACAGAGTGCCATACAAATTTCAGGAACAGCCTATAAGCTTTTTAAAGAGAGGTACTCGTGGGAAAAAGAGATTAGGGCGGTTACAGTAAGAGCCATAGATTTAATAGATGAGGATACGCCTGTTCAGTTAAGTCTTTTTTGTGACTTTAATACTGCTATGAAAAAAGAAAACCTCGACCTAGCAGTCGAGGATATTAGAAAAAGATTTGGGAAAGAATCTGTTAAAAATGCGGTTTTATTTAAAAATATTAATTTGCCAAAGCTTGATAATAAAGTTATTATGCCTACTGGGATGGTTTGAGATAATAGGGAAAATATCAAACTACTTATTGTTTGCTTTTGCTGTGTTGATAGATTTTACTAAAATCCTTCGTATATTACCAGCACTTTGTAAAAGTTTTTTTGATGTATCTGAAGTTATATAATCAGTTTTAAAAAGTAGTTCAATCCAATATTCACTTTCATAACATTCTTTAAGTGAAATTTGAAGTTTAGCAATAAAATCTGCTTTGCTATGTGCATAATTAGCCTCTCTAACATTTGCGCCTATTGACGTTGCACATCTAAGTAATTGTGTAGATAAAATACTTTCTTTTTGTAGTAATTTTATTTCTTTAACTAATAATACTATTTCAACTGAAAAATCCATTGTTAAATTTACTAGAATATTATCCATAAACACGAGTCCTAAATATAAGTTGTAGTTTTAATGAAATATGCTAACGCATATGAAAATTGCTTCGCAATATGAAAGACTGTTTGCAGTGTGAAGTAAATCCTTATCCATCGCAATGATTTCATAGATGAAAGCTTTTCATTCGCCGATAGGCGTATTTCATCCAAACAGAGTAGGGATTTAATTGAAAAAAGACCCTTTTCGGGTCTTTTTTTCATGGAGGCGTCACCCGGATTTGAACCGGGGAATCAGGGTTTTGCAGACCCATGCCTTACCGCTTGGCTATAACGCCTTATTTAATTTATATGCGGAGTTAAAAAATATAGACGCAAATTTTAAAATTAATTAAATCTTGCGTCATACTTTATGGAGCGGGCGACGAGGCTCGAACTCGCTACCTCCACCTTGGCAAGGTGGC
>CAYJER010000005.1:0-85392 GCA_964369225.1 uncultured Eubacteriales bacterium
TTTTTTCTTACCCCCTTTGTTAGTTTTTTAGGTCTAACTTTTGGGGGGCGGGTCACTATACTTGCTATGGGACACTGCCCTACAATATTTTATCAAATTTATTTTTATACATACAAAATTTTAATTTAAAAAGCCTTTAATCAAAAAAATCCGCAAGGATTTTCACATTAACTTTTCACTATTAGTTCTTCACTTTTCACTTAAATCTCGCCTATCTTCCGAATTGTTTTTCTATTTCTGATTTTTTTAGCATTATATATACAGGTCTGCCGTGTGGACAAAATCTTAGTTCTGGGTTTTGTTCTAATCTTTTAGCTAACTCAATGAGTTCTTCTTTAGGGCTGACTTGTCCGCCTTTAATAGCCGCTCTGCATGCCACATTATGATAAAGCCAATCTATATATTCTGTTGTCATGTCTGATTTAAACTTGGTTAAACCTAAAGCTAACTCAACCACAGCAGAACTTATGTCTTGCCCTGTTAAATTTAAAGGAGCAGACCTTACCAATACTGTAGTAGTTCCAAAAATCTCAATTTCAAAGCCAGCTTTTTCAAAATCTTCAAGATGACTTTCTACCGCTTCAAAGCTTAGCTTATCAAGACAAACACTAATTGGAGTTAGCAAACTTTGAGAAAAACTCTTACTATCATTTTTAAGCTTTTCATAAATCAGCCTCTCGTGTGCCGCATGTTTGTCTATAAACATTAAAGAGTCTTCATACTCTATAATTATATAGGTGCTGAAAACTTCACCTATGAGCTTGTGAGCCGAGATTTCTTTAATTATGACTTCTGCCTTTTTCTCTTCTACTACTATTGGTGTAACTTCCTGTTCTATTATCTTCTCGAATTTTGTAGGAATAACAGGAAATTCTATCTTTATTTTTTCAGAATCTTGTAATATGGTAGTTTCTGTTTTAAAGGGTATTATGGGTCTTTCAATGGGTCTTTCAATTGGTGTTATAGGTTTTGTTATAGGCTTAATTTCAGGCAATTTAATCTGCTCTGCCTTTTCTAACACAGGAGTATAAGGGTTTACTATTTTTGGTTTAAGCTCCATCTCTTTTATTTTATCTTCACTTAAAAGCGACGATTTAACCGCATGATAAACTGCATCGAACACAGCTTTTTCACTTGCAAACCTTACTTCTAACTTAGCCGGATGCACATTTACATCATAAAGGCTTGAATTCATCTCTAAATTAAGAACACAGCTTGGGAACTTTCCAACCATTATACTGCCCTTGAACGCCTCGTCAATGGCTGCAATGGCAGTCTTACTTCTAATGTATCTGCCATTGATAAAAAAGTTCTGCATTGTTCTGCTCGCCCTAGAGTTCGATGGCTTAGAAATATAACCTGTAACCTTTATTCCGTTAAAGCTGTAATTAGTAGGCATAAGTCCATTTAAAAAGTCTTTTCCGTAAACTCCATAAATTGCAGAAGATAATTTTCCATCACCTTGTGTGTACAATGTTTCTTTTCTATCTCTTATAAACCTAAAAGAAATTTCGGGGTGAGACAAGGCAATCTTGTCGATAATTGTGGCGACAGCATTTCCCTCTCCCACATCTTTTTTTAAAAATTTCATTCTAGCTGGCACATTATAAAAAATATCTCTTACAATAATTGTTGTACCCTGTGGTGTTCCTGTGTCTTCCATGTACTCAATTTCGCCGCCATGAAGAACAATTTTAGTGCCGATATCTTCCGATAAAGCCTTAGTCACAAGCTCTATATGTGACACAGCAGACACAGAGGCTAAAGCTTCACCCCTAAAACCTAATGTGCCTATTGAATCTAAGTCAGATGCTATATTAATCTTGCTAGTGGCATGACGCAAAAAGGCTGTGGGTACATCTTCTTTTAGTATCCCACTGCCGTTATCGGTTATTCTTATATAGCTTATTCCACCTTGCCTAATCTCTACAGTAATAGATGTAGCACCTGCATCTATAGAGTTTTCCACAAGTTCTTTTATTACAGAGGCTGGTCTTTCTACAACTTCTCCAGCAGCTATAAGCTCTGCTATTTGCTTGTCTAGGACATTTATTTTAGACATTTGCACTCCTTAGTTGTCTAGCATTTTTTTAAGTTCAAACAATATATTCATGCTCTCAATTGGTGTGAGCGTATTTACATCTGTGTTTCTAAGCTTAGCCATAATCAAGTTATCTGTGGTCTCCATGCTAAACTGCTCTAGTTCATCAGTTTTTGCAGATTTTCCTGTCTTGATTATTTCACCTTCTTCTAGGTTTTTTAGAACTTCTTTTGCTCTGTTTACAACCTTGTCGGGCACACCAGCTAGTTTAGCTACCTGTATTCCATAGCTATCGTCACAGCCACCTCTAATAATTCTTCTTAAAAAGGTGATGTCGTCTCCCCTTTTCTTGACAGCTATATTAAAGTTTCTAACGCCTTCTAGTAAGTCTTCAAGGTCTGTAAGTTCATGGTAATGTGTCGCAAAAAGAGTCTTAGCTCCTATACATCTCTTGTTTTGGATGTACTCTAAAACTGATCTTGCAATACTCATTCCGTCAAATGTAGAAGTCCCTCTGCCTATTTCATCTAAGATAATTAGGCTGTCTTTTGTGGCATTTTTAAGAATGTCTGCCACTTCTTTCATCTCTACCATAAAGGTTGATTGCCCTGTAGATAAGTCATCAGATGCACCAACTCTTGTAAATATTTGGTCTACTATGCCGACCTCTGCTGAACTTGCCGGAACAAACGAACCCATTTGAGCCATAATTACTATTATAGCAACTTGTCTCATAAATGTAGATTTACCAGCCATGTTAGGGCCTGTGATTACAGATAATCTTCCACTTTGCATATCCATGTCTGAATCATTTGGAACAAACAAAGCATCTGTCAGCAAATTCTCGACAACAGGGTGTCTGCCATCTTTAATGTAAAGTCTACCGCTTACATTCACAGTAGGCTTAGTGTAATTATTTTTTAAGGCTACTACAGCCAAAGAATTAACAACATCTAATTTAGCTATAGCCTTGGCTGTAGCTTGAACTCTTAAAAGCTCTTTTGCTACAGTCTGTCTTATTTCTTCATATATAATACCCTCTAATGTGATAGACTTTTCTTTTGCACCTAAAATTCTTGTCTCTAAGATTTTTAGTTCTTCTGTAATAAATCTTTCACAGTTAGAAAGAGTTTGTTTTCTAATGTAATTATCAGGCACTTTATCTTTATATAGATTAGTAACCTCTATGTAATATCCAAAAACTCTGTTGTAAGCTACTTTAAGCTTTGGAATACCAGTACTTTCTTTTTCTCTTGCTTCAACGTCTGCCAATAATGCAGAACCGCCGTTCATGTCACTTCTTAAACTGTCAAGTTCTTCATTAAATCCATCTTTTATTATCTCTCCCTCTCTAATTGAGAAAGGAGGATTTTCAACTATTGACGCCTCAATAAGTGTTCCTATATCTTCAAGAATGTCAATTTCTTCAAAAATCATCTGTAAAAATCTTGAATTGACACTTGCTAAAACATTTTTGATTAAAGGTAATTGCTTTATTGCAGAGCCTAAAGAGTTAAGCTCTCTTGCGTTTGCAGTGGCATAGACTATTCTAGTCATAATTCTTTCAATATCAAATATCTTAGAAAGTAAATCAGCCAAATTATCAGATAATTCTCTGTTTTTGTAGAGTTCTTCCACTGCATTTTGCCTTAATAAAATCTTAGGCACATTGACTAAAGGTTGCTCTACCCATGATCTAATAAGCCTTTTGCCCATTGCAGTGTTGGTTTTGTCTAGCACCCAAAGAAGTGAGGCTTTTTTCTCTCTTGTTCTCATAGTTTCTAAGAGTTCAAGGTTTCTTCTGGCGCTTATATCAAGTTTCATTGTTGCGTTTTCGGTGTAATAGTCAATCTCTGAAATTGACTTTATGTCAGACTTTTGCGTTTCGGCTAAGTAACGATAAAGTCCCGCTAGCGATGCTAACACAGAAGTTTCTTTAATTCCTAAGCCCATTATGTAACCACTAGTAAATATTGGCTCAAGCACAGCCATAGGATCTGAGAACATATCATCGTCTAACAATTCAAGGTTAGAATTTAGCTTGTCCTTAATAAAACTATCTAAATGTTTAATAGACAAGCTTTCTGAGTTGATTAAAATTTCAGTTGGAGTAAACCTTAATAATTGGTCTTGAACAAAACCTAATACGGCAATTGGAGTATCTCCCTTAAAATCTGTACAACTAAGTTCACCTGTAGAGACATCTGCAAAGCTTAAACCTACAGAGGTCTCTGACAAGTGTAATGAACATATATAATTATTTTTTGTCTCGTCAAGCATACTGCTTTCAAAAACTGTTCCCGGAGTGACAACTCTAACTACTTCTCTTTTGACAATACCCTTAGTTTCACTTGGGTTCTCGACCTGCTCGCATATTGCAACCTTATAGCCTTTAGCCACAAGCCTTGCAATATAAGCTTCTGAACTGTGAAAAGGAACACCGCACATGGGTGCTTTTTCCTCTTGTCCGCAGTCTCTGCCTGTTAAAGTAAGCTCTAATTCCCTTGAGGCTGTCAGTGCATCTGCAAAGAACATCTCATAAAAATCGCCTAATCTAAAAAACAGAATGCTATTAGGGTATTGCTCTTTTATAGAGAAATACTGCTTCATCATTGGAGAAAAATCTGACATTATATATCTTCCCTTTTAAATTTAGTGGCAACCAGCACAGCTTGAGCATGAACCACCGCAAGAAGACTCTTCATAATCACAAGTCTCTGGATCTTCACCCTCTGCTGATAATGTGATGATAGTTGTAACTCTTTGAATTAGGCTGTCTAGCTCTGTCTTAGTTTGGTTGAATTTCATCATGTTGTCATTGCCCATGATATCTGTGTATAATTGACGTAACTCTTGATTTAACTCTTTTAGTTTCTCTTCGTCTTTAACTTCTTTTTGAGCCTCTTGGTTTATAGTCATTCTCTTTAGGTTGAACTCACCAATCATAGTTTGAAGTTGCTCGTCTTTGTCGCTACCATCTTTAGCAGCATTAAATGCTACAAATCTCTCGTCTTGTTGAATAGCCTTAGCTAGCTCTCTTGTCATTTGAATAATATCCATTTTAGTTCCTCTTTTCTCCTTCTAATACGAAGTTTTTTGAATTAGTTATATATATATTACAGAATTTTCCGATTAATCTTTCATCTCCTAGAAAATCCACAATAATATTCGATTCAGTTCTACCACTTAGGTAGCCGTCTTTGTTAGATTTATCTTCTACTAAGACTTTTTGTTCTGTGCCAACCAAAGAGGCACATTTTTTAGCTGCAATTGGCTCTTGAGCCTTTAAAAGTTCTGTAAACCATTTAGATTTCTCGTCATAACTTACAGGGTCTGGCATAGTCTCTGCCTTTGTTCCCTTTCTAGGTGAGAAAATAAATGTGAATAAAGATGTAAACTCTACTTCTTTAATAAGACTTAAAGTATCGCAAAATTCTTCATAAGTTTCAGACGGAAATCCAACTATTACATCAGATGTAAATGAAACATCAGGCATTTTCGCTTTAGCATAGTCTATTAACTTTAAGTATTTGTCTCTATCGTATTTTCTATTCATCTCACTTAAAATTCTGTCGTTTCCTGATTGGAAAGGCAGATGAATATGATGACAAATATGTGTACTTTCTGCAATCACATCAAAAAGTTCATGTGTTGCATCTTTTGGATGCGATGTCATAAACCTAATTCTATAATCGCCCTCAACCTTGTCAAGTTCACGCAGTAACTGTGCAAAATTAATTTCTTCCTCTAAGTTTTTGCCATAGGAATTTACATTTTGCCCTAAAAGAGTTATCTCTTTATAGCCAGATTTAACTATTTGTTTAAATTCTTTTATGACTTCCTCTGACTTACGGCTTTTTTCTCTTCCTCTAACATGAGGAACAATGCAGTAAGTGCAGAAATTATCACAACCAAACATTAAAGTAAGCCACGCTTTAGTATTGCCGTCTCTTCTTGTAGGCAAACCCTCTACAATGTCTTTGCGTTCGCCACCTCTTATAAACATTCTTTTAGAGTTTACAATAGTGTTGTACATTATTTCAGGCAATTTATGGATTACATGTGTTCCAAAAACCATATTAACAAAAGGATAACTTTTCTTAATTTTTTCTGCAATGTGTTCTTGCTCCATCATACAGCCACAAAGAGCTATAAGTAAAGATGGATTTCTTCTTTTTAAATGCTTTAATGCACCAACATTGCCGAAAATTCTGTCTTCTGCATGTTCACGAATGGCACAAGTGTTAAATAAAATTAAGTCTGCTTCTTCCTTGTTTTCTGTAAACTGGAAACCCATTTCAGAAAGCATTCCTTTTATTTTTTCGCCATCTGCAACATTTTGCTGACAACCATAAGTCCTAATATATGCTATAGGCGTGCCACTCATCGCCCTAACCTTCATTATTTCTTGTAAGTCAAGCGTAAAAAGCATTTGTTCGTTTAGTTCGTGGGGTTTAATTTCAGGTATATTGTTATTCACCATAGTACTCCTAATTTTTCATTCTACACCAATATAACATATAATCGTTTTTTTTTCAAGTTTAAACAAGATAGTTTACAATTTTTTAAAAAGAAACAATGTTTATGAATTATTAATTAAAAAAGAAAACCCTATCAGAGTTTTCTTTTTATATAGTTTATTCGTAAGCGTTTGCCATCTTACATAGTTCTTCACTTATCGCAATATGTTGAGGGCAATGGTCTTCACATGCTCCGCAAGAAACACATTCAGACGGTTTACCTTTTTCTTTTACTGTATTCTCAAAAGCTTGCTTATTTATCGGTGGCTCGCCGCCGAACTTTTGGTTGTAGTTATTAACCTTAAACAAACCTGGAATATCAATATTCATAGGACATCCCTCTACACAGTACTTACAGTCTGTACATGGAATTAAAGGAGTTTTCTCTATTTCTTCAACTACCTTATCAATAACCTTTTGCTCTTCATCGCTTAAAGGCACAAACTCATCCATGTAAGATAAATTATCTTGCATTTGTTCAATATTAGACATACCGCTAAGCACAGTTACTATATTATCTAGTGACGCTGTGTATCTGATAGCCCAAGAAGCTGCCGAAGCTGTAGGGTTATATTCTTTTAGAATTTCGTCAGCCTTTGGTACAATGTTAGCTAGAACTCCGCCTCTAACAGGCTCCATAATAATTATAGGCTTGTTGTATTTAATTGCAAGCTCGTAACATTTTCTAGCTTGAACTACTGAATCTTCCCAATCTATATAGTTAATTTGAAGTTGAACAAATTCCATTTCAGGATGATTTTCAAGAATTTCCTCTAATACATCAGCAGTATCATGGAAAGAGAAACCTATATGTTTCGCTCTGCCGTCTGCTTTAAGGCTCTTCATATAGTCCCATGCGCCTAGTCTGTCACAATCTGCTACCCTTGCTTTGTCTAAACAGTGAAGTAAGTAAAAATCATAATACTCAAGTCCTGCACGTTCTAAAGAAGTAGTAAAGAGTGTCTCCATTTCCTCTGGCTCTTTTACTCCCCAAAGAGGTAACTTTGTTGCAACTTGAAAGCTCTCACGAGGGTATCTATCTACAACAGCTTCTTTAATTGCTACCTCTGATCTGCCATCGATATAAACATAGGCTGTATCAAAATATGTGAAACCTTTTTCCATGAACATGTCTGTCATGATTTTAGTTTGCTCCATGTCGATTTCGTTGCCAATCATAGGCAATCTCATAAATCCGAAGCCTAATTTTTTAAACTCTTTACCTAAATAATCGCTCATTTTAAATTTCCCTCTCTTTGTTATTTTTTAATAAATGCTATTCCAGAAGCTCCCGCACCTATATGTGTTCCTATTACTGGACCTATCTCGGTTCTTATAACATTCTTTTTATTAATATAATCGGCAAATATTTTCTCGGTTTGTATGCAGAGTTCAGGCGCATTAGAATGCCCAAATGAAACAGCATAGTCAGATGATATGCCTATTTTTTTCACTTGATCTTCTATAAATTTATTAGAAGCCGCTCTGCCTCTTGCCTTGCCTACCGCTTCAACCTTACCTTTAACAACTGATATTATTGGGCAAATTCCTAAGACACCTGCAACCATAGCTGCTCCAGCACTTAATCTTCCACCCATTTTAAGATACTTAAGGGTTTCAATTCCAGCAAACAATGTAACTCTTGGCACTAGTTCAGTTATTTTTTGAGCAATTTCTTTAGCTGTAAAGCCTTCTTCTCTCATTTTAACAGCCTCATGCAGTAAAAGCGCTAAGCCAAAAGTAGTGTTCAGGGTGTCTACAACATGTATTTTATCTTCATTAATGCGTTTTGCTACCATAACCGCATTTGAATATGTTCCACTTAATTCTCGTGAAATAAACATTCCTACAACTTCGTTTCCGTTGTCAACATGATGTTTAAAAACTTCTTCAAATTTAACAGGCGATATTTGTGTAGTAGTAGGTAGCTGTGTAACATTTGCTAATTTATCGTAAAATTCTTTGTTTGTAAGATTAATGCCTGGTTCATAGCTTTCTTCACCAAAGTGTACACCTATAGGTATGACTTCAATTCCTAATTCCCTACATTTTTCTAAACTCATATCACATGAACTATCTGTAATAATTTTAACCATTATAAACTATAGCCTAATTAATATGGGCCATCCTTTCTAAATCTTATTTATACTGTAGTGTAAAAGAGTAGCTCTTCTCTTCACCACTGTTCAATATTTGACAATGCTTTTTGTTTGTAAACTCATTATCCTCTGTAGTTGTTGTACTACAGCCAACCCATGGCTCTAGGCAAACAAACGGAGACTCATTATAAGGCTTCCAAATTCCTATCATTGGAAACTCTTCAAAGTTCATTTGAATAGCCTTTTGTGTCTTGTTGTTCTTAATAGAAATCTCGTTTTTCTTTAGGTTCTCGAACACGAAAACATCGTTAGAAAACAACTCATTATCTAGTGCAACACAGTCAGTCTCGCTATACTCTAATTTCTTCTTTGTGTAGTCATATATGCTAGTTTCAGTAATAATTACAGGGCTTGAAAGATTTTCTTTTTCTGCAAAGCATAAAGAGTAATCTTCAAATTTATAGCCAGCCTCAAAAGGAACATTAAATCCAGGATGTGCGCCTACAAAGAAAGGCATTTCTTTGTCGTCTAAATTTTTTACTATATATGAAGTAACTAGGCCATTCTCGATTAAAGCTATCTTAATTTTAAATGAGAACTCAAACGGATACGCCTTTTTTGTATCGTCATTCGCCTTAAGCTCAAGAGTAACCTCATCATCCTTTACGCTCTCTAATGTAAACTCGTTAAGTTTAGCCAAACCATGTTTAGGAATTTCCATTTCAAGTGATCCTATTGTAGCCTTGTTATCTCTTAAAGCACCAACTATTGGGAAAAGAATAGGCGCTTGACTTCTCCAAAAATCAGGATTGCCTTGCCATAAAAGTTCTGTACCATCGCTTAGACAAAAAGATTTCATTTGTCCGCCTACTGTGTCTATTTTAACGCTTAGTGTTTCATTTTTAATTTCATAAATCATAATAAAAGCCTCCATTTCTTTTGTAATAATTCTAACACAAAAAAAAGGACTGTGCAAGCATTATTTTTTATGATATAATAAATAAAAATTAGTTTATTTATGAAAGGCGATAATATGAGAGCAGTTATTCAAAGAGTAAAATCAGCAACAATAACAATAGATGGCGACGAAACTAGAGAGATAGGAATGGGGCTTTTAGTGTATTTGTGTGTAATGGAAAACGACACAGAAAAAGAGACTATATACCTTAAAAATAAAATATCTAGCCTTAGAATTTTCTCTGATGAAAACGATAAATTAAACCTGTCACTTAAGGATATTGGTGGCGATATGTTGATAGTTTCTAACTTCACTTTAAGTGCAAATTGCAGAAAAGGCAATAGACCAAGTTTTGAGCTAGCCGAAAAACCTCTAAAAGCAAAACAAATGTATGAGAACTTTATTTCACTAATTAAAGAAGATTTTAGTAATGTTGTAACAGGTGAGTTCGGAGCCGACATGGATATAGAATCTATAGCCACAGGACCTGTAAATTTAATCATGGATACAGACATAATTTCAAAATAATTTTATAAAAATGTTCAGAATTAGTAGAAATTTCAAAATGTTTATGCTATAATGTAGCAAAGGATTGTTTTGGAGGCATAATGATAATATTAGGTATAGATCCGGGATACGCTACCATAGGTTATGGAGTTGTTGAGTTTACAGGCAATAGATATCGCTCTTTAGAGCATGGGGCAATCGTCACACCTGCTAACGCCGACTTTAATAAAAGACTTTTAATAATTTATGATCGTCTTTCAGACATAGTTGAAAAGTACAAACCTAACAGTGCTAGTGTTGAAAAATTGTTCTTTCAAAACAACCAAAAGACAGCAATTAATGTGGCTCAAGCAAGGGGCGTAATTAGCCTTTGTTTGGCTAAAAATAATATAGAAATGTTTGAATACACTCCATTGCAAGTTAAGTCCGCTCTTACAGGATACGGCAAGGCTGAAAAATATCAGCTTATGGAGATGACTAAAAGATTATTAGGGCTTAAAGAACTGCCAAAACCCGACGACGTAGCAGACGCTTTAGCTCTAGCAATTTGTCATGGAAGAATTTATAGGCGACCATTAATTTATATAAAAAAATAGTTTAAGGATAATAACATGTTTTATAGTTTAACAGGAAAACTCATTCACAATGAGCCAGCTTTTGCAGTTATCAGCTGTGCAGGAGTAGGCTATAAATGCAGTATCTCTATGAATACGCAAAAGCATTTACCCTCTATAGGCAAAGAAACCACTTTGCTTACACACCTACAAGTAAGAGAAGATTCATTCGACTTATTCGGTTTCATAGAGCAAAGCGAACTTGATATGTTTAGATTATTGATAAATATAAGCGGAGTAGGTGCTAAGGTTGCCTTAGCAATTTTATCTGAGCTTACACCACCCAACATTTGTATAGCAGCGGCAGCAGGAGACAACAAGGCCTTTTCAAGAGCTAATGGAGTTGGACCAAAACTTGCTAGTAGAATAGTTTTGGAGCTTAAGGACAAGGTTTCTAGCTTGCTTATTTCTGATACTTCAGTCAAAGGCAAAGATGTAGGAGTAGTGAGTGCCGCCGCCAATAGCTCCGGGGCGGTAGCCGCCTTAATGGCACTAGGCTATTCAGCCTCGGAAGCTAGCTTTGCCGTTGCGAAAATAGACAGCAGTTTAAAGACAGAAGACATAATAAGAGAAGCCTTAAAGGCATTATCAAAGACATAAATGGTGATTAGATGTATTATAGTGACGAAACAGATTATGAAAATAGAATGGTTGACCCTGAATACACTAATGTAGACGAGGGCAACGAAAACCCATTAAGGCCTAAAACTCTTAGTGAATATATAGGACAAGACAAAGTAAAAGAGAATTTATCAATATATATTGAAGCTGCAAAACAAAGAAGAGAATCTCTTGATCATGTGCTTTTATATGGTCCTCCAGGTTTAGGCAAAACAACTTTAGCTGGAATAATCGCAAATGAGTTAGGCGTAAATTTAAGAATAACCAGTGGTCCAGCAATTGAAAAGGCAGGAGATTTAGCAGCTTTACTCACCTCACTTTCAGAGGGTGATGTTTTATTCATTGACGAAATTCACAGATTACCTAGAACTGTAGAAGAAATTCTTTACCCAGCAATGGAAGATTTCTCAATTGATATTATAACAGGCAAAGGGCAAATGGCAGCCTCTTATCATCTGCCACTGCAAAAGTTTACTTTAGTAGGAGCAACCACAAGAACAGGACAGCTCTCTGCCCCACTTAGAGATAGATTTGGAGTAGTTTTAAGACTAGAGCTTTACACTCCTGAAGAACTCTCAAAAATAATCACAAGAAGTGGTTCAATTTTAGGTGTAGACATAGACTACACCGCCTCTTTAGAACTAGCCTCAAGATCAAGGGGTACGCCTCGTATAGCAAACAGGTTTTTAAAAAGAATAAGAGACTTCGCTCAAGTCATGAGCGACGGGATAATCACCTATAACACTACTCAAATTGCACTTGATAGAATGGAAATTGACGAAATGGGTTTAGACAGTGCAGACAGAAGAATGCTTGAAGCTATAATTAAGTTTTACGGCGGAGGTCCTGTAGGTGTCGAGACTCTAGCCGCCGCTATAGGTGAAGAAAGCATAACAATAGAAGATGTGGTAGAGCCATATTTAATGCAGACAGGATTGCTTCAAAGAACTCCTAGAGGACGTTGCGTAACAAAACAAGCATACTTACATTTAGGCTATACCCCACCTAAAGAAATGGAAGAAACACCCGAACAACAAATATTATAAGGGTTTTCACAATATATTATTTTAATAATGAAAGGATTCTAATTATGGGAAGATTATTTGGAACAGATGGAATTAGAGGAGTAGCAAACGAAGCTTTAACCAGTGAACTAGCTACGAAAGTAGGTAGAGCCGTTGCCACAGTCTTAATGACTGGTACAACAAAAAGACCTAAAGTGCTTATAGGTAAAGACACTAGAATATCAGGCGGAATGATAGGTAGTGCATTATCAGCAGGTTTATGCGCCTTGGGTGTTGATGTTCATATTCTAGGAACTGTGCCTACTCCGGCAGTAGCAGTACTTGTTAAAAAATATGGAGCAGATGCAGGTATAATGATTTCAGCCTCTCATAATCCATATCAAGACAATGGAATAAAGATCTTCAACAGTGAAGGCTATAAACTAGCTGACGAACTTGAAGAAAGAATTGAAGACATTATCTTAGGCGACACAGAGACTACACAAGTTGCGACTTATGACTCTATAGGCGCTATCAAGTTCAACAAAACAGCTATCAGAGACTATATCGACCACGTTAAATCTACTACTACAGGAAACCTAGAGGGTTTAAACATTGCAATCGACTGTGCAAACGGTGCTTCTAGCGCTACCGCTCAAACTCTTTTTGAAGAGCTAGGCGCCACTTGTCATATGCTTTACAACAAGCCAAACGGTGTAAACATTAACGATAACTGCGGTTCTACACACATGGATAATTTAAGAAATTATGTTATCGAAAATAATCTTGATGCTGGTCTTGCATTCGATGGCGATGCAGATAGATTTTTATGTGTTGACAATAACGGCAATTATCTTGACGGCGATGAGATTATGGCTATCTGTGCCATGAGAATGAAAGAAAAAGGAACACTTTCAAAAAACACTTTGGTTGGCACAATCATGTCTAACCTAGGACTTGTAAAACTTTGTGAGAAAAGTAGAATTGTGTTTGCTTCTACAAAGGTAGGCGACAGATATGTTCTTGAAAAAATGTTACTTGACGACCTAAATTTAGGTGGAGAGCAAAGCGGACACTTAATATTCAGAGACTATTGTACAACTGGTGACGGACAATTAGCAGCAATTCAGCTTCTAACTATAATGAAAGAGCTAGGCGCTAAGTTAAGTGATCTTCATACAGTCATGAAAAAATTCCCACAAAGCCTTGTAAATGTTAGAATTTCAGCCGAGGGTAAATTAGCGTTCTATAACAATATTAATGTTAGAAACGCACTAGCAAAAGCAACAGAAGAATTAGGATCTACAGGAAGAATAGTAGTTCGCCCATCAGGAACAGAACCGCTACTTCGTGTAATGGTCGAGGCAGAGCAAGAAGAAATGCTACAAAAAATATCTGACGATGTAGTAGCAGTAATAAAAGCAGAATTATGTTAAGAGGTATTAATGCGAGAATCTAAATGGATAGACTATGAATTAATCGACACATCTCACGGCGAAAGATTAGAGCGTTGGGGAGATATTATACTGATACGTCCCGACCCTCAAATAATTTGGCAGTCACCAAAAACAAACAAATTATGGGGCGAGGCACACGCAAGGTATAAACGTTCTAAATCTGGTGGCGGAGCGTGGGAAACATATAAAAAAATTCCTGACGTTTGGAAAATAGGCTATGAAAATTTAACTTTCAAGCTAAAACCAATGGGATTCAAACACACTGGAATTTTCCCTGAACAGGCTGTAAACTGGTCTTTCACAATGGATAAAATAAAAAATGCTGGCAGACCTATAAAAGTTTTAAACCTTTTCGGATACACAGGTGCTGCTACTTTGGCGTGCCTTAGTGCTGGTGCTAGTGTGACACATGTAGATGCCTCAAAAGGAATGGTTCAATGGGCAAAAGAAAACGCACAAGAATCAAAACTAGATGACAAGCCTGTACGCTGGATGGTTGATGACTGCCTAAAATTCGTGCAAAGAGAAGCAAGAAGAGGCAACAAGTACGACGGAATAATCATGGATCCTCCATCTTACGGCAGAGGTCCTAGCGGCGAAATTTGGAAACTTGAAGATCAAATTTTTGATCTAATCAACATGTGTTTACCAATATTATCAGATAACCCATTGTTTTTCATTTTAAATTCATACACAACGGGTCTTTCACCATCCGTTATGTCATATCTGTTAGGCGTTCTAGTAGGCAAAAAATACGGCGGAACAGTAAGTGCCGATGAAATCGGTCTAAAAGTAACCGAAACAGGTCTCACCCTCCCATGCGGTTCAACCGCCATGTGGGTCAGTCGGTAAGCACCGGTCGGTAAGCACCGACAGGCAAAGTCGCACACATAATCCGCAATAATTTTAATGTTTATCGCCTGCGTCCAACTTTAATTAAAATAATCACTATATGTAGGGGCGACCTGTGGTCGTCCTAAATTTTAGTAAAAATTAATTAAAACACACAAACTACTGTAGGGGACGGCGTCCTCGACGTCCCGAAAAAACTAGGAAAAACCACAGACTTCCAGGCGGATAATATCCGCCCCTACATAACTCCCCTACACAACTTTATTTAAAATTCGACGTCCTACTTTTGTGGGACGTTTTTATATTTATCTTCCTAAAAAATTCTATTTTACAAAATTCCTTGCATTTATACCGAAAAATTGTTATACTATAGTCTATGAATAAATTTAAGGATTGATATAATGGCTAAAAAGCAAGAATACGGTAATGAGAGTATTTCAAGCCTAAAAGGTGCTGCCAGGGTTAGAACAAGACCCGCTGTTATCTTTGGTTCAGATGGTCTTGATGGTTGTAGACATACAATTTTCGAGATACTTTCTAACTCTATAGACGAAGCTAGACAAGGACACGGCGACAAAATCTATATCACACGATACGAGGATAACTCTGTCGAGATAGAAGACTTTGGGCGTGGTGTTCCTGTTGATTATAATATAAAAGAAGAACGCTACAACTGGGAGCTTGTCTTCTGTGAACTTTACGCTGGCGGAAAATACAACAATAATTCAGATAATAACTATCAATATTCACTAGGTCTTAATGGTTTAGGTCTTTGTGCTACACAGTACTCCTCTGAATATATGGACGTTGACATTCGCCGTGACGGTTTTAAATATACTCTTCACTTTGAAAAAGGTGAAATCGCAAGCGACATGATAAAAGAGCCTTACACTAAAAAGGATACAGGCACTAAAATTAAATGGAGACCAGACCTAGACGTTTTCACAGACATTGCAGTCCCTGCCTCTGACTATGAAGACATGATAAAAAGACAGGCAATTGTAAACGCTGGAATTACAATCAGGTTTAGAAATCAAGTTAAAAATAAATTCGAGACTAAAGAATTTTGTTATCCTAACGGAATTATGGATCACTTAAAAGAGCTTGTTGGCGAAAATTATATATCCGCCCCTAGACTTTGGACAAGCGAGAAACAAGTTAAAGACAGAGCCGACATGGATTTATACAACGTTAAAATAAATGTTGCAGTCGCCTTTTCTAACTTAGTCAACAACACAGAGTATTACCATAACTCTAGTTACCTTGAGTACGGCGGTGTGCCTGACAAGGCTGTTAGAAATGCCTTTGTTTACCAAATCGACTCTTATATAAAGCAGACTAATAAATATACTAAGTCTGAAAGCAAGATTACTTATCAAGATGTTGAAGACTGCCTAGCAGTTGTGATATCCTCTTTCTCTACACAAACTTCTTACGAAAACCAAACTAAAAAGGCAATCACAAACAAGGGTATTCAAGATGCCATGGTCGAAATGCTAAGGCATAATCTTGAAGTCTATTTTATAGAAAATCCATTAGAGGCAGAGCAAATTGCAAATCAGGTGCTTGTTAATAAAAGAAGCCGTGAAAATGCAGAAAAAACAAGGCTTAATCTTAAATCTAAACTAACAGGCAAAATGGATATAAGCAATAGAGTTGCTAAATTTGTAGATTGCAGAACAAAAAAGGTTGAAGACCGTGAGATTTTTATAGTTGAGGGTGACTCGGCTCTTGGCGCTTGTAAGCAGGCTAGAGACCCAGATTTTCAGGCGATTATGCCAATTAGAGGTAAGATACTTAACTGTCTTAAGGCTGACTATGACAGAATTTTTAAAAGTGACATTATTGTAGATCTTATGAAAGTTTTAGGCTGTGGCGTTCAAGTAAAATCAAAGTCTAACAAGAATTTATCTGACTTTGACATGAGCGCTTTGCGTTGGAATAAAGTTATTTTATGTACCGATGCTGATTACGACGGCTTCCAAATTAGAACTCTTCTATTAACAATGCTCTACAGGCTAACTCCAGAGCTTATTACAGCTGGAAAAGTATATATAGCTGAGTCTCCACTATACGAGATAAACGACAAAGACAATAGCTATTTTGCCTATACAGAAAAAGAAAAAGAAGAAATTTTAAGCAAATTACAGGGCAAAAAATACAGTATTCAACGTTCTAAAGGACTAGGTGAAAATGAACCTGAAATGATGAATTTAACGACCATGAACCCTAACACTAGAAGACTTATTAAGGTTCAATCAACCGATATTAGTGAAGCTGCCGACACATTCGACCTATTTTTAGGCGATAATTTAGCTGGCAGAAAAGATTATATAGCCGAAAATGGTAGCCTATATTTAGACGATTTAGACATTTCATAAAGGAGTAGCAATGGCGAGAAGAAAAACCGAAAAAAAGAGCAACCCAAAGGCAATAATTAGCGGAGCTGGAATTGTCTTAGAACAAGATATTAACGATACACTGCGTGACAACTTCATGCCATACGCCATGAGTGTTATATATTCACGTGCAATCCCTGAAATTGACGGCTTTAAGCCATCTCACAGAAAATTATTGTACACCATGTACAAAATGGGTTTATTAGGAAATCAAAGAACCAAAAGTGCAAATATTGTCGGACAAACCATGAAACTTAATCCTCATGGCGACTCTGCAATTTACGAAACTATGGTAAGGCTTAGCCGTGGCTATGAGGCTTTACTTCACCCTTATGTAGACTCAAAGGGTAATTTTGGTAAATTTTATTCACGTGATATGGCATGTGCTGCCTCAAGATATACCGAGGCAAAACTTGACTCATTATGCAAAGAACTTTTCAAAGACATTGACAAAGACACAGTAGACTTTGTAGACAACTATGACAATACAATGAAAGAGCCTAGCCTACTTCCAGCTACATTTCCAAGTGTGCTTGTAAATGCAAACACAGGAATTGCAGTTGGAATGGCAAGTTCTATCTGTCCATTTAACCTAACAGAAATTTGCGAGACAACAATTGCAATTATGCGTGATGAAAATGCAGATGTTTTAAACACTCTGCAAGCGCCTGACTTCCCTGGCGGTGGATTTATCATCTATGATCAAAAGGCAATTGAGCAAATTTATTCTACTGGTAGAGGTAGTATAAAACTCCGTTGTAAATATAGCTTTGATAAATCTGCAAACTGTATAGATATAACAGAAATTCCGCCTACTACAAATTCAGAAGTTATAGTAGAAAAGGTTGTAGACCTTGTAAAAACAGGCAAGATTAAAGATATTTCAGATATAAGAGACGAAACAGGACTTGCAGGACTTAAACTTACTATAGACCTTAAAAGAGGTGTAGACCCTGACAAGCTTATGCAAAGGCTATACAAACTTACAACTTTAGAAGATACATTCTCTTGCAACTTTAATGTACTTGTAGCTGGTGCTCCACGAGTTTTAGGCGTAAAAGCACTCTTAGAAGAGTGGATTGCCTTTAGAATTGAATGTGTTAGAAGAAGAACGCATTTTGACCTTACAAAGAAAAAAGATAAACTTCACCTATTATTAGGTCTTAAAGAAATTCTTTTAGACATCGACAAGGCTATAAAAATAGTTAGAGAGACCAAAGAAGAATCTGAAGTTATACCAAACCTTATGATAGGTTTTGGAATTGACGAAATTCAAGCAGATTATGTCGCTGAAATTAAACTTCGTAATCTTAACAGAGAATTTATCCTAAAAAGAATTGACGAGATTGACAGTCTAAAAAAAGAGATAGACAATCTTGAAAGTATTCTAAAATCAAAGACAAAAGTTAAAAATATAATTATTAAAGAGTTAAACGAGGTAGCCAAAAATTACGGTAAGCCTAGACGCAGTATGCTTGTATTTGCAGATGAACTAGAAGAAGATATTGTAGTAGAGGAAATTCCTGACTACCCTGTAAACCTATTCTTTTCAAAAGAGGGATACTTTAAAAAGATTACACCTCAATCATTAAGAATGAGTTCAGAACATAAATTAAAGGAAGAAGACGAGATAATCTTACAATTAGAGTCAAGCAACGCAACAGATTTACTCTTCTTCTCACAAAAATCACAGGTCTACAAGTCAAGAGTATCAGAGTTTGCAGACACAAAGGCATCAGTTTTAGGTGACTATGTTCCAGCAAAACTTCAAATGGAAGACGGAGAAACCGCAATTCAGATGACTGTAACAAAGGACTACAGCGGATTTATGATATTTGTGTTTGAGAATGGAAAGGTAGCAAAAGTAGAGCTTTCAGCGTATCAAACTAAGACAAACAGAAAAAAACTGCTAAATGCCTATAATGCTAACAGTGCTATTGTATCAATTATCCACATGACAGAAGACTCAAAGCTTCTTTTGACAGCCTCATCGGGCAGAATGTTAATTTTTAGCACAGATTTAATAGCAACTAAAACCACAAAAAACACACAAGGAGTAGCTGCAATGACACTTAAAAAAGGACATAGAGTAATTTCGGCTACTGTCTATGAAAACGGAACTTTCTCAAACGAAAACCGATTTAATAAAAAGATCCCAGCCACAGGCGCCCTGCCAAACGGACAAGAAACAGCCTCACAAACTATGCTATAAATAATTTAAATTCATTAAAACACGACCTATTGTAGGGGCGACCTTTGGTCGTCTTAAGGTTTGCAATAACTTCTAGTTTCGGGCGGTCACACAGGACCGCCCCTACTATTTTGTAAACTTCAAAGCTTAATATTTTAACCATGTAGGGGACGGGTTTTCCGTCCCGAAAAACTAGCGGTTTTAGCTAAATTCCCACGGGACGGAAAACCCGTCCCCTACATGCTTAATTTTCTAGTATACACTTACTAAAAACTCCTACAACCACAAAAAAACCTACGACATTAAGCCGTAGGTTTTTAATTAAATAAAGAAATATTGGTGGAGCACCAGCCTTCAAATCCGAAACATTTTCCATATCACTTAATGATAGTGTCTGCAATCCCTCTTTATAATTAAATGTAAAAGCAATTTTATCATCATAAAGATAAATGCTATTAACAAAGCTATCAATTAACCTCTGCTTTTGTTCATAGTGCGAAACATCTGTATTTCTAAACTTTTCTAGCCAAAATTGTATTTGCTCTTTTGTGAGCATTGGCTTTTGCATTTCTTCATTGATTAGTAAAACTTCAAGCTCGCTTTTTCGGTTTTCTAATTCTTCTAATCTTTGCTTGGTAGAAGAAGTTAGCACACCTGCTTGTATAGCATTGAGCATATTTTCTACCCCACGATTAACTTCATCAATCTGTTTTTTAAGAAGTGGCAAGGTAGTATTTTCTTTTTTCTGCAAATCAAAGAGCATATCTGTGAGTTTTAAAATAACTGTATCGTCCATAAGCATATCCATTGTCTTTTTAACAACAATATCCTCAATCCACGCTTTGCGAACAGATTTTTTATCACAAGTTTTTCGCCTTTTTGCATTGCCACATTTGTAATACTGATGAAATGCACCATGTCTACCAGTGCCACTTTCACCAATCATAAACGAACCACACTTGCCACAAAATAATTTAGTGGTAAGGAGATAAAATTCTTCTTTAGCTTTTGCTCTTGCAGGAGCTTTTTTGTTTTTCGCTAATCGCTCCCCCACTCTCTCAAATAATTCAATAGGCACAATTTGTGGTATGCCATTTTCGTGTAATACATCACAATATTTGTATTCACCAATATATCTACGATTTTTCAAAAGTCGTTTTGCAACATCGAATTTCACTGGTTGATTATTGCGATTTGTGATACCATTTGCATTAAGGTAATCAATAATGTCTTTAATATTTCCACCCTCTGAATATCGTTTAAAGGCTTCTAAAACTACTGGTGCAGTTAGTGGGTCAATCTGAAAATGTTGCTCATCATCAATGGTATAACCTAAAGGCACACCACCACCATTATATTTACACTTTAGTGCATTTTCTGTAAGTCCTCTAGTGATTTTTTCTGATAACTCAACGGAATAAAACTCGGCATAACCCTCAAGCAAACTTTCAAGTAATATACCTGTGCTGTCATCTGAAATTCTTTCGGTAACCGATAAAACTTTGACACCATTCTTACGTAAAATAGCTTTGTTGTGAGCAGAGTCGTAGCGATTTCTAGCGAACCTATCAAGTTTCCAAACAAGCACAACATCAAATAATTGTTTGTTGCTATCTCTAATCATTCGCTGAAATTCTGGACGATTATCAGTCTTAGCTGACATAGCTCTATCGATATAAGTAGTTAAAATTGTAATGCCATTTTTCTCAGCATACTCTTTACATTCTCGAAGTTGCCCCTCAATACTTTCTTCTCTTTGGTTGTCCGAGCTGTAACGTGCATATATAACACCCTTGATAGTATTCACCACCCTTTCGAATTGATTTAGTTTGCTAAAACATATTACTTTTATTGATTAAATAATAGTTCATATCACTCAGAACGTCTTCAAACTGTTCATAGTTCGTGATAGTGAATTTTAAAATATCTTGCACATTGCAAGGCAGGATTAATGTTGGATTGTTGCATACAGGACATAGAGCAGAATTGTTGTTATCTTTTTTAATTCTATTTGAAACATCGAAAACTTCAATACAGTTATAACAACCACATATTTTACTTTTCTCAAAATCTAATTTATTATTAATACAAGTATGTTTTAATTTTTTATATATTGTTTTTATCTCAGAAAACTCTTTTTTTCTTGAAATCTCAACTGCACAAATAATGTTTTTTTCTTTTTTGAAATCTTCTCTCGTTATACTGCCACTATCTCTAAGTGCTTTAAGAGCATTCCATTTCTCGTTTCTAATATTTATCCGTTCCTGTTCTTCTTCGTTTTCAATGTACGCCATATCAAACTTATCCATACCACAGGAAATAGCATCAAGCCTTTCATCGGCAGATAGTTCCCATAGGAAATCCCAGTCACTCATTTTTGTACCTGCTTTCTATTATTTTCATTCTTTTTTCTCTAACATTTCAAATAAAGTTTGCTTCAATCTATCATTCATAGCCGAGTTTGGGTCGAAGCACATTTCAATAAATTCTTTAAGCTCTGGGTGACTTTTTTCGAGTTTTGGTTTGCACTCAAATTCCGCACCTTTCGGATTTTCTGTTCTTCCATAAATGTAGTCAAGCGATACATCAAAGAACTCTGCATACTTCAAAAGTGTTTCACAAGATGGCTCACTTTGTTCATTTTCATAACGATTAACTGCACCGATTTTTATACCTAAAGCTTCTGCCATTTTCGTTTGTGATAGATTTATTTTACTTCTTAACTCTCGTAATCTCTGTGCTACAATTTCCATTTCATCACCTCTCGTTGCTTTGATTTTCTATTTATAATTTTAGCACAAATTATAAAACTTGTCAATCAAAAAACAAGAAAGATAAAACACAAAAAACGAGAAAATTTATCTCGAAATTTTCATAAGAGATAAAATTTTCTCGTAATTTTTTAGCACTGTTTCAGTGCGTGGCTTCCACAATTTATTGTGGGGTTTTAGGGTTTGGGATGCGTCCCAACAAGCGAGCAAGTAGGTGTGTGGGTGACCACACGCCCTGCTTGCTCGGCAAGAGTGTGTAGCCACTTGCCCTGCTTGCTAAGTTTGCAAGTCAAATTAAAGCTCTAAGGCAAGAAGCATATTTTTAAGACGTTTTAGTAAGTCATCGTATGTAATGATATCAACAATATTTTTATATTGTCGTTTTATAATTTCAAAATCATATTTTTGATTTTCTGTCAAATCATCGCTTCTGCCCATAATAAGAAACCCTTGTGGATTCATAACGCGGATAGGTGTATCCATTTTCATTTCTTTAGATAAAGATTTTTCCAAATTTTCTTTTGGTTTACATTCAGTGTTTAAAATGTAAAGATATTTTTCAATTTGTACTATTGCACCTGTTAAATCTCTATCTGGAACATGGTTATTCCTATATTCTCCATTAGTCAATAATTTTATTTTGTTTGGTTTTTTTATTTCAAGTATATCAACGAAGCCATTTACATCAACAATGATAAAATCAGGTTTTTTATTGTGTCTACCATCATCACCTACATTGCATTCTCGCCTTGAAAAAATATATTTTGGAAAAACAATTCTTATTATATCGTTAATGAATTCTTGCCAATCCTTCTCTGTGTAAACATCACAATTTGCAAGCATATTTTCGAACTTATCTAAGGTAACAGTTAAAATTTCTTTTTGTAAAGGCTTGATATCGGTATAGAGGGTAGCGTGCGAATGTGGAGTTTTTTTATCAATATACCTATTGAATTCTATCTCTAAATTTCCTAAACCATCAAAGAAATTTCTAAGTATATTAGATATTCTCACATTGGCATATTTTTTCAATTCATAGGTGTTAGGGAACGTGCTTATCATTGACATAAACTCATTGATTGGTAGATTTACTTTCTTATCATCTACATTTCCAATATAAATATCTTCACTTACAAGATTGTTAATTTTACGCATAATAGATATGCGTTCTTGAGCTACAAACATTTTTATAATAATTTTAATATCTTTGTGAATATAAACGTCATTGTTTGTACTTAAGATTTCTTTTGAAAACAAGTAATATTCTCCAATTAGAGTGGCAACTTTAAATCTTAATGTATCCTCATATTCGTTCATTAGTTCTTCAGATAAATCTTCAACCAAATCGCTTTCGCTAAAACAAAAGCAATACTTTACATTGAAATATCCATCCTCTGCTATTTTTTGACGAATGCCGTCACACCCATTAAATGGACTATATTGCAATAATAAAGTATTTTCGTTTTTTATAAATTCAATACTCATCTCATTCTCCTCTTGAAAACAATCGCTTAACTAGAACTTTTAACTGATTTTCAATCTCTAAAAAATCTCTGTTTAAATCCAAACTCCTAATCTCAATCCGATTACCACCCATACTAAACTTTGCGTCTGGTGTAACTTCTTCGTCAGTTTTTGCATACAAAAGCATACCACTTACATTACCTTTGTTATCCATATCCTTATTCTTCACATAAGTGAAAATTTGATAAAGATTGTGTGAGTGAAAAGTTTGCTTATTGCCGAACTGACTTGTTGCCATACTTCTTGAATAATATTTTGCGTCGATAATAAGTGTGTGTATTCCGTTAGAAATCATAATATCTGACTGCATTTTAGGCAAGAACGAAACATATTCATTATCGCTTTCAATATCCCACTCTATTTGCGAAGAAGACACTTTAAATTCTGGAAAATGTTTTTTATAATACTCTAAAATGAATTTTTCATATAGCCTTGACATTCTCTGTTCATCGAGGAATTTTTGCATTTTCATATCGCCATTTGCATCTTTTTGTAGCAGTCCTTTTATAACTAAATAGCAAATAGAAGTAAGCATTTGATAGCTTTGATTATTACGATTAAAACGAATATTCCAGTCAATAGTATATGGATTTAAAGTATCTACATCTTTGAAGTACATCATCAAGTTTTTAAGGTCTTTTTTCACTTGTGTTTTGATTTTTTCTCGAAGCAATATGTTAACAGTTGTCTTTATAATCTGATTAAGTTTAGTATTAACTGAAAATTCATCATAGCTACAAACAAGCTGTTTTCGGAGCATAGTTTGTCCTTTGATTGAATGTGCAATATCAATTTTCTCACGCAAAGTAGCGAGTGGCTCAGTAATTGGAATATACTCTTTCCCAAGCCCTCTTTTAACTTGAAGTGCAATACCTTTAGCTAAAATTGCTGACAGTAAATCGGCTGTATTTTCAAAATCTTCACTCGCTAATTTCTCATATCCATCATTTTTTAGAACAGAAAAAGCATAGGCAAGCATATAGTAAATATTTTGAATTCTTATTCCGTTTTCGGTAATCATACTATCGCCCCTCGAAGTTTAGCTGTCCATTCCTCAACCCTACTGTTTTCATCGAACCAATATTCTTGCAACAGTGGTACTATTTCATAATTTACAACTGTTTGAAGCCAAGCATCATCTATCACATCGTTTTCACTGCTTATAAAATAGCTGTGTCCTATTCTGAACCCACCACCTAAACTAACATCATCTTTTATTACATTATTAAGTTGTTTAATAACTTCAATTAGCTTATCAAACTTAGGATTTGAAATGTTTTCTTGATAGTTTTTAAATCCGTCACTATTAAATGCTGGCTCTATTTCGAAAAACGCAAAACGACGACGAAGTGCATAATCAAGCATAGCAAGGCTTCTGTCAGCTGTATTCATCATACCGATAATATGTACATTTGACGGAATATAAAACTGCTCATCAGCATAAAGAAGTCGCATAGAATTACGCTCATCACGCTTATCGTGTTCGATTAACATAAACAATTCACCAAAGATTTTGGATAAATTACCACGATTTATTTCATCAATAATGAAGAAATAATCTCTCTCATTATCGTCCTGAGCTTCTTTACAGAACTTATAAAATGCACCATAATGAAGCTTAAATCCACTATTATCTGGACGATAACCCATTATAAAATCTTCATAAGCATAGCTTTGATGAAATTGTATCATCTCTACTCGGCTTGTATCACGCTCACCCATAATTGAATATGCAAGTCTTTTAGCAGCATAAGTTTTACCCACACCTGGAGCACCTTGTAAAATGATATTTTTCTTTCTGCTTAAAAGAGTAGTCAATGTTTCATAGTTTTCTTCGCTCATATATACTTGGGATAGGAAATTTTCTTTAGTATAAGGTAGGTATACAGTCACTTCATCATCTTCAATTATTTCACCATCATTAGTAAATAGAGTTTCTAATTTTTCTACATATTCAGTATATTGTGTAATATCTGTAAGTGTTTTTTGTACTGCCTGTCCTGGGTGTTCCCATTCACCTTTATGCGTCCAGTCAATTTTTCTAGTATGCTTATATTCATTTCGTGTTTCATCATAAATATACTCAGATGTCACAATTCCTCTGCCTAAAACAGTTGAATAACCTCGCTTAACAATAACAACATCACCAACATTCATTGAGTTTGCAAACTGCCATGATGCTAATGAGTCGTTTTTAAATGATTTTTCTTCACCTGATAGATTACGCATAGTAGTAATTATTTCTTCTCGTGAACTGTAATCTTCTAAATCACCTAAATCATCCCAACCTATACCCATTATTTTATCTTGATAGAATTCATCCCAAAGCCTTGCTTGTTCACCAGGTGAGTATAGCCAATAACGTTTTTTTGAAATTGACTCATCATTAAATACTTTATCTGAATTATAACTCAAAAGAAATTTGTCAATTATATCTTTCAATTCCTCTTTTGAAGTTTCTTTATAATTAGTATAGATATCATAAAGATTTTTGTTTTTCTTCTCAATAGTTTGTTGATAATAACCTTTTCTACCATTATCAAAATAAGGGTCAAATGTGTCCTTATATTGTTTTAGAGTGTTGTATTTAATACCACTTACTTCAGATGCTTTTTTCATATCATTGCTACAATTAGTTTTATATTCTTCATCAGAACTATGTAATCTTGCGTAATATAAGCACACTAGCGTAGCGAGGGTCTTATTAGATTCAGTAACACCGTTACTCCAAGCAAAGTGTGACATTTCTGGAAATGACGAAAATGGGTATTGTCCACTTTTAAATAGCACTTGGCATTGATTGCACATGGATATATATTCCTCACCTGTTGGAACAAAGCCTTTTACTATTTTTGGAAAAATGTCTACAACGCTTTTCATGTCATTATCTTCGTTATTTAAGAATGCTCTATTTTGTCCATCTAGGTTTAGAAATTTATAAGGACGCATCCAGAAGAGTCCCATAGTGATTGTTGCTAACCCATTGCCTTTAGCATTCACTGCATTTTCAAATGAAGAAAATAATTCTTCATTAGCTACGCCTGTATTTGCAAAGATAATTGCTTGTTGAAATAATTCCCATATTTCCGATGTCCCACCAAAGAACGCATTTTGGTTATTCATAGTTGGTATACCATCAAATTCAGTAGGAACTTTAGACTTAAGATTAAATTGTTCCACATATAAATTTGCTATTTCAGTCCTATTCTCAGGCTTCAAAGCGCGACTGAATGTGGCAAAAATACTAAAAGGATCAATACAGTAATTTCTATCGCTCCACCAATCATCACGCTCAAAATGCAAATATTCGAGCTTTGTATGTTTTGAAACAAGATTCTTCATTATTTCAAATAGTTCATTTCTCTTATCTTTATATTCTAATAGTTTATCTGCCAATTCTTCGTAAAATGGTATCCAGTCAAATTTGTTTTCCATTATAATTCCTCCTAAATTTTATATTATTTATTAAATTACTTCTTTCAAACTCCTAAAATACCTCTCCATCTCCCTAATTGCATTATCCATCTGAACATTAGCGATAACATCATTTTCAACTGCAAAATACCCATGTTTATTAAGCAGTTCTTTAGCTTTTTCAATCTCGTGGGCATTATTTACCCTTAAAAACTCTCGTTGCTCATTATGACTCAACTTGTTCATAAACTCGGCAAATAGGCTGTGTTTAACCTTTTCTAGCATATAATCAAAGCTAATACTTTTGATAAAATCATCAATAATCGCAGTATCTCGCTGAAAACTTAGCTTTGTATTACCATTTTCTTCTGAAACTTGCTTGTAATGGATTAGTTTATCAATCGTTTCTTCGGACAAACCAAGTTGTTCGGCTATATTTTCATATTCGGTTTTGCGTGTATCAGAGTTTCCTAGCAGAAAATCCACCGAAACATCGTAAAAATCAGCAAATGCAACTAAATATTCGATGCTCATACTACTTGTTCGCCCAAAAAGTGGGTGGTCTGGGTCGGAAATTTCGTAATTTTTCAAATTAGTGTGGCTGATATACACTTCTTTTTCAGCTAAAGCCTTTGAAAGTTCAAGAAATGTTAGTTTTCGTTCTTTTCTAAGCTCCATCAAGCGTTTTTTAGTGAGATATGCTCGTTCTTCGTTGTATTGCAATAAAATCGCCTCCTATCGCAGTTTTATACTATCCATATTATAAACTTTTTGAATGGTATTTGTCAAGAAATGTATATTTTAGTTTATGAAACTTGTAATTCTGTCAGTGAAATAAATGTTAGTTGATTTGTTTACGTTGAGTATATCAGTATGGTATAATCTTAATATAGTTTAAAAATAAAAATTTACATAAACCAATAACAAGAAAGAGGCGATGATTATTAGCAAAACTAAAAAATCAAATAACACTATTCCAAAACACGAGCTAGAAAGTTTAGCTCGTGTTTTGCTTCCCTCAATAAGAGAATTTTTTAATAGCGAAGAAGGTAGGCGAGAATTTGAGGAGTGGAAAAAGCAGAAAGAACAAGTATCAGCCGATATAGGTTGATACTTGCTCTTTTTCTATGTTGATGTATAAATCTTTAAATATAAAGCAAAAATCCGAACACTTCTCCAATTATAAAGAAGTGGTTCGGATTTTGTGCGTTTGGTGGAGATAAGCGGGATCGAACCGCTGACCTCTTGAATGCCATTCAAGCGCTCTCCCAGCTGAGCTATACCCCCATGTGTTTCTAATCTAAAACATATTATATCATATCACAAATACCATGTCAATACTTTTATCGCTATTGACAAATTAATATTTTTATTGTATACTTGTCACATGAGAACAATGGCGTTCATCAAATAAAGGTAAGGAGGCTTCCGCTTTTTTGCTATATTTGGTGGACGCTTTTTTAACGTTTATTTTAGAAAGAAGGTTATACAGTATGAAAAGTACTGCCAATCAGGTGCTGGAATTCATAAGGGAAAACGATGTAAAATTTATTAGACTGGGTTTTTGTGATCTTTTAGGTGTACAAAAAAATATCTCTTTATTGTCAGATGAATTAGAGTCAGCTTTTGAGAATGGTGTTCCTTTTGATGCCTCATCAATTCTGGGCTTTAGAGATTCAAGACAGTCTGATTTATTGTTGTTTCCTGATCCATCAACACTTACTGTTTTGCCGTGGAGACCTGATCCCGGTAGAGTAGTTAGATTTTTCTGTGATATAAAAATGCCAAACGGTGAGTATTACAAACACAACAGCAGATATATATTAAAAAACACGCTAAAAAATTGTACCGACCTTGGTTATAACTGTAGGGTAGGATCTGACTGTGAGTTTTATCTTTTCAAAACCGATGATAATTCCGAACCTACCTATAACACACTAGATTACGGTAGCTACCTTGATATTTCACCTCTTGATAAGGGTGAAAATATTAGACGTGAAATTTGCCTAAACTTAGAAGAAATGGGATTAATGCCTGAAACTTCTCACCATGAAAAAGGCCCTGGACAAAATCAAATTGACTTTAAGTCAAGCGATGCCCTAAGTTGTGCCGATAACTTTTTAACATTTAAATCGGTTGTCAAGGCTATTTCAGCTAGAAACGGTCTATACGCTTCTTTCATGCCAAAACCTCTTGAATATGAAAGTGGTAGCAGTCTTAGAATTAATATCACTCTAAGCCAAAAAGGGCATAATGTGTTCGGTAATCAGCACGATGAAATTGCAGAAAGCTTTATTGCTGGTGTCATGGAAAAAGCAGCCGAAATATCTTTATTTCTATCTCCTATCATGAATTCATATGATAGATTAGGAAAACTAAATGCACCAAGATACGTCACATGGTCTCACCAAAACAGAGCGCAATTAATTAGAGTTCCACTAGCTTCAAAAGACAAAATCAGAATGGAGCTACGATCAGCCGACCCAACTATTAACCCTTATCTAGCATTCTCTTTAATAATTGAGGCAGGTCTTTACGGAATTAAAAATAACTTGAAACTTGTAGAGGCAATCGACATAGACTTAAACACAGCCACTAAAGATATTCTAGAAACAATCGATATGCTACCAAAAGATATATACGAAGCTGTAAAACTTGCGGAAAACTCTAGTTTTATCAAAGATGTTTTAGGCGAAAGTTTATTAAACAAGTATATTAGCATAAAAAAAGAGGAAATTGATAATTACGAAAAAGCAGAAAATAAGAAGAATTTCATAACTAAAAAATACTTTTATTATTATTAATACAGGAGGTGGTAACCATAGAATCTGCATTAATCGTTTCAGCTACCGAGAAAGCAACAACTTATATTTCAGATACTCTAAAAGAGTTCTATGTAAAAAGAATAGTATGTGTCGGAACTTGTGGCGAAGCTCGCAGACTGTTGCCACAGCAAGACTTTGACTTAGTAGTTATTAATTCTCCGTTAAAAGATGAAACAGGTGAAAAATTATCTGAATATATTGCTACCCGAAACCAAAGCCAAGTTATCATATTAGTAAAGGCTGAGCTTTACGAGGCAGTTTCAGAAAAAGTAGAAAACCATGGTGTCATAGCAGTAGCTAAACCAATTAATAAAAGTATGTTCTGGTTTTCTTTAAAGCTTGCAAAGGCAGCCCAAAAAAGGCTTTCAATGATGCAGGCAGAAAAACGCAAACTTGTACAAAGAATAGAAGATATTAAGATTGTAGACAGAGCTAAACATATGCTTATCTCTTATCTTAGTATGTCAGAGGAAGAAGCCCACAAATATATAGAACGTCAGGCGATGGACACAAGGGCTACAAAAAGATCAATAGCTGAGGAGATATTAAAAATATATGAAATCCATTGATAAATTGCATGAAGAATGTGCCGTTTTTGGTGTAAGCGTTAATAATCACGAAGCTGCAGGCATAACCTACAATGGTTTGCTTGCATTACAACACAGAGGACAAGAAAGTAGTGGAATAGCAGTTAGCTGTGACAATAATATTTTATATCACAAGAATACAGGATTAGTACAAGAAGCGTTCAACAACAAAGTTTTATCTAAATTGCCTAAAAGTGGCGTAGCCGTAGGACATAACAGATACTCCACAACAGGCTCAAACGTTGCCGAAAATGCAGGACCTTTTATAACCGAATTTTTAACAGGAAGAATAGCAACTGCACATAACGGAAACGTAACCAACGCAAAAAAAATTAAAGATAGACTGCAAACTTTAGGTTTAAAATTCATGGCAACAAGCGACAGCGAGGTTGTTTCGTCTTTGATAGCCTATCACGCCGTAAGAGAAGAAGACATAGTAAAAGGAATAATTAAGGCATCTAAAGAACTAACAGGCGCTTTTTCACTTGTTATTTTATCTGGTGAAAAATTAATTGCCGTTAGAGACCCAAACGGTTTTAGACCACTCTGCATTGGAGAAAACGAAGACGGAATGGTAGTTTCCTCTGAAAGCTGTGCGCTTGATAGCTGTGGTTTTAAATTTATTAGAGATGTTAGCCCTGGCGAAGTAATAGTAATAGAAAAAGGTAAAATTACTTATTCAGAAACAGTTCTTGATAACAAGATTGATTGTTGTGGAATTTGTATTTTCGAGTATGTATACTTTGCAAGACCAGACAGTATCATTGATGGTCTTAGCGTATATAAGGCTCGTTATAACATGGGTGCAAGACTAGCCCACGAATACCCAGTTGAAGCGGATGTTGTCTGCGGAGTTCCAGACAGCGGACTAGAAGCTGCCATAGGCTACAGTGCTACTAGCAAAATCCCACTGGTTTCAGGCTTTGTTAAAAACCGTTATATTGGCAGGAGCTTTATCTACCCTACTCAATCACAACGTGAAAGTGCTGTTAAGCTAAAACTTAATCCACTTTCTGTAAATGTTAAAGATAAGAGAGTAGTCTTAGTTGATGACTCTATTGTTAGAGGAACTACCATAGCAAAAATTGTGAACAACCTTAAAAATGCAGGGGCTAAAGAAGTTCACTTAAGAATTTCTTCACCACCATTTAAATATACATGTCACTATGGAACAGACGTTGACAGCGAAGAAAATTTAATAGCTAACCAAATGAGCATAGACAGCATATGCAAATCAATTGGAGCAGATAGCCTAGGCTATATCAGTGTAAACGGAATTAAAATAGCATGTAATGATAGTTCTCTACCTTTCTGCACAAACTGTTTCTCTGGAGAAATGAGAGAAATAGATACCGCTAAAAAATCTGATTTAGAATAAAAAATGACAAAATCGAAACCGCCAAAAACGGTTTCGATTTTATCTTTCCTCTTAATCTGTTAAACGATTAATTATTGTCTTGATTTTGCAAAACAATCGCTGCAATAAACAGGGCGATCTTCACGTGGTTTAAATGGAACTACTGCCTCATTACCACACTCTGCACAAGTAGCTGTGAAACGCTCACGCTCAGGTTTTGCTGTAGCTTTACGGTTTGTACGGCAAGATTTGCATCTTTGTGGCTCATTTACGAAGCCTTTTTCTTGATAAAATTCTTGCTCTCCAGCAGTGAATGTAAATTCTCCGCCACAGTCTTTGCATGTTAAATTCTTGTCCTCGAACATTTGTTGTACCTCACTTTGAGTAATATTATATTTTTTAAGGCTTTGCCTTAAAACCATTGTAATTTAAGCCATTAAAGCTTAGAAAAATTCTCTAACCGCTTTAAATTCCACTAATACATTTTGGTAACAACAAATATATCCGCATTGATTAAAAACAGTTTCTAATTCTCCTCAAATTTCAGGAATACCGAAATATTACAATAAATTAATTTTATTGTAACTACTAATTTAGTATACACTATAAACACAACATAGTCAAGCTTTTTGACAAAATTTTATTATTCTACAACAAAAAAATTGTATTATTTGAAGTTGAATTAAAATACTTTATATAAACCAATCAAAATTTGCATAAATTAGTGTAAACTAGTTCATTTTTCAACTTTATTTTAGTTAGCAAAGAAGAAAAAACTCTTGAATTATTCCTAATTTACTGGTACAATATACATATAACATATCATATTAATCAAAAATATTGGAGGGATATTATGAAAAAGTTTTTAAGTATTGTATTGGCTTTATCCATGTTTATGTTAGTTGCATGCTCTAACAACACAGGGGAAGAATCATCACAGCAAAGCGAGCAAAATATTAGTTCTACACAAGAAGCGGTCTCAAGTCAAAACGAACAAATTAGCTCTACACAAGTGAACGACGAAGAAATTACCTCTCGAGACATTACAGGCTACTGGGTTCATACTTCAGGCGAGATGTATTATCACCTTGACTCTAACGGAATTTTCGAGTACAAAAGTGCTCAATTTGGTCAAACTGGCTCTTTTGATTTAAACAATTATGAAATTACAATTTATAATGGTCCTGAAAGTTCAGTAACAGGTTTTTTTGATGAATACTTAGCAAATTTAGTATTAAACACAATAGCTGGCGAATTTTACCGTGCAGCACCTGAGGAAGTTCCACAGTATAATCACGAACCAGATATTTCAGATTTTAATGTATTTGGTTCTTGGACCCTTTTTGGAAACGAGACATTTTTAACATTTTATGATGATGGTACATATCTAATAGAGGATTCTGTCGCTATAATTGACAATGGGCATTATACAATAACACCTAACGATCAACTAACAGGTGCTGAAATAGAGTTTTTAAGTGAACACGGAAGTGTTTATGGTGGATATTATAGTATAGTGACTAACGAAATTGAAGTTGACGATTATGGCACAAGTTTTGTTAAAGGAGAGGTTCCTTACGATGAAGACAATCTACTTATAGGTGCATGGCTACGTACTGGCACAGATGATACAATAGAATTTTTCAGTGACTATACATTTACATTCTATATAGACGGATATCAAAACACAGGAACTTACAAAAGATTTGGGGACGAATTTGAGTTTACTCTTTATGATCACCCAGTCTTTGGCACATACTATCATATAGACAATACAATTCATATTGAAGATTATGGTTGGTTTAGCGAATACGGACACTAATAACGCAAAAAATTTGGGGACAGAATATTCTGTCCCCATTTTTTTAATCTATATTCTTACAATAATCAAGGCAGATATACCCACTAGGAGTTCTGCCCCAGCTCCCACGAACCTCACTAACATCACAAACCATTCCTTTTACATAACCGTTTGCTTTATATTTTGCTAAATTCATAATTTGTGATTGTGCGTTTTGGCTTAAATTTTCAAACCTTTTCCAACCTGAATTAACAGTAGGCTCTTCTCTAACTGTTAAAACATTCGCTGTAACTATGTATCTTCCTGTGCTATATACTGTTTCTTCTGTTTCATTTGTTGGAGGAATTGAAGTTTCTAAACTAAGATTAACTAATAGTTCTGCATTTAATAGATAATTTGTATCACCTGTATATCCAGGTACAGTTCCTCTGTCGCTATTTTGCCAAAGGTCATAATCCTGTGCATCATCTACACTATCATAATAATATGCCAGCCACTGAAAATACTTAAGTCTGTCTCGAACGCCCTCACCTTTAATAAGGTTAAGCCTTGATCTATAGTCAGTGTTATAATAAATTCCAGCTTTATAGCCAGCCTTTCTAATCTTGTCCATAAAAGCCATTGCCATCGCTTCAAATAGTTTTTTATCTACAGATACACCATTTTGCAAGGCGTATCTGTTGCTGTCATATTCCCAATCAAAAAAAATCGGAAGTGTAGGATTAACATTATATTTTTTAAGCACAGATAAAACAAAGTCTGCCTCTAGTTCTGCCCCACCTACAGAATAGGCATATGAGAAATGATATAACCCAAATGGAAATTTGCAGTTTTTAAGGTTATGAGACAGGCAACCGTCTTCATAACCTTTTCCAAAACCTATTCTAAAAATAGCGAAATCGCATTCAATTTTTTCCCAATTTACTTTTCCGTTGTGTTCAGATAAATCTATTCCTTTTTTATACATCCTCAATTTCCTTTCTTGGTGTTTTATATTCCATAGCCTGTTCAGTATCCCCTAGTCCATTTGTAGTAGGATCGTTTATAACTCCCATTATTATCAATACTGAAAACGCTGCATTTACAAAGGTGAGTATTTTAGCCTGTAAATCACCTAGATTCAATTGCACATCAAATATTGCTAATCCTACCTGCACCAGAACTAAAAGTGCTGGTATGAACGAAATCCAGAAATTCTTATTTTTAAATCTAACTAACCAATTTACCTTCATCAAAATCACCTAGATACCTTTCTTTTCTATATATTATGTATATTCTTCTTATTGTGTTCCTCAATTCTTATAAGTCGTGCCTCATGGTCTTTAATTTCATTCCGCAAAGCCTTTATATCATACTTAATCTCATTAAGTCCATTAGAAATCCCCTCTAGTTTAACTATAATCATTGTAATTTCTTGAGTTTCACCCTTTGTGTCTTTTTTAGAACCACGCCAAATTCCTACAAAAGAAAAACACATCGATGCAATTATAGCCGTGACAGGGACTATTATCTCCCACATATAAACACCTCAAATCATATCGACAACAAAATAAAGCTGACCTCCATCCTGCCGAACAATCGCAAACTTGTCGCCTACTTTAACGGACTGTGTCTCAAAAAGGTTTGTCACCGTCTTAGACATCACACAAAAATCACTACCTATCATTAAGTTTGTTCCAAGGTTAAAGCTAATCGGATAAAGGCTAACTAATTCAGCAAAAATTAGTTTAGTTAAACTTTCTGCCTTTACGGCTTCTAAAGCCATTCTCTTAATTATAGATGCTATATCACCCATTAGCTTACCCCCTTAATATACAAGCCCTGTTTGCAAACATACACCTGACATTTCACATATAAACCATGTACACATACATAAACATATGCTTTTTTATAAGTTCCTGAAACTGCAATCTTTACGCCAGAATAATCTTCTCTTCTAACAATATTAGTTTCTTTATATGGTGAAATCTCGCCAAAGATATCCACCGCACAAATTCTAAACTTAATATTACTTTGATCTTCCATATATTCAGCTGGCTTAAACCTGTAATAAAGACCTGTAGTAGTAACTAAAGTTTTCCATGCAGTGTTGTTTACTGAATACTCCACTTTATATTCTTTGATATTATTTTCACTGTCACTAGCATTTTCCCACGATACTGTTAAATAGTCATTCTCTGAAACCTTGCTAGCATCTACATTTAAACTATTAACTGCCTGTGGAGCAGTGTTTACTTTTACCGATGAAGAGTATTTATAATCAGAATAATAACTGCTACCGGCACTTCCCTCTGCCCTTATTCTATAGGCAATTGTGCTACCTTTGTCAAATTCAAGGCTATGAGTATAACTACCCGAAACAGCAGTGCTTGCAACCCTATTAAGTAGCCACCATGTACTGCTGTCATTTAGCTTGTACTCAATTCTATAGCCTGTTATACTGTTTGCCGTTCCACTCTTAGCGTTAGACCACTTAAGATTAACTGTATCAGCTACAACCGAGTTTACACTATTCTCTACAGTAAAAGAAGTAGGCGCTGTGCAATTTGTGCTTGAAATTCTTTTCTCTAAAGTAATTTGATTACTTCCACCAGCCTCATAACTATAAAGATGATAACCCGAGCCATCACTCTGAGGAACATTAAAAGGGGCAAACCTTGCCGTACTAGGGTTTGTATATCCTGCGGCAAGGTAAACACTATAAGTACTTGTCGAATTATATTCAACCTCAAAAGTAGTAGAACCCACTAGATTATAAACATTACTTTTAACCTCTTTATTATTTGTAAGAGTTGGATTAATGTTCACCTTATGCAAAGCCGCTGAACTACTACCTTTTCTAATTCCTAAGTAGAGCGTATCATTTGTATAAACTGAATAAGTGTAAGGATCGGGCTTTATGTAAAAATCCACCTTAATATTTGCAACACTTTTAAGGGTTGATAAATCATCTACATATGTTACCGAATAAAGCAATTTAGCATAAGTCTTATAATAAATATTTGTTGTCCTATTAAAGCCTACAATAATTTCTGGCATAATGCTCCTTTCTACTCAATCTTAATCCATATTCTACCGTCTTGCAAAGGCGGTTCTTCAGCACTAATAACTATATCATCTGTGGTTAGTGCGATTGCTAGTTTTTCTTTTTCGGTAGTGTCAAAATGCACACTTCCTTCAAACATATGTCTAGTCAGCATTTCACGCACCTCTGCCGACGACCCTATTTTATCCGCACCAACGCTAATATAATTAGCCGTAGCAGACATAAAATCCCATCTGCTTTTTCCGCTGTCTTGAATCTGTCCATTAGAGTCAAAGCATACAAAATTCCCATCGACTGCATCCACAGGTACTTTTATACTCTTTGCAAACTCCGCATCTATAATATCAGCATTAGTGTTAAAGTCTTGGATATTAAAAAAATCTTCTTCACTGGGTTTTTTCAAATTAATATTCTCTGTATAAGTTGCCATTTACCTAATCCTCTCTTAATACTTTATTTGTAATATCCGCCATTTCAGAATATCTATACTCACTATAATCTCCATACCTGTTATAAGCCAACATAAAATTCAGCTCCAAGTTAGCTGGGAGCAAATCTGTAACTAAATTTTCAATAAACTGTAATCTATTTTTCTGTGACAAAGCCAGCCTGATATTCACCTGATAATTAAAAAAGTTAGCATCTATCTCAAAACTACCCTTACCACAAACCTGCTCTAACTGAGACACTAAAAATCTATATGTAATAGGTCTTTTTTCTATAATCATGGCAGAAAGAGCAAATTTCCTCTCTTCATCACTTAAACTATAGTCAGGCTTCACCCCATAAATATTTTCGTATCTTTCAATTCCAAACTTGTCTGCTGTGGCAATAAACAAATTATCAAGCAGTCTGTATCTTTGATAGAACAAATCATTTATATCATTTTGAACAATAGACTGTATCTGCCTTAATTCTTCCACATTTTTTAAGTGTTCAGGCAGATAATCAAGTAATTGTCGCATCCACTTCACCCCTTACGGCTATTGTGTCATAGCCTAGAACCAGATTATTCTCACTGCCATTAATTCTAAAATTCAAGATATCCTCAACACCATCTACCGAAAGTAATTGAGCCTCTAGTTGACTTTTTCTTACAGTAATAAAATCTGTATTTCCCCACTTTTTAACCAAAACCGCAAAATAATCGTCTATGGCATTAATTATCGCATCATAAATATCTTCCTGAGAATTTTTCGAGTATGAAAAACTTAAATTTACAGCCACAGTCTTTGCCCCCTCAACAGTACAAATATGCCCGATTGGTACAAGTCCATTTCCGCCGCCGTCTTTCGTTGGATCAAATATGTTTTGAACTTCTTCTACAAAACTTTGGACAGGACTTTTATTATCGGCGCCTAAAATTACAAGCTTGACAGTTCCAGGACCATTCCAAATTGATACAACCTTAACAGCACTTATCCCCGCAATAGAACGTGCTTTTTCTATGTAATCTGCCCTGTTTCCGCCAAATGGTTGAGCGTTTACAAACTCAAAATATCTATTTCTAAAAGTTTCTGTGTCCTCTTCGTCTTGCCCCTTTGTGTCAAGCGATTCAAAATAGCAGTGAATTAACACCGATATATAATCTATAGGAAGTAACTCTTCCTCTAAAACATTAGAAGCCGAACCTAATTGTTCACATTCAAGCAAGAACAGATCAATTCCAGCATAATCAATTACCTTAAAAGTAAATTCACCGCTCCTAAACCTGTGTCCTATCTCTACATTACCCAAAATATTACATATCCAGCGTGAAGCCGTGGCAGGCATAGGACTTAAACCTCTCTCTGCCGCACGTCTTATCAAAAAATCTCTGCTTTGAGTATCCGCAAAACTCTCGGCTATTATTTTGTCAAATTCAGTGTAAGCTAAATAAAGTTCCATAGCACAAGGAGCTACAGCATTCATTATTATTGAACCCTCACGCCTATCAAGATGTGAGGGTACTAGGTTTAACATTCTTTCTAATATTTCTTCATAACTTATATTTTCGTACATATCTACCCTTCCATATCATAATTGATACTACCAAAAACAGAATTAACCGTAAACTTAGCAAAATATTTTCCATTGTCTTGGCTTATACTAAAATCTTCTACCGATTTAATTCTGCTGTCTGTAAGTAAAGCCTCTTCAATTCTCTGTTTAAGCCTAACCTTAGTTAAATCAGGGTCAAGCGCATACAGACTAGCTAATTCACAACCATAGTCCCACGAATAAATTACATGCTCAAACCTTTCTGTCTGTAGCATTAGATTAATACTTTGAATTAAAGCCTCTTTTCCGTCTATCAAAGAAGTAATCCTATTCCCTTTTATCATGTATGTAATACTAGGCATTTCCGTTTGATCTCGTGAAAAATTCAACAACAACTCATTAGTTTGTGGAATCAATTATCTCTCCCTCCCATTCTTCCAAAGTGCTAAGTTGCATCCCCATAAAATGACTGCTTCCCTCTATGCTATGTGTTACAGACTCAACCATCATCACATGTCTTATTTGAGTGTCATTAAGTTTTAAGTCAAGCACAAGGCTACTACCAGCTCTCACTCTAACGTCTCCGAAACTAGTAGTCACAAACAAAGATACATTTAGCCTGTTTTTCTGTTTAAGAACTGATGAAGCCATAGCCCTAATTTCAGCAATTTCCAGTTGATTTTTAGACTCATAAAGCTCTAACACGCCCCATTTTTCCTGAGAATTTTTATCTTCTGCAACTATCATCTCTCTTTTTCCGCTTTTAGAATCATCCTTAGAATATTTGACCCTTGTGTACACATCATTATCAATGCTTGTAACATAGCTATAATTTTGTATATTCTTTTCATTAAGTGCAAGTGGTATAAACATAGAACTAGCCTTTTTTAAAGAAAGCTTACCAAAGTCATCAAACAATATTAACTCTTCGCCTGTCATCTCAAGAGTTTCTTTATATCCCCTAGCTAAAATATCAAAGCCTGTACCCTCTTCTACTCTGCCTAAAATAATGTGTCCGCTGTCTTCAATTGTTCCTGTTTTAAGCTTAAACTCATTTGCCATCTGCCTTAAAAGATCAGAATATTTCTTGTTGCTGTAAACTATACTAGTCCTGTTTTTCAAGTATCTTAACTGATCATAACATAGAATAGACAAGGTATCAGGACTGTTCTGAGACTTTTCAAAGACAAAACCATAAAAAATATTTATATCATCAACTACAAGGCTAACCGCATCACCTTCACTAATGTTAAGATATTTATCTATAACACAGTTAAATCTTAAAGTACCAGCCCTACCACTCTTATACGTTTCTAGCACAACCTCGCCTGTCACCACAGGACTATATACACCCTTAGAATTTTCAAAATATATCCTCATATGACATGGACTTTCCTTTCATTCATTCGTACATATCTTCTCTTAACTTTAGAATTTAATCAACCTTAATACTTATTTGTAGGGGCTGGTCATTAGCCATGTAGGGGCGGATACAGAGACCAGACGTGCCTCTTGCAATTTTTGATTTAAATAAATTCGGTAAAACGCACAATTAATGTAGGGGACGGGTTTTCCGTCCCGTGGTAATTTATCTAAAATCTCTAGTTTTTCGGGACGGAAAACCCGTCCCCTACATGGCTAAATTTTCCTAATAGGCAGGTCTTGGCAGAGACCCTCCCCTACAATCAGTTTTAAAGTTTTTGTTTTAATATCGTATTACTACTTAGTAAAGATTTGAACTTAACAGAGTACTACATTAATTTATACAAGTTTTCCTAAACCAACACTATAACTGTCCCAGGGAAAATCCACCAATGCCCACTCTCCCGTGGATACCCGTTCTTTAAGGCTACACTATCAAGTAAAATTTTATTAGCATTATATATATCAGTCCACTTATTTACATCGCCATAAATTCTCTTTGCAATAATACTCAAAGTGTCACCACTCTTAATTGTATAGCTCTCCTTTGTTTGAGTGACAGGCGGTCTGACTACTCCAGTACTCGCCTGCTCTATTAACTTTGTCTGATAATGAACATAGTCTTTCAAGCTAAGTTTCAGCACAATGTCTCCATTTTCAGCGGAAGAAAACTTCCATGATATTTCTTCTAAAGTCACTTTTTTATTGCTAAATTCATCAGAATTCACCCCTGTAAGAACTGTGAAATCCACCACTTCTTTTGCCGACTTAATATTCTCAAGAGCAGTTATATAATACATTGCATCAACAAACGACACATCTTCATACAACGCAAAATGATATTTACGCCTTGGCAAAATCGCAGTAAAACTATAAGAACTAAGCCCTCTATTCTTAATAATTGTAAGTTCGCTGTCATCCACAAGGCTTAAAGTAATGTTTTTATTCTTGTTTGTAACCGTAATTTCAGAGGGTGCAATCGGTAATAACATGTCCTTAATATACACTCTATACATCAATATACACCCTCCGCACCAGAGAATAATGCCTCTTCAAGCTTTTTAGTTATCTCATTCATAATTTTTTTGCTATCCCAATCTTTAGTAAAACTATTTGTCATACCAGACAAATCTATATTTAAGTTTGAACTCTCATTTTGCAAGGATTTAGCTTGACTAAATTTTCTAAGACTATCCATTTGATTTAATTCAAGCTTGTCATCAGTCGTCAAATTATCATTAAACTGATAATTTTTCACAGCGTTTTCACTGTTTGAACTGCTAAAAAAATTGTTCGTGTTGTTGTCAACAACATTATCAATTACATTTCTATTCATAATATTACTAATCTGCGAATTACTGTAAAAAGAATTATTTAATGATTCCTGATAATTCTTCTCTTTAATCTTTGAATTTTCACCACTAGCAACAAGAAATAATTTATCTGTAAAATTTTGAGCCAAACTGTTTTTAAAGCTATTTATCTTGTCTAAATTTTCATAAAACAATATTATCACCCCTTTAAAGATTCAATCTTTAAGTCTATACAAGCTATAACAAAGGCTCTTTCATTCTCACTCATGGTTAAAAACTTTTCAGGACTAATACTTAAATTATGGAGGCAATAGTAGGCATAATTCGCCAATCTATCGCCCCCTTTTATTAGTTTTTTGCTTCTACCACAAGCTGAGCCTCAGACTTGAACCCGTTAACCTCTAACACTTTCGCACCTAAAGCCTCATACTCTCCCGCACTGAGCATGGTTCTTAATAAGTCTTCTGCTGTTTTTACCTTATAAGAGTCTTGCAATTGAACGCTGTTTAAGTCAGGATATATCACACATCTTGAACACAATTTCGACTGATATTCTTCCGCATCAAAAAAGCTTCCATCCTTTTTATAGCTTGTGCATTCACTTCTAAGCCTACTGTTCTCAAGAGCCGTTATGCAAACAATATGCCACTTAACAGGCTCCTCATTTTCTGTAAACCTTCCAGAAACAATCACCGTTTGCTTTTCTATTTTTTTTGCATTATCTGCTAAAAAAGCCTTAAAATCCATAAGCCTTACTCCATTCCGCTAATCAAACTAAACTTTTCAGGCATTTCCCAATCATCAAAAGTACCGCTTATATCCTCTGTAAGAGTTTGAGTGTTAGAGTCAAACTTAGTTAAAACTCCACCCTTAGTAAGGCAGTTCTTTAAAATAATCGTCTGTCTTCCAACAGAACAAGCAGGGTCTTCATTACAAACCTGTATGTCCATTATTGGCAAGCTTCCATTCTTCTTATACTCAAAAAGCATCTCTCTTAATACCGATTGATTATAATGTGCAGTTGCTTTCCATGTACCTTTCCAACCAGCTGGCTTAGTACCCTTGCCTGTCTTACCCAAAATTGAAACCTCTGTAAGCTCTACTTCCATTTTAGCCTCAAACGAAATTAACTGCATAAGGTTATATCTCTTCTCACCAATCGTTATATATGCAGTCGCCAATGCCCCCGAAATAGTATCAAAGGCTTTCATTACCGATGAATTACTCAAAACTTAACCTCCTTACATCACTACAACATTCATATAAAGAGCCTCCATAGCCCCAGCTACTACTATCTCTTTAATGCTACAAACTACTTTTTCCTTGCTTTCACCTTGCGATACCACAACATTGTCAGTGCTAAATTCAGATATCGCCCTAGCCGATTGCAACGTTTCTAGTATTTTGCAAACATCATTCCAAAACGAAATTCTACCCTGTGAATCATTAGCTACCTTGCCTAAGTACTTCCCATTAAACAAACTAGCAATCGCATTTGCAATGCTAAAACAAATTCTAACAGTTTGATTAGATGCAAAATCCTCGCCTTTTTCATAGCTAAAACTTACAAGACTGTTAATGTCTCTTAACACAGAGGCTCTGCCATTCACACTGTGGAAAGTAAACCTACCCTCTTTTATTTTTTCCTTAAGTTGCGCCTGATTATAAGCAAGGTCTACACTTAGCTCACCATCATAAGTTCTGCCTGTAAGTGTCTGCCCAGCTTGTGCCGAACTTTGAGCGCCTGCCACCCAATAAACTAAACCCCATTCTGGCAAGCCAGATAAAACTTCATTTTCTATGTTTATAAGACCCTCCCAGTCAGCCTCATTTGCCCTGTAACAGACAAGCTGAAAGTTAGCGCCAGTCTCTTCACACATTCTTTGAGTATACGCCTTAAACACTGCAATTGTATCTTGACTTTCTGTAGGACAAGCCAAAATATCATAGCTATAACTCTCCATAAAATTAAGGAAATTTATATAATCTTGCCCTGTAATAGTTTGGGCATTTTCGCCACCCTCAAGTTGTAAGAAAGTCGCTGTATTAAGACTTGTGTCTCTTAAGAAATCAACATAATCATTGTTTTTAAGGTCAATAGCAGATATAACCTCTTGTGAATCTACAAGCAAATAATCAACATAAGTACTTACCCAATAGTAACCAGAGTTATCTATGCTATTCCTTATAGAAATACTAATGTCATTGCCTCTAATTCCGCTGTATTTAGCAGTGCAATAAATATTTCTCGCCTTTTGAGCCGAGCTGCCAAGCCTATAGGCTAGAACCTCTTTCGCATTTTTAAATAATTCCCTTATAGCAATTAACTCATCATCTGAATAGTCATAGCCTAATTTTTTAACACAGTCATCAAAAATTGTTTCTGAATTAAGTCTTATCACCTCATTTTCTGCACCCCAATCCAAAATCAATGGAACAGCCACAGTTCCTCTCTCTGATATTCCCTGTGACACCACCGAGGGATTAGTAAAATTAATATAAGTACCCGGGAGTATCTTGTCTTGATAACTCCAATTACCTCCGCCTAACGCCATCTAAATTCTCCTCTCTTTATAACTATTTATTATTTCTCTCACTTCTTCTAAGCTGTACTCAACATCTTTTTCAAGCAAGGCTTTTACTAAATCCTTTTCAAGGTAAAACTCCTTAGAGTCAGCAATTTGCCCTACTAAATATTTACTGTTCTGCATATAAAAGCTCTCCCATATAGTCTTTATTCACGCCCTCTCTCACACTAAACGAATATTGAACCGTAAGCGTTAGAGTTTCTTTTTCTATTTTCTGCTCTTTTATATAACCTCTAATAGAAAAATCCTCATCTAAACTTACAAGCTCAACTGCCCTGTGCAAAAGCACAGAGCAGTCATATAGGTTTGATACATCTTCATCATATTTTTTAATGCTAAATTCAAGACTGTATTTAGTAAGCCTAGAGGGCAAAGGTTGCGACTTAACACTAGTTAAAGCTATTATAAAAGAAGCTTTCTGCATTCCCTGTTCTACAGGAGGTTTAAATATTTTCTCATTTGGAAAGACTACTTTAATGCCTTTACAAAGAGCCTCATAAACATCATTAACCATAAATTTAAATCCATCTTTCAAATATTTCAACTGGTATTTCCTTGTGTCTGCTATAAATTCGCTGAATTCCAGAACGTATAAAAGTTTGCTCCTGTGAATTTTTTCTAACAACAATCTTAGAGCCTAACGGAATGTTATAATCCTTTTCAACTAGCAACACAGCAATTTCTTTAGCAGTCTTTTTCTCGTCTCCACTTAAAGAGCTGTGACTAGTCTTATATGTAAGTGTGCATGGAATATCTTTATATAAAATTTTTTCTATATATTCAGCAATTGCACTTCCTTCAATAATCTCACGAACATACACATCACAAGAATCATGTCTCATAAAATAAGTGCCACGGTTCACCACAGTATCCTCCTGTATTTCGAGATTTTATACTCTGTTATACGAGAATACTCTTCTGCAATATCCCAAAGAGAAGTGCCAGCCTTGTAACTAGCACTAACTAAACCCTCTTTTACACTGGTAACATCTCTCTCGCCTTTAGCCATAAGGTCATCTTTAATAAGTAAACCTGTTGCAATCTCGGCTACTAAATAGTTTGCCTGTTCGTCTAACTCTTCAACATGAGTCAAAAGCTCGTTTATCGCCCTTTCTATACACCTATCGACCCGTGGGTCATCAAGTTCTGAAAGGCTTAAATCCTTTAGTCTTTCACTAATTATCGCTCTTATCTCTGGCATAGGCTTAACCCTTAGAAAGTATTCTACAAATTGGAATAGCCTTATGATTAATATATGTTCTACTATCCTCTGTAGCCTCACCAGAATGAACCAGTGTCCAGTTAGCTCCCTTTTCAAGCTCTGCATCAGTAGGTGATAAACTAGCCTGTGAAGACTTTTCATAAGATATTCCATAAGGAGCAAACACTTTTCTTTGTCTCATATAAAGTGTGTCTTCACCGCCGTTTGTCTTAGGATCTCTAGCAATTTCAAAAGGCACTTTAGCACCGATATCTTCATAAAAAATTGAACCAGCACCTAGAACATAACTAGTATAAATGTCATCTGAACCACTGGTGTCAATCGGCATATTGTCGTCCACTAAAACTAGTTTACCATTCCACGTTCCAAGCTCTAAATCTCTTGTAATCCCGTCTTTATCTGTGTACTTTAGGTGCTCAATAAGCTGTAGATTTTCAAGATTTGTCGCAACATCGGAGTGCATAATAACCATTGCGAATTTCTTTTTATTTGCCCCACAAGCCTTATTAATTGCCCTGTTAAGGCTTGTAGCTGTCATGTTTCCATCACTCTCGGCGGTAATATCGCTTGTGTGATTAGTAACAAACTCTGTATTCTTAGTGCCGGTCATAGAGAAAATACCTTTAAGCGACGCTAGAATAGAATTTTGGTCTATGCTGTCTTGATACTCGGCAACCTGAGATGCCACGTTTTCCATAAAGTCAACACCGCCTGTAACATCATAAGAGAAATCTCTCTCAATCCAAGCCTTAGCCCTACCGACAACAATTACACCTTGCTCAAAAGTCTTAGTTCCTGTGGCAGTGATATCAGTTTGTCCGTCATAGTTAAGCGCATCGCCATCAATCATACCACGCATTGCCATTCTCGCATAGTTTGCACCATCTTGCGAGGTAAAAGCCTCTTTGATATCAACATTCGAGGCAAGCGCACCACATTTTTTAAGCTCGTTCATTTTAAGGTTTGGAACTCTGTCAACCATATAACGAAAAGCCTCTGCATTAAAACTCTTTGAATTAAATTTTGAATTTGCCATTTAAATACCCCCATTAAATTAATTATTTTTTGTTGTAAAATATTCACATAGTTCTGTATAAGTCATCTCTGTCGGCGCCTTATACGCTTCGTCCGCCTTTTCGGCTGGTTTTAATCCTTTCAGTTCGGCGTTTCCAAAAAGAAAAGCATCCGATTTTTTCAAAGAATCAATCTGCTCTTCTATCCCGCTTAAATTGCCATCGTCTGAAAGGATTAACTGCTCTTTGTCGAGCAAGGCATATACAGCCTTTTGATTTTTCGCCCCACAAGCTACAAGCGCCTTGTCAACTGCGTTTTGCAATCGTATGTCTTTAATCTGCTTTTGGTAGGACTCTTCATTTGCCATATGCTCTTGATTTTGTAGTTTCAGTTTTTCAAAGTCATTTTTAAGAACATAGTTTTCAGTCAATTCTTTTAAAACTTCTTCTAACTTTTCCTCATCCAAACTATCACCAAAAATCTTTTCAAATAAGTCTTTAATTTGTCTCACCTCCTTATTATATAGAATACCACCCACCACCACTGACATTCAATGACCAGCACCAGCGTGCCGCTGGATCCAAATTCACACCAGCGTGACGCTGGACCCAAATTCGCACACCTAATATATATTTAACTATTGCTTATTCACCTGCGACCAACTTTAATCAAAAAATCCGCAAGGATTTTCACATCCACTCTTAGCTCTTCACTCTTAGCTCTTCACTAATTCTGCATTTATATCATCAACCCACGGATGATGTGCAACAACTGTTTCTCTCGAAATAATCTCTTGTGATTTTATACAATTCTCAATAAGCTCTGTCTCATTAATCAAAATATCCCTATTAAAAATTATTTCGGCAGTCTTTCCAGTAGTGTCAACATACTCCACCAACTGCAAATAAATATTCACAAACTGCAAAATCTGCATAAAAGAAGCCTGTAACTCATTTTCCATGTCATTTGCATCAAGGTCTATGTCAGAATAAATACTTCTAATACTTATCTGGTTTTGTGCGCTTATAGAAATCCCCTCGTCTCTTGCCTCGAAACCTCTTGCGTTTTGAGTGATCGCCCTTGAAATCATTTTAATTATCATTTCATAATTATCTGAGTTCACCTCAATTCTAAGCACATCAACACCGCCAGAACTTCCCTCTTGTGTCCTTGTTTTAATAGCCCCATAACAAGAAAGATTTTTCCTAAATTCGCCTAAATCAGTGCCGTCATAATTCTTAAGAACAAGTATACTGTTCCTTACATTTTCTTCCATGTTGTTTACAAAGTCAGATAACAATAAATTAAGGCTATCTTGTAACTGCTTAACTTTATTTATAAGCGGAATTTCCTTAGCATTAGCCTTAATAGGAATAAGCGGAAGATACTGCCAATTATACCCTAGTCCGCCTATGCTAAGATACGGTCTCTCATTGTCTTGCTTTACAAGTGTGTCATTATCCATCTCATAGCTAGTAACACCGCTTACTTTGTAGACATCCACCATAGTGACAGTCCTTTTTTCTTTGCCCTCATAGCGTTCAAGCTCATACACTCTTACAGCACAGTCAAGCTCTGTGTGTAGACTGTCTTTCCAAAAAGGACAAACCTCCTCACCAGAAAAAACTTTAAACTTAAGTTCTCCATAATCGTCTACATAAGGATAAATCCATGCAATTCCACCTATAATAGCCTCTTCACCTGCAAGCTTTAAAGAACGCATGAACCTATTGTCAAGTATTTTTTTAAGGTGCAAATAATATTCATCATCATTACACTTAAAAGTTACAGCCTTGCCCAAAATATAGTTCTTTTTTTGATCTACAAGCCTAGCATATCTATTATCAACCACAATGTTATTAGGCAGATTGCTAACCTCTTCCACCTCGCCACTTCTGCCTATAGCAGTCCTCTTTCTCTCTTTAATGTCGTGTTCACCCAGATAATATTTTTTGCCTGTAAGCATATCATTTCTTGAGCTACTCGCTAGCCAATCAGATATTTCTAAGGCAAAAAATTCCTCCTCATTTAAACTATTCTGCTTTATTCTAGCATTGATTAAATCATTTTCGTTTACCATACGACTTCCTTTCTTCTTGACTTTCTAAAATTCCATTAAACCAGCCTTAAACACATCTCTCACAAAATACCTAATGTCGTCCATTGCATGGTCATTCGCCTTTATTGGCCTGTCATCAACCGAACTTTCATCCCAAACATACATAGAAAATTCCCTTATGCTGTCTTTGCAAGAAGCACAAAACAGCAAATCTTCCCTGTGCAAATGGTTCGCTACTTCTCTAATTCCGTCTACTACTCTATTAGAAGCCGCCTGAACTCTAAAGAGTCCATTCCTCCTAATAAGCTCTATAAAGGAGGCGGCAGAGGGGTCTATAATCACTTTTTCGATTATTCTCCCCCCTGCCAAATTACAAAGCTGTGTGTAATATTCTTCATCAGTTTTTTGAAAACCACTTCCTCTGCCATCATGATAATACTCTTTAATTCTATACCACTTAGAATTATGATAACCCCAAAGACCCATAGAAGTTGCATTCTGTATACCATAATCGCAAGAAATAATAAATCTTGTGTACGCCCTTTCTTCATCACTTACAACATGCTTGTCCACACTAAACATAGGGTAAACCAAGCCTTCTGCCGCCACCCATTTACCAAGAATATACCTGTCATAGAATACACCGACATAAAGTTTTTTAGCATCTTCAATCGCCTGTTTTGTAAGAATAGGGTTATCCTCCATCAAAAAGTGTATATACAAGGCTCTTTTATCCTCTGCTTTTTCTATCCACTCCTTATAAAAATAATGGTTAGGATTTTCAGGATTACAGTTAAACCAAAACTTAGCATTAGGAATAGAAAGAGTTCTAGCTATAGCCTGATCAACAAAAGACCTTGCCATTAACGCCACCTCGTCAAACATCACACCCGAAAGCGTAATTCCTTGAATAAGGCTGTGGCTTTGCTCATCTTTGCCTCCATACAAATAAAATATATTGGAAATTTCTGCATTACTTATAATAAGCTTATTGTCACTTCGTTTATATTCAAGTGTAAAATGAGAAGTAATATCCTCTTGTTCCTGCAACAAATTAAGTATATTTCTCTCGACACTCTTAATGGTCTTGCCACATATTGCAAAAATAGACTTATCAAAATTTTTCATAGCCCAACAAATAAAACCCACTGTCATACAGGTTGTTTTTCCACTTCTTACAGCACCGTCACATATAACAGCCTTGTACTTATCTTTAGTAGAAGCCTTGAACGCCCATTTAAGCAACAATTTTTGTTTTTTACTAATCTTGTTCAGTGTCATCTTCTCTCTCCAACGCCTCAAAAAGTTTAGAAGTTACCTTAGGTTCATTATCGTCTTTTATGGCTATGTCTTTTAAGTCTTTAATAGACTGAATAAGATGTCTTAACTTACCTGTGTCAACTTCTCCGGCAGACTTCACCTCTCTCATGGCTCTTTCAACACAAGACACCGCACCGTCTCTCAGTCTTTTAAGCCTGTCAGCCATGCTCTTTTTACTTGGCATTCAACTCACCTCTCTTAGAGCCTAAACTAATATCATATAATTGTTTATATCTTTCTACTCTAGCCTTATCGCTCTTACTTAGCGCATCTTTTCTAAGTATTTTAGCAATTTGCCCTGCTATTGCCATCCTTTCTTTTTCAGGATTAATACACTTAACCCTAGAACAAAAATCTTTTTCTACCACATTCCTCATGTTCATAATGCAATTGCCGTCTTTATAACATATCATCTAACTCACCCCTTTCCGCATAAAAAAAGAGCTGTACTTTTCGTACAACTCTTACATATTTTTCTATTATAGAGTATAGCATGATATTAGTATGACATTCAATGACACTACTAACACTAAACATATTGAATATAAATTTGCAACAACTATAAAGTATTACTTATTTCTTACTCGATAATGTAGCCTCATCATAAACAGTATAAGTATTCTTTCCATGCTTTTTTGAATAATACATAGCTTTATCTGCTTTATCGAACAGTTCGTCATATGTTTTGCCGTCTAAGTTAGCTATCGAAACACCAATACTCGGGGTTACTGTTATAATTTGCCCATCATTAGCTAAATGACTTTTACTTAGTCTAACACGAACCTTCTCCGCTTTATCTTTTATAGTATTTATAGTGGTTGTTTTTTTCATAAACACCACAAATTCATCACCGCCAACACGTCCTACAATATCCATCTCACGGAATATTTCTTCAATAGCTCTGCATGACTCTTTGAGTACTTCATCGCCATAAGAATGTCCAAGAGAGTCGTTTATCTCTTTAAAATTATCAAGATCAAACATAAACAAGGTACCCGTTCCGCCCGCCGTCAAATAGTCATCAATCAATATTTGCGTCATTTCTTTGTTTCTTACACCAGTCAATGAATCTCTTTCAGCACGATAACGTAATTTCATTTCGGCTTCTTTTTCTAACTGAATTTCTGAAACCGTCATCATGGCAATTATGTCATTATCTTCATTTTTATTTAGTGTGATTTCTATTCTAAGCCACGAATAATCTTCTCTTAAATAATTACTTTTATAATCATATGCAAATCTATTTTCTCCACGATTAAACGCATCTATTAATTTTTCAGGAATTATATGTTCAAGCATAACTAATTGATCAGATGAGTGAACATAATCTTTAATATAATTTTCTAAAAACTGCGTACCTGTTCCCAGTTCCTCAATATTTAGCGACTTACCCATTCTCATATAAGTTATGATCTGATTTTTCGAGCAATTAGCTTCTATAACAGCGGTTGTTCTATCCATCAAAACATTCTTATATACTTTTTCTTTATCCATTTGTGAAGCCAACTCATTGTGTTTAGCTTTGTAACCATACATATTAGACATTTTTATCATCATATATATTCCAAGGTAAAGTGCTATTAAAAATACTATAGGTAGAACAATCTGAGGTATCTCCATGCTTATTGAAATTTCCAATTCATCATATACTATGCCGTTATATATCATATAACCTAAGAACAAGCTCGACATTAAACAAAGTGGAAATGAAAATTCTTTATTCTGATTAATAATTTTTAAATATTTCTCTGGAATAATTTTTATAACGGCAAGTATTACAAAAATATGAACAAACAATGTGATAGTAATAGTGTCAACCGAATAAAACTCATGATGAGCAACGTAATAAAGACTTTCACCTATAACAAGAGCATAAATCGATGTAATTATTGACCTTAAGACAAGTATATGCAAAATAAGCGCCGTGCTACAAGTAATAATTCCAGTTAAAGTATTTTTATAACAAATCAAAAATTCAATTAATAATACAAGGGTGATAGACAAGAAAAAGAATGTATAATTCTCTTTAATATATGGCAGATAAAAAAACAAAAGAATGCCATTAAACAGGCATATTGCAAGCAGTCCAAGTCGTGGAACTCTGCATCTATCTAACATTCTTGAAACTAAAGCAAAGAAAGAATAATTGTGAGCTACTACTAAACCCACAAAAAGAATAACACTAATTGCTACATTGTTAAGTAATATATCTTTCATAAATCTCCCTCCTTCTATATAAAATAAGCCTAGACAAAATTCAATAATTCTATCTGACTTTCATAAAATCAATCCTAAACAGATTATAATTATATCACTTTTAATATATAATATCAAGTATTTTATCAAATAAAATTTGTATCATTTCTTTAAATAAATTCTTCTTAAACTAGCATTAAAACCCCATCCTAAAAGGCAATAAAGCGATTTAGGCAATGATAATTTCTCAACATTTCTGTATAAATACCATGTTCTCTTCATTGCAACAAATTTATTAGAACTTAGCGACTGGGGAACTCTGCGATATATAGAAAGAGTTTCGTTTTGTCCTTTAAATACTACCCCATTCCTTAACATTTGAAACCAAGTAGCAGAGTCTTGCCCTCTTCTAACATTAGGCATCTCTAATAATTTTTTATCTACTGTTTTTAAGTCTACAATTACACCACTAGTTTGGATAACCGTATTTCTTAGCAGTTGCTTATATGAAATTGTTTTAGGCATAGTTACAATTTTATTTAAAGGTGTTCCATCATCTTCAATTTTTTCGTAATCAGGACAAGAAAACTCAGCATTATTTTCATTTAAAAACTTAAGTTGTTTTTCTAGTTTTTGAGGAAACCACAAATCGTCAGCATCTAAATAAGCAATGTATCTTCCACTAGCTTTCCCTAAAGCTGTGTTTCTTGCAATAGCAGCCCCACCATTATTTTCTAATTTTATAAGTTTAATTCTTTTGTCTTTTTCAGTATATTCTTCAACAATATTTCTTGTGTCATCACTAGAGCAATCGTCTGCAATTAACATTTCCCAATTTTTATAAGTTTGTGCAATTACACAGTTCATTGTTTCCTTAATATATTTACTACTGTTATAACTAGGTGTAATAATTGATACTAATTCAGTTTTCATTTTAATATCCTTTCTAACTTACTATACATCATAGCACGACACGTAAATAATACATGTCGTGCTAAACTTTTATCAATTATAGGTAGTTTCTAATATTATCTTCTATTTTATCAGATTTATTTACAATACCTACATCTTTATGTCCGTCATAGAATTGGAAATTATTTTTTCCACTATTTTTAACGTGATATAGTGCAATGTCAGCATTTCTAGATAATTGAGCGAAAGTATTACCATGAATTGGGAAGAATGAAACACCTATACTACCTGAAGTTCTTGCCTTAACACCATTCTCTTCATGTATTTCATTTAGATATCCACATATATTAGCACATTTTTTTTCTACTAACTCATCGCTCTTAACATTTCTCATAAACACATAGAACTGATCTCCACCCAAACGACCAATAATGTCGTGTTGTCTAAAGTTGGCTTTTAGATATTGTGATAAACCTTTAATAACTTCATCACCATAGTTGTGCCCCAGTCTATTATTTAACACCTTGAAATTATCAATATCCACAATCAATAAGCAGTGTTTATCAAGCTCTCTTTTTGACTTAAGTATTGCTAGCTCTATAAGTTTTTCAGTAGTAGACTTGTTAAGAACATTTGTAAGAGGATCAAGCTCAGAAAGCTTTTTAAGCAAAGCAGCTTCTCTTTCTTGAATATCTACATCCTCCATAAATCCAATAGCTCTCTCAAAAACCTTACTCTTGCTTGTATTTTTTATTGGAAGGCCTGAGAAAGTACAATAAATGAAGTGACCATACTTATGTTTAACTCTTAACTTAATTTCAGAAACCTTTATACCCATTTTAAGGCTAGAGATAGCTTTAACAGCAAAATCTAAATCATCTTCATGTATATATTTGTGAAGTTGCTTTTTAGGTATAACCACAACTTTATTTTCTGAATTGATAATATGATCAAAAGAACCTGTTATTTTAATCTCTTCATTAATTAAATCCCATTCAAGAATATACTTATTCATTTGTTCTGAAACGAATCTAAAGTTACGCTCATTGTCCTTAGCTAATTGAGTTAAAGCTATTTGTGATCTATAAACCCAAATCAACAACAACACAATAATAACTAAAATATTTGTTAAAAGAGTATATGTTGCATTTGTACTAAATTCCACACTAGCATCAATATACTCTTGTGGAACAAAGTTGTACATAATCCAATTATTTATTTCAATTGGCATATAGTAACCAGATTGAGTGCCGTCCTCGTGATCATAATTTGTAAAACCAGATGTCCTTTGAGTAAAAGCATTTAGCAAATCTTGTGCCTTGTAATCACCATTATATTCAACTGATAAAACTGATTCATGGAACAATTTGTCAGCATTAAACAATAGATTAGTCTCGCTGTAAGCAATATATCTACCATTAGAATCTATTACATAATACTCGGTGCCAGTGCTGTAGAATATTTCTTCAAAGTATTCCGAAAGATAACTAGTGTTTAATATTCCTACAATATAGGCTACTAAAGATCCGTCTTCACTCTGCATAGGAACATTTACAGATACAGCTTCACTTTGTAAGTTTTCATCTAAATAAACATCACTTATATAAATCTCTCTTTTTTGCATTTGATCTGTAAATTGATAGTTAGATGAAACCAATTCTTCGCCGTCAGTTATATAAGAAGTTTGATCTGGCAAAACTATTGCAATCTTAGTAAAATGCTCTAATTCACTTAATGAATTAATTGCATTCTCATAGTATTGAGTATTTTTATCCGATAAATTACCAGCGCTGTCAGTTTCAATAAATACTTCAGCCGAAACGAACAAACTAGAAGCCACTTTCAGTAATTCAATCTGCCTATTAAAAGAATCTTGTACCGATATAGTGTTACTTTTTGAAATACTGGATAGGGAATCGGTTTGCTCGGTGAGCTGATTATTACTAGTGCTTATAAGATAGATAATCGACGAAGCCAAAATCCAAGCTATAAAAATAGACAAAGTAATGATATTCATAATTCTTGTGTTTTTTAGAACTTTAATAATCAATTTATATTTCTCCTTTATAAATCATCTTTAAAATATTTATTCTCAAATTCATCAATAGGCAAAGGTTTAGAAAAAAAGTATCCCTGCCCATATTTACAATTAATCAGTTTAAGAGCCTCTTTTTGCTCAAATGTTTCTATACCTTCTGCTAACAAGTCTCCAATGCTTAAATTGTTACACATTTTTATAGCATATTCGATTATTGTAGCTGATTTAATATCTGAACAAATATTATCAATTAAACTCTTATCAAATTTAATTTGTGTGAAATCCATTGATGTCAACACTTGCAAGTTTGAATATTCAGCACCAAAATCATCAAGCGACATTGAAAATCCTGCACATACTGCTTCTTTTAATACATCTTTTAGATGAGAATTTTCAATAGAATTGCTAGTCTCGGTAAGTTCTAACTCTAAAAGCCTGTGTGGCACATTATTTTTATCACAGATTTCAGATATTTCTTCAATAATACCTCTCTCCATCAAAGTTACCCTTGAAAGATTAACAGCAATTTTTATTTCCCTACCTATTTTTTTCCATTTAGATATTAACCCACACGCTTTTTCAATTACGAAAAGATCCACATGCCTTATTATTTTTTGGTTTTCATAATGAGGCAAAAACTCAATCGGAGGAATAATATTACCGTCTTGATCAAATTTCCTTATTAATGCCTCGGCTCCTATAAGCATTTCATCATCTAAATCAATTTGTGGTTGAAGATATATTGTAAACATACCGTTTTTTAACTCTGTCAACAAATTTTGAGTTATCGAATGAGAATACTTAGCTACTTTAGTTTGTTTATCTGAAAGCTTACTATAATATGATTGCTTCTCTAAATTCATAAGCTCAGTAGCATAAACAATTTTTTGTGTTATATCATCTGCAGTGTCTAAAAAAACATAACCGAAAGATATATTACAAAACTCATTATCCTTTATAACTTCTTTTAACCTCTTAATAAGTTTTTCAAATACACATTGTTCTATATTAGGATAAAGTATTACAAATTCGTCATCCCCTGAACGATATACGGTATCTCCAAATATATTTTTTAGCATATTTGCACTTTTTATTAAAACAACATCACCACTATTATCTCCATAAAACTCATTAATTGTGCTAAGTCCATTAATATCTGCTACAAGTATTCCAATATTGGTTTGTTTATTAGCCTTCATTTGAGTAATTGTTTGAGTATATTTGTTTCTATTAAAGATATTGGTGAGTTTGTCAATGTATTGAATATGACCAATTTTTTCATAGGCTCTACTTTTAATCAAATCATCAAGAAAAAAAGGAATAGTAGACTGCATAATGTGTAGTCTATCGGTATTCATAGTCGGTTCAGTCACAACAACCAAACCCAAAAGCTCATCATTCTCGGAATAAAGTGGAGCATATATAATGCTATGAAAAATATCAAGATAATGACTTTCAATCTCATTATAATCATGATAATTCTTAGCTTGAATATATTTAGCCATATTTGGAGTAAATTTAGATAAAAAAGATTTCATATCACTAATCTTAATATCTGAAATCAAGCTTTTTTCCTGAAATTTATATTTAGACTTTGATAAACTGGCTAAATTTTGTATAACACTATTTTTATAATCAATTTCAAAAATTAAAATTTTCCTTGCATCATAAAAATTTAATATGGTCCTAAAAAACTGTTTTATTTGCTCATGTATACGTTTAATGTTGCTGTCAACAGTGTCTTCACTCGTGGCAAGACTTACAAGAAAACTTTTTTCTACATTTTTCAGGTTTGTAACACCTACTATCTCTCCAATAAGACCTTTTTGTTCATCATCTGTTTTAAAACCACAGCTCCAATATAATGATGGTATAGTTTCTTGATCTTTAACAATAAAAGGCACATCATAATTTACAGTCCCTTGAGTTTCAAGCAAATATGTATCTTCAACATGATAACGGAACTTATCTTTTTCATTTAAATGTTTTGAAGTTTCAACAGTTGTGCCTAAAATCTCTCTGGAGTCGACTCCAAAAAATCCATCATAGGCTTTATTAAAAAAAACAAATTCTGCATCTTCATTCTTTACAAATATAGGATTAGGTAGTGAATTGAGTGCTGATTTATAGAACGATAATTCTTTTTCTAATTCATTAATTCGATCTTCTAATTGGTTTTTTTCAAACATGTTTAACTCCCTTCTCATTAGGTAAATAAGCACGGTGATGATTATATTATACCACAATAAACCTAAAAAGTAAATATATTATTACAAATATTAATACTTTCTTAAACTAAGAAAAGCCCCACACGAAAAATCACGTGAGAGCTAAATTTATATAAATGTGAAAAATTTAGATATTTAAATTTTAGGAATGACATATAACCTCAAAATGTAAATCTATGTGTCTTGGGTTTCGCCTGCGGGTCGAGGCTCTCGACTGCGTGAGTCGAGGTTCTCGAGTGGAGCTGCTAAGCGGATTCGAACCGCTGACCTCGTCCTTACCAAGGACGTGCTCTGCCTCCTGAGCCATAGCAGCAAGTTTATTACCAAAATATTATAATACAATTGCCTGTGTTTGTCAATCGTTTTTAAAATAATATAAGAAAAAAATTTAAAAAAACGCTTGATTTTTTCTCAAAATAATAGTATAATGTTTGGGTTACAAACAATAAATGCAGAGGTATTCTAATGGTAAGGAGCCACATTGGAAATGTGGTGTGCCGTAAGGCATTGTGCGTTCGAGTCGCATCCTCTGCGCCAAACAAGAGCCTACAAACGCAAATTGCGTTGAGGGCTTTTTTCTATGTTTAAATTTATACGAAAACTTAGTGAAGAGTGAAGAGGTAATAGTGAAAAATTAATCTGAAAATCCTTGCGGATTTTTTGATTTTAACAAATTTGTTAAAACTGACAAATTAATGTAGGGGACAGGTTTTCCGTCCCGTTGAATTTTAGCAATAACTGCCAGTTTTCGTGATGGAAAACCCATCCCCTACAATAAAACTTTAAGTAAGCTTAAGTTCTAATAAAATTTTTATATTTTTATAAAGGAGAGAAAAAATGATAAGCATATTAAAAGAAGAGTTAATTTCTCTTAGAAAAAAAGTATTAGAAAAAGTATTTGAAAGAATGAATCCGGTACAAATGGATGCAGTATTTACAACGCAGGGACCTCTACTAATTCTAGCAGGAGCTGGAAGTGGAAAGACTACAGTAGTTGTAAACAGAATAGCAAATTTGATTAAGTTTGGGCAAGCATATAACTCAAATTTTATAAGTAATCAGATTGATGATGAAGATGCAAACGCAATGAACGCCTTTTTAGAGGGCGGAACTACTCTTGATCCTGAACTATCAAAAAAATTAAGCGTTTCAGCCGCCTTGCCATGGCGAGTTATGGCTATAACTTTTACAAACAAGGCTGCAAACGAACTTAAAGAAAGATTAGTCCACATGCTAGGCGACGACGGAAACGAGATATGGGCTTCAACTTTCCACTCTAGCTGTGCAAGAATGCTAAGAAAAGATGCAGATAGAATAGGCTACAGCAAGCATTTTACTATATATGACACAGACGACAGCAGAAGACTTATGAAAGAATGCTTAAAAAAACTTGATGTTTCTGAAAAAGTGCTTCCTCCAAAATCAGCTTTAGCAGAGATTTCAAGGGCAAAAGACAGCCTTACATCTCCTAATGAATACCTAAAAAATGCTGGTTCAGACTACAGGCTCCAATTAATAGGAAAAGCCTATAAAATGTATCAATCAGACCTTAAAAAGGCAGATGCAATGGACTTTGATGACCTTATAAGCAAAACTGTAGAACTTTTTGAATCATGCCCCGATGTATTAGAGTATTATCAAAACAGATTTGAATATATAATGGTAGACGAATATCAAGACACAAACCAAGCCCAATACAGATTTATAAGATTGCTTGCCGAAAGACGACAAAATATCTGCGTTGTTGGCGACGACGATCAAAGTATCTATAAATTTAGAGGTGCTACCATCGAAAACATTTTAAACTTTGAGAATAATTTCGACAAAGCAAAAGTTGTAAGACTAGAGCAAAACTACCGCTCTACAGGTAACATTCTAACGGCAGCCAATGGAGTTATAAAGAACAACTCAAACAGAAAAGGTAAAAATCTTTGGACAGCACAAGGCGAGGGTGAACCTATCATCATACATACAGCAAGCGACGAGCGAGACGAGGCAGACAACGTCGCAAACGAGATATTATCGGCTGTAAAAAAAGGTAGAGACTACTCTGATTTTGCAGTGCTTTACAGAATGAACTCACAGTCTTTATCCTTTGAGAGAATGTTTGCAAAACAAGGCATACCACATAGAATTTTAGGTGGAACAAGGTTCTATGAAAGAGCCGAAGTTAAAGACATGCTTGCATATTTAGCGGTAATTAACAACCCTAACGACACTGTAAGACTAAGAAGAATTATTAATAAACCCACAAGAGGAATTGGCGATAAAACTATTGAGCTTATAGCTTCTTTTTCAGAAACTTTAGGCATACCTTATTTAGAGGTTATAAACAATTGTCATGAATACCCAACATTATCAAGGGCATCTAAAAAGCTTCAAGAGTTTGCTAAGCTTATGAATGAGCTTATTGAGTTCGGTGCTAATCCTGAAAACAGCATTGACGATTTATACAGAAAAATTCCAGAACTTACCGACTATGCTAATTTTATTAAGGCAGACGAGCCTGAAAAACTAGAGGAAAAAAGAGCCAATATCATGGAGCTTTCTTCAAATATCAGAAGATACGAAGAAGAATGCCTAGCACAAGATAAAGAACCTAGTCTGTCTGAATTTTTAGAGGAAATTTCTCTAATTGCAGATATCGATAACTATGACACACAGGCAAAAGCTGTCACGCTGATGACAGTTCACTCCGCTAAAGGCTTAGAATTCCCTGTAGTTTTCTTACCAGGTTGGGAGGAAAATGTATTCCCTGGAATTTCGGTAATGTCAAACCCTAGCGAAGCCGAAGAAGAAAGACGCCTAGCCTATGTTGCAATCACAAGGGCAAGAGAAAAACTATACATTTACAACGCAAGGCAAAGAATGGTTTTCGGAAGCACTAACCGAAATATGATGTCAAGATTTACAAGCGAAATACCAGACACTTGTTGTGAGAAAACAAGTTCAGGTTTTGAAAGTCCTTTTACACAAGTGACAAAAACAGGAGTAACCAACACAATTAGACCTAGTTTCGAGAAAAAAGTTCCTAATTCATATAAACCAACAACTATACAAAGGAACACCGAAACTTTTAGCGAGGGCGACAGAGTTTCTCACAGAACATTCGGCGAGGGAGTTATACTTTCAACTAGACCCATGGGAAACGACACCTTACTAGAGATTGCCTTTGAGTCTTCAACCAAGCTTTTAGGCGCAAATTTTGCTAAACTTAAAAAGATTTAATGGCTCTAGTAACTAAAACCTTCCAACTGATTGTAGGGAAAGGGAACTTAAGCTAACTTAATGCTTATTTGTAGGGGAGGATCTGAGTGCAGACGTGTTGATTACGTTTTTTGATTAAAAATTAATTCGTTAAAACGCACAAATTAATGTAGGGGACGGGTTTTCCGTCCCGTGGGAATTTAGCTAAAACCTCTAGTTTTTCGGGACGGAAAACCCGTCCCCTACATTGGTTTCGTTGCTAAGAGGCACGTCTGGTCTCCGTGCCCTACAATATTTAAACAAATTTATCTTTATCCATACAAAATTTATATTTAAAATTCTTTAATAAAAAATCCGATAGGATTTTCACATCAACTTTTCACTATTCATTTTTCACTAAGTACAAGACCCTCACCTACAAACAAAATCCTTTTAACTTTATGAATAATGCTATATTCAATAAAAATTAGCCACTGCTTTTTGCAGTGGCATTAGTTTTATCTAGGATTAAACGAAAGACATTCAGTCTCTCCCATAACATTCGCAGAAGATGTCATGCTATTCATACTTACATTTTCGGCAGAACATTTTTGACGTTTGTTGTACTTGCAATTTTCTGCCCTACAACCTATGTTTGTCTCAAGTCTTGCCTTGCTACTTACAACAGAGTTTTGCGCAGTGGCTGTCCCCTTTGCAGTAAAAGCCGAACAACATGTCTGTGAACTAGTACAAGCGCCAGGCCCATCAACCTGAATTCTGTTTAAAGCACATTTGTTGTTTTGATTATTAGCACAGCTTTGAACATCACAATTAAGATAATTCATAAATCTACTTCCTTTACATTTTTTACGTTTTTACGTCTTACAGGAAGTATTATTGGCTTATAAACTATAAATTATACAGATTTAATAAACTTAATAAAATCAACATTGTTCTTGTATACGCCAGCGTGTTCAAGAACTTTTTCAAATACTAACCCTATTTCATCTCTCATAATGTCGTCTATATTTTCGGTTGTAAATTCATTGTATTTTGAGCTTAGCTCCTTAGCCCAATTGCTATGGTGACTTAAAGCTTCCGGTATTTCTTCTTTATTCACCAAAACAGAAGACAATTCATCAATTTCTTGTAATAATCTAGCTGGAAGAACCGCAAGACCCATAACCTCAATAAGACCTATGTTCTCTTTTTTTATGTTGTGTAGCTCACTGTGAGGGTGATACACTCCCATTGGATGTTCTTCAGTTGTAATATTGTTTCTTAAAACTAAGTCTAGTTCATATTTTCCATTTTTCATTCTTGCAATTGGAGTAATTGTGTTGTGCTTTTCTCCGTTTGTTTCAGCAAAAACAAATGCGTTTTCATCGCTGTAATCTCTCCACGCAAGAAGAATTTTATCGGCAAGCTCTACTAAACGGCTGTCGTCTTCACTGCTTAACCTGATAACAGACATAGGCCAGTCAACAATTCCTGCCTCAACATCGCTAAAGCCATTAAACTCTACTTTTTCTTGAACCTTCGCCCTCTCCATTGCGAACTCATAGTTTCCACCTTGGAAATGGTCATGTGTAAGTATAGAGCCACCTACTATAGGCAAGTCGGCATTAGAACCTACAAAATAATGTGGAAATAGCTTAACAAAGTCAAGAAGCTTTCTAAAAGTTGCCTTTTCTATCTTCATGTCTTTATGCTCGGCACAAAAAACTATGCAATGTTCGTTGTAGTATACATATGGTGAATATTGGAAGTACCAGTCTTCATCATTTATACAAATTGGAATAGCCCTTAAATTTTGTCTTGCAGGGTGATTAAGTCTGCCTTTATATCCTACATTCTCTTTACACAAAAGACATTTTGGATATCCACTTTGTTTTTGAAGTTTAGCCGCTGCAATAGCCTTAGGGTCTTTTTCAGGCTTAGAAAGATTTATAGTAATATCTAACTCGCCATATTTGGATGAGTACATCCACTTTTGATCTTTTTCAATTCTATATTTTCTAATATAATCAGAATCTATCGATAAATTGTAGAAATAGTCAGTAGCCATTCTAGGGTCTTGCTCGTTTAAGTCTTCAAAAATCTCTATAATTTCTGATGGTCTAGGAGTAATAACACCCATAATCTTTGTATCAAGCAAGTCTCTCTCGGTAATACTATCATCAATTAAAGAGTTTTCTACTGCCCAATCAAGAATATTTTTAAGTGTAGATTCAAGCTCTACATTTTCATATGTAGTTCCACTCTCTTGCATGTCGTCTAGGTTTAAAATGTCTAGTATTGCGTTTATGGCAAAATACCTGTCAGTCTCTTTAAGCAAGCCTTTAATTAAGGCATAATAAATTATTTTTTCTATTTCTTCGTAAATCATAACATTTCCTCTCTAATAAATTCATATTATTATATCATATATTTTTTAACTTTACAATACTAACAAGGAGCTTTTCATGAAAAATTTTAGTGCAATTAACTTAATTTATTGGTCAATTCCCGTTTTGTTTTTTTTAAGCATCCTCACCCATTTTCTTTATGAGCTAAGCGGCAACAACTTAATTTTTGGGTTGTTTTTCCCTGTAAACGAGAGTGTCTTTGAACATATGAAGCTTTTTAGTGTGCCATCTTTTCTTTTTTGGGTGATAACTTACCTTATAAAAAAAGATGAAATAGACGCCGACAAATGGTTCACAGCAGGCTTAATATCAATGGTCGTAACCATTGTCTTAATACCAATGCTACACTACCTATACAGTAGTAGTCTAGCAACTCATATAGTTTGGGTAGATATTTTAATAGCACTCTTAAGTGTTGGTTTTGCACATGTTTTGGCTGCCCACTACTATGTTCATGGAAAAGGAATAAACTACCAAACTGCCATATTTTTAATGATAGCGGTGCTAATCATACTTGCGGTTTTAACTCTTTTTCCTCCAAAAATTCCCCTATTTCAATCTTCAGAAACAGGGGAATATGGAATGTAATCAATCTTAGTGAAGAGGTAATAGTGAAGAGTGAAAAGTTGATGTGAAAATCCTTGCGGATTTTTTGATTAAAGGCTTTTAAATTGAAATTTTTGTATGAATAAAAATAAATTTGATTAAACATTGTAGGGGCGGATATTATCCGCCTATGAAACTTAGGCAAAATCACCAGATTTTTAGGCGGATAATATCCGCCCCTACATGGCTAAATTTGCTAAGAGGCACGTCTGCACTCAGACCCTCCCCTACAAAGCTTTAACTACTTTATTTTTTTATCCATATTAGAACTTTCTGTATCTTTGATACCTTTGTTCTAACAATTCAGTTTTATCTAATTTAAGCAACTCTTCAAACTCTTTTACAAGGTCTTGTTTTATATTCTCGTAAACCTTAGTAAAATCTTTGTCCTCTTCAATAATTCTCTCTACTACTCCAAACTCTTTCATATCGTTTGAAGTAATCTTTAATACCTCGGCAGCATCGGCAGCTTTTTTAGAATCTTTCCACAAAATACTTGCGCAACCCTCTGGCGAAACAACAGAGTATACAGCGTTTTCCATAATCCAAACCCTGTCAGATACTCCAAGTGCTAGCGCACCACCAGAGCCACCCTCACCTATCAAAATAGCTATAATAGGAACTTTTATACCCATCATCTCTACTAAATTTTCGGCAATTGCAAGACCTTGCCCTCTTTCCTCAGCGCCTATTCCGCAGAAAGCACCCGAGGTATCTATAAGCGTTACAATAGGTCTACCAAATTTTTCAGCTTGCTTCATAAGTCTTAGAGCTTTTCTGTAGCCCTCTGGATACGGCATTCCGAAGTTTCTTTTAACCCTGTCTTTAGTGTCAGTTCCCTTTTCAATTGCAATTACAGTGCATGGCTTGCCGTCTAAGTTAGCAATTCCACCTATGATAGCCTTATCATCTGAAAAACGTCTATCACCATGAAGCTCTATAAAATCTGTAAATATATTTTGAATATACTTACTGCCTGTTGGTCTGTTTTTTCCTCTAGCTAATTGTACCTTTTCATATGCTGTAGCCATCAGTTACACCCCCTGTGCATTGAAATTAACTTTGATAAAACCTTAACTTGTTTTCTTCTTGACACTATCTTATCACAAAATCCATGTTCTAAAACAAATTCAGCAGTTTGGAACTCTGTAGGAAGTTTCTTTCTTATAGTTTGCTCAATAACACGTCTACCAGCAAAACCGATTGTCGCCTTAGGTTCAGCAATTATTATATCGCCTTCCATTGCAAAACTAGCAGTAACACCACCAGTTGTAGGGTCTGTTAAAACTGTGATAAATAATCCGCCGTTGTCGCTGTGTTTTTTCACGGCGGCACTAGTTTTTGCCATTTGCATAAGGGATAAGATGCCCTCCTGCATTCTAGCTCCACCAGAAACAGTATAGCCAATTACAGGCAAGTTTTGCTCTATAGCAGTTTCAAAACATTTTGTTATTTTCTCACCAACTACTGTACCCATAGAACCCATCATAAAGTTAGGTTCCATCACAAATAGCACAGTTTTTTCACCGCCTATGCTTGCTGTTCCACAAACTACACCCTCGTTTTCACGGCTATTTACCTTAGCTACCTTTAGCTTTTGGTCATAACCTGGGAAATCAAGAATATTAGTACTTGTTAATTCAGCAAAAAGCTCTGTAAATTCTTCTGTTAAAAAACCTATTCTTTGTCTAGCAGTCATTCTAAAATGATATCCACAAGAGCATACATTAAGTTTTTCCCAAAGCTCTGACACCGCTGTCGCCTTATTACATAACGGACAAGTGTTGGTTATCTCAGATACTGCATCGCTCATGGCACGACCGCCACTTTCGAGTTCATTCTGTGGTGACTTAAACAAACCCATTAAATTCATAGCCATATAGATTACCCTTTCTCATACCTTTGCATAAAGTCTGTATAATAATCTCCGTTTTGGAAGTCTTTTTCTCTTATTATCTCAATTTGTTTTTCAATATTATTAGGAGCGCCGTCTAATACAATCTCACATAAAGCGGATTGCATTTTTCTTACTGCCTCTTCCCTATTAGACGAAAATACAATAAGCTTACCTAACATTGAATCATAGTAAGGAGGAATGTCATATCCTTGATACAGTGCTGTATCAAATCTAACCCATGGGCCAGACGGCACATGCAGGAACTTAACACTCCCTACGGCTGTAGCATTAATTCTGCATTCAATTGCAGCTCCTCTAATTCTAATGTCCTCTTGCTTAAAGCTTAGAGGAACCTCGGCAGCAATTCTAATTTGCCATTTAACTATATCTCTGCCTGAAACTAACTCTGATACAGGGTGTTCAACCTGTAGTCTTGTGTTCATCTCCATAAAATAGAAGTTTTGATCTTTATCCATAAGATACTCAATAGTGCCAGCATTTACATAGTTTACTGCCTTAGCGGCTTTTCTTGAGCTTTCCATTAACTTTTCACGAGTTTCGGCACTCATTAAATGTGATGGACTCTCTTCTATAAGCTTTTGGTTATTCTTTTGGATAGAACATTCTCTTTCACCTAGGCAAACCACATTGCCTTGCTTATCACAAAGAAGTTGCACTTCTATATGCTTTGCTGGGAAAAGGTATTTCTCCATATACATTCTACCGTCACCGAAAGCCTTTTCAGCCTCACTAGAAGCAGTTTTATAAGCAAGCTCTATTTCATCTTTTGACTTAACAAGCCTAATACCCTTACCACCGCCGCCAGCGCTAGCTTTAAGCATTACAGGGTATCCAATTTTTTCAGCTTGAATTATAGCGTCATTAGCATCTACTAGAATTTCAGTTCCTGGAATAATAGGAACTCCACTTTCTTTCATTAGTTGTCTAGCAGCGTCTTTGTCACCCATTTTAGAAATTATTTCTGAACTAGGGCCAATAAAAACAATTCCATTTTCTTCGCACATGGCAGCAAATTCTTGATTTTCCGCTAAAAATCCATAGCCTGGGTGAATAGCCTGTGCTTTTGTAGCCAAGGCAGCTGTAATTATTCTCTCTTTATTTAAGTAACTGTCTTTAGCTTGAGCAGGACCTATACAAATAGCCTGATCAGCTAAAGCTACATGCAAACTGTCTTTGTCTGCCTTTGAGTAGACAGCAACAGTAGAAATTCCCATTTCTTTACAAGCTCTAATAACCCTTATGGCAATTTCTCCTCTGTTTGCAATAAGTATTTTATTAAACATATATAAACCTACTTTCAGACAGCGAATCTGTCTAAATTTATTTATTTTGTATTTTTTATGGTGTTGATTAGAAAAAACCATGTAGGGGCGAACCTATGTGTTCGCCCAAAAACTAGCAGTTATTGCTAAACCCACGGGCGAACACATAGGTTCGCCCCTACATTAAATTGCCCTTCGGGGCTTCCCAACTACACTAGTGCAAATGAAAATTCTGCTGAAATGCAAAGTTTTCCATTAACATAGCCTTTGCCCTCACCAAAATAGAAAGCTCCTCTATTTCTTGTAAGCTTGCAAATAGTCTCTAAAGTGTCGCCAGGTTTTACTTGTCCTTTAAATTTTACATTGTTAAGACCTGTAAAGTAAGGAGTTTTGTTCTCTGCCATCCCCGCCAATAAAACGCAAGATGATTGCCCTAAAATTTCACAAAGAATTACACCAGGAACTACAGGATTACCAGGAAAATGCCCCTTTAAAAAGAACTCTTCACCAGTAACGTGGTATTTACCATGAGCCTCTTCATCTACTAACTCAACTTCATCAATAAGTAGCATATGATCTCTGTGAGGTATTAAACCTTTTATCTCTTCTTTATTCATTTTATGACTTTCCTCACTTAATTCTGAACAATGGTTGATCATACTCAACTACATCGCCATTTTTAACTAATACTTCTTCAATTTCGCAGTCAAACTCTGCTTGAATTTCGTTCATAAGTTTCATAGCTTCAATAATACAAACAACTGAACCCTCTTTTACACTGTCGCCAGCACTTACATAAGGAGCGCTGTCAGGTGATGGAGCTGAATAAAACACACCAACTGTTGGTGATTTAATACACTTAGAAGATGAAACTACTGCTTCTTTTACAGGCTCTTTTGTATCTGTTATCATTTGAGGAATAACAGCTGGAGCTTGTGCTACTGTCTTTGTCTTAATCTCTTTTTTAAGCTCAATTACTGTTCCGTTTTCTTCTATCTTTAATTGTGTTAGACCATTGTTGCTAAGAATTTCAGCCAAAGCCTTTATATCATTAATGTTCATGTTTATCTCCAATCTTACTTATACTTTTTAAGTGCTATACAAGCGTTGTGTCCGCCAAAGCCTAAACCATTAGATAATGCGTATTCTACTTCTAGTTCTCTAGCTTCATTTGGACAATAATCTAAATCGCAGTCCTCATCTGGAACTAAATAATTAATAGTTGGTGGAACAATTCCATCTCTTAATGCCATTACACAGGCAATAGCCTCTGTAGCACCGGCAGCACCTAACATATGTCCAGTCATAGATTTAGTTGAAGAAACAACTGCTTTTCTTGCATTTTCTTCACCTAAAGCGTTCTTAATAACCATAGTTTCTGTCTTATCATTAAGTGGTGTGCTAGTTCCGTGGGCGTTGATATATATGCACTCATCGCCTTTAATTCCAGCTTCATTCATAGCCATTTTCATTGATGCCGCACCGCCTGTTCCCTCTGGATCAGGAGCTGTTATATGGTGAGCGTCACAACTTGTTCCATAACCTACTACCTCTGCATAAATTGTTGCACCTCTTTTAATTGCATTGTCATAGTTTTCTAAAATTAATGCAGATGCACCCTCACCCATTATAAAACCGCTTCTTCTTTTATCAAAAGGGCAGCAAGCATCTTCTACATTTTCAGCCTGTGAAAGTGCCATCATGTTAGAAAATCCAGCTACTCCAACTTCTGTGATAGCAGCCTCTGAACCACCAGCAATTACAGCATCTAAATAACCATGCTTAATGGCTCTAAACGCTTCACCTATAGTATTATTACTTGTAGCACAAGCAGTAACCATTGGCAAGCAAGAACCTTTAGCATTAAATTTAATTGCAATTTCACCAGCACAGATATTTGATATCATCATTGGAATAAAGAAAGGAGAAACTCTTTTAGCGCCTTTTTGGTGTAACTTTAAATTCTCTGTACAGAAAGTTTCAATTCCACCTATTCCTGAACCAAAGTAAACGCCTAATTTTTCTGGCTCTACATTTCCAACTATTCCACTGTTTTCTACAGCTTGAGTAGCAGCTGCTATTCCAAATTGACAGTATAAGTCTCTTTTTCTAACTTCTGCTTTTTCCATATATTCAAGTGGATTAAAATTTTTAACCTCGGCTGCTAATTTCGCTTTATGCTCTGTAGTATCAAACCTAGTAATATTATCTATTCCACATTTACCCTCTTTAAGAGAACTTAATAATTCTTCTACATTATTGCCTATCGGGCTGATAGTACCCATTCCTGTTATTACAACTCTATTCATTTTACTGTTACACCCTTTCTTAAATTACATTGCCATTCCGCCATCAACTTTGATGACAGAACCAGTTATATAAGATGCCTCATCACTTGCTAAGAATACAACTGCATTCGCAATATCCTCTGGAACACCTAGTCTCTTTTGAGGAACTGACTGCATAAGTGGATTGTTACTTAAATCAAGCTCTGCTGTCATGTCTGTTTGAATAAATCCTGGAGCTACAGCATTACAATTTACTCCACGCTCTGCAAGCTCTCTTGCAACTGTCTTTGTAAGACCAATAAGTCCTGCCTTAGACGCTGAATAATTCGCCTGTCCTGCGTTTCCTAAAATTCCTGAAACTGATGTTATGTTGATGATTTTGCCGTATCTTTTTCTCATAAAACCTTGATAACAAGCCTTAATCATGTTAAATGCACCCTTAAGATTTATGTTTAGAACTAGGTCATAATCTTCATCACTCATTCTAAGCATTAGACCATCTCTTGTAATTCCTGCATTGTTTACAAGAATATCAACTGAACCAAATTCTTTAATTATCTCTTTTACTGTGTCTTTAGCTTGAGTGCTATCGGCAACATTACAAGTATAATATTCTACTTTTACTCCAAGACTTGCAATTTCAGCCATAGTCTCATCATTCTTATTCATGTCTAAAACAGCAATGTTTGCGCCTTGTTTTGCTAGTTTTAAAGCAATCTCTTTGCCTATTCCTCTTGAACCGCCTGTTACTATCGCATTTTTTCCTGTTAATTCAAACATATTATATACCTTCCTAATTTATAATTCTTTTATTGTATTTAATAGGCTTTCATAGTCTGATACATTAAAGACTCTTGCTTCTTTATTAATCTTTTTGATTAAACCAGAAAGCGTCTTTCCCGCTCCAACCTCTATAAATGTATCAACACCTAAAGCCGAAAGATTTTCTATTGTTTGTTGCCATCTTACAGGGTTTGAAACTTGCTTAGATATCAAGTCTTTCATGTCGCCCTCGTAAGGCTTTGCAGTAAAATTAGAATAAAGAGGAATTGTAGCCTCGTTTAAACTATAATTTTCTAATTCATTTAGCAATCCTTTGCTAGCTGTCTGCATAAATGGTGAGTGGAAAGCTCCGCTTACATTAAGCATAACAGCTCTACCCTTTTTCTCGGTTACAGATTTTACAAATTCCTGCATTTCATCTTTATCGCCAGCTACTACTAATTGCCCTTTGCAGTTGTAGTTTACAGGGTAAACTTTCTCAAATTTTGAGCAAATCTCTTCTACAACTTCATTTGAAAGCTTAAGAACTGCCGCCATTGCTCCAGGATTTTCAGCTGTAGCCTTATCCATAAGCTCTGCTCTTTTGCAAACTAATGAAAACGCATCTTTATGGCTTAATATTCCGCTGTAAGCTAGAGCTGGAATTTCACCTAATGAAAAACCTGCACAGTAATCTGCCTTAACACCCTTTTCTTCTAACGCCTTAGCCGCCGCTAAGTCAACACAAAAAAGACAAGGTTGTGTATTTATAGTTTGGCTCAATTGCTCAATATCTGCTGTAAAACATTGCTCACTTGTGCCATTTCTCATAGAGTCAGCCATGTCAAAAACTGCCTTAGCTGAAACTGAATTTTCGTATAACTCTTTGCCCATGCCTACATATTGTGAGCCTTGGCCTGCAAAACAAAATGCTATCTTAGCCATTTATTTGCTCCTTTCAAGACTTCTTCAGCCTGTGCAAAAATTTCTTCTATCATCTCTTTAGCTGGTTGCTCTTTCTCTATCATTCCAGAAATTTGCCCTGCTAAGAATGAACCTGTTTTTTCTTCACCTAAAATTGCCGCTCTATATAATGAACCGCCACCCATAGCCTCTAAATCTTCATCACTCATTTGGCTATATTCAGCCTTTAAGTAATCTTTAGCAAACTGATTTTTAATGCTCCTTACAGGGTGTCCTAATCTTTTACCTGTAGTCATTGTAGCAATGTCGTTTGCTTTTAGAACTTTTTTCTTGTAGTTTTCATGAACTACACACTCCTCTGCCACTAAGAACCTTGTTCCTAGCTGAACACCAACCGCACCTAACATAAATGAAGCCGCAACTCCTCTGCCATCGCCAATTCCGCCTGCCGCAATTACAGGGATAGAAACTGCATCTACCACTTGTGGAACTAAAGGCATTGTTGAAAGCTCGCCTACATGACCGCCACTCTCGCCGCCCTCTGCTATAACAGCAAATGCACCGCATTTTTCCATCATTCTAGCTAAAGACACAGACGCCACAACAGGAATTACCTTTATATCAGCTGATAGCCACATCTCCATATATTTACGAGGATTTCCAGCTCCTGTAGTAACAACAGGCACTTTTTGATCCGCTACTAATTTTGCTACCTCATCAACATGAGGACTTAAAAGCATTATATTCACACCAAAAGGCTTATCTGTTAAACTTCTGCAAAGGTCAATTTGCTCTTTTAGGTAGTCAGCACTGGCATTCATCGCAGAGATTATTCCAAGTCCACCACCGTTTGAAACAGCAGCTGCTAATTTTCCCTCTGATATCCACGCCATACCACCTTGAAAAATTGGATATTTAATTCCTAAACTCTCATTAATAATTGTACTTATCATGTCTTATTCCTTTCAAATTCTATTAAAATTTTATAGCACAGGAAGCACTGCACAATCCAGCACCAAATGCAGCTAAAATCATGTTGTCTCCCCTTTGAATTTTTCCTGATTTATTAAGCTCATCAAGCAAAATAGCAACACTAGCAGAAGATGTGTTTCCAACATATTCAATATTTGAGCAGAATTTTTCATTATCTATAGGAAGTTTCCTTGCTGCCTCGTTTATTATTCTGATGTTTGCCTGATGTGGAATAACATACTTTATATCTTCATTTGTAAGATTTGCTTGCTCCATTACGTTCATAATATCATTAGTCATTGAAGAAATGGCAAATTTATATGTTTGTTGTCCATTCATGTTTATAGCAGATTTTTCTGCTACTTCACCCTTGTAGAAAGGTGAATTGTTTATCATGCTGTGTGCTACAATTGTATCTGTATTTCCTGTTGTATTAAGCACACTAGCTAGGTAGTTGTCTTCTTCATCGCTTAAAACTACTGCTCCTGCACCATCTGCAAAGATAATACAAGTATTTCTGTCTTCCCAATCTACCATTTGTGATAGTCTTTCGGCACCTATTACAAGTATTTTGTGTGCCTTTCCTAGGGCGAATTGCGCTGCCGCTGTCTCTAGGGCAAACACGAAACCTGAACAAGCTGCGTTTATGTCAAACGCTGGACAAGTAGCACCAATTTCTTTTTGCACTACACAGGCAATTGCAGGAGTTAAGTAGTCAGGAGTAATTGTGGCACAAATAATCATGTCAAGATCTTCCGCCTTAACACCAGAATCTTTAAGCGCCTCATTAGCAGCCTTTGCAGCCATAGCAGATGTAGGTTCATCTACAGAGATATGTCTCTCTTTAATTCCAACTCTTTTTTGAATCCATTCATCACTTGTCTCTACCATAGTAGAAAGCGTATCATTTGTGACTACATGTGCAGGTATATAGCTTCCAGTGCCCATTATTTTAAGTTTCATCTGTAGCTCCTTCATTCTCTTTTTTGAAATATATGTTTAGTTTATCAATTGCCCTTAGTAATATTTGTCGTTCTTCGTCAGAAAAACTATGTCCTAATTTTTTTATTACATTTCTTTGACAACGTTCATGTAAATGAGTGAGTCTTTCACCCTCAGGAGTAAGTTTTACGTTTACTTGTCTGCCATCGTTACTGCATGACTGCTTAACTGCATAACCTTTTTTTACAATTTTTCCTACAGCAACAGTGGCAGTAGGCTTAGTTACATCTAAAAGTCTTGCTATTCCACTAACAGTGATACCTTCACTGTACTTGCTTAAAACGCACACCAAGTGAACCTCGGCAACAGTGAGGTCTATTTTTCCCTCTTTCAAGGCATTTTCTTCAAGTTTTGAAACATTACGGTAAATTTCAGCTAAATTTTCACTTAAAGCTTTTTCAAAGAAATCCATTCTCACACCCTCATATAGTTAGTTTGTCAAACTATTCTATCACCAAAAAAGCAATCTGTCAATATTTAATGTGTTGAAATTTTTTAACTAATTGTTAAAATTTAAGAAATCGTCAAAAAAGCCTTGATTTTTTTTAAAATAGTGATAAAATAGTTTTAGCACTTGAGACAAAAGAGTGCTAAACTTAAAAAATAACAGAGGTGTTAATTTATGACAGTAAAACCATTACTTGACAGAGTTCTAATTAAAGCCGAAGAGGCAGAAGAAACTACAAAAAGCGGTATAGTTTTAACTAGTTCAGCTCAAGAAAAACCACAAATTTCAGTAGTCGTAGCAGTAGGCGCAGGCGGATTTGTAGACGACAAAGAAGTTAAAATGTATATTAAAGAAGGCGACAGAGTAATCACAGCTAAATATTCTGGCACAGACATAAAGATTGACGGCCAAGAGTACACAATCATCAAGCAATCAGACGTGCTTGCAATAGTAGAGTAATAGGAGGATTTATTTATGGCTAAACAAATTATTTACGGTGAAGATGCAAGAAAAGCACTGTTAGAGGGTATCAATAAACTTTCTAATACAGTTAAAATTACATTAGGACCTAAGGGCAGAAATGTAGTTCTAGACAAAAAATTTGGCGCTCCACTTATCACAAACGACGGTGTTACAATAGCTAAAGAGATAGAGCTTGAAGACGCATTCGAGAACATGGGTGCAAGCCTTGTTAAAGAAGTTGCTACAAAAACTAACGACATAGCTGGTGACGGAACTACTACTGCTACACTTTTAGCTCAAGCTTTAATCCGTGAGGGCATGAAAAACGTTACAGCAGGCGCTAACCCAATGGTTCTAAGAGGCGGAATGCAAAAAGCTACAGAGGCTGCTATTTCTGCAATTGTTGAGAACTCACAAAAGGTTTCAGGCGTTGAAGATATAGCTAAAGTTGCAGCAGTTTCAAGCTCAAACGATGCTATAGGCGATTTAATAGCAGAGGCTATGGAGAAAGTAACTAGCGACGGCGTTATCACAGTTGAAGAGTCAAAAACAGCCGATACTTATTCAGAAGTAGTAGAAGGTATGATGTTCGACAGAGGCTATATTACTCCTTACATGGTTACAGATACAGACAAAATGAACGCTGTAATTGACGACGCTTTTATTCTTATTACAGACAAGAAAATTTCAAGCATTCAAGAAATTCTACCTATCTTAGAGCAAATTGTTCAAGCTGGCAAAAAGCTTGTAATTGTTGCAGAAGATATTGAGGGCGAGGCTCTTACTACTTTAATTCTTAATAAACTTCGTGGAACATTTGTCTGTGTAGCCGTTAAGGCTCCTGGCTTTGGCGACAGAAGAAAAGAGATGTTAATTGACATAGCTACTTTAACAGGAGGTCAAGTTATCACAGAAGAGTTAGGCTTAGACCTTAAAGAGACAGTTTTACCACAACTAGGTAGAGCAAGACAAGTTAAAATTGACAAAGAAAACACTATCATTGTAGATGGTGCTGGAAATAAAGATGTTATCGCCTCAAGAGTGGCACAAATCCGAAGCCAAATCGAGACAACAACTTCTGACTTCGACAGAGAAAAACTACAAGAGAGACTTGCAAAACTTGCAGGCGGTGTAGCAGTTATCAAAGTTGGTGCTGCAACTGAGATAGAGATGAAAGAGAAAAAGCTAAGAATTGAAGATGCACTTGCAGCTACTAAAGCAGCTGTAGAAGAAGGCATTGTAGCTGGCGGTGGAACAGCTCTTATAGATGCTATACCAGCAGTTAAAGCTTTAGTAGAAACTTTAGAAGGCGATGCTAAAACAGGTGCTATGATAGTTCTTAAAGCTTTAGAAGAGCCAATGCGCCAAATCGCTTCAAATGCAGGTGTAGAGGGTTCTGTTATTGTTGACAAAATTCTAAACAAGTCAACTGTAGGCTATGGCTACAACGCACTAACAGAGGAATTCGGCGACATGATGGGCTTTGGAATTGTAGACCCAACTAAGGTTACACGTTCAGCGCTTCAAAATGCAGCTTCAGTAGCTTCAACTGTTCTAACAACAGAGAGCCTAGTGTCAGACATTAAAGAGCCAATGCCGGCAATGCCATCAGCTCCTGATATGGGCGGAATGTATTAATATACATTCAGACTAATCACAATGAATATAAACTTGGTGTTTTTTCAGAAACACCAAGTTTTTTTGCATATTTATATACCCAAATCAATATTAAATCCTATTTCTTATACGATGTAATATTAAATTTTAGTTCACTTTTCCATCATTTTAGTTATTATATGAAAATATTATTATACTTTCAAATTTGATTGCATTTTACGGTAAAATATGTTATAATTTACAAAATGAATTTAATTTAATAAAATGGAATTGTGGAAGTGAATATCTATGAATAAAAAACAAAGAATTATGGTTGTAGATGACAATGTTACAAATTTAAATATAGCAAGGAAAGCTTTGTCTACCGAATATGATGTATTATTACTTCCAAGCGGTGAAAAAGCTTTAAAATTCCTTGAAAGATCTGTTCCAGACTTAATATTACTTGATGTTGAAATGCCTGAAATGTCTGGCTTTGACTTTATAACTATCCTTAAACAAAAAGGCGAACCATTATCAGAAATTCCTGTTATTTTCGTAACTGCTAGAGATGACTCAGGCAGTGAATACGAGGGTCTAGATTTGGGTGCGGTAGATTACATAACAAAACCATTTTCATTTCAATTATTGCTTAAAAGAGTATCACTGCATTTAGCTCTTAAAAACCAACAACAAGAACTTCAAAATTATAGTGCTAATTTAGAAGTTATGGTTTCTGACAAAACAAAAGTGATACAAGAGCTTCAATATTCAATAGTACAATCAATGTCTGACATGGTTGAACGCCGTGACGGTTCAACAGGCGGACATATAATAAGAACAAAAAATTACTTAAAAGTTCTTTTAGACAAAGCAAAAGAAGATAGTAAATACAGTGATGAACTTAAAGATATCGATACTGAACTTTATTCACATGCCTCACAAATGCACGATGTAGGAAAAATTTCTATTCCTGATACTGTTTTACTTAAACCAGGTAGACTTACAGACTCCGAGTTTGAGTTAATGAAACACCATACAATATTCGGTGAGGAAGCAATAAACAACTCAATGAAAGACTTAGAAGATGTAGAATTTTTAAGAGTGGCCTCAGAGTTCGCCATATCTCACCACGAGAAATGGGACGGTAGCGGTTATCCTTATGCTCTTTCAGGACTAAATATCCCAATTACAGGCAGACTAATGGCTATAGTTGATGTTTATGATGCAATTATCTCAAAACGCCCATATAAAGAAGCTCTAACCCACTCAATAGCTTGTGATATCATTCTAAAAGATAGTGGAAAGCACTTTGACCCTGAACTTGTGCAAGTATTTATGCAAATCAGCGACAAATTCAAAGAAATTTCTAACGCCTATAAGCACTTGGGCTGATATTTATGAGAAAATAAAAAGGAAAGGACAGTCACGGGGAACACTCTCCAAATTTTTATCGCATTTATGCGACAAAAATGACAAGGTCACAAACATGAGTAATTCAGATAATAACATGCTCCACACCCCGTCAAAAGATGAACTAATAGAATTAATTGAGTTCACTAAAATCGGATACTGGCGTTGGGAAGCTCAAACAAATACTGTCTTTTATAGTAAGGGATGGGCGGATATTTTAGGATATGATGTCGATGAACTAGATCCAACCATTGCCACTTGGCAAAGGTTAGTTAACCCTGAAGATTTAATCTTAATGGAAGAGCATGTAACTTCACATGTAAATGGTGAAATACCATCTTTTGATATTGAACTTAGGATGAATAAAAAAAATGGCAAAGAAATCTGGATTCAAACCAGAGGCAAAGTCATGGAATACTATAAAAATGGTAGACCTAAATATATATCAGGAGTACTAATAGATATAAACGATTTTAAGCAAGCCTTAGCACAGATAAACGAACAAAGAGAAAGGTTCTCTGTTGCTGTAAAGCTTGCCAATTTCGCAATTTGGGAGCTAGACTGTAGAAATGGAAATATCTTCTATAGTGATGAGTTTTATTCAGTTTTAGGCTATCAAAAAGGAGAATTAACACTTAATTTTTCAGCCTGGAAAGATGAACTTATAAGTGCAGATGATGACAACAAGCTAAAACACCACATAAACAATATAGTAATAGGCAACCAAGAGTCTTACCTGCTTGAAATTAGGGTGAAGAAAAAAGACGGTAGCTTTTTATGGATGCGAACATTCGCAGAAGTCATAGAACGTGATGCCAACGGAAATGCAGTTAGAATAATCGGAAGTAATTTAGATGTTGACGAGCTTATAAAGTCACAAAAAAGTCTTTCTATCGCACTAAAAAAACTAGAAGACCACCAATTGCACCTTGAAGAAGAAATACAAATTAGAACAAAAGAAATATTAGAACACGATAAAATACTTTCAAAGGTTACTGAGTTTTCTCAAAGACTAATGTCGGCTGACCATGATATTATCAGTGTAGTAGGAGACTGCCTAACCGAGTTATGCCAATTAATGGGCAGAGAAAGAATTACTTTTTGGCAAAATTTATCGGTAGACGGCGAACTCTATTGTAAAAGCATATTTAAATGGAGAAAAGGAGTAGGACAAATCTTTAGATCAAGTCCAATCGCCACCGATGCAATACTAGATAGTATAGATAATATAGTTTTGTACAATGGCGAGAATGACGATGAATACTCCAAATCCTTGCTTAATAGAATTTTACAAGGCAAACTAATTAAATTTAAACGCCACTTCCCTACCCTTTTAAATTACATTTTAAAAGAAAAAACTATGAATGTAATTGTATCAGAAGTCCTAGACAATGAAAAAGCATTTTTAAATCAAGAAGGTGTCCATGCGGTACTTATCTCACCTGTGTATCATCACGGAAAACCATGGGGATACCTAAGAGTAGATAATTTTACCGATGAAACACATTTTTCAGTAGCGGATGAAAACATATTAAATATTGCCGGTTCAATTTTTGCTAGTGCCGTACAAAAGGCTCAATCAGAAGAAGAACTAAGAATAGCACATGCAGAGGCTATTGCAAGCTCACAGGCAAAAAGTAATTTCCTTGCAAATATGAGCCACGAAATAAGAACTCCTATGAACGCAATTACAGGAATGTCTGAACTATTACTGCGTGAATTGGGTGAACACTCCGCCTCTGAATATGTTACAGGAATTAAGCAAGCTAGCACAAACTTGCTTTCAATAATAAATGATATACTTGATATCTCTAAGATAGAGTCAGGTAAACTTGATATTTTCGATTCACCATATACCCTATCATCAATTCTTAACGATGCCATAACCATGGCTAGACTAAGAGCAGAAGAAAAAAGCCTAGATTTCTTCACATATATCGACAGCAAACTACCGCAACAACTACTGGGTGATGAAGGAAGACTTAAACAAATCTTAGTAAACCTATTAACAAATGCAATAAAATTTACGCCTAGCGGGCATGTATCACTGACCGTTACAGGAAAAACTTTTGCAAATGAAGTTCACTTAAAATTTACAGTTCAAGACACAGGCATAGGAATTAGCAAGCCCGATCAAGAGCGTTTATTCGAGGAATTTGTAAGAGTCAACACAAAGAAAAACAGAAGCATTGAGGGTACTGGCTTAGGCCTTGCTATTTCAAAACAATTATGTGAAATGATGGGCGGTAAAATCAGTCTACAATCAGAACTAGGAGTAGGCTCTACATTTACAGTTGAGCTTAAGCAAGTAGTAACACACACAGAGACTATTGCATGTGTTCCTATTAAGAAAAAAATTCTACTTTATGAATCAAGAGATCTTCACATAAAATATTTAAAAAAGAGCATAGAGAACTTAGATTCTGAATGTGTATTCTGTGCTAATCAGTCAGAGTTATATGAGTGTTTGCGAGATGAAGAGTTCGATTTTCTGTTTACACCAGCACTGCATTTCAGTAAAGTTCAACAAGTGCTAACAAATAAGGATACAAAAATTGTAATGTATTCACAGGCTCAAAACGCAAAATTTACAGATGGAATATTCACGCTTATTCTTCCAGCCAACTGTATTCAAATTTCGGCTGCTCTTAACAATACAGGTTTAACACAATACCAAAAGGCAACAAAACACTTTTTCAGGGCTCCAGAAGCTAAAGTATTATTGGTTGACGACAATCATGTAAACCTTAGAGTAGCTAAGGGCTTGATGGAACCTTATGAATTTAGCATTGACACTGCCGAAAATGGTCTTGAAGCTGTAGAAAAAATCAAAGAAAACCGTTACGACTTAGTTTTTATGGACCATATGATGCCAATAATGGACGGAATAGACGCTACTGTAGCTATAAGAAAAATACCAGATCCTTATTTTCTTAACTTACCAATTGTTGCATTAACTGCCAATGCTATCATAGGCATTAAAGACATGTTCATAGAAGAAGGCATGAATGACTTCCTTGAAAAACCTATAGTCATGAAAAAATTAAATGAGATATTGACAAAATGGTTGCCACTAGAAAAACAAATCGTAGTTGAAGCAATAGAAGAAACCCCCGAAGAACTTGTCACTGTTGACTATGGAGAAATCGACGGAATTAATATTGTGTCTGGAGTACGCACCATGGGTGGCAGCTATGAAAGTTATTTAGATATACTAAAAACATATCTTAACGAGGGAACAAAAAAACTTCCTATCATACAAGAGTACTATAACACAAAAGACCTTTCATCCCTTAAAACAGAAGTACACGCAATTAAGAGTTCGTCTGCGGCAATAGGAGCTTCAGATCTATCTTCAAAGGCATACGCACTAGAAACCGCTTCTGCAAATGAAGATTTAGAGTTTATAAAGAAAAACACTGAAGACTTTTTGCTTGAGTTGCACGGTTTGCTAAAATCAATAAATGAATATTTGGTAAATATAACCCCTACAGACACCGAAAAGGAAGAGGGCGAGCTTATATTAATAAAAGATAAAATCGATTCGCTTATCGAAGCGTTTGACTTTATTGATTTAGACCTAATTGAAAGCATACTAGATGAACTATTAATCTATAGTTGGCAGTCACCATACGGTGAATATTTAGATAATATAAAAACACATATCGAATCATACGACTATGACGAGGGTATGGTATATGTACAAAAACTAAAAGAACTATTTTAAAATTAAAGCCCTATAAACGCAACAAATGCTGTTTATAGGGCTTAATCTTTTGTTATTCATCTCTTGTGCTCATTCCGTTTTGCTTAAACAAGAACGAAATACACCAAACTGCACTAATTCCCACTAGTGTATAGATAATTCGTGATAACAAAGCGTCTTGCCCTCCGAATATCCATGCCACAAGGTCGAATTCAAATAGACCGATAAGTCCCCAGTTTAAACCGCCGATAATGGTTAAAACCAAGGCAATGACATCTACTACAAACATATTTATACCACCTTTTATTTAGTATTTACTTAAAGTATATGTTATAATGTCTGTAATATTCATAAATTATTTTTTTATAGTCCAACTAATGGAATTTGCGTTGTCTGTAACCACTACATTTCTCTTTGCTAACTCGTCTCTTATCGCATCGGCTGTAGCCCAATCTTTTTCGGCTCTTGCCTTAGTTCTTCTAGCAATTAGGTCTTCAATTTCTGCTGCTTCTTCGGCACTAATTCCTAAATCTTCCTCTTGATTATTAGCTTGATTAATTAAGTCTAGGCTTAAAACTGTGTCATAGCTTTCAATAACCGCTAACTTTGTAGCATCGTTTAAGTCAGACTTTAGCACTTCATGAAGTAAAGTAATTCCCATTGCACAGGCTAGGTCATTTCCAACTGCATCTATAAACTTGTTTTTCCAAACACTTAGATTTTCTTGTGATACTTCACCTTCTGCATTAAGTTTAGCTATTCTAGCAATTAATTTATCAAAGGCGGTTACAGCGTTATCAAGGCTCTCAAAAGAGAAGGCTAGAGGTCTTCTGTAATGGCTTTGCAAACAGAAAAATCTATATGCTAAAGGATTATAACCCTTTTCTTCTAACAATGAAACTGTCAAGAAATCTCCTTTAGACTTACTCATCTTGCCTCTTGCATCGTTTAGGTGAAGAACATGGAACCAATAATTACACCATTTATGCCCAATGTATGCCTCACTTTGTGCAATTTCATTTGTATGGTGTGGGAATGCGTTGTCAACTCCACCGCAGTGAATGTCAAGATACTCACCTAAATACTTCATACAAATTGCTGAACACTCTATATGCCAACCTGGGTAACCAATTCCCCATGGACTATCCCATTTTAATTCTTGATCATCAAATTTAGATTTAGTAAACCAAAGAACAAAGTCTGCTTTATTTCTTTTGTTGTCATCAAGCTCAACATCATCACGAACAGCAGTAGCTAAATCTTCCTCTGAAAAGTTTCCGAAAACATAATAATTTTCTAATTTTGCTGTGTCAAAATACACATTTCCGCCAGATATATAAGCAAAACCTTTTTCAATAAGAGTAGAAACAAGCTCTATATATTCGGCAATACAATCAGTTGCTGGAATGCAAATTTCAGGTCTTTTAATTCCTAGTTTTTCACAGTCACCAAAAAAAGCATCTGTATAAAACTTAGCAATCTCTAAAACTGTCTTTTTCTCACGCTTAGCGCCTTTAAGCATTTTGTCTTCGCCAGTGTCGGCATCGCTTGAAAGGTGACCAACGTCTGTTATATTCATAACTCTTTTAACATCATAGCCTTCATAACTAAGATATTTCTCAAGTATGTCTTCCATAATATAGGTTCTAAGGTTTCCAATATGTGCAAAATGATACACAGTAGGTCCACATGTGTACATGCGAACAACGCCCTCTTCAAATGGTTTAAATTCTTCCCTTGTGTTTGTAAGTGAATTGTAAAGTTTCATTAATTACTCCTTTTAACTATATATAATTTTATGTAATGTTTCACTGTCAATTTGTCCTGGTGCAGAAGCGCTTACTCCTGCTGCAAAGCTAAGGCAAGAACCTATTTGCTCTGGGCAAAGTCTAGTAGCAAGACCTAATTTTGACATTGAAATTCCTATTATTGGTGAATTTATTTGACTAGTCTCATACACTGCCTCCATAAATCCTGTAACATCAGTCAATTTCTTTGGCATTACAGCTATCTTAGGAATGTCAGCACCTATTGCTTCCATTCTAGCAAACTCCGCCTTAATATCATCTTTTTTTGGCGTATGTGTAAAATAGTGGCTTGAAACAATGCTTAAAATTTGCTTTTCCTTAGCTAGGTTTATTATTTCACAGTCTGCCGAAATTATTTCTATGTCTATAAAATCTACAAGTTTAGTGTTTATAACATCTGTGACTAACTTTTTGTAAGTTTCACAGTCTCTATTTCCACCTTGAGCCAATGTCCTAAATGTAAAAAGCAGTTTTTTATTTTTAATTAAATTTCTAACTTTTTTAAGTTCAGATAAAATATCGTCTTGAAAAAAGTCCGCTCTCCATTCAATTATGTCACAAGGGCAGTTATCAAGTATTAAAAGCTCTTTCTTGAGTTCTTCCGAAGTTTTTGCAATCGCTGGGACACAAATTAATGCTTTGTTATTAAAAATTATTTTTCTGTTCATGTAATCCTCACATTACTATGTATAATAATAAAGTATACCTTTTTATTGTGAAAAAGTCAAAGACTTTGTTGTAAAAATTTTATTAAAAGAAAGGATTTAACTTTATTTATGGAAAAATTCAAAAAAAGATACGTTCTTTATGGAATTTTAGCTTTGATTAGCATATTTATAATGTATTTTTCATTTAATGCTGTTAGAATATTATTTTTCTCTGAAACAGTTGTAATTTCTGAATTTACAAATGATTATAATGATTTTATGACTGCTTATGAAAACACTATCAGCGATTTACCCGAGGGAATTATTGTAGAAAAAACCGCAGTTGAAGTTGATAAAGAAAACGGCAGCTATTATTTCGCCGTAACAATTAAGAATACAAACGGACACGCCGATTATCTTTCTTGCCAAATATACCATGATGAAAACATGATAGACGAATACGGCACAGACCCACTAGCTAGAGAAACCATGGTTATGATATCTGGCGGAGCTAGCTACACATTTGATTTTAATTCAATAATTCTAAGTGATGTAAACAGTTTTGAAGAAGATTTTAAGAACGTTTACTTAGAGATAAAGTTTAGTCAAGATATGGGCAGAATATATATACCAGTAGGTTTTACCGATAATACAATACAATAAATTTAGTTAAAGTTAATAAAAAGCATATTAACCATATGTTTTTATAAATTTTACTTGTTTTTTAGAATATCTTGTGGTATAATTAAAAAAAATATTAAAGAGGTGATTGTTCCTATTATGGACGACCAGAGTATTTGGCTGATAGTTTCGTTAGTAATTTTAGTTTTTTTGTCGGCTTTTTTCTCCGCAACAGAGACAGCTTTTTCTTGTGTGAGCAGGGCAAGGCTAAAAAGCCATATTCAAGATGGCAACAAAAAAGCAAAATTAGCACTTAAGCTTACCGATAAATATGATGAGCTTTTGTCTACCGTATTAATTGGCAACAACATAGTAAACATTGCAACCGCCACCCTAGCGACTGTACTTTTCACAAATTTTTTTGCGGGTGATGGTCCTACAATTTCGACTATAGTTGTAACAGTGGTTGTGCTTATTTTTGGTGAAGTAACTCCAAAAAGCATAGCAAAGCAGATGCCAGAAAAATACGCTGCATTTGTAGCACCAGTATTTGTCTTTTTAAATGTAGTGTTTAAACCTATAAACTTTTTACTTGTAAAGTTTAAGGCATTAATCAGCAAGATAATAGGTGTTGAAGAAAGCGTTGGCATTACTGAAACCGAGCTTTTGACTATTGTTGATGAAGCAGAGCAAGACGGAGGAATTAATGAATCTGAAAGCGAGCTTATCAAGAATGCAATTGAGTTTAACGATTTAGAGGCTGGTGACATTCTAACCCCTAGAATAGATGTAGCCGGAGCTGAAGAGTCGATGACAACTGCCGAGATAGCTCAAATTTTCAAAGAAACAGGTTATTCAAGATTGCCTGTGTTCAAAGACACAATAGACACTATAATAGGTGTTATTAACCACAAAGACTTCTGTAATTATATTGTTGATACAGATGAAAGTATTAAAACAATAATGAAGCCTGCCGAATTTGTTCCGCCGTCAGTAAAGATTTGCGAATTGCTAAAAGATTTACAAAGACGAAAAATACATATGGCTGTAATAGTCGATGAATTTGGAGGAACTGAGGGTATCATAACCATGGAAGATATTCTCGAGGAATTAGTTGGTGAAATTTGGGATGAGCATGATGAGATTTTCGAGGCGATAACAGAACTTGGAGATGGAAAGTATATTGTTCCAACCGAGAACGACCTAGAAGATTTATTCGAGATGTTTATGATTGAGCAAAAAACAGAAGCTTCAACAATTAATGGATGGGTTGTTGAAAATATAGATAAAATACCTGCTGTGAATGATAGTTTTGACCTTGACAATTTGACTGTAACAGTCACAAAGGCAGAAAGTCAAAGAGCAACAGAAATAAATATAACAGTAAATTTCCAAAAGCAAATAGAAGAAGATTAATTAAAGCACCCCTAATGGGGTGCTTTTTTGTTTAGTGAAAAATGAAGAGTAAAGAGTGAATGTGAAAATCCTTACGGATTTTTTGATTAAAGGTTTTTAAATTAAAATTCTTGTAGGGGCGACCTGTGGTCGTCCGAGGGTATGTGATTGGTTGTTGGTGTGGTTCTCTATCCTTGGAATTTAAACAAACTTAATGCTATATTGTAAGGTAGGGTCTCCGTGCAGACGTGCCTCTTAGCAAATTTAGCCATGTAAGGGCGGATATTATCCGCCTAAAAATTTAGTAATTTTGCCTAAGTTTCGTAGGCGGATAATATCCGCCCCTACATTAATTTGTGTGTTTTAACGAATTAAATTTAATCATAAAATCGTAATCAACACGTGGGCACGGAGACCCGAACCTACAAATAAGCTTTTAGATTTGTTAATTCCAATACACTAATTTTGTGGTTTAATAATTATCAATTTGTGCGGTTTTGCGTTAATAATGTGCAGTAGAAAATATTAGTTTATAAGTTGTTTTTTACCCACAAGTCAAAATCTTCTTGACTGTAACCTAACTTGCTGAAACAAATAGACAACCCATTCAACGCATTTTGTGTTTTGGGGTGTTCTGAACCTAATACTTTTTTAAAAATAATATAGGCTTTTTTAAATAATTCAATAGTGCTTTTATAGTCGCCTTGGGTAGAATAAACAGTTGCTATATTATTATAGCTTGAAGCAGTATAAGGATGCTCTTTTCCTAATACTTTTTCTATAATTTCAAGAGACTTTTCATAATACTCCAATGCCTTTTTATAGTTGCCTTGGGTATAATAAACACTTGCTATATTATTATAGCTTGTAGCAGTATCAGAATGCTCTTTTCCTAATACTTTTTCATAAATTTCAAGAGACTTTTCATAATACTCCAATGCCTTTTTATAGTTGCATAGGGGTTCATAAACAGATGCTATATTATTATAGCTTGTAGCAGTATCAGGATGCTCTTTTCCTAATATTTTTTCTTTTATTTCAAGAGACTTTTCATAATACTCCAATGCCTTTTTATAGTCGCCTTGATT